>NZ_CP108093.1:4424166-5108333 GCF_036188265.1 Streptomyces sp. NBC_00247 | reverse complement strand
CTCCGGGCGCCCCGCGAGCCCTTCGGCGAGGGTGATCATGCCCCGCTCGTCGCCGTACACCCGGACGTTCCGGCGCAGGCGGCGGGCGTGCCGGACGCGCGGGTGCTCGTCGTGGCCGTCCAGTGGGACGAGGCGGGGCGGGCCGCCGGTGCCCCGTGCGGTGAGGGTCGCGTCGGTGACGCCGACCGTGCCGTGCGGGCCCCCCAGCAGCCGCAGGAAGTCCGGCGCGAGCGAGGCTCCGAAACCGTCCGGGCCGGCGCCGAGGACCTCGTCGGCGGGGAGTGCGGTGGCGACGACGGCGTGGCCGGTGAACGCGACGGAGCACTCCAGCCCACCGGGCAGGGGCGGCAGCACCGTCACCGAGCCGTCCACGGGCGGAAAGTGTCCCTCGGCCGCGTCGAGGAAGAGACCGAGCAGCGGGTGCGGTGCGGTCATCGGACGCCCGCCACCTGCTCGGTGAGGAAGTCGAGCAGGACCGCGTTGAACCGCTCGGGCTGCTCCGCGCCCGGCAGGTGGCCGGCGCCCTCGATCACTTCGAGCCGCGCGTGCGGGGCGTGGTGGCGCATCTCCTCGGCGTCGGCGACCGGGGTGTACACGTCGTCGGCGCCGACCACGACGAGTACGGGAACGTCGGCGGCGGCCAGCACGGGCCGCAGGTCGGGGCGTTCGGCGCGGCCCCGGAGCGCGGCGGCGGCGCCGCGCGGGTCGGTGGCCCGCATCATCGCGAGCACCCGGTCGGCCACCTCGGGCAGGGCGGTCACGTTGTAGGCGGCGAGCATCTTGTCGATGACCTCACCGGCGTATCCGCCCATGCCCTCGGCGAGCAGCCGGTCGGCGAGCTTGTTGCGGTACGCCTTGCCGTCCTCCGTCTCCGGCGGCACCGAGGTGTCGGAGAGGACGAGTGCGCGTACCCGCCCGGGGTGGCGCCGCCGGAACTCCAGGGCGATCTGACCGCCCATCGAGACACCGCCGACGACCGCGTCCGCGAGGCCGAGACGGTCGAGGAGGGCGGCGAGGTCGTCGGCGAAGTCGGAGAGGTACACCGTCCCCTCCGTCACCCCGCTCGCGCCGTATCCACGGAGGTCCGGGGTGATCACCCGGTATCCGGCCGTCGTCAGCGCCCGCGCCTGCGGGGCCCAGAGCGTGCGGTCGAAGGGGTGGCCGTGGATCAGGACGACGGGTGTTCCGTCGCGGGGGCCGGTGTCGTCGTGGTGGAGGGTGGCGCCGCGCACCTCGTGGAAGGTCATGCGTGCGCAGCGTAGTGAAGCCGCGCCCCTCGGCCGCCGGTGATTCACCATGTGGAACACGGCTCCTGAGGGCACGTGAGCCCCTGGGCGCGCGGGGGCTCAGACCACCTGGTGCAACCAGCGGACCGGGGCGCCCTCGCCGGCGTGCCGGAAGGATTCCAGCTCGTCGTCCCAGGGTTTGCCGATGAGTCCCGCGACCTCCGCCTCCAGGTCGGACTCCCCGCGCACGGAGCGCGTCAGGGCCGCCCGCAGCCGGTCCTCGGGGACGAGGATGTCGCCGTTCATGCCGGTGACCGCGTGGAAGATGCCGAGCGTGGGGGTGGAGCTGTAGCGCTCACCCTCGGCCGTGGCACACGGTTCGGCGGTCACCTCGAAGCGGAGGAGGTCCCAGCCGCGCAGGGCGGAGGCCAGCTCCGAGGCGGTGCCGGCGCGGCCCCGCCAGGAGAACTCGGACCGCCAGGTGCCGGGCGCGGCCGGCTGTCTGATCCAGTCCAACTGGACCCGCACCCCGAGTACGCCTGCCACCGCCCATTCGATGTGCGGACAGAGCGCGCGCGGTGCGGAGTGTACGTACAGGACTCCACGTGTCGTCACCGGAACCTCCCGTGTGGGACGAGGTACGCCTTCCCCAGCGGCCTCGCGCCCATGCCGCCTGTTCCCGGCCGGCTCCCGAGGTTGTCATCAGTAAACAGCATCGGGAGATAATCTCCAGAAAACGGACAGTATGTGACGTGAGGTAACTTACCGGACCTCCCGTGCGGGGCGCGGGCGGGCGGGCCTCACTGGCTCTCCGGGAAAAAGCTACCGTGCGCCGGGGCCGGACGTGTGACGTACGGTCGGTCCCGGGCCCCTCATTCGCCCGCTTTCACCCGGCGGAGCACGCCCGGCGCACGCCTGCGCGTACGGGGTGTGCCGGGGGCCAGGACCAGCGGCATAGGCCAGCAACGACCGGAGGTTCAAGATGCCGGAACGCACATGGCGGGGTCGCCGCCCGCGGACCGCCGTCACCGGAATGGCGGCATGGGCGTGCGCCGGCGCACTCGTGCTGACGGGGTGTTCCGGAGGGGCGGACGGCGGTGCGAAGAGCGCACCGAAGGGCGCCGGTCGCGCCACGGCCGCGGCGCCCGCCGGTCCGGTGTGGAATCGCCGTCCGGGCTCGGTCGCGGCGGTCGGCGATTCGATGACCCGGGGGTTCGACGCCTGCTCGGTGCTGGCCGACTGCCCCGAGGTCTCCTGGGCCACCGGGACGGACACCGCGGTGCGCAGTCTCGCCGCCCGGCTCCTCGGTCCGTCCGAGGTGACGGCGCACAGCTGGAACCACGCCGTGTCGGGCGCGCGGATCGCCCAGTTGCCGGAGCAGATGGCCGAGGCGGCGCGGGAGCGGCCGGAGCTGGTGACGGTGATGATCGGCGCCAACGACGCCTGCCGGGGCTCGGTGGCGTCCATGACGTCCGTCGAGGACTTCCGGTTCTCCTTCGACCTGTCGCTGCGGCAGTTGCGGGCCGCCGTCCCGAAGGCGCAGGTGTACGTGTCGAGCGTGCCGGACCTGTGGCGGCTCTGGTCGACCGGGCGCCGCAACCCGCTCGGCAAGCAGGTCTGGAAGCTCGGGATCTGCAAGTCGATGCTGGCCGACGCCGACGACATGGGCGCCGCCGCCACCGCCCGGCGGGCCGCCGTACGCGAGCGGGTGGTGGAGTACAACAAGGTGCTGCGCGAGGTGTGCGCCGGGGACGAGCTCTGCAGGTACGACGGCGACGCGGTCTACGACTATCCGTTCACCGGCGCCCAACTCAGTCCGTGGGACTGGTTCCACCCGGGGCGCGACGGGCAGGCCCGGCTGGCGGAGATCGCCTACCGCAATGTCACGGCAGCCGCGCCACCAGCGTAAAGTCCGATCATGAGTACGAGTACGACGACGATCAGCAGTGACGCGTTCGGCACTCTCCCGGACGGTACGTCCGTGGAGCGCTGGACCCTGGAGCGCGACGGGACCCGGGTACGCCTGCTGACGTACGGCGCGATTCAGCAGTCCGTCGAGGTGCCGGACCGGGACGGGGCGCCCGGCGAGATCGTCCTCGGACTGCCGGACCTCGCCGGATACCTCACCCACGCCTCGCCCTTCTTCGGCGCGGTCTGCGGGCGGTACGCGAACCGCATCGGCGGCGCCTCCTTCGATCTCGACGGCCGCACCCACCGGCTCACCGCCAACGAGGGCCCCAACCAGCTGCACGGCGGGGCGCGAGGCTTCGACAAGCGGGTCTGGGCGGCCCGCGAGGTGGACGGCGGCGTGGAGCTCGGCCTCGTCGCCGAGGACGGCGAAGAAGGCTTCCCCGGACGGCTCGCGGTCTCGGTGACGTACACGCTGGAGCCGGGCGGGGCGCTGCGGATCGGCTACCGGGCGACGACCGACGCGCCGACCGTCGTGAACCTCACCAACCACAGCTACTGGAACCTGGCCGGCGCGGGCACCGGCAGCGCGCTCGGGCACGAGCTGCGGATCGCGGCCGGGCGGATCACCCCGGTGGACGCCGCCTCCCTGCCGACCGGTGAACTCGCCCCGGTGGACGGCACCCGGTTCGACTTCCGCCGGCCGAAGCCGGTGGGCCCGGGGTACGACCACAACTACGTCCTGGACGCTCCGGGCGACCTCGCGGAAGTCTCCGCCGAGCTGTACGACGCGGGCTCCGGGCGGGCACTGACGGTGCGTACGACCGAGCCGGGCATCCAGCTCTACACCGCCGACCACCTCGGCGGCGGCCCCTTCGTGCCGTCGGCCGGGATCGCGCTGGAGACCCAGCACTTCCCGGACTCGCCGAACCGGCCCCACTTCCCGAGCACGGTGCTGCGGCCGGGCGGGGAGTACGTCTCGACGACGGAGTACGGCTTCTCCGTACGCTGACCCCTGGCGGGGCGGAGACGGGGCGGGGAGGAGCCCCGCAGCGGTGTCAGGTCCGCTGCGGGGCTCCTCGGTTGCGTGGACCGTCCCGAACCCGGTACGTACCCGGGTACGGCACGATCATGCGCATGGCGAGCGCTCCCTGATCCCCCGAAGTGCCGGGCGCGCTCGGGGCCCCCGTGCGAAGGTGGCCGGATGACGTCGTTGGAAGACCTCCGCAGACTGCGCCGGGCCCGCGACCGGATGGACCGCGAGTACGCCGAGCCGCTCGACGTCCCCGCGCTGGCCCGTACCGCCCTGATGTCGGCGGGCCACTTCTCCCGCAGCTTCAAGGCGGCCTACGGGGAGACCCCGTACAACTACCTCATGACCCGCCGGATCGAGCGGGCGAAAGCGCTGCTGCGGCGGGGCGACCTGTCGGTCACCGAGGTCTGCTTCGAGGTCGGCTGTACCTCGCTGGGGTCCTTCAGCTCGCGCTTCACCGAGCTGGTCGGCGAGAGCCCGAGCGCCTACCGGGCGCGTTCCCACGAGGCGGGCGCGGCCGTCCCCGCCTGCGTCGCGAAGATCCACACGCGACCGGTCAGGAATGGAGAAGCGAAACGATGACCCCGCCCGTAGCGTGAAACGCATGGACATCAACCTTTCCCAGACCTTCATCGCCGTCGACGACCACGACAAGGCGCTCCCCTTCTACCGCGACGTGCTCGGGCTCGAAGTCCGCAACGACGTGGGGTTCGAGGGGATGCGCTGGGTGACCGTCGGCTCTCCCTCGCAGCCCGACGTGAACATCGTGCTGGAGCCGCCGCTGGCGGACCCGGGCGCCTCGGCCGCCGACCGGCAGGCCGTGGCGGAGCTCCTCGCGAAGGGCCTGCTGCGCGGAGTCATCTTCTCGACCGACGACGTCGACGCCACCTTCGAGCGCATCCGCGAAGGAGGCGGCGAAGTGATCCAGGAACCGCTCGACCAGCCCTACGGCGTCCGCGACTGCGCCTTCCGCGACCCGTCCGGCAACATGCTGCGCTTCACCCAGAACAAGAAGTGACGCGCACACCCGCCACACCGCGGAACGTGGCACGGTAGACCGCCGCACCGCAGAACACCGCACGCCAGGACACCCGTACGCGCGCCAGGACGCCGCACCGCAGGAGGAGACAGCATGAGCAGGGCCCAGGGGACGGATCGCCGGTCGGCGGCGGAGCGCGGTGCGGACGGCCACGATCTGATCCGGGTGCACGGCGCGCGGGTGAACAACCTCAAGGACGTCCATGTCGAACTCCCGAAGCGCCGGCTGACGGTGTTCACCGGCGTCTCCGGCTCGGGCAAGAGCTCCCTGGTGTTCGGCACCGTCGCCGCCGAGTCGCAACGGCTGATCAACGAGACGTACAGCGCCTTCGTGCAGGGCTTCATGCCCACCCAGGCACGGCCCGAGGTGGACGTGCTCGACGGCCTGACCACCGCGATCCTCGTCGACCAGCAGCGCCTCGGCGGCGACCCCCGCTCCACCGTCGGCACCGCCACCGACGCCAACGCCATGCTGCGCATCCTCTTCAGCCGTCTCGGCGAGCCGCACATCGGCCCGCCGAGCGCTTACGCGTTCAACGTCCCCTCGGTACGGGCGAGCGGCGCCATCACCGTCGAACGCGGCAACAAGAAGGCCGTGAAGGCCACCTTCAACCGGACCGGCGGGATGTGCCCGCGCTGCGAGGGCCGGGGCACCGTCTCCGACATCGACCTCACCCAGCTCTACGACGACTCCAAGTCGCTGGCCGAGGGCGCGTTCACCATCCCCGGCTGGAAGTCCGACAGCTTCTGGACCGTGCGGGTCTACGCGGGGTCCGGCTTCCTCGACCCGGACAAGCCGATCCGCGACTTCACCGAGAAGGAGATGCGGGACTTCCTGCACCGGGAGCCCACCAAGGTGAAGGTCGAGGGCGTCAACCTCACCTACGAGGGGCTGATCCCCAAGATCCAGAAGTCCTTCCTCTCCAAGGACAAGGAGTCGCTCCAGCCGCACGTCCGGGCGTTCGTGGAGCGGGCGGTGACCTTCGACACCTGCCCCGAGTGCGAGGGCACCCGGCTCAGCGAGGGCGCGCGGTCCTCGAAGATCGCACGCCTCTCCATCGCCGACGCCTGCACGATGCAGATCAGCGATCTCGCCGCGTGGGTGGCCGCTCTGGACGAGCCCTCGGTGGCGCCGCTGCTCACCGCGCTGGGGCGGACCCTCGACTCGTTCGTGGAGATCGGCCTCGGCTACCTCTCGCTCGACCGTCCGGCCGGCACGCTCTCCGGCGGTGAGGCGCAGCGCGTGAAGATGGTCCGCCATCTCGGTTCCTCGCTCACCGACGTCACGTACGTCTTCGACGAGCCGACCGTCGGGCTGCACCCGCACGACATCCAGCGGATGAACGACCTGCTGCTGCGGCTGCGGGACAAGGGCAACACGGTGCTCGTGGTGGAGCACAAGCCGGAGACGATCTCCATCGCCGACCATGTGGTGGACCTGGGTCCCGGCGCCGGTGCGGCCGGCGGCACGGTCTGCTTCGAGGGGACCGTGGAGGGACTGCGGAAGAGCGACACGGTCACCGGCCGCCACTTCGACGACCGGGCGAAGCTGAAGGACGAGGTGCGGGAGCCCACCGGGGCCCTGGAGATCCGGGGCGCCTGCGCGCACAACCTGCGGGACGTGGACGTGGACCTCCCGCTCGGGGTGCTCACGGTCGTCACCGGGGTCGCCGGTTCCGGCAAGAGTTCGCTGGTGCACGGGGCGCTGCCGCGGCAGGCCGGGGGCGGGGACGTGGTGTCGGTGGACCAGAGCCCGATCCGGGGTTCGCGGCGCAGCAATCCGGCGACGTACACCGGACTGCTGGACCCGGTCCGCAAGGCGTTCGCGAAGGCCAACGGCGTGAAGCCGGCACTCTTCAGCGCCAACTCCGAGGGTGCGTGCGCCGGTTGCAACGGCATCGGCGTCGTCTACACCGATCTGGCGATGATGGCGGGTGTCGCCTCGGTCTGCGAGGAGTGCGAGGGGCGCCGTTACCAGGATTCGGTGCTGGAATACCGGCTCGGTGGGCGGGACATCAGCGAGGTGCTCGCCATGTCGGCAGCCGAGGCACGGGAGTTCTTCGCCGAGGGCGAGGCGGCGACCCCGGCCGCGGAGCGGATCCTCGGCCGGCTGGTGGACGTCGGGCTCGGATACCTCACCCTGGGGCAGCCGTTGACGACGCTCTCCGGCGGTGAGCGCCAACGCCTCAAGCTGGCGACGCACATGGGCGAGAAGGGCGGGATCTATCTGCTCGACGAGCCGACCACGGGTCTGCACCTCGCCGATGTCGAGCAGTTGCTCGGACTGCTCGACCGGCTCGTGGACTCCGGCAAGTCGGTGATCGTGGTGGAGCACCACCAGGCGGTCATGGCGCACGCCGACTGGATCGTCGACCTCGGTCCCGGGGCGGGCCACGACGGCGGGCGCATCGTCTTCGAGGGCACCCCGGCCGATCTGGTCGCCGCCCGCTCCACCCTGACGGGCGAGCATCTGGCGGCGTACGTCGGGGCCTGAGGGACTGCCGGGCCCGAGCGGGCGGGGCTCAGGGCCTGGATTCCAGCAGTCCCTCGATCACCGGCTCCAGCACCGGGGCCAGCGCGGTCGTGTAGCCGTCCGAGAGGTGGCTGGTGTCGCGGTAGACGGAGACGTTGCCGACGACGACGGGGCAGCGACCGGCGCGGGTGTCGCAGACCCAGGCCCGCGGGTCGATGAGAGTGGCGCCGGTCGCCGAGGCCGCGGAGCGCACGGCCCGGGAGCGCACCGGGTCGTGGATCGCGGCGGAGAGGGTGGTGCCGCAGGCCCGCAGCCGGGTGGAGTTGTCCGCGGCGCAGTCCACCGGGTCGCCCTTGGGCCACGGGGTGTCGAGGAGGGCGGCGACGCGGGTGCCGTGGGCGGCCAGCCGCCGGTAGACGGTCTCGAAGCCGCCCGTCCACTGGCCGAGCGGGTCGGCGGTGGGGCGGTAGGGGTCTCCCGCGTCCGACGAGGTGACGACGACCAGGTCGGGGTGGAGGGACTCGATCCGTGCGAGGGCCTTCTTCCGCCAGGTGTCGCAGGCGGTGTACGGCCGGTGGGCGCTGATGATGGTGACCTCGGCGGCCTTGCAGGACGCCTTGGTCAGGGAGACCAGCCTCCAGTGGTGGTCGGTGGCCAGGCGCTGGAAGGCGGGGAACCACTGGGCGGCGTGGGAGTCGCCGAAGAGCACCACGGTCCGGGAGCCGGCCGGGTCCCCGTAGACGCAGGGCCGTACCTCCGTACTGTCGTAGGAGGCCTGGCAGCCGTCGCGGTAGACGGCGGACCGGGCCGCCTTCACCCCGGCCGGGCCGGGGGCGAGGTTGGCGGGGAGTTCGGCCGGTGCGGCGGCGATGAGCCGGGTCAGCCGCGCCGCCGGGTCCGGGGCCCCGGCCAGCTCCCGGGCGAGGGCCGGTGCCGGCGGGCCCGTCTCGATCACCGGCGGCACGGCGGCGGCCGTCAGCGCCAGCGCCGTGATCCCTGCCGCGAGCCCGGCGCCCAGCATCAGGGCCCGGCGGGGGTGCCCCCCGAACGCCCGGTGGAAGCGGACCGGGTTCTCCACCAGGTGGAGGGTCAGCCAGGCCAGGACGAGGGCGACCGCGCACAGCGCGAGCGCCGTGGGTACCCCGCCGTCGCCGCCGAGCGCCATCGGGCCGATCACCAGCAGCGGCCAGTGCCAGAGGTACCAGCCGTACGAGAGTCCGCCGGCCCACACCAGGGGCCGCCGGCCCAGTAGCAGCCCGGCACCGTACCGGGCGGGCGCGGCGCCCGCGCCGAGGACCAGGACGGTGCCGAGCACCGGCAACGCGGCGTGGTGGCCGGGGAACGGGGTCGCGTCGTCGTACCGGAGGGCCGCGACGAGCACGCAGGCCAGGCCGGACCAGCTCAGTGCGGCGGCGAACCACGGGCGCGACCGGCCCGGGGCCGGTACAGGCCCCGGCCGGCCGGCCGCGAGGGCCGTCATGGCTCCGGCGCCCAGCTCCCAGGCCCGTGCGGGGGTGCCGAAGTACGCCCAGGAGGCCGAGGAGCGGGTGAGCAGGACGCTCAGCGCGAACGACCCCAGGCAGACCGCCCCGAGCGGCAGGGCCACCCGCGCGTAACGCCCCCGGGCGAGACGCAGGGCCAGCAGCAGGAGCAGCGGCCACCCCAGGTAGAACTGCTCCTCCACGGCCAGCGACCAGAAGTGCTGGAACGGGGACGGCGGGCTGTCCTGCGCCAGATAGTCCGTACCGGACCGCGCCAGGCGGAAGTTGACCAGGTACAGCGCGCTGCTGAGCGCGTCTCCCGCGTACTCGGCGAGGCGTGCCTTCGACAGGAACGTCCAGGCCCCGGCCAGGGTCAGGACGGTCACCAGCGAGGCGGCCGGCAGCAGCCGCAGTGCGCGGCGGGCGTAGAAGGCGCGGAGCGACACCCGTCCGGTGGCGGCGTGTTCGCGCAGCAGCAGGGTGGTGATCAGGAAGCCGGAGATCACGAAGAAGACGTCGACGCCCACATAGCCGCCGGCCACCCCGGCCACTCCGGCGTGCGAGAGCACCACCAGCCCCACGGCGACGGCCCGTAGGCCCTGGATGTCCGTCCGGTGGGCGGGGGCCCCGCCGGGAGCGGGTCCTGCCGTGCCGTCCACCGGACGGGAACGTATGTCGACGGAGGTCGCGCTGGTCATGGGGCGGCTCCTGGCGGGGCCGGGTGCCGACTCGCGCGACCCCCGGCCCCGGAACGCGTGCGGAGGGACGGGGCAGCTCCGTACTCTCCGTCAGCCAGGAGACGCCGAGGCGACCACCGCGCCAACTACGCCCCAAATCAACGCACTCGGTCGCGTACGGAGGCGGACCGGGCCGCACGGGGAGAGCGGACGCCTGCCGGGCCCCGGGGGCCGGAAGCCGCTTCAGCCCCTCAGTCGTCCTCGGGCTTCAGGAGCGAGGTGACCGGCGGGACCGTTGCGCCGGAGGCGTCCTGCGCGTTCTGCGGACCCTGCGCGTCCTCCGCGTCCTCCGCGCCGACGAGGTCGCGCACCAGCAGGGTCGCCCCGGCCACGGCGCCCGGCATCAGGAACACCGCGACGACCGGGATCAGGAAGGCGAGCGTCAGGGGGACGCCGAAGCCCAGCACCAGCGTCCGCCGGCCGCGCAGCAGCGCCAGACGGGCGCGCAGGTCGCGTCCCCGGCGCTGAAGGGCCACGGAGGTGAGTTCCTCGGCGAGGAAGTAGCCGGAGACGCAGAAGCCGAGGGCGGGCACGACGGTCTGTCCGGCCACCGGGATGAACCCGAGGGCGAAGAGGAGGATGCCGTAGAGGGAGACCCGCACCAGGATGCGGACGGAGTCCCGCGCGGAGAGCCAGAGTTCGCGCCAGAGCGGCAGCCCGGACTCGGGGACCTCGCCGCCCTCGCTGCGGTCGACCTCCTCGGAGAGCGACTCGTAGAACGGCTGGCCCACCAGGAGCGTGACGGCGGTGAAGGTGATGACGGCGAGGAACAGCCCGAAGGCGAAGACCAGTACGGTCAGCGTGTTGCGGAGCAGGCCGAGCCAGGGCGACGACCAGTCGTCGGCGAACGGGGTGGACCAGTCGGCCAAGTCGTCGGCGCCGTAGGCGAGTCCGACGAGTGCTCCGAGGTACAGGACGAGGGTGATCAGCCCCGGCAGCAGCCCGAAACCGAACCAGCGGCCGTGCCGGACGACCCAGCGCTGCCCCTTCAGCAAGTAGCCGAATCCGGCCCCGAGATCACTCATGGCGCCAGGGTACGTGCGCACCCCCCGGACGCCGCCAGTGGGTGTCCGGGGGGTGCGGCCTCGCCGTGGTGCGGCGGGGTCAGGCGACGACGAGGTCGACCTTGATGTTGCCGCGCGTGGCGTTGGAGTACGGGCAGACCTGGTGGGCCTGCTCCACGAGTTCACGCGCGGTCTCCGTGCCGACGTCCGGGATGGAGACGGTGAGCGTGACCTCCAGGCCGAAGCCGCCCGTGTCCGCCTGGCCGATGCCGACCGACGCGGTCACGGTGGACCCGGCGATGCTGATCTTCTTCTGTCGGGCCACGACGCCGAGGGCGCTCTGGAAACAGGCGCTGTAGCCGGCCGCGAAGAGCTGCTCGGGGTTGGTGCCGTTGCCGCTGCCGCCCATCGTCTTCGGCGGGTTGACGACGACGTCGAGGTTGCCGTCGTCGGAGTACACCCGGCCGTCACGGCCGTTCTCGGCGGTGGCGACGGCGGTGTAGGCGACGGTTATGTTCGGGATGCTCATGCGCGGTACTCCTCCTGTGGGTAAGGCCGTTGTCGGTGACGGAGCTGTCCGTGAGCGAGCTGTCCGTGACGGAGCTGTCGGTGACGGACGATCCTGCGGTCAGACCAGCGAAACGATCATCTTGCCGGTGTTCTCGCCGCGCATCAGGCCGTCGAAGGCGCTGAAGCCGTTCTCGATGCCCTCGACGGTGGTCTCGCGGTACTTCAGCTCGCCCGAGGCCAGCCAGCCGGCGGCCTCCTCGACGAACTTCGGCCGGAGCGCGGTGTGGTCGCCGACGAGCAGGCCCTCCAGGCGGAGCCGCTTGCCGATGACCAGCGCGAGGTTGCGCGGAGCCGGCGTCGGCTCGGTGCTGTTGTACTGCGCGATCATGCCGCAGATGGCGGCGCGGCCGTGGACGTTGAAGGACGAGAGCGCGGCTTCCAGGTGCTCACCGCCGACGTTGTCGAAGTAGACGTCGATGCCGTCCGGGGCGGCCTCGCGGAGCTGGTCGCGGACCGGGCCGTTCTTGTAGTTGAACGCGGCGTCGAAGCCGTACTCCTCGACCAGGAGCTTGACCTTCTCGTCGGAGCCGGCCGATCCGATGACGCGGGAGGCGCCCTTGAGCCGGGCCATCTGGCCGACCTGGCTGCCCACGGCTCCGGCGGCGCCGGAGACGAAGACCGCGTCGCCCTCCTTGAAGGAGGCGACCTCGAAGAGGCCCGCGTAGGCGGTGAGACCGGTCATGCCGAGCACGCCGAGGTAGGCGGAGAGCGGGGCGACGTCCGGGTCCACCTTGGCCACGCGGTTCGCGGGGACGTCGGCGTACTCGCGCCAGCCGAGGCCGTGCAGGACGTGGTCGCCGACCGCGATGCCCTCGGCGTTCGAGGCGACGACCTCGCCGACCGCGCCGCCTTCCATCGGCTTGTCGAGCTGGAAGGGCGGGGTGTACGACTTCACGTCGTTCATCCGGCCGCGCATGTACGGGTCGACGGAGAAGTAGAGGTTGCGGACGAGGACGTGGCCCTCGGCCGGAGCCGAGACCGGCGCCTCACGCAGCGCGAAGTCCTCGGGCTTCGGCCAGCCGTGCGGGCGGGCGACGAGGTGCCATTCGCGGCTGGACGCGGGAAGTGCAGCAGACATGGGCTCGGATTCTCCTCGGTGCGGGGTGCGGGGGGGTGGTGGCGTACACGGTGGGCGCACGGCGGCGTGGCTTCACCGCGTAGAGCTTCATCATGTAAAGCTTCACCACATGAAACAACCATGCTCCTGAATATTTCACCTTGTCAAGCAACTGGGTATCCTGTGTGTCATGACCACCCCGCGCACAGATCCTCTGACCCTCGAAGTCGTCGAGCTGATCGGCACTGTCGTGGCGCGCTACTACGAGGAGTACGACCGGGCCGCCGCCTCCTTCTCGCTCACCGGCGCCCAGGCACGGGTGCTGGGTCTGCTGTCCCTGGAGCCGATGCCCATGCGTCGGATCGCGCAGAAGCTGAAGTGCGAGCCGTCGAACGTGACCGGCATCGTGGACCGGCTGGAGGCCCGTGACCTGGTCGAACGCCGCCCGGACCCGCACGATCGGCGGGTGAAGCTCGCCGCCCCGACCGAGAAGGGGCGCGCGACCGCGCTGCGGCTGCGCGAGGCGCTGGACTTCGCCCGGGAGCCACTGGCCGGCCTGTCGGAGGCGGAGCGCACGGTGCTGCGGGACCTGCTGCGCCGGATGCTGGGGGCTGGACCCGACGGGGACCGCACGGCCCTGGAGGACCTCGTCGCCACGGCCACCGACGGCTCCTGAGCGGCGGGAGGGCTGGGCGCCGGGAAGAGGGCGCGGGGCAGGATGGACGGTATGACCGCCGCCACCCCCTTCGGACCGCTCCAGTTCCAGCTCGTCCTGCTCCGCCGGATGGCCGACCACCAGCCGGACCTGGCCGAGGACGCCCGGCACGAGCTGAGCGCCACCCTCGCCGAGGCACGCGAGGCGAACCGCCGCTGGCAGGCCATGGTGCGCGGACCGGGCGGGCGGGGAGTCCTCCGCCGGTACCGCTCCGTGCTCGGCGAGCCCGAGCGGTCCGTCCGGCGCAAGGTCGGCGATCTGGAGTGCGACGCGCTGACGTGGGCGCTGCCGCTCTGGCCCGGCCTGCGGTTCGAGGTGATGGCGGCGCCGGGCGGAGCCGTGTGGAACGCCTGGCTGGTCCGCGCGCCCGGGACCCCGGCCCCCGAACTGCGGACCGCCGCCGACCTCACCCCGTGGTCCTGCACCGTGGACGAGGTGGCGCGGGCCTTCGCGCCGGTCCGCCCGATGGAGGGCAGCGCGCCGACCCGCTGGGCGCTGGCCTTCACGGACCCGGCGACCCGCGCCCCGTACGTCGCCGAATTCACCTGGGGCCTGTTCCAGCGGCTGCTGCCGGGCTGACGGACGCTCCGGATCCGCCGGTCCCACGGGCCCCTTCCGGCGTACCTCAACGCGCGCCCGGCCCCCGCCCCGCCCACGATGCGAAGGAGAGCCGGCCGCCGCCGGGACACCACCAGCGCTCTCGGGAGAACCCGCCGTGACCGTCAGCCTTGAGCAGTTGCGCCGTTGCCACATCGCCGTAGACCTGGGGGCCGCGAGCACCCGGGTGTACGTGAAGGGGCTCGGGCTCGTCGTGGACGAACCGAGCGTCGCGGCCGTCAACACCCGCACCGGATCGCTCATCGCGGTGGGCGCGCTCGCCGAGCAGATGACCGGCCGCACCCCCAGTTACATCCGGGTGGCCCGGCCCGTATCGGGCGGCACCGTCGTGGACATCGAGATGGCCCAGCGGATGCTGCGCCACCTGATCGGCGAGAAGCTCCGCCGTCAGCTGCGCCGCAAGCCCCGGCTGCGGGCCGCCGCCTGCACCCCGCACGACAGCGACCCGCTGGCCCAGCGCGCGACCGTGGAGACCCTGGTCGGGCTCGGCGCGCGCCGGGTGGAGCTGGTGGACACCCTGATCGCCGCGGCCGTCGGCTGCGGACTCCCGGTCGAGCAGCCGACCGCGACCATGATCATGGTGTGCGGAGCGGCCACCACCCAGATCGCGGTGCTCTCGCTGGGCTCGATCGTCACCGCCGTACGCATCCCCATCGGCGGCAACACCATCGACAACGCGGTGATCCAGCACCTGCGCCAGCACCACGAACTGATGTTGCCGAGCCAGTCCGTACGCCCCCTCCAACTGGCCCTCAGCGGCACCGGGCTGACCCCGCAGGGCCCCGCCGTGACCGAGATCCACGGCCGTGACGTGGCGACGGGGCTGGCCCGTTCGGTGCAGGTGGACACGGCCGCCGTGCGGCAGGCGATCCACACCCCGCTCACCGCGGTGGTGGACGGCCTCGGCAAGGTGCTGCGGGACTGCCCGCCCGATCTGGTCGCCGACCTCGCCGACCGGGGCATCATGATGGTCGGCGGCAGCGCCCTGCTGCCGGGCTTCGACCAGTTGCTGCGGACGGCCACCGGGATGCCGGTCACCATCGCGGAGCGGCCCGACGTCTGCTCGATCCTCGGCCTCGGCGCGATGCTGGACGGCACGATCGCCCCGATGGTCCTCAACCCGCTCGTCGGCTGACCGCTCGACGGGGCTGGGGCGAGGCGGATGGCGCGCGAGCGCGGCAGCGGCGGTCCGGACCGGCCGCAGGACACCCCCGTCGCGGCGGGCGGTCCCGACCGGCCGGAGGGCGCGCCGCACGGCTACGCGCCCCGGCTGCCGGAGCTGCTGGAGGCGGTGCTGAGTGTCGGCACCGATCTGGGGCTGGGCACCACGCTCCAGCAGATCGTGGACACCGCGTCCCTGCTGACCGACGCCCGTTACGCCGCCCTCGGCGTGCTGGACCCCGAATCCGGCCGGATCACCGAGCTCTACACGGCGGGCCTCGGCGACGAGGAGCGCCGTCGCATCGGAGCGCTCCCGGACGGCCACAAGGGAGTGCTCGGCGCACTGATCCACGACCCCCGGCCGCTGCGCTCCGACGATGTGACCCGTGATCCGCGTTCGGCCGGAGTGCCGCCCGGTCACCCGGTCATGCACACCTTCCTCGGCACTCCTGTACGGGTCGACACCGAGGTGTTCGGCAACCTCTACCTCTGCGAGAAGAGCGGCGGCCGGCCGTTCACCGACGCGGACGACGCGCTGCTGCGGGTGCTGGGCTCCCAGGCGGGCATCGCGATCAGCAACGCGCGGCTCTACGAATCGGCCCTCCAGCGGGAACGCTGGCTGCAGGGGTCGGCGGCCGTCACCACGGCGCTGCTCACCGGAACGAGCCGGGCCGAGGCGCTGCAGACGGTCGCCGAAGGGGCCAGGGTGCTCGCGGAAGCGGCGGCCGGGGTGATCCTCCAGTCCCGCGAGGACGGCGGCATGGAGATCGTCACGGTCTCGACCCTGGAGGACCCGACCGGCATCCTGGGCGCCTCGATCGCGCCCGGCTCCCCCGTTCTCGTCCATCTGCTGAGCGGGCAGCCGGTGTTCCTGGAGGACGCGGCGACCGACCCGATGATGACGACCTCGGTGCGCCACCGGTACGGGCCCAGCATGATGCTGCCGCTGGAGAGCGGCGGCCGGCTGATCGGCACCCTCGCCCTGCCCCGGCTGCGGGGCGGCCGCCCGTACACCTCGGCGGACAGACAGCTCGCGACCCAGTTCGCCTCGCAGGCGGCGCTGGCCCTGGTGCTGGCCGACGCCCAGCTGGACCGGGAGCAGCTCGCGGTCTACGAGGACCGCGACCGGATCGCCCGTGACCTGCACGATCTCGTGGTGCAGCGGCTCTTCGCGACCGAGATGACGCTGGAGTCGGCCCGCCGCCGGGCCGTGGCGGCGACGAAGGCCCCGGAGTGGGCCGGTGACCCGGGCGACGCGGTGGAGGCGGACGGCCTGCTGGTACGGGCCGTGGACGAGCTGGATTCGACGATCCAGGAGGTGCGGACCACGATCTTCGCCCTCCAGCAGCCGCCCGCCGACGCGCCGACGACGTTCCGGGGCCGGGTGCTGCGGGAGACGGCCGGGGCTTCGGCGCTGCTGGGCTTCCAGCCGTCGGTGCACTTCGCGGGCCCGGTGGACGCCCTGGTGACCGAGCCGGCGGCCGGCGAGCTGCTGGCGACCCTGCGGGGCGCGCTGGCCGCCGCCCATCGCCGGACGGGGGTTTCCGCGATCGAGGTCGAGGTGGACGCGACGGTCCGGCTGCCGGACGGGGGACGCGCGGTGCGGTTGCTGGTTTCGGACGACGGGCAGGACGAGCGAGGCGAGCGGCGGCCGCCGCTCACCTGGCAGGCGCCGATCTGAAGCGTGTTGCGAAAGTCCCGCCTGTCCGGCGACGCCCGGCACGCACGCTTCAGGTGTACTGACCCGTGAGGTTGGGGACACGCCCTGAACCGCCGCCGGGGGTCAGCGGGTGGGCGCGGCCCGCAGGGCGATCCGGGTGATGGAGTGGGCGACGCCCGCGTCCCGCTTGAGGCGCCGCAGCAGGCTGTCGAGCGCGCCGGGGTCGGCGGCCGTGGCCCGTACGAGGTAGTCGTGGCCGCCGGTCAGGTGCACCACCTCGGTGATGCCCGGCAGCGTCAGCACGGAGCGTTCGAACTCCTCGTTGGTGGTGTCCAGGCGCAACGAGACGTCGATGAAGACGACGAGTCCGGAGCGGGTGTCGGCCGCGGGATCGATGATCACCGTGAAGCCGCGGATGACTCCGTCCCGGCGCATCCGGCGTACCCGGTCGCCCGCGGCGTTGGCGCTGAGCCCGACGCGGACGCCCAGGTCCCGGTACGAGATCCGGGCGTCCTCCTGGAGGATGGCGAGTATTTCTCTGTCCAGCCGGTCCATACCGCGATTGTCGCAGCATTCGGACGAAACCGACTGCGGAGGGGACGGTGGGAGCACGGGCGCGCACCGGGCGTGAGCGCGGCCCCGCCGTCGCGTCTGCGCCTCCGCGGTCCCCCGCTCGGAGCAGTCCGGCGGGCTGCCGGTGGGAGGGCGGTCTTGACTGGGGCCGTGGACACAGCAGCCCCCAAGCAGCCCGCCGCCCCGGTGGCGGCCAAGCCGTCCGCCGCCGCGTACCGCAACCTCGTCGTGGCGACGATCGGCTTCGCACTGACCTTCTGGGCGTGGAACCTGGTCTCGCCGCTGTCGGGCGAGTTCAAGGACCGGCTCGGACTCAGCTCGTTCCAGCAGTCCTTCCTGGTCGCGGTGCCGGTGATCGTCGGCTCGCTCGGCCGCATCCCGGTGGGCGCGCTGACCGACAAGTACGGGGCGCGGCTGATGTTCCCCGCGGTGTCGGCGCTGACCATCGTGCCGGTGCTGCTGCTGATCCCGGCGAAGGACTCGTACGGGGCGATGCTCGCGGTCGGGTTCCTGCTGGGGCTGGGCGGCACCACGTTCGCCATCGGCATCCCGCTGGTCAACTCCTGGTTCCCGCCCTCCGACAGGGGACTCGCGCTCGGTGTCTTCGGCATGGGCATGGGCGGTGTGGCGCTCTCCGGGTACTTCACCCCGCGCATCGCCAAGCACGGCGACAACCTGCCGTTCCTGGTGGTCGCGGGCGCGCTCGTGGTGTACGCGCTGCTGGCCGCCTTCCTGATCACCGACCGCCCCGACCGGCCCGTACCGGCCGACACCCTGGTCCACCGGCTCACCGAGGCGGGGAAACTGCGGGTGACCTGGGAGCTGTCGGCGCTCTACGCGATCGGCTTCGGCGGCATCGTGGCGTTCGGCGTGTACCTGCCGACGTACCTCAAGACCTGGTACGAGATGTCCCCCACCGACGCGGGCACCAAGGCGGCCGGATTCGCGCTGGTCACCGTCGTCTTCCGGCCGATCGGCGGCTATCTGTCGGACCACGTGCACCCGGCGCTGGTGACCGCCGGGGCCCTGCTGCTGGCCGCGCTGATGGCGATCGTCCAGGCCTTCGACCCGGCGCTGAACCCGGGCGGCACCATCGCGCTGCTCGCCATGGCGGCCGGGCTCGGCACCGCCAGCGGCAGCGTCTTCGCGCTGGTCTCGCAGGTGACGCCACAGCCGAAGGTGGGCAGTGTGACCGGCATCGTCGGCGCGATGGGCGGCCTCGGCGGGTTCGTGCCGCCGCTGGTGATGGGCGCGATCTACAGTGCGAAGGGCTCGTACTCGATCGGGTTCATGCTGCTGTCCGATCTCGCGCTGGCGGGCTGCGTGTACGCGTACGGGCGGATGCGGAACATCCAGCGGGACTCGGGCTGATTCCCCCGGGACAGCCCTTAGTCTGGCGGGCGTGACGCCACTTCTCCCCGCGCTCCAGAATCCCCCGGCCGCCGGTAATGAAGGCCGGGAGGCCGTCCGGTTCGGTGAACTCTCCCTCTCGTACGCCCGCCTCGGGGATCTCGCGGGGGCGCTGCGGCCCCGGATCACCGGGGCGGGCGGCCGGGTCGCCGTGTGGGCGACCCCGTCCGCGGAGACCGTCGTCGCCGTGGTGGCCGCGCTCCTGGCGGGCGTGCCCGCCGTACCCCTCAACCCGAAGACCGGCGAGCGGGAACTCGCGCACATCGTCACCGACAGCGCGCCCGCCGCCGTGCTCGCGGCACCGGGCGACGTCCTGCCGCCGGTGCTCGCCGCGCTCCCCCGGATCGACGTGCGCGTGGACGCGGACGCACCGGCCTCTCCCGGGCCCGTCCCCGTCGAGCCCGGCCCCGGGACGGCCGCGCTGATCGTCTACACCTCCGGGACAACCGGGCCGCCCAAGGGCGCGGTCCTCCCCCGCCGGGCGGTCGCCGCCTCGCTGGACGCGCTGGAGGACGCATGGGGATGGACCGGTGAGGACGTCCTCGTCCACTCGCTGCCGCTGTTCCATGTGCACGGCCTGGTCCTCGGGGTGCTGGGACCTCTGCGCCGGGGCGGTTCGGTACGTCACCTGGGGAGGTTCTCCGCCGAAGGGGTGGCCCGCGAACTGGCCGACGGGGGGACGATGTTGTTCGGCGTCCCCACCATGTACCACCGCCTGGCGGAGGTGCTCGCCGACGCCGGGGAGACCGGGACGGCGCTGGCCGGGGCGCTGGCGGGGGCACGGCTGCTGGTCTCGGGCTCGGCCGCGCTGCCGGTCCACGACCACGCGCGTCTGTACGCCGCGACCGGGCGCCGGGTGATCGAGCGGTACGGCATGACGGAGACCCTGATGAACACCGGTGTCCGGGCGGACGGTGTTCCCCGGCCCGGCACGGTCGGCCCGCCGCTCGCCGGGGTGGAGCTCCGCCTGGTGGAGGAGGACGGTTCCCCGGTCTCCGGGCCGGAGGCGATCGGCGAGATCCAGGTGCGCGGGGCGAACCTCTTCAGCGGTTACCTCAACCGGCCGGACGCGACGGCGGCGGCGTTCACCGAGGACGGCTGGTTCCGTACCGGCGACATGGCCACGGTGGCCCCGGACGGGTACGTGACGATCGTGGGGCGCAAGGCCACCGACCTGATCAAGAGCGGCGGTTACAAGATCGGGGCGGGCGAGATCGAGAACGCGCTGCTCGACCACCCCGGGGTCCGCGAGGCCGCCGTCACCGGTGAGCCGGACGCGGATCTCGGCGAGCGGATCGTCGCCTGGGTGGTCCCGGCCGATCCCGGATCGCCGCCCGGTGCGGCCGAGTTGGCGGACCATGTGGCAAAGCTCCTCTCCCCGCACAAGCGCCCCCGCGTCGTCCACCATCTCGACGCCCTGCCGCGCAACGACCTGGGCAAGATCATGAAGCGTGCCCTGACGGCCGCCTCGCAGGGGCCGGGGCACGGTGGCTGAGGGGCCGGCGCGCCAGAGCGCGCGCGAGATGATCGCGGCTGTCGCGGACACCTTCGACGAGCGGCCGGCCCCCGGCGAAGGCCACCATCCGGGCGGGGCGCGGACACCGGACGGACCGCTCGGCTGGAGCGGTTACGGGGCGGCGCTGGCACGGGCCGAGGAGCGGACCGGTGAGGCGGAGTCGGTGGTGCACGGCACGGCTTCGGTCGGCGGGCACCCCTGCGTGCTGCTCGCCTTCGAATTCGGTTTCCTGGGCGGCTCGTTGGGTCAGCGCACCGGGGACCGGCTGACGGCCGCGTACACCCTCGCCCGGGAGTTGCGGCTGCCGCTGGTCTCCCTCGTCGCCACGGGTGGCAGCCGGATGCAGGAGGGCATGGTCGCGCTCACCCAGCTCCAGCGGGTGGCCCGCGCCTCGGCGGAGCTGCGGGCGGCCGGGCTGCCGCAACTCGCGGTGCTGCGGGACCCGACGACCGGCGGCGGCTGGGCCACGGTGGGCGCGGGTGCCGACGTGGTGCTGGCGCTGGCGGGTGCGCAGGTCGGGTTCGCCGGTTCGCGGGTACGCCCGGCGGACGCGGAGCCGTACGCGTACACGGCCGAGGGACAGTCGGCGGCTGGGCAGGTCGACGCCGTGGTGGACCGGGCCGGGTTGGCGGGGACGCTGGGCCGGTGGCTCGCGGTGCTGGGCGGCGGCTTTGGGGAAGCGGCCCGGGCCTCCGGCGTACGGCCCGCGCCGGTGCCCGAGGCGCTCTCCCGCACCCGGCTCCCGGAGACCGGCCGGGAGGCGGTGGCGCTGGCCCGCGCACCGGAACGACCCCGCGCCGAGGCGTACTTGGACGCGTACTTCGCGTACCGGCTGCCCCTGCACGGCGACCGGGCGGGCGGCACGGACCCCGGCACGCTCTGCGGGTTCGGGCTGCACGGGGGCCGGCCGGTGGCGTACGTCGCCCAGTGCGGCACCCCCACCCGGCCGGCGGGCTACCGGACGGCGGCCCGGACCATCCGGCTCGCGGACCGGCTCTCCGTCCCCGTACTCACCCTGATCGACACCCCGGGCGCCGCCAACGACGCGGCGGCCGAGCGGTCCGGGGCGGGCCCTGCCATCGCCGAGACCTTCGCCGCTGTCGCACAGGCGCGGGTGCCGGTGACCACGCTGGTGATCGGCGAGGGCGGTTCGGGCGGCGCGCTCGCCCTGGCCTCCCCCGGCCGCACCTACGTCACGGCGGACAGCTACTTCTCGGTCATCGCACCGGAGTCGGCGGCGGCGATCCTCAAGCGCCCGCCGGAGAAGGCCGACGAGACGGCCGACCAACTCGGCCTGCGGCCGCAGGACCTGGTGGCGCTGGGGATCGCCCGGGGCATCGTGGGCGAGGCGCCGGACGCCGGCTGAGGGGTGCCGCTCAGGGTGCCTTCGCGAGGGCGCGGAGGCGGGGGGCGACCTCTTCGCCGACCCGGAACGCCTCCTCCAGGTGGGGGTATCCGGAGAGGACGAACTCGTCCACGCCGAGGCGCCGGTACTCGTCGAGCCGGGCGGCCACCTCGTCGTGCGAGCCGACCAGCGCGGTACCGGCCCCCTCGCGCACCAGGCCGATCCCGGCCCAGAGGTTGGGGGAGATCTCCAGCTCGGCGGCGTCGGTGCTGCCGCCGTGCAGGGCGGTCATCCGGGCCTGGCCCACGGAGTCCATCCGCGCGAACCGCTCCTGGCTGGCCCGTACCGCCTCCGGGTCGATGCCGCCCAGAATCCGGTCGGCCTCGGCCCACGCCTCGGCGGAGGTGTCCCGGCTGATGACGTGCAGCCGGATGCCGTACCGCAGGGCGGGGGCCACCGCGCGCAGCCGCGCGACGCGTGCGGCGATGGCGGCGGGCGGCTCGCCCCAGAGGAGCTGGACGTCGGCCCGGCGGGCGGCGACCGCCTCGGCGGCGGGGGAAGCGCCGCCGAAGTACAGGGGAACCCGGTACTGGACGGCCGGGTCGGTGAGTTTGGCGCCCTCGATCCGCAGGTGTTCGCCGTCGTGGTCGACCTCCTTGCCGTCGAGGAGGTCGCGCAGCACCGCCATCACCTCATCGGTGCGGGCGTACCGCTGGTCGTGCGGCAACGCGTCGCCGTAGGCGAGCTGTTCGGCGGGATCACCTCCGGTGACCACGTTGAGAGAGAGCCGGCCTCCGGCGAACCGGCGGAAGGCGTCGGCCTGTTGGGCGAGGAGCGTGGGGCTGGTGAATCCGGCGCGGAAGGCGACGAGGAAGCCGATCCGCTCGGTGTGCTGGGTGAGCGCGGCGCTGAGGATCCACGGGTCGACGCAGCCCAGCCCGACCGGGGTGAGCAGCGAGTGGAACCCGGCGGTCTCGGCGGCGCGGGCGACCTGCGCGAGGTAGCCGATGTCGGCGCGGCGGCGGGTGGCGGAGGTGGTCCGGCCCTGTACGGCGGTGACCCCGCCGGGATCGCGGCCGTCGCCGCCGGTGGGCAGGAACCAGTGCAGCAGGAGGGAGCTCTCGGACATGGCGGACCCCGATCGGCAGCGGTGGAAGGCGGGAGCGGTGGAAGGCGGGAGCGGCTCCGGGCACCGGCCCGCCGCGCCCGTGTGCCACCGGCGCGCGGCGGGAACGGGCGGGGGACGGGCGGGGGACGGAGGGGGTGGGCGAGCGGGACGCGGTGCGCGTCAGCAGGACGTACGACAGCGCTCGGCCGGACAGCGCTCGGCCCGACAGCAACCGGTCGGGACACGCGGTTGAACCACGGGGCGTCGCGAAACCGGGGCAGGGGCCATGGGGGCATCCTGATCCGCCCGCTGCCCGCCCGACAACCACGTCCCGCATCCCGGACGGCTCGCCGCCACATCCCGGGCGGGCCGGGGGCCCGGGTGTCCGGGTGTCCGGGTGTCCGGCGCCGTCAGGGCTGCGGGTTCCTGGCGTCAGGGCTGCGGGTTCCTGGCGTCGTAGCGGAGGAAGCCCCGCCACTTCAGCGCCAGCAGCAGCACCGCGACCACGCACGCGACGCCGCCGCCGGTGACGGCGACGCCCGGGGAGGCGAGGTCGGAGACGGAGCCGGCCAGGAAGTCGCCGAGGCGGGGGCCTCCGGCGACCACGACGATGAAGACGCCCTGGAGCCGCCCGCGCATCCGGTCCGGCACGGCGGCCTGGAGCATGGTGCCGCGGAAGACCATCGAGAAGGTGTCGGCGCAGCCCGCCAGTGCCAGGAAGACGATGCCGAGCCAGAGCTGGCGGGTGAGGCCGAAGGCGGCGATCGCCGCACCCCAGCCGGCGACGGCGCAGACGACCGCGAGCCCGTGCCGCCTGACCCGCCCGAGCCAGCCCGAGCAGACTCCGCCGAGGAGGGCGCCGAACGCCGGGGCCGCGACGAGCAGTCCGGTCGTGCGGGCGTCGCCGTGGTACCAGACGATCGCGACGACGGGGAAGAGCGCCTTGGGGCTGGCGAGCACCATCGCGCAGAGGTCGCTGAAGAAGGTCATCCGCAGGTTGGGGCGGGTGCCGAGGAACCGCAGCCCTTCCAGCACGGAGGCCCGCTCGGGCCGCTGCCCCGCCGTGGAACCTGTGCCGGACACGGCCTCTCCCGCGCGGGCGTCGTCGCTCCGGTCAGGCAGCATCGCCGGCAGCCGCCACATGGCGTACAGGGAGGCGGTGAAGGTGACGACGTCCACCGTGTACGCGGCGCGGTAGCCCCACCAGCCGACGATCACGCCGCCGAGCATGGGGCCGACGAGGGTGCCGGTGGTGCTGGTGAGGGAGCCGAGCGCGTTGGCCGCGGGGAGCTGCTCGGGCGGCAGCAGCCGGGGGATCATCGAGCTGCGGGCCGGGGAGTTGAGCGCGAAGCAGACGGCCTGGAGGGCGACGATCGTGTACAGCAACCAGACCTGTTCCACCCCCGCGAAGGCGGAGGCGACCAGGACCGCCGAGAGCAGGAAGGATCCTGCGGAGCTGCCGAGTCCGAGCTTGCGCCGGTCCATCGTGTCGGCGACGGCCCCGCCGTACAGGCCGAAGAAGACCAGCGGCACGAGGGAGCAGAAGCCGATGAGGCCCACGGAGAAGGCGGACCCGGTGAGGTCGTACACCTGGAGGGACACCGCGAGCGAGGTCATGCCCTGCCCGATCCAGGACACGGTGTTGCCGAACCACAGCCGCCGGTAGTCGGGGGAGGTGCGCAGCGGGGTCAGGTCGGCGAATATGCGCGTGCGGTGTACATCCGGTTTGCTCTTTTGGGTCACGCCGGATGGTAGCGGCCCTCCCAGGACCTGCTGGAGCGCGCCCCTCGCGGGCCTACACCCTGGTCACCTGCGTGCACGGTCTGCACTGCGTCGGCGACCAGCTCGGGCCGCTCGCCCGGGCCGCGTCGTGGGTGAGCGGCGACGGTCTGCCGGGCGCGCGCTTCGACCGCGACTCGATCCGCTGGGCCGACGGGGCTCCGGCCGGGCGCGCCGCCGTCCGGGCGCTGCGCACGGCCGGGTACGAGCGCGCCGCCCGCCCCGGCTCCTCACTCACCGAACGCCAGGCGGATGCCGAAGCCGGCCACGACCGTGCCGGTGATCCGGTCGAGCAGACGGCGGGCACGGGGCTTGCGGAGCCAGCCGCCGAGGAGCCGGGCGCAGCCGATCAGCACGGCCGACCACACCAGCCCGAGGACGATGTGCACGCTGGTCAGCAGGAGTCCCGCGGTGAAGTGGTCGGCGCCGGGCGGGATGAACTGGGGCAGGACGGCGAGGTAGAACGCGCCCATCTTCGGGTTGAGCAGGTTGGTCAGGAGTCCCTGGCGCCAGCCGCCGCCCACGGAGTCCGCCCCGGCGGGCAGCGGGGACACCGGTACGTCGTCCGCCGTCGGGGTCCGGCCTGTGAAGGTGTCGCGGAGCATCCGCGCGCCCATCCACACGAGGTAGGCGGCTCCCGCCCAGCGGAGCGTCTCGTAGGCGAGGTGGGAGGCGGTGAGGAGCGCGGTCACGCCCAGGGAGGTGAGGGCGCCCCAGGTGAGGGTGCCGCTCTGGATGCCGAGGACGACTCCCCAGGCCCGCCGACGCCGGCCGAGGGCCGAGGTGCGCAGGATCAGGGCGGTGTCGAGACCCGGGGTGAGAGTGAGGAGCCCTACGACGAGGGCGAAGGTCCACAGTGCAGTCAGTGCCATGGACCACCACCGTATCGGGGCGCGGACCGCCGCCCTCCGGGGAGGGTGGCTGACATGCTTCGTCGGCGGACCGGTATCGGATCGGTATGCCAGGGGGACACGGGCGCGCGATCGTGGTGTCGTCGCCGTTCATCGCGCCGACCGGTCGCCGTCCTCCGTCCTCCGCCCGCCACTCACCGCCCGCCCTTCAGAACTCGTCACCCCTCGCCCGTCACCCGTCACCCGTCACCCGTCACCCGTCACCCGTCACCCGTCACCCAGGAAGTCACACCATGCACTCCTCCAGGTCCTTTCTCTTCGTCCTCGGCAGCTCGCGTCCGGCCGGGAACTCCGAGGCGCTGGCCCGTCGTGCCGCCGCCGCCCTTCCCGGTTCCGTCGCCCAGCGGTGGATCCGGCTGAGCGACCACCCGCTGCCGCGTTTCGAGGACCTGCGGCACACGGGCACGGGGCTGTACGAGGAGCCGGACGGGAACGCCGGGATGCTCCGGGAGGCCACGCGCGGAGCCACGGACATCGTCATCGTCAGCCCGCTGTACTGGTACAGCGTTTCGGCGGAGGTGAAGCTCTATCTGGACCACTGGTCGGGGTGGATGCGGGTCCCCGGCCCGAGGTTCACGGAGGAGATGCGCGAGAAGACCCTGTGGGGCGTGACCGCCTACGCGTCGGCCGACGCCTCTCTCGCCGATCCGCTGATCGGCACGCTGCGCAACACCGCCGACTACCTGCGCATGGACTGGGGCGGCGTGCTGCTCGCCAACGGCACGCGGCCGGGCCAGGTACTGGAGGACGCCGACGCGCTCGACCGGGCCGCCCGCTTCTTCGCCCCGGCGGCGGAAGCCGAGGCGGCGCCTCCGGCGGCCGGCGCGGGGGCTCTCGTCGGCCCGTGACGCCACGGTACGGCCAACGGGCGGGAGAGGTCGAGCGAGTCGAGGGAACATCTCGCGGGCGCGTGCGCCGTGAGCAGCGCTTCGTAGGCGCGGTCGAGGGCGTCCAGGTCCCAGGCCCTGGCCGCGAGGGACCGGTCCTCCGCGGGGCCGGCGGTGTCGGAGCGGAAGACGTCCAGGCGCACTCCGGGCCGGTCGGCGAGGGCCGCCCGCGCCAGTTCCGTACGGTCGTGGGGGCTGCGCCAGAGGGCCGGGGAGAGGGGCCCCAATCGGTGGCGCCGGCTTCTCGCGCAGCTGGTCGCGCAGGGCGCGTTCGGTCCCGGGCACCGTGCACGGCGTCGGTGGCGGCCCCGTCCACCACGCCTTCGTCACCGTGGTCGACGGCCTCGGGCGGCAGCTCGTACGCACCACCGCCGCACTCGGCCGGTACGCGCCGGCGGGCCTGCCCGGGTACCTGAACGTCATCGCGTCCTCGCCGGGACAGGCACCCGCCCGTCCGGCGCCGGCACCTGCGCCCCGGTGCCGTGGTCCGCTCCGACTTCGCCCTGCGGGGTACGCGGCAGGGCGGCGGGTCCGAGCGGCCGGGGCGGTGAACCACACGGGGTGAAGGCTCCCGCGCGACCGCCGGATGCACCCGGACGCCACGCTCGGACGACACCCGACGAACGCCCTTATGTCATATTTCGGATACATCTCCGAGCGAAGGGCGTCCCATGAAATTCGCGGTCATCGGCGGCACCGGGCTGATCGGTTCGCAGGTCGTCAACGATCTCAACGCCGCAGGTCACGAGGCGGTTCCGCACGCGCAGTCCACCGGAGTCGACGTCATCGGCGGACGCGGGGTGGAGGAGGCGGTGGCGGGGGCCGACGCCATCGTCAACCTGACGAACTCGCCCACCTTCGACGAGGCGTCCCCGGCGTTCTTCCAGAAGTCGATGGACAACCTCCTGGCGGCGGGTACGAAGGGCGGCGTCGGCCACTTCGTGGTCCTCTCGATCGTGGGCGTGGACCAGGTTCCCGAACTGGACTACTACCGGGCCAAGAAGCTCCAGGAGGACATCCTCGCGGCCGGGCCCATCCCCTACTCGATCGTCCGCGCCACCCAGTTCATGGAGTTCGTCGAGTCGGTGCTCTCCTGGACCACCGAGGACGGCACCGTCCGGCTGCCCGCCACCCCGATCCAGCCGATCGCCGCCGCGGACGTCGCCCTGGCGGTGGCCGAGGTCGCCGCGGGCTCCCCGCTGGGCGGCGTGCGCAACATCGCGGGCCCGGACGTCTTCACCCTGGACGAGCTGGGCCGGATCACCGTCGCCCACGCGTCCGACGGCCGCACCGTCGTCACGGACCCGACCGCCGGCATGTTCGCCGCCGTCAAGGGTGACGTCCTCACCGACAAGAACGCCCGTCTCTCCTCCACCCGCTACGCCGACTGGCTCGCCTGATCCGGGGTCCGGCCCCGCGACTTCGCGGACGGAGCCGGTTCAGACGCCGAGCCAGGCCAGGGCGGCGACGGTCAGGGCGCTGACGCCGGTGTCCAGGGTCGGCTGGAGGACCGGGGCGAAGAAAGGGCTGTGGTTGACCGGTACGTCGCGGGCGACGGTGCCGTTCCTGACGGCTTCGGCGTACAGCTCCGGGTCGATGCCACCGATGCCCCAGTAGGTGAACGGCACCCCGAACGCGTCCGGGATCAGGCTCAGGTCCTCGCTGGCCGTCTGCAGCTCGACGGTGTGCGCGTCGTCGCCGAAGTGGGCCGCGAACGCGTCGGCGACCCGCGCGGTGACGGCTTCGTCGTTGACCGTGGGCGGGAAGGAGGCGATCTGCTCGATGAGAGGCGCCTCCGGCGATCCGGATGCCTGGCACTCGGCCAGCACGATCCGCTCGATCGCACCCAGCACCTGGGCGCGCGTGGCGTCGTCGTAGGTACGGACGTTGAGCTGGATGACCGCGCTGTCCGGGATGACATTGGGGCCGGTCCCGGCGTGGATGCTGCCGACGGACACGACCGCAGGGGTGGTCGCCGCCAGCTCCCGGGAGACGATGGTCTGCAGGCGTACGACGATCATCGCGGCCATCACCACGGGGTCCACCGCCGCTTGGGGCATCGAGCCGTGCCCGCCCCGGCCGTGCACGGTGACGCGAAGGCTGTCGGCGGCGGACAGGAACGGCCCCGGGCGGGTCCCGACGTAACCGGCCGGAAGGGCCAGCACGTGCTGGGCGAGCACCACGTCGGGGCGGGGCACCCGCGAGGTCAGGCCGTCGGCGATCATCGCGTCCGCACCGTCGCCCCTCTCCTCGGAGGGCTGGAAGAGCGCCACGAAAGTGCCCCGCCACGCGTCCCGGGACTCCGCCATCAGCCGGGCGCCGCCGATCAGCGCGGCCATGTGCACGTCGTGCCCGCAGGCGTGCATCACGGGCTGCTCGGAGCCGTCCTCACCGGTCACGGTCGCGGTGGAGGCGTACGGAAGTCCGGTCCGCTCGCGGACCGGCAGGGCGTCCATGTCGGCGCGGGCCAGGACGACCGGCCCGTCGCCGTTGGCCAGCACGCCGACGACTCCGGTCCCGCCGATGCCCTCGACGACCTCGTACCCGGCCCCGCGCAGCGCCTCGGACACCTTGCCGGCCGTGCGGTGTTCCCGGAGGCCGAGTTCGGGGTGGGCGTGCAGGTCCTTGTACAGGTCCTCCAGGCCGGGCCGGATGGTGTCCAGGCCGGCCAGGACGGTGCGGGCACGGTCGCTCATGGTTCCTCCTCGCGCTGTCGCCGCCGGGGCCTCGTCCGTGGACCGTGCGGGGCTCGCGAGCCGGCCCGATCCGAACGAAAGCCCCTCGCGCCACGGAGCCGCACGACAGGGACGAGCCGGGAACCGCGCCGCTCCGGCGGGGCTGGCCAGTCTATGGCGGGCCACCCCGGCCCTGACCCCGCCCCCGTCCTCGGCCCCGCCCCGTCCCCGTCCCGTCCCCGTCCCCGTCCCGTCCCCGTCCCCGTCCCCGTCCCGTCCCGTCCCCGTCCCCGTCCCGTCCCGTCCCCGTCCCCGTCCCCGTCCCGTCCCGTCCCGTCCCGTCCCGTCCCGTCCTCCAGGGTTACGCGACCATCGGCGGCATACCGGACGGAAAGGCCGTACGCGTCGAACAGCGCTCGGGCCACCGGCTTCGCCTCCGTGGTGGAACTCCGTGCGCGGCCCCCCGTGAAGACGCCTTCTCCCGCATCCTTCGTCCCGGGTTCCCGCGGCCTCCCCCAGAGTCGCGAACCCGTCCCCGCGGCCTTCACCCTCCGCCCGCACGACCACCTCGGCCGCAATGGGCTTCACCACCGCCACCCGCACCGGGCATGATCGGGAAGGCATCCGGCGAAGAGGTTCACCGGCGCCGCACATCGTCGAAGGAGGTCCGGCATGGTCGACCAGGTGCGCTCACGCGTCTCGGCGTACGGGTTGGTCACGAGGCAGGAGCACCTCCTGCTGACCCGGCTCTCGGAGGCCTCACCGGTGTTCCGACCCGGCCTGTGGCACCTCCCGGGCGGCGGGGTCGACCCCGGCGAACAGCCGCAGGAGACACTGGCCCGCGAGCTGCACGAGGAGACCGGACTCGAAGTCCTCGGCTCCCGCCTGGTCGACGCACGCGGTTACACCGCCCATCGGCTCGGGGTGCGTTGGCACCTCGTGGCGCTCTTCTACCGCGTCGACGTCGGGCCCGGTACGCCGACGGTCACCGAGACCGGCGGATCCACCGCCGAGGTCCGCTGGATGCCGCGGTCCGGCCTCACGCGTTCGACGCTCTCCCCTGCGGCGGTCGACGGCCTCGGCATGCTGGGCCGGTAGGCGCGCCCGGCTCCGGCGCCCGGCTCCGGCGCCCGCCGGAGAGCGAACAGAACCGCCCGCACCCGGACGAACCGAGGCATTCGGTCTCCGTCCCCCTGGAGCCTCCACGAGATACACACAACTGCTGTTCACGGATCCGGACTCGCTCCATGTGAACATCCTGGCGAATTGCTAGCGTGGCACCTGGGCTGTCCCGTGATCCGCGGTGGACGGGTTCGCAGCGCCGGACACGACGCGCCGCACGGTGGGAAGCGTCCGCGTACCGGGTGGTGTGCGGACGTGACGACATCGCGACGAGGCGTCGTGGCCGTCGTCGCGCACCGCCGGGAGTGCGGACGGCCCTTGGGCGGATGTCCGTCGGACCGAGGCCGGTCGGGGCGCGGCATCCGGTGCGGTGCCTCACGGAAGGGGGCCGGAGCGTCGTCGCGGAGCGATTCGGGCGGTTCGGCAACGCCGCGAGGGCACGGTTCCGGACGTCGCGACTGCGGCCCCGCGCGCCGGACACCACCGCGAGCCGTCGCGCCCACCGGGCGTGACGGGACGGGGCACAACGGGGGAAGGGTTTTTCATGGCGTGGGACGAGTGGGAGCAGCTGAAGGCGGGCGCCGCCGACCGGCAGTCGACCGGAATGCGGTTGAACCAGTTGGACCCCGGGGACGGCGGCGGTTACGTGGGCCTGCCCGGGCAGACGGGCGACCTCAAGGTGGCTCAGGGCGACCTGGCGAAGATCGGCAGTCAGGCGCACTCCCTCTACGACAACCTGTGGAGCAAGGCCAGGGTCGCCACTCCCAGCAGCGACACGGCCGCCGGCGATCTGAGCGGTCAGGGCTTCGCCCTGGGCGGCGGGCTCAAGCACGTGTCGAACCGGTGGGAAGAGCAGCTGAAGTCGCTCATGGACGCCTGCGCCCACATCTCCAACCACATGCAGGTCACCAAGAAGGTGCACACCGGGGACGAGAACTACATCCAGCGGCAGATGAGCAGCATCGACGCCCTGGACGCCGGGTTCGACGAGCGGGTCGGCGAACCGGGCAAGAAGAACCCGGCCTACGAACCGAAGAAGTAGCAGCGCGACCACAGACGTACAGGAGAAACGACACCTCATGGATCTCGACGCGCTGCGCTTCGCCAACTTCGCGACGCTCGACACGGCCGTCTCCGACTGGAACCAGCTCGTACGGCACCTGGCGGAGCTGAAGAAGCAGGCCGAGGACGGCCTGCACAAGGCCGCCAACTCGGCCGACTGGGCCGGTATGAACGCCACGGTCACCAAGGAGTTCATCGGCAAGACCGCCGGCGAGTTCGGCGATGCCCACACGCAGGCCACCACCATCCACAACATCCTCAGTGACACCCGGGACGAGTTGCGGCAGTTCAAGAAGGACCTTGAGGCCGCCATCACCCGCGGGCAGGCGAAGAACCTGACCGTCGTCAGCACCGACAAGGGCGGCTTCACCGTCACCATGAACATCCACCCGGACCGGGCCGCGAAGGGCACCACCGTCCCGGAGCACACCGAGAGCGACGTCACCGCTCTGCGCGACGAGGTGCAGGGGATACTCAACAGGGCCACCGAGAGCGACACCTCGGCGAGCACGGTGCTGAGCGCGATAGCCGACCAGTCCAAGATGGGCTTCTCGGACGCCAGTTACAAGGATCGCGACTCCGCGGCGGACGCCGTCCAGGCGGCGGACGACCTCGCCAGGATCGCGGCGAAGGACCCCAAGGACCTCACGCCCGCAGAGTTCGACAAGATCAACGACGGTCTCGCGAAGTACAAGGACGACCCGCTGTTCGCCGAGCGGTTCGCCACCCGGCTCAAGCCGGAGCAGACCCTCGAGTTCTGGGCGGGCGTCACCGATCCCGCCGTGAACCCGGAGTTGGTCTACGAGCGCCAGGACAAGCTCGACGACCTCCAGCGCAATCTCGGTCTGACGCTCGCCACCGCCACGCAGAGCGACTCCGCCGACATGTCGACCTGGAAGGGCGACATGGTCCGGCTCGGCGAACAGCCCATCGGCCGGAACGGCGCCGGCCCCATGGGGTTCCAGGTCATGAGCAACCTGATGCGGACCGGCGACTACGACGACCAGTTCCTCAAGAGCTACGGCACCGCGCTCATGGAGACGGAACGCAAGCTCACCGGCAACGGCGAGCACGCCAACATGGCCTGGCAGAAGATGGGCATGGACCCCCTCCTCAACCGTATCGGCGAGGACAGCGGTTCCGACCCGCTGACCGGATACCTCAAGGGGCTGTCCAACAGCCCGGACGCGGCGACCGACTTCTTCAACGAGGAGTACGTCTCCAAGGAGGACTCCCCCTTCGAGCGCGACACGGACGGCAACGGCAAGAACGGGAAGGTCCCGCTCTCCAACTTCCAGTACCTGTTCGAGGAGCGGGACTGGCCTCAGGAGAGCAACTTCCACGGCGACGAGGTCAACACCGGTCGCAACAACCTCGCCCTCGCCCTGGAGGCCGCCGCGACCGGTCACCCGGCGGGCGAGCTCCCGACGGCGGACACCCCGGCCCACAACGACGGGCAGGCCAAGCTCTTCGAGTCGATCGTGGCCTCCGTCGCGGACGACAACGAGCGTCTCACGGGGCACAGTTACATGTCCGACAGCATCGGGCAGATCACCTCGGAGTACCTGCCGGACATCAACCGGGCCCTGACCGACGACGCGGACAAGGACACCGACAGGCTGTTCCCCGTCGCCGGCAGTTCGGCCACGCTCGACCACCGCAACGTGAACGCGCTGCTGTTGACCGTCGGTCAGAATCCGGAGGGCTACGCGGCAGTGGAGGTCGCCAACAAGGCGTACATGGGGAACCTCATGGATTACCACTTGAACCCGGACCTGCCGGCCGACGCACGCTACTCGAACGACACGCAGTTCACCATCGAGCAGATAGCCCACGGCTCGGGTGAAGTGTCCGGCACGCTGGCCATCGGCCGCCAGGAGGCGGTCGCTGGTCCCGCGGACGAGTCCGACAAGAAGTTCGACCAGTCCGTGGGGCAATGGAAGAACGCCATTTCCGGAGGTATCGGCACGGGCATCGGAGTCGGTACGTCGTTCATCGCCAGCCCGGTCGCCGGCGCTGTGGCCGGCGGCGCGGCCGGGACCGTGAGCAGCATGGTCCTCGAAGCCCTGTTCCAGGACGCCGAAGGGCACGCCAAGGACGACGCGGGCCCCGTCATGGGCGAGCTGTGGGAGAGCGGCAACGATCAGAACTCGGACTACACCGAGGCCGCCGTGGAGAAGGCGGCAAAGACGCACCATCGCAACGACCTGTTGGACGACGGCATCGACGAGAAGGCCCGACGCGCCGCTCAGGACGGGTTCCGGGCAGCGGGTACGAACACCGCTCAAATGTCCCCGCACTTGAAGACGGACATCTGAGTCGAATGCCCGGGGACGGTGCCCGCCGCGCCGTCCCCGTCCGAACCCCGAAAGGCTTCTCGCGTTGTCCACAGAACTCGCGCGCGTCACCGGCTCATCGGCCCGGCCGTCTCCCTGTCCGCCGCCCTCGTCCTCGCCTCCACCCTGTCGGCATGCTCCGGCGACGACGAACCGGCCAAGAAGAACTACACCGTGCCCTCGTCACTGTGCGGGGTAACGGTCGGCCCCGCACAAGTGAAGCCCCTGCTGCCAGGCGGGGATTCTCTCTCCCTGACGGTCTCGAAGCCGAACAGCGGGACGGTCCGCTGCAACGTCTCCGTGGACGGCAAGATCGTCCTCCGCTTCACCCAGACCTGGTGGGACCGCCTGGACACCGGGCTCAAAGTCTCGGGGGCGTACTCCGGCACGAACGGCGCGGAGACGACGGACGACTACCGGTTCGCGTGGACCGGAACGGCCGGCGTGGGCAAGACCTCTTCCTGCACGTCGTCGAAGCACCCGGAAATGCGCCTCTTCGCCATCATCCAGGCATTCGATCCCAGTATCGACGACAAAGCGACCATGAAGACGCTGATCAACAGCTACACCGCGGCGGTGAACCGTTCAGATGCCTGCGAATGACCCTCGGTGCACGGGTAGTGCTTCGAAGGCGCACACCGGGACGGCCCGTTGAATGTGACCGACCGTCCGAGAACGGCCCCGCCCGATCACCTCTGTACACATCCAGAAAGGCCCGTCGCGTTGTCCGTCCGTGGAACTCTCCGGCGCCACCGGCTCATCAGCCCGGTTCTCTCTCTGTCAGCCGCCGTCGTCCTCGCCTCCAGCCTCTCGGCATGCTCCGACGACGAGCCGGCCGCGAAGAACTACACCGTGCCCACCACACTGTGCGGGGTCGCGGTCGACTCCGCACAAGTGAAGACTCTGCTGCCCGGCGGGGATTCCCTCACCTCGGCGACCTCGAAGCCGAACGGCGGGACGACCCGCTGCGACCTGTCCGTGGACGGCAAGCCGGCCCTGCGCCTCGCCCAGGCGTGGTGGGGTCGCCTGGACACCGGGGCGACGGTCGCGGCGGCGTACTCCGGCACGGACGGCGGGGAGACGACGGGCGACTACCGGTACGTCTGGACCAGCAAGGCCGGTGTGGGCAAAACCGCTTCGTGTACGTCGTCGAAGCACCCGGAGATGCGCCTCTTCGCGATCATTCAAGTCCTCGACTCCGGCGCCGGCGACAAGACGGCCATGAAGAGCCTGATCAACAGCTACACCGAGACGGTGAACCGGTCGGACGACTGTGAGTAACCCACGGCGCACCGTATTGCCAGGAAGGCGCACCACCGGGACGGGCTGTCGAAGGTGATCGACCGCCCGAGAACAGCCGCGCCCGATCACCCCTGTACACATCCAGAAAGGCCAGTCGCGTTGTCCGTCCACGGAACCCTCCGGCGCCACCGGTTCATCGGCCCGGCCGTTTCCCTGTCCGCAGCCGCCGTCCTCGCCTCCACCCTGTCGGCATGTTCCGACGACGAACCGGCCGCGAAGAACTACACCGTGCCCACCCCCCTGTGCGGCATCGCTGTCGACCCCGCGCAGGTGAAAGCAGCGTTACCCGGCGGGGAATCCGTCACCTCGGCGATCTCGAAGCCGAACGGCGGCACGACCCGCTGCGTCGTTTCCGTGGACGGCACGGTGGCCCTGCGCCTCACCCAGGCATGGTGGGGAAGAGGGGAGACCGGAACGACGGTCGCGGAGGCATACGCCTACACGGACGACGGGGAGACCACGGACGACTACCGGTACGTCTGGACCGGCAAAGCCGGTGTGGGCAAGACCGCTTCGTGCACGTCGTCGGAACACCCGGATTTGGACCTCTTCGCGATCATCCAGGTCCTGGACACCGGCATCGACGACAAGACGGCCATGAAGAATCTGATCACGAGCTACACCGCGGCGGTGGACAAGTCGGCCGCCTGTGAGTGACCCCCGTACACAGAGGCTCGCGCCGCCCGGGGCCGTTCACCGTGCGGGGTGGACCAGGCCCCCCTCGTAGGCGGCGATGACCAGGTGCGCCCTGTCCCGCGCTCCCAGTTTCACCATGGCCCGGTTCACGTGGGTCTTCGCCGTGAGGACGGAGATGCCGAGGTGGTCCGCGATCTCGTCGTTGGACAGACCGGTGGCCGCCAGCACCACCACCTCGCGCTCGCGTCCGGTCAGGCTCTCCAGCGTCGGGGCGGTGGTGCGCTGCGGAGGCGTACGGGCGAGGAAGCGCTGGATCAGCGAACGGGTCGCGACGGGCGAGAGCAGCGCGTCCCCCGCGGCGACCGTCCTGATCGCGTCGATCAGCTCCTGGGGGTGGATGCCCTTGCCGACGAATCCGCTCGCCCCCGCGCGCAGCGCCTCCGCCACGTGCTCGTCGGTCTCGAACGTGGTCAGGATGAGCACTTTGACCGCGGCCAGGTCCTTGTCGGCGGTGATGATCCTGGTGGCTTCGATCCCGTCGAGGCCGGGCATCCGGATGTCCATCAGCACCACGTCCGTCGGCCGGCGCCGGGCCTGGTCCACCGCCTCCGTCCCGTCGCACGCCTCGCCGACGACCTCGATGCCCGGGGTGGCCTCCAGCAGGATGCGGAAGGTTCCTCTCAGGAGCGCCTGGTCGTCGGCGAGCAGTACCCGGACACTCATTCGCCCTCCCGGGAGCAGTCCTGTGCAAGGGTGTTCGAGACGAGGGGCAGGATCGCGTGCACGCGGAACCCGCCTGCCGTCCGCGGGCCGTGGTGCAGGGTTCCGCCCGTCGCGCGTACGCGTTCCGTGAGGCTGATCAGGCCCAGGCCGGTGCCGGGGCCGTGGCCCGGTCCGGTGCCGCCGTCGTCGGTGACGGAGACCTCCAGGTGGGCCGGGTGGACGGCGACGACCACGGACACCCGGGCGTCGGCGACGTGTTTGCGCGCGTTGGTCATCGCCTCCTGGACCACCCGGTAGGCGGCCAGGTCGGTCAGCGGCGGAAGTGGGGTCGGCGTCCTGTCGTACCGGGCTTCGACGTGGAGGCCCGCGTGCCGGAACGAGTCCAGCAGCGCGGGCAGGTCGCGCAGTCCGGGCGCGGGGGCGAGTGGCTGGTCGGGCTCGTCCGTCTGCCGCAACAGGCCTACGGTGGCCCGGAGTTCGTCGAGTGCCGCCCGACTGGTGTCGCGGATCTGCCCGAGGGCCTCGTAGGCGCGCTCGGCGTCCTGGCGGACCAGGTGGTGGGCCACTCCGGCCTGCGCGTTGACGAGGGTGAGGTGGTGCGCGACGACGTCGTGCAGTTCCCGGGCGAGGCGCATCCGTTCGGCCACGACCCGCCGGTGCGCTTCGTCCTCCCTGGTCGCCTCGGCGTGCTCCGCGCGTTCCCGGTAGGAGGCGAGCAGCTCGCGTCGGCTCCGTACCGCGTCCCCGACCGCCGTGGGCAGCTGGGTCCACGCCAGGAGCGCGAGGTTGGGCTCCACGGCCGGGAGTTCGGGGCGTACGAGGAACGCGGCGACGGTCATCGCGACGCCCACCGCCGCGCTGGTGCGCACGGCGGTGCGGCGGTCGGTCCGGGCCGCGAGCAGGAAGAGTGCCGCGACCGCCGGTGCGGGCGGGGGCGGCATGTCGGGGACGAGGGCGAGGAGCAGCACGCTGGTCGCCGCCGTGGCCCACACCGTCGCGCGCGGCCACCGATGGGCGCACAGCACCAGCAGGCTGCAGAGTGCGGATACCGCTCCGGCCGGGCGGAGGGCGGCCTGCCCCTGCTGCGACGTCAGCATCATGACCGGGCCGGTGATGAGCACGCAGCAGACCACGGCGACGGCGTCCACGGCGAACGGGTGCCGGGCCGGACGGTCGGCGAGGTTCCTCACCGCCGACCGGATGCCTGTGAGGGGTGCCATGTTCCTTCTCATGTCTCCCGGGCGGCTGCGGGCGCCGGGTTCTCCTCCTCCCACAGCGGGTGGTGCGCTCGGGCCCAGTCCCGTGGGACCTCCCCGGTGCGCAGCCCGCGGCGGGCCTGGGCGTCGCGGACGGCCATCCGGATGTGTCCGAGGACCAGGGCGGCGACGAGCAGGGCCAGCCAGTCGTGGACGAACGTCGCCCCGGTGCGCCACAGGAGGGGCGCGAGGCGGGGGAACCACATGAGGAGCCCGGTGCCGATCATGACGAGCAGGGCTCCGGCGAGGACGTTCGCGTACAGCTTCTGCCCGGCGTTGAACTTTCCGGCGGTACGGGGTCGCTTGCGCAGGCCCGCCCGCACCCAGCCGCGGTCGTGCGGGCCGAACCGGTTGAGGCGGCTCAGGTCGGCGCGGAACGCGCGCGAGACCAGGCCCGCCAGGAGCGGTACGGGCATGGCGATGCCCGCCCACTGGTGCACGGTCACCAGCAGCCGACGCCGGCCGACGAGTTCGGCCAGCGCCGGCAGGTAGAGGAGGGCTGCGGTGACGAGTGCGGTTCCCACCAGTGCGGCCGTGCACCGGTGGATCCAGCGTTCGGCGGTGGTGAACCGTCGTATCAGGTCCGGGCGTTCAGCTGGTGGGTTCATCGTCCCGTCCGTTCGACTCGCCGACCCAGCCGTCCACGTCGTAGCCGTACCGCTCCCAGTAACCGGGCTGGACGCGGTCGGTGACGGTGATGCCGGACAGCCACTTGGCCGACTTGTAGAAGTACATCGGGGCGGCGTACAGGCGCACCGGTCCGCCGTGGGCGGCGGTCAGCGGCTCGTCGCGCATCCGGTAGGACACCAGCATGTCGTCGCGTCGCGCCTGGTCCAGGGTGAGGCTCTCGGTGTAGACCCCGTCGAAGCAGGTGAACCGCACCGCCCTCGCTCCGGGCCGCACTCCGCAGACGTCGAGCAGATGGGAGAGGGTGACCCCGGTGAAGGCCGTCTTGGGCACGCGCCAGCCGGTGACGCACTGCACGTCCCGCACCAGGCGGGTGCTCGGCATGGCCGTGAGTTCGGCCAGCGTGTACGAGGCGGGGCGGTCCACCAGGCCGTCCACGGTCAGCCGGTAGTCGTCGGCGGATCGGTGCGGCACCGTGTCGGCGACGGAGTAGAAGCGGAAGCCGCCGGTGCCGGGCAACACCGAGAAGAGGCCGGTGGGGTCCTTGCCCGCCACCGAGGCGAGCGTGTTGTCGAGGCCGCGCTGAATGGTCGCTCCCCCGGCCACGCCCAGGGCGCCGAGACCCAGTGCGCCGAGGATGATCCGCCGTCCGACGGGCCGCTCCTCGCCCTTCCCCCGGGCCGGTCCGCCCGCGCCGGTCCCGTTCACCGGCTGCCGGCCCGCAGTTTCCTGAGGCCGCTGATCAGGAGCGTCAGCCCGGCGACGGCCACGACCAGACCGATCACCAGCCACTGCGATTCGCCGGACATCACCTTGCTGTCGTCCATGGCTCCGGAGCCCTGCAACGACCACACCACACCCACGATGAGCAGGACCGTTCCGACCAGTGGTCGTACCCACTTCTTCATCCGCCGCTCCCTTCTGTCCGCATGCGTCCCGGACGCGTGCCGTCGCGCCCCCCGGACGCGTGCCGTCCGACAGGAACAGTCTCCCCGCGAACCGTCCTTCGGCGGTCATCCCCGGGGACGGAGTCGGGCTACCACCGCCATGGTGGACGCCCGCCCGCGTACCACGCCCGTGGTACGCGGGCGGAGGGCACGGGACCGACCGGCACGGGTGCCGCGGCGGACCGGGCGGACGCGTGCCGTGGGCCCGCGAAACGGCGGATGCCTGCCGCGGGCCCGCGAAACGACTGGCGCGCGGGGCCGACGGGACCGGGTAACGTCGTAGGCATGTTCTTCCAGAATCTGATGTACGAGTGAGAGCGTGACGGGCCCCAGCTGACGTCCCTCGACGCGCCGCGCCCGTCCCCCACCGATGCATCCGTAGACCACTTCACGTCATTCCGGGAGAACCCGTGAGCAAGAACATCAACAACCCCGTGGGCATGGGCGGCGGCCAGCGCAAGCGGCAGTCCCGCACCGAGCGCCAGAACAACGGTCCGCACCGCAACCTCGACCGCCAGGGCGCCGCCGACCAGAAGGCGGAGCTGGTGCGCAAGATGCGCGAGAAGGCAGCCGCGGCCGAGGGCGCCACGCAGGCGGACGACGACACCGCCCGGAGCTGACGCACCGCACCGCCCCTGGGCGGTGGCGAGGAGGCAGGGCCCGGACCGCGACGCGCGGTCCGGGCCCTGCCGTCGTACCGGGCATGCCGCCGTCTGCCGTCGTAGCGGGCATGCCGCCGCCGCGCCCGTGCGGACCGTGCGGGCTGTCTCCACGGCCCGGTGGGGGGCTATCCCCACCACGGATCCGGTGCTTCGCCCCATGGTTCGGCGAGGTGCGCTCCGGAAGGCTTGGAACCCGGGGAAACCGCCCGTGCCGAGTTTCAGGAGACCACAAGTGAAGACGTCCGTATCGAGTACCGCGGCCCGGGACGGCGAAGCCCGTTCGCCGTTCGCCGCGCGTGCGCGGGGGCTGACCAAGGCGTACGGCGACGGCGAGACCCGGGTGGTCGCGCTCGACGCGGTGGATGTCGACATTCCCCGGGGGCAGTTCACCGCGATCATGGGTCCCTCGGGTTCCGGCAAGTCCACGCTGATGCACTGCCTGGCCGGTCTGGACACCGTCTCCGGCGGCAAGACCTGGGTCGGCGGGACCGAGATCACCGGGCTCGGTGACAAACGGCTGACCCGGCTCCGCCGTGACAGCATCGGCTTCGTCTTCCAGGCGTTCAACCTGCTCCCGACACTGACCGCGCTGGAGAACATCACCCTGCCCATGGACATCGCGGGCCGCACTCCCGACCGGGCGTGGCTGGACCTCGTCGTGGAGACGGTGGGACTGGCCGGGCGGCTCACGCACCGCCCCACGCAGTTGTCCGGCGGGCAGCAGCAGCGGGTCGCCGTGGCCCGGGCCCTCGCCGCCCGTCCCGAGATCATCTTCGGAGACGAGCCGACCGGGAACCTGGACTCCCGGGCCGGCGCCGAGATCCTCGGCTTCCTGCGCCACTCGGTCGACACCCTGGGCCAGACCATCGTCATGGTGACCCACGACCCGGTGGCCGCGTCCTACGCGGACCGGGTCCTCTACCTCGCCGACGGACGGATCGTCGACGAGATGCACGCGCCCACGGCCGACGCGGTGCTGGAGCGGATGAAGTCCTTCGACTCCCGGGGCAGGACCTCGTGACCGTGCTCCGTACCTCCCTGCGCAACGTCCTCGCGCACAAGGGCCGCATGGCGCTGTCGGCGGTCGCCGTACTGCTGTCCGTGGCCTTCGTGTGCGGCACGCTGGTCTTCACCGACACCATGAGCACGACCTTCGACAAGCTCTTCGCGACGAGCTCCGCCGACGTCACGGTCAGCCCGCCGGAGACCGACGACCAGCAGGAGACCGGAACACCGGCGTCCCTGCCCGCCTCGCTCCGGGCGGAGCTGGAGAAGGTCCCGGGTGTGGCCCGGGTGGTGCCCGGGGTCGGCAGCCGGCAGGCCACCGTCGCCGACAGCCACGGCCAGGACATCGGTTCCAGCACCGGCGCGCCGACCGTCGTCACCAACTGGAACCCGAACCAGACCAAGTCCGTCGACATCACCTCCGGCCACGCCCCGGGCGCACCCGGTGAGGCCGTGCTCGACGCGGACACCGCGGCCGAGCACCACCTGGCCGTCGGCGACACGCTCCGGGTCATCGCCGCACCCGGGGACGCCGAGGTGACCCTCAGCGGCATCGCCACGTACAAGACCACCAACCCGGGTGCGGCCGTCGTCTACCTCGACACCCCCACCGCCCAGCAGGTGCTCCTCGGCTCCCGCGCCGCCTTCACCGACTACGCCCTGGACGCCGCGCCCGGGATCAGCGACGACCGGCTCAAGGCGAGCGTCGACGCCGCCTTGGGCGGCCACGACTACCAGGTGCGGACCGCGGCGGAGAAGACGGCCCAGAACCAGCAGGACATCGGCACCTTCCTCGATCCCATGAAGTACGTGCTGCTCGGCTTCGCCGGGATCGCCGTCCTCGTCGGCATCTTCCTGATCGTCAACACCTTCTCCATGCTGGTCGCCCAGCGCACCCGCGAGATCGGACTGATGCGGGCCGTCGGGTCGAGCCGTCGGCAGGTCAACCGCTCGGTGCTGGTGGAGGCGGTGCTGCTCGGCGCCGCCGGATCGGTGGCCGGGATCGGCGCGGGCATCGGCCTCGCCGTCGGCCTGATCGAACTCATGGGCGCGCTGGGAATGCACCTGGACACCGCGGACCTGACCATCAAGGCCACCACCCCGCTGATCGGTCTCGCCCTCGGTGTCGTGGTGACCGTCGTGTCCGCGATGCTGCCCGCACGCCGGGCCGGCGCCATCTCCCCGATGGCGGCGCTGCGCGACGCCGGAACCCCTGCCGACGCCCGCGCGGGACGCGTCCGTTCCGTGGTCGGCGCGCTCCTCACCGCGGCGGGCGGTTCGGCGCTGGCGCTGGCCGCGGCCTCGTCCACGACCTCGGCCGGTTCCGGACTGCTCGCGATCGGCGTACTGCTGACGCTGGTCGGGTTCGTCGTCGTCGGTCCGCTGCTCGCCGGTCTCGTCGTACGGGTACTGGGCGCCCTCACCCTGCGCGCGTTCGGCCCGGTGGGCCGGCTGGCCGAGCGCAACGCACTGCGCAACCCGCGCCGTACCGGAGCGACCGCGGCGGCGCTCATGGTCGGTCTCGCGCTGGTCGCGAGCCTGTCGGTGGTCGGCAACTCCATGGTCGCCTCGGCGAGCGCCCAGATGGACAAGTCCGTCGGCGCCGACTTCATCATCCAGGTGGGAGACGGCGACCCGATCAGCCCGGCGGCCGCCGAGGCCATCCACGCGGCCGGGCATCTGGCCCACGTCACCGACCGCACGGACGTCGCGGCGACCGTCGTCGCTCCCGACGGCACCACGGACAAGACGGAGATCGCGGCGGGATCGCCGTCCTACACCGACGACCTCCGGGCCAAGACCGTGCGGGGAGCGCTGATCGACGCCTACGCCCCCGGCGCCATGTCGGTGCCCGAGGGCTGGGCCTCGGCTCACGGGGTCACCCTCGGCAGCCGGCTCGGCGTCGCCTTCGCCGGCGGCACCACGGCTCGGCTGACGGTCCGGGCGATCACCTCCGACGACACGGTGTTCGACAAGGGCGCCATGTACATGGACATCGCCGAGGCCAGGCGCTATCTGCCGGCCACCGCATTCCCGCTGAACAACATGATGTTCGCCGCCGCGCGGCCCGGCCAGGAGACTTTGGCGGCAGCGGCGCTCAAGGCGGCCACCGCCGACTACCCGCAGGTCAAGGTCCGGGACCAGGCCGCCTACAAGGACATGGTCGAGCAGCAGCTCGACCAGTTGCTCAACATGATCTACGCCCTGCTGGCACTCGCCATCGTCGTCGCCGTCCTCGGAGTGGTGAACACCCTCGCCCTCTCGGTGGTCGAACGCACCCGCGAGATCGGGCTGATGCGGGCCATCGGGCTCTCCCGGCGTCAGTTGCGCCGGATGGTCCGCCTGGAGTCCGTGATCATCGCCCTGTTCGGAGCGGTCCTGGGTGTGGCCCTGGGCCTGGGCTGGGGCGTCGCCGCGCAGAAGCTGCTGGCCCTCGCCGGGCTGGGGGTGCTCAGCATCCCGTGGACCACCATCGGCATCGTCTTCCTCGGCTCCGCGGTGGTGGGCCTGCTGGCCGCGCTCTTCCCGGCCTTCCGCGCAGGGCGGATGAACGTCCTGAAGGCCATCGCCACGGAGTGAAGGCCGTACGCGCGGGGTGTCGCCGCGACCGGGACGATCGCCGCGACACCCCGCGCGTACCTGGTGCGGGAGGACCTCGGAGACAGGCGGGGGCCTCCGCGTGCCGCTGGGCGCCGGAGGCGGCGATCGCGCCGAAGACGCCTCCGATGACGGCGAGGTCCCACCAGCGGCGGGGATCGGGCGCCGCGGCAAAAAGCGATTGCGGTCGTACGACGGGCTTGGGGACACGGGCTTGGGGACACGGACTCCAGCCGCCCCGGGGAGCCCGCCACCCGCGAGGCGGTCCTGGAGGCCGCGCGGCGCACGTTCGCGGGGACCGGATACGACCGCACGACGATGCGGGGCGTCGCGGCCGACGCCGAGGTCGACGCCTCGGTGGTCTCGCACCGGTTCGGTTCGAAGAAGGGCCTGTTCGCGGCAGCGGCAGCCCTGCCCTTCGATCCCCAAGCCGTTCTCGCCGAACTGCTGGACGGCCCCCGCGAGACCATCGGCCACCGCCTGGCGTCCTGCGCCTCGTCGGGACCACCGACGGCCGCCTGCGGTCCACCGGACTCCAGGTGCTCACGGACACCGGCACGGAGGTCCTGGCGGGCGTGGTCGGACCCGTGCTACAGCAGTACCTCACCGGGCCCCTGGCCGTCATCCAGTAGGGCGCGGAAAGCCGCTTCCGCCTGGGCGGAGGCCCCTTCGCTCCCGGCATCCGTCCCGCCGGCACGACCGCCCCCGGACGGGGGCACGTGACAAGGAGATCCGATGAACCGTCGATCCGCCCTCCGGCCGGCTCTGTTGGCGGTGTCCGGGGCCGCCGTGCTGCTGCTCACCTCCTGCGCGAGTACCGGCGGGGACGGCCACCGCACGACGGACGGGCGTGCCTCGCACTGGGGAAAGGACATGGGCGCTCCCGAAGCATCGGCGTTCATGAAGGTGGCGTTGCCCGGGAGCGCGACGGAGGTGAAGGGCGCCGTGCAGATCAATCCGCAGGAGGACGTCTACCTGCTCTCCTTCGTGACCGACGAGAAGACGGCGGTCGGGGTAGCGGAGGACCTGCGTCCCGAGCAGCCCCTGCGCACCAGGAAGCAGGACCTCCCGTCCCCCACCGATCTCTTCGGGCACCTCGGCCTCGCCGAGCCCCAGAGCGAGAAAGGTGTCCGCTGGGCCGGGGTCTGCCCGCCCTGCGTGGGCGACAACCGCCGGAGCGGGGTCCAGTGGATCGAGATCCACCTCCTCCAACTGGACTCCGGTACGACCCGGGTGTACATCCAGGCGTTCTGACCGACCGGGGCCGCCCGGTTCGCGCACGGCGGATCAGTGCCGTACGAAGGCGACATCCCGTGGGCGCAGGTGCTCGCGCGGACCGGCCGACCGCAGGACCACGTCCAGCACCCGTGCCGGGTCGGCCGCGTAGGCGTGCGAGAACCACGCCATGTTGGCCTCCACCACGGCCCAGCGGTGACCTGGGCGGTACGGGTCCAGCAGTTGTCCCACGTCCACGACGACGGCACTCGGCAGCGTGTGCCCGGCCGCGGCGGCCAACCGGTCGACGAACTCCGTGATCTGCGCGGCGGTGGCCCGGTCCGCGGGGTCCGTACCGAGCGGGCGGGGGTCGAGCCGGCCGAACACCGCGTACCGGCTCGCCGTCGCGATCCGGCCGTCCAGCAGGAACAGCCGGTACTCGGCCGCGAAGGTCACCACGTCGGACAGCAGCACCGGTTCGGCCGGGTCCAGGGCGGAAGACAGCCGGGAGCCGTCGGTGTGGACATCGGCGGGGAAGGACTTGTCACGGGGCGGCTTGACGAACGTCGGCCGGTCGATCGCCCATGCGTCCGCGACGGTCCCCGCCCGTATCCGGCGGCCGGTGAACTCTTCCGGCAGCTCGGCGAGCCAGTCGTCCGTCGGCTCCAGCAACGCGATCGTGAGCCGGCCGGCCAGCCGCGCACCCGCGACCGGCCCCCCGTACCAGTACGCGGGGCCTGCCAGGCCCGGCTCCTCCGCCGCCCTGACCGGCATCCCCCGGCCGGCCGCCTCGACGGCCAGCAGTTCCATCGTCGACGTCCGCCGCCCAGGCATGACCAGCACCGCAATTCCCTCCTGCGCTCCGCGAAGCAGCATTCACACCAGGTCGTGTCCGAGTCATTCGCGTCGGACCAACGGGCGGTGTCCGGTGCGGTGGGACTGACGCCGCGCACCGATCCACCGCGAACCGCGGGCCGCCCTTCCCCGCCGTACCCACGACCGCAGCCGAGAACCCCCCGCCCAGACTCTCCCGGCCGGCGCCGGGGATTCGTGAAGTGCCCACCGGGGGCTTCACGTACGACGACCACGTCCCGGACACCGGCGTCATGGTAGGCGCCGTACCGAAGCGGCGGCCGACCCGCTCGGCGATCACGCCGCTTCCGCGCCTACCGGGTGGCCGTCGCGTCGCCGGCCGCCTCGCGCAGCACGAGGTCGAGGAGCCCGGGGAAGCGCCGGTCGAGTTCCGGGCGCCGCAGGGAGTTGGTGCGGCGCGTGCCCTCGTCCCGCTGTCGGATCACCCCGGCCTCGCGCAGGACGCGGAAGTGCCGGCTCGCGGTCGACTTGCCGACCGAGAGGTCGAAGCGGTTGCAGGCCACCTCGGACCGCGCGCCCAGAGCCACCACGATACCGAGCCGGACCGGATCACCGAGGGCCGTCATCACGGTGAACAGGTTCATGTCCTGCTCATCGGGGTGGAGCAGCGGAGAAGAAGTACGACTGGCCATGCCTCCAGTATCGCCCCCGTATCCACAGACCCCCGAACGCCGATGTTCGCTTTCAAGCGAACATGTGGTTACGGTGGACATCTCCCGTCCATGGGACCCACCGACACGGAGGCACCAGTTCTGATGCGCGCTCCTACGTCCACACCCGCCTCCGGACCAGCGGCGCCCATCGGCGTCGGCATCGTGGGCCTCAGTGCCCGCGGCGGCTGGGCTGGTTCGGCCCACGTCCCGGCTCTCGCCGCCCTGCCCGCCGCCTACGAGCTCCGGGCGCTCAGCACCAGCAGCGCCCGGACCGCGCAGGCCGCCGGCGAGAAATTCGATGTTCCGCTGGCCTTCGGCAGTGTCGAGGAACTGGTGGCGCGCGACGAAGTGGACCTGGTGGTCGTGACCGTGAAGGTCCCGCACCACTACGAGCTGGTCAAGTCCGCGCTGGCCGCCGGGAAGACCGTGCTGAGCGAGTGGCCGCTGGGCAACGGGACCGCCGAGGCCGACGAGATGGCCGCGTACGCACACGCGCGGAAGCTGCGCGGCTTTGTCGGACTCCAGGCGCGTTCCGCCCCGTCGGTCCGCCATCTGTCCGACCTGATCGCCGACGGCTACGTCGGCGAAGTGCTCTCGACCAGCATCATCGCCTCGGGAAACGCGTGGGGGCCGACGTTCGACGACGGCAGCGCCTACGTCCTCGACCGGGACAACGGCGCCACCATGCTGACCGTCCCGCTCGGGCACACCCTCGACGGCCTCGCTTCGGTCCTGGGCCCGTTCACCGAACTCAGCGCCACCACGGCGACCCGGCGCGGCACCGTCCGCCACCGGCGGACCGGGGAACCCGCGGCGATGACCGCGGAGGACCAGATCGCCGTCACGGGCGTCCTCGGCTCCGGCGCCGTCGCCTCTCTCCACTACCGCGGCGGACGGGCGCGCTCCACCAACTTCCTGTGGGAGATCAACGGAAGCGAGGGGGACCTGGTGGTCACCGGGGACTCCGGGCACCTTCAGTTCGGGCTGATCACCATCCGCGGCTCCCGCGGCCAGAGCGACGTACTCACCGAGCTGCCCGTCCCGGACCGTTACGACGCACACGCCCCCGCCCTCGCGAAGCTCCGCGGCACCAAGGCCTACAGCGTCGCGCACGCCTACGACCAACTCCGCCGCGACCTGGCCGAAGGCACCCGCGAGGTCCCCGACTTCGCCCACGCCGCGCGCCACCACCGCCTCCTGGACGACATCCGGAACGCTGCCGCCACGGGCAGCCGGCAGTATGTGACGAGCTGAGCGCCTGTTCACGCGACCGCCCGCCCTGGTGGCCCGGAACAACGGCCGCCTTCGCCTGGCGCACCAGCACCCTGAGGCCGGGACGACGCCCACGCCCGCACCAGCCCCGCCCTCCTCATCATGCCGTTCGCCCCGTCCGTCAGCATCGCGGCACCGGTCCGGGGGCTCCTCCTGGAGGCGTGACGTGACGCCGCCGTAGGTAGGCGCCCCCGCAGGAGGCTCAGCAGGACGCGCTGTACGAGATCCGGATCCCCGTGACGCTGAAGGCGTTGGCGAACACGGTCGAGGTGTTCGGCGGGAGGCAGATCGAGGTGCCGTCCTGGAGCCGCAGGTACACCACGTCGTCGTTCCGGGTGTTCACCACCCCGTAGTGCGGCCTGGGCGTCACGGCCTGGTAGCCACTGGTGACGTCCTTGAACATCGAGACCGGCGTACCCGCGAGCAGCGCGCTGTTGTTCAGGTAGAAGCAGACGTACGGATACGGGCAACCGTGGGTGGGCGCCTCCGCGTGAGCCGCGGACGCGCCGGTCACGGACATCCCCGCGACAGCTGCGCCCACCCCCACGAAGCTCGCGAACCTTCGGACGACGGGTTTCATCGAACCTCCAGAGATCTGCCAATCGTTCGACCCGCTGCGCCGGACCGCGACCGTGGCAGGGCCGGCCGCGACGCGGCCCTGCGGCGCGACGCGGGCAGCCGGTCACCAAATGGGCTTCCAGGCGCGGGCGTTGTGCACTCCCACTCACCCTGTAGACGTCGGACGAGCCACGCCGGTTGCACCCCGCCCGTGACCGAGCGCCCCCGGGAGACGAGGTGCGGCGAACGGAAGCACGCACCCGGTGCCGTCCCACCGCCGGGCGGACGCGCCCGGGCCGGCAGGTCCAAGGCCGGCGCACGGTGCGGGCCGGCTGTTCCGAGCCGGTCCGGGGGTCCCAGCGCCCACGACCTCACGGAGGCCCGGGTCAGGCCGGCTCCTTCCTCCGGACGCGCACGACGAACTCGACCACGAGCGTCAGGACCACCAGCACCAGACAGGACACGAACCCGAGCAGCCCGGACGCGATGACGAAGACCGGGCGCAGGTCCGTGCACTCCAAGGCCGAGGAGCAGCCGAGGGCGTGCGGGTCCGTCCGTGGGCCCATCGCGTCCCGGCCGATGACGGCGCAGACCACGGAGGCCGCGGCTCCGACGGACAGCCCGATCCACCGCAGGCGCCGGGTTCCCCACCAGGACGCGATCCACCCCGCGAGGATCACCGCGGGCAGAGTGAGTACGCAGACGAGCACTACGCCCATGGGGAATCCCTCCGCGGCATCCTGGTCCGGCCGGTCTGCCGCTGGGTGCGTGGTTGCCCATGCCGACCAGGTTCACGGTTCGTCGGCCGCGCCGGCCAGCCGGCCCTCTCACACCTCCGGCCTCGCGCCTCACATCTGGCGGTGGGCGCCGGGCCGAGAGGACGGGCCGCTCGGCACGAGGAGAGGCGGTGGCCGGTGGCCGGGCGGGGCTTCTCGTCGACGACCCCGGCAGGGCGCGGGAGGCCAGGGTCTCGGCGAGGTGCCGCCGGCGAAACCTTCAAGAGCCCTGGCCGAGCATGTCCAGCACCAGGGGGACGAGTTCGTCCAGGTCGGCCCCGGCGAGTGTGCCCAGGGTGCCGCCGTGGCGGCACAGCACGATGCCCACGAACGCCGCCACCGCCAGCTCCGCCCGCAACCGCGGCCGGTCCAGACCCTCGCGGGTGAATCGCTCGCACAACGGCTCCACCAGACGCCACTGGAGCTGCTCCATGGCAGCATCCCGCACGTTCGGCTCCTTCAACGGGTCGACGGCCGAACGGAAGATCGGCCCCGGCCCGCGGAGATCCACGCCACTCACCAGCCCGCGGTTGCGCTCGGGTTCCAGCAGGTCGGCCGGCCGGACCCCCGCACGGTCCAGATCGAGCACCGCGAGGTACAGCTGCGCCTTGCCCCCGAAGTAACGGGCGATCAAGGCCGGATCCACGCCGGCACGCTCACCGATCTCCCGCGTAGTACTGCGATCGAAGCCACGTTCGGCGAACAGGCCGGCAGCCGCCTCCAGCAGCAACTGCCGGCTCCGGGCGGCGTCCCGCCGCCTGCCCTCGCTCACCTGACGGGTCCGCCCGGTACCGCGGTCACGCTGTCCTCGGCGCTCTCGGCGTCCGCGATGCTCTCTTCCATCAACAGTTCCTCGTCCACGGTTCCGGCGGTCGCCCCGGACTCCCCTGCCCGGGCCCGTCCGGGCAGGACGATCGTAACGATCCCGGCGACCACCCAGATCGCACAGCCCAGCCAGGCGGCGGCCTGGTAGCCGCTGTCCGTCGGCAGGATCCGGCCCGGGGCGGTGTGCGCCTCCAGGACGACCGCGCTGACGACGCTGCCGGTGGTGTAACCGATGGTGCGCACCACCTGGTTGAAGCTGATGGCGCTGCCGGTCTCGTGCGCGGGCACGGCGTTGACGATCAGTCCGGGCATCACGGCGAAGGTGCAACCGACACCGAGTCCGGCGACGCCCATGACCACGAAGAGCTCCCACAGACTGCCCCGGGCGAACAGGAACAACACCATCGACACCAAGGAGATCCCGCAGCCGATCGGCAGCACCGCCGCCGTGGACGCCCGCCGGACCAGCAGCGGCACCAGTTTGTTGGAGGCCACACTGGCGGCCGAGAAGGGCAGCAGCACCAGCCCGGTCACCAGCACCGACGTGCCGAAACCGTAGCCGGTGGAGGCCGGGGTCTGAGCGAAGCGGGTGATCAGCGACATCATCATGTACATCGCCACGCCCGCTATGAGGCCGGCGACGTTCGCGGTCAGCACCGACCGGTTGCGCAGCGTCCGCAGGTCCACCAGGGGGTGGGCGGTGCGCAGTTCGTGGAAGCCCCAGCCGGCCAGGAGCAGCAGCGCGAAGAGCACCAGGCCCAGCACCCGGGCCGAGGTCCAGCCCCAGACCTCGCCCTCGCTCAGCGCGAGCAGCAGCGAGGCGAGTCCGACGGCGAGCATCGCCGCCCCGGGGGCGTCCAGGGGCCGCCTCTCCCGTCCGGCCGCCTGCGGTACGACCAGGGCGGCGGCCAGCAGGGCGAGGCCGCTGATGACGGCGCCGAACCAGAAGGCGGCGTGGACGCCGATGGTCTGGGTGATCAGTCCGGTGAGCGGATAGCCGAGTCCGACGCCCGCCACGGTGGTGAGGGAGAGCATCGCCACCGCGGAGCGAGACCGCCCTCCCGGCAGTGCGTCGCGCGCGGTGGCGATGGCCAACGGGACGAGGCCGAGGCCCACTCCCTGCATACCGCGCCCGGTGACCAGGAAGCCGAAGCCCAGGGGGAGCGCGGCCAGCACGCTGCCGGCCAGCACCGTCGTGAGGGCTCCCAGCACCACCCGCCGCCGGTGGGGGCCGTCGCCCATGCGCCCCATCACGGGGGTGGCTATGGAACCGACGAGCAGGGTGACCGTGAGCGACCACTGGGCGTCGGAGAGGGACACGTGGTCCACCTCGGCGATGGTCGGCACCAGCGGAGCCCCGAGGCTGCTGATCACCGCGACCACCGTGCCGATGAACACCAGCACCGGGACCAGGGCCCGTTGCCGAAGGTCGACGGTCGCGTGAGGGGCATTCATCGGCATGTTCTCCCGAGATTGTCATCAAATGATGTCTTCAGATGATGACATGCGGCCGTGGCACCCTGCGCCGCCGACTCCGAGATGACGACCGCCACCACCGCCTGCCACGAGCGCAGGCCCCTGCGGCCTCGGCCCCGTCGAGCGCCGAGGGGCGCCCGCATCGCGCCGGGAAGCGGCGGCTCGACGGGGAAGGAAAGGCCACTCGACGCATGAAGCTTCTGGTCGCTCACCGTCGCCATACCTGCCGCTCCGGGGAGCACGGGCGCCACGACGTAAGCCTCCAAGGCCTCGCCCATCCGTTCGACCGGCCGTTTTGGACGCCTCCGCCCTGCCCCGAGCAGTCCACGACCCAACCGCCCCCACCGCGGTCGTCTGAGGCGCACTCGTCCCCGGAGGCATCGACGGCCGCCGACAGCGGTACCGCCGTCTCACTCCGGACGGGTCCTCGGTGACCTGCTTCGGGCTGACGCCTCCGGACGCCGGTGCGTGCCGCCCCTTCAAGGCGGCACGCGTTGCGGCGGACCGGGTCCACTGACCACTCATCCCACCGAGAAGGCGCGAAACTCCAGGTCACGAATGCCCGGAAGGTCACGAGAGCGCAGAGCGCCCCAGGTTCGCCGCACCGCTGCGGAGACCGCAGCTCCCCGGAAATCACGAACCCCCAGGTCAGAACGATTCTGCCTGGGGAAGCCGGGTGGGACGGGTGGGACTCGAACCCATAGGAGTGACGCCTCTCACCTGCGGCGATGCCGAAACGACGGACATAGCCACCCGTAACGAATCACCCCGGGCTGCGGCGAGCTTCGCGAGTTCCCTGACGCCGTTACCGACCCAGGGCGCGGCTACGTCCGTAGCGGACAGGCCGACGGCGAAAGCATCGGCTCGCGGTGTCGCAAGGGGTGCGGCATACAGAAGCATGCCGCTCAGGTGCGGACCAGCAGCGCGTCGCGGGCGACGCTCTCCCTTCATCACCTCGCCGATGGCGTGCTCCATCCGGCAGGACGGAACAACATCACCGAGGGCCCACGCCATCACGGACGGGACATGACCCGGCCGCTGGCGTCCCTCGCCTTCATATGACCCAACCGATCGCGATGGCGACGCAGTTGTGGGGCACCACGGCCATGCGCCATCACGGACCGGGGAATACGCATTTCGAAAGTTCGACCGCGCCCGCCCCACGTACGGGCGTGCTCACCGCTCGGCAAGTCGGTAGGTGGCGCTGTCCGGGTCGATCTTCACGATGACGCCTGTTGCGGCAAGATCGCGAAGGGATTTGCGGGCTCGCTTCTCCTGCTGCCGCTGGTTGCCGTCACCGTGACCGGCGTCGCGGAGCGCGGTCACGGCGCGCCGGGTGTCCCAGGTGCCACCGAGGGCCCGGATGGGCTTCTCCAAGATCTGCGCGATGGTCACGGGCGCGGGCCTTGTTGCTCGGCGCGGTGATACTTGCGCTGGTGATTGGCGATACTCTCCGCCGTTCCTCGATAGCCGGGTGCGCTGGAGCACTCGCGGCACTCCTCCCAAACGCCGGCATCGACCGCAGCACGGCTGACGGAGTGATGGGGGCCATAGCCGTGGGTGTGCAGAAACTCGGGTACGGAAGAGCCGTACTTGATGGCGATGAGGGCGGCTTCAGCGACCTTGTCGTGGCCGGGCGCGAAGAACTTGCCGAGGCCGACTTCCTTCTCACAGCCACACCAGCACGTGCCGGTGGGGATGAGGCGGAGCTTCTTCTCTGTCATGGGTCGAGCATGCCCAAACCCTTGCATTGATCACAAGGGTTTAACCCAAGCATTACCCCCAAGGGTTACTTTGCATCCAGGACAGCAACTGCCCCTATCCAGAACGCCCTTACACCCCCGCCTGCCGGGCAACTGCGGGGCTGTAGCGGCGAACCAGTCTGGGGGCCACGGCACGATGTGGCACTACGACTCCCCGACCGAGGGCGGCGGGCCGTAACCGCAGTGACCGCAAGGTCGCGAGGGGTCTCGTCGACAGCTGCGGCCCCGTCGCCCGCAACCCCAGCACCGGCAGCTACCACGGCAGGAGCGTTGGCGCGCGGGGCGAAGTATGGGTCCTCGATGTGCCAGCCATCGCACCTCGCCCTCTCCATCGATCCACTTGAGATGTTCCGTTTGCGGCGGCCCGGAACCGTACTGGCGAGATCCGCGGAGCGAGTCGGGACCACGTCGGTGACTGTCGCAGGTTCGTCGCCGGAGTCCGTCGGCCGAGGTCGGGTGCTCATGACGGGAGGGACTGCGGCTGCGATTCACGGCGACCACGGGAACACACCGCTGCAGGTCGGAGGCTTCCAGGCGGATATGCTCTAAAAATTCTAGCCTCACTTGAGTCCGGACGGCCGAGGAGGCGTGAGCCTCCTCGGCCTCCGGGCCAACCGTCCGCACACCATCGGGCCGAGCAAAAAAAGGGGCGCACTGAATGACCACGCACAAGGCAACAGCAGAGCGTCAGGGACGCTTTTGGGTCGTGAGCATCGACGGCCTTCCAAAAGGGGAACAGAACGTCACGCAGGGCCTCACCTGGACCGAGGCCCACGACAACGCGCGTGACCTGATCAGCCTCGTTCTGGACATCGAGGACGATCCGGCTGCCTACACCGTCGACCTCGTCCCGGCCGACCCGGCGATGTTCAAGGTCGTTCGGGAAGCCGAGGAAGCCGACGCTGCCGCGCAAGAGGCAGAGCGGCGCCGCCGCGTAGCGATGACACAAGCAGCCAAGACACTCGTCGGCCTCGGACTGACGCAGGCCGAAGCAGGGCGCATGCTCGGCGTCACACACCAGCGCATCGCCCAGCTCGCACCCAAGGCACCGAAAAAGAGCGCCAAGAAGAAGCCCACTGCCGCCTGACAGGCACGACGTGAGTGGTGGTTCCGCTGACGGCCCGACGGGAGTGTCATGAATTCCTGATAGACCCGGCTGCGTACAAGCGAGTGGTATCCGTGGATGCTGACGGGGCAGAACGCCGCACCCAGATTCTCGACAGCCTGTAGCGATGCTCAGGACGTTCAGCTCCGGCAAGGGCCGCCATGGCGCCACGGATGGTGACGTCCGGCCGGCGGATCCCCCGGTGCCGTTCCCGCACTCGCGACGAAGGGCCCGGCCGATGGTGACGGCCGGGGCCCAGATGCGTCCGATGGTTAGCCGAGGGAACCGGCGAACTTGCCCGCTTCGGCTTCGTCCGCGCTGAGCTGGAGGGTGCCGCGGTGGGAGATCTCCACCTTGTAGAACTTCTCCCCCCTCGGCACGTCCGGGACAGAGACCCCGAAGCGGCAGACGTACGTGTCCTGGTCGTAGGTGGATGCACCGAGCCCGCCCGTGGCGACGACGTCGCCCTTGGCGCTGTACACGGTGACGCTGACACCTTCGCTGATGTCGTCGTACCCGCGAGTTCCTCCGCAGCCACCATTGCCATCGGGGACGACGCTATCGGTGAGCACGAACGAACCCTCAAGGGTGAACGTCCCGGGTTCGCCGGGCCCGCTGTTGGCGCTGATCGCCCAGGCGCCGCCAACGGTGCCGGCGCCGATGACGAGGCCGGCGAGGAGCGCGGCGACGGGTCTCTGCCGTCTGGCGGGTGCGTCTGCGGGTGTGGGGTCTTCGGGTGCGAGGGCGGGTGCTTCGGTGGGCTGTGGCGGCAGTTCGGTGGTCATATTCCCCCCAAGGGTGTTCGGTCCGCATGTGAGGGACTCGTGAACACGCGTCACGGTTGCGCATGTGGCGCGGGCAGTTACCGCGGTCCCCCAAGACCGTCTTGCCGGAGGCTCGCTCCATGACGCCCCAGTCGAACGTGAGCGCCTCGGCCAGAATCAGCCCGCGCCCACTCTCGGAGCCCTCATCGGGCGGACACGGGTGCGGCTGCGGGCGCTGGTCGGCGCACGCGCCAGAGACCTCGATGCGGAGAATCAGGGGGTGGTCAGGCTCAACTGCGAGGCGGAGCAGGAAGTCCTGATCGTCGGTCCGGCAGTGCGCGACCGCGTTCGCGGCAGCCCCGACTCGGTCCCAAAGGGCGGGTGGGAGTCTCTCTCACGGTCGTGGGATCGCTCAAGGACGCCTCCCACTGAGGTGGCACCACAAAAGGCCGGCTCACAGCCATGCAAAGCTCACCTTCGATGTTTGGGGACCCACGTTCGCCGCACCTCCGCGCAGCTGACGCTGCACGCAATAACGCCCCCCGGAAACCACGAATCCCCAGGTCAGAACGATTCTGCCTGGGGAAGCTGGGTGGGGCGGGTGGGACTCGAACCCACGGCCGACGGATTATGAGTCCGCTGCTCTAACCGGCTGAGCTACCGCCCCGTCTCGGCGTGGCGCGTACAAGTGTGCGCGCCGTCTGCCGCAGCATAGCCGGTCATACGATCTCTCGCTGCGGCTGGTCGACTTCGCTTGATCTTGAGGACCGCGCTGCGTGCTGCCCGGTTCCGGGCGGCCGGAAAGCCACCCGAACGTGTCACGGGAGAGGCGCCGGAGGGGCTCGGGGCGGTCGGCGAGTGACGTGCGATACGGTCGCGGCCCATGCGGGGCCACAAACGCGGAAGAGGACCCCGAAGGGTCCTCTTCCGTTGGCTCCCCCGACTGGACTCGAACCAGTAACCCTCCGGTTAACAGCCGAATGCTCTGCCAATTGAGCTACAGGGGACCGCGCTCCCCCGACTGGACTCGAACCAGTAACCTGCCGGTTAACAGCCGGCTGCTCTGCCAATTGAGCTACAGGGGATTGCTGCGTTGCCTCGAAATCGTACCTGCCTGGCTACTGCCGGGCGGCGCGCTCTCGCTGCGACACATACATTAGCGCAAGCAGGGGGGTGCTTCGCCAATCGGTATGCCCCGGGGTGATCTCGGGCGCCTCCGGGTAGGCGGGGAGCAGACGTCCCACGCAGCGAACGTCCCACGCAGCGAACGCAGAACGAAGGGTGACTGCCATGCGGTACCGGCTCACGTTCATCGCCGGCCTCGCTCTCGGCTACGTGCTCGGCACGCGGGCCGGCCGGGAGCGCTACGAGCAGCTGAAGAAGTCAGCCCGGCAGGTCGCCGAGAACCCCGCCGTGCGGAACACCGTGGAGTCCGCCGCGCTCAGTGGCCGGGAGTACGCGGGCAAGGCGTACCACTCGGTGAGCGAGAAGGTCGGGGACCGGGTGCCCGCCTCGGTGGCCGACCGGGTGCGGTCGCTCCGGGAGCGCGCCGGTCACAACGGTGTCGAGGACGACTGGGGCACCACCAACACCTGACGCACCCCGCACGGGCCGCACCGGCCCCACAACCGCCTCCGGCCCCCGCACACCGCGGGGGCCGGAGGCGGTTGTGGGAAAGCCCGCGCGATGCGGCAGAATCCGTACATGGGCATAGTCGCCGGCTTGGACAGTTCCGCCTCCTTCACACACATCGTCGTCTGCGACACGGACACGGGTGCCGTGCTGCGGCAGGGGTACGCCGCGCATCCGGTCGAACCGAAGGCCGTGGAGGTCGATCCGCAGGCGTGGCTCCTCTCCCTCGGCGAGGCGGCGGGCGGCGGGCTGCTCGAGAACGTGGAGGCGATCGGGGTCGCCGCGCAGCAGCACGGGCTGGTGGCGCTGGACCGGCAGGGCAACCCCGTCCGTCCCGCATTGGTGGGCAACGACCGGCGGGCGCAGGTCGCCGCGGCGGATCTGATCGACGGGCTCGGCGGGCGGCAGCCCTGGGCCAAGGCGGTCGGGGCGGTACCGCAGGCCGCGCAGCCGGTGGCGAAGCTGCGGTGGCTGGCCCGGACCGAACCGGAGAACGCCCAGCGCGTGGCGGCCGTCCTCCAGCCGCACGACTGGCTGGTGTGGCAGTTGCTCGGCCGCCCCGCGAGGCGGACCACCGACCGGGGCGCCGCCTCCGGTACGGGGTACTGGTCGGCGCGCACGTCTTCCTACCGGCCCGACCTCGTGGAGCTGGCGCTCGGCCATCAGGCCGCGCTGCCCGAGGTGCTGGGCCCCTCCGACGCGGCCGGGACGACCCCCGAGGGGCTGCTGATCTCCGCCGGCACCGGCGAGACGATGGCGGCGGCGTTCGGGCTCGGCGTGGCGGTCGGGGACGCCGTGGTGTCGCTGGGGGCCTCCGGGTCCGTGATGGCGGTGCACCACGAGGTGCTGGCCGATCCGCGCGGGATGATCACCTCCTTCGCCGACGCGACCGGGATGCACCTGCCGGTGGTGCACACCTCCAACGCCGTACGGGCCCTGCGCGGGACCGCCGACATGCTCGGCCTCGACGGCGGGCTGGAGGAGCTGTCGGCGCTGGCGCTGAAGTCGACGCCCGGATCCTCCGGCCTGGTGCTGCTCCCGTACCTGGAGGGCGAGCGGACCCCGCGGCTCCCGCACGCGGCGGGCACGCTCTGCGGGCTGCGGCGCGAGTCGATGAAGCCGGAGCACCTGGCGCGGGCCGCGTTCGAGGGGATGCTCTGCTCGCTGGCCGACGCGCTCGACGTGCTGCGCCGGCGCGGGGTGCACGTGCGCCGGGTGTTCCTGCTGGGCGCGGCGGCGGAGCTGCCCGCCGTACGCGCGATGGCGCCGGCGGTCTTCGGTACGCAGGTCGTCGTGCCGCAGCCCGCGCAGTACGCGGCGCTGGGCGCGGCGCGGCAGGCGGCGTGGGCGCTGGGGGTCTCCCAGGGCCGGCTCGACCCCGGTACTCCCCCGGCCTGGCAGGGGGCGGCGGCGCAGGTGCTGGAGCCGGGCGAGGAGCTGCCCGTGGGGCGTGCGGTGCGTCAGCAGTACGAGGCGACGCGCGACCAGATCCATCCGGGGGCCTTCGAGTTCGACGCGCCGGGCACGGAGGCCGGTACGGACTGACGGGGGCCCCGGCCCTCGCGCAGGCTTCTTGACCTCGGCTTGGGGAAATCCGGTCGTCCCCACCGAGGCGGGCACGGCAAGATGGGTCGGCCTCTGCCGTCGCCGACCCGAGAGACACGCGTGCTCATAAAACTGCTCAGGTCCTTCCTGGGCCCCTACCGAAGGCCGATCCTGCTGCTGGTGTTCCTCCAGCTGCTGCAGACCTGCGCCTCGCTCTACCTGCCCAGCCTGAACGCCGACATCATCGACAACGGTGTCGTGAAGGGCGACACGGGCTACATCCTGGAGTACGGCGGCGTGATGATCGCCGTCAGCCTCCTCCAGGTCGTCTGCAACGTCGGTGCCGTCTACTTCGGGGCGCGGACCGCTTCCGCGCTCGGCCGTGACCTGCGGGCCTCGGTCTTCGACCGGGTGCAGTCGTTCTCGGCCCGGGAGGTCGCCCGCTTCGGGGCCCCCTCGTTGATCACCCGTACGACCAACGACGTCCAGCAGATCCAGATGCTGGTCCTGATGACGTTCACGCTGATGGTGTCCGCGCCGATCATGTGCGTCGGCGGGGTCGTCATGGCGCTGGGCCAGGACGTGCCGCTCTCCGCCGTGCTGCTGGCCGTGGTGCCGCTGCTGGGGATCTCGGTGAGTCTGATCGTCCGGAAGATGCGGCCGCTCTTCCGCACGATGCAGGAGCGGCTCGACACGGTGAACCGGGTGCTGCGTGAGCAGATCACCGGCAACCGTGTGATCCGTGCCTTCGTGCGCGACGGGTACGAGGTGAAGCGGTTCCGCGGCGCGAACACCGAGCTGACCGACGTGGCGGTGTCCACGGGCCGGCTGATGGCGCTGATGTTCCCGACGGTGATGACCGTGGTGAACGTGTCGTCCGTCGCGGTGGTGTGGTTCGGTGCGCACCGGATCGACAGTGGCGGGATGCAGATCGGCGCGCTGACGGCGTTCCTGTCCTATCTGATGCAGATCGTCATGTCCGTGATGATGGCCACCTTCATGTTCATGATGGTGCCGCGCGCGGAGGTCTGCGCGGAGCGCATCGACGAGGTGTTGGAGACCGAGTCGAGCGTGGTGCCGCCCGTCGCCCCGGTGACGGAGTTGCGCCGGCACGGCCACCTGGAGCTGCGGGGTGCGGAGTTCCGCTACCCGGGGGCCGAGGAGCCGGTGCTGCGCTCGGTGGACCTGGTGGCCCGGCCCGGGGAGACGACCGCGATCATCGGGTCGACGGGCAGCGGGAAGTCGACGCTGCTCGGGCTCGTACCGAGGCTGTTCGACGTGACGGAGGGCGAGGTCCTCGTCGACGGCACGGACGTGCGGACGCTGGACGCGGCGCTGCTGGCGAAGACGGTGAGCCTGGTCCCGCAGAAGCCGTACCTCTTCTCGGGGACGGTGGCGTCGAACCTGCGGTACGGGAACCCGGACGCGACCGACGAGGAGCTGTGGCACGCGCTGGAGGTGGCGCAGGCCAAGGAGTTCGTGGAGCTGCTGGAGAACGGTCTGAACGCGCCGATCGCCCAGGGCGGTACCAACGTCTCCGGTGGTCAGCGGCAGCGTCTGGCCATCGCCCGGACGCTGGTGCGCAAGCCGGAGATCTACCTCTTCGACGACTCGTTCTCGGCGCTCGACTACGCGACCGACGCGGCGTTGCGCGCGGCGCTCGCGCGGGAGACGGCCGCCGCGACGGTGGTGATCGTCGCGCAGCGGGTGTCCACCATCCGCGAGGCGGACCGGATTCTCGTCCTGGACGAGGGGCGGGTCGTGGGCACGGGTACCCATCGCGAACTGATGGACGGCAATGAGACGTACCGGGAGATCGTTCTCTCCCAGCTGACGGAAGCGGAGGCGGCGTAATGGCGGGGCCGGGCGGACGGATGATGGCCGGGGCGCCCGCGAGCAAGTCCGCGGACTTCAAGGGGTCGGCCAAACGGTTGCTGGGGCGGTTCAGCGCGGAGGAGTCCTCGCTGTACCTGATGCTCCTCGCGGGTGTGCTGAGCGTGGGTCTGTCGGTGGTCGGGCCGAAGATCCTTGGCGCTGCGACGGACCTGATCTTCGGTGGGGTCGTCGGGCGGAGCATGCCCGAGGGCACCACGAAGGCGCAGGCGATCCAGCACCTGCGGGACCAGGGCGACGGCGGCATGGCGGACCTGCTGTCCGGGGTGGACTTCACTCCGGGGCAGGGCATCGACTTCACCGCGGTGGGCCATGTGCTGCTGGCCGTGCTGGCGGTCTACGTCGGTGCCGGGCTGCTGATGCTGGTGTCGACGCGGCTGTCGATCCGGGTGATCAACCGGGTGGTGTTCCAGCTCCGCGAGGACCTCCAGACGAAGCTGTCGCGGCTGCCGCTGTCGTACTTCGACAAGAAGCAGCGCGGCGAGGTGCTGAGCCGGGCGACGAACGACATCGACAACATCTCGCAGACGCTCCAGCAGACGATGGGGCAGCTGATCAACTCGTTGCTGACCATCGTCGGCGTGCTGGTCATGATGTTCTGGATCTCGCCGCTGCTGGCGCTGGTCGCGCTGGTCACGGTGCCGCTCTCGGTGGTCGTGGCGTCGCGGGTGGGCAAGCGTTCGCAGCCGCAGTTCGTGCAGCAGTGGAAGGTCACGGGCAAGCTGAACGCCCACATCGAGGAGATGTACACCGGGCACAACCTGGTGAAGGTCTTCGGTCGTCAGGACGAGTCGGCCGAGCGGTTCGCCGAGGAGAACGACGCACTGCACGAGGCCGTGTTCAAGGCGCAATTCAACAGCGGGATCATGCAGCCGCTGATGATGTTCGTGTCGAACCTGAACTACGTGCTGATCGCGGTCGTCGGCGGGCTGCGGGTGGCGTCGGGTGCGCTCTCGATCGGTGACGTGCAGGCGTTCATCCAGTACTCGCGCCAGTTCTCGATGCCGCTGACGCAGGTCGCGTCGATGGCGAATCTGGTGCAGTCCGGTATCGCTTCGGCGGAGCGGGTCTTCGAGCTGCTGGACGCCGACGAGCAGGCGGCGGACCCGGCCGAGGCGCAGCGTCCCTCGGAGCTGCTGGGCGGTGTGCGGCTGGACGAGGTGTCGTTCCGCTACGACCCGGAGAAGCCTCTCATCGAGGATCTGTCGCTGGACGTGGAGCCCGGGCAGACGGTGGCCATCGTGGGGCCGACCGGTGCGGGCAAGACGACGCTGGTCAACCTGCTGATGCGGTTCTACGAGGTGACCGGCGGGCGGATCCTGCTGGACGGCGTGGACGTGGCGCGGATGTCGCGCGACGACCTGCGGTCCCAGATAGGGATGGTCCTCCAGGACACCTGGCTGTTCGGCGGGACGATCGCGGAGAACATCGCGTACGGCGCCGCGCGCGAGGTCACCCGGGAGGAGATCGAGGAGGCGGCCCGCGCGGCCCACGCGGACCGGTTCGTCCGTACGCTTCCCGAGGGGTACGACACCGTCATCGACGACGAGGGCACCGGGGTCAGCGCGGGCGAGAAGCAGCTGATCACCATCGCGCGGGCGTTCCTGTCCGACCCGGTGATCCTGGTGCTGGACGAGGCGACCAGCTCGGTCGACACCCGTACCGAGGTGCTGATCCAGAAGGCGATGGCGCGCCTGGCGCACGGGCGGACCAGCTTCGTGATCGCGCACCGGCTCTCCACGATCCGGGACGCCGACGTGATCCTGGTGATGGAGAACGGTTCGATCGTGGAGCAGGGCTCGCACGAGCGGCTGCTCGCGTCGAAGGGCGCGTACGCGCGGCTGTACGCGGCCCAGTTCGCCGAGGCGCTGGCCGAGGTCGACTGAACCCCGGACGGGGTCGAGTCGCGCCCGAGGGCGCTCCTGGAGGGCTTCGCCGCCGTCCGGGGGCGCCCTCGGGCGTGTCCGGGGTCCGGCCCCGGTCAGTCGAGGTAGCCGCGGAGCTGTTCGGCGTAGGCGTGGCCGCGGAGCCTGGCGAGGGTCTTGGCCTCGATCTGGCGGATGCGTTCGCGGGTCACGCCGAAGAGCGTGCCGATCTCCTCCAGGGTGCGGGAGCGTCCGTCGTCCAGGCCGTAGCGGAGCCGGACGACCCGGCGTTCGCGTTCGCCGAGGGTGGAGAGCACCGCTTCCAGGTGTTCGCGCAGCAGCAGGAAGGACGCCGACTCCGCGGGTGAGGCCGCGTCGCCGTCCTCGATGAGGTCGCCGAAGCAGACGTCCTCCTCCTCGCCGACGGGGGCGTGCAGCGAGACGGGTTCCTGGGCGAGCCGCAGGACCTCGCGGACGCGTTCCGCGGTGAGGTCGAGTTCGGCGCCGACCTCCTCGGCGGCGGGCTCGTGGCCGCGTTCCTGGAGCAGCCGGCGGCGTACCCGCACGACGCGGTTGATCTGCTCGACGACGTGGACCGGGACGCGGATGGTGCGGGCCTGGTCCGCGAGGGCGCGGGACATGGCCTGGCGGATCCACCAGGTCGCGTAGGTGGAGAACTTGTAGCCCCGGGTGTAGTCGAACTTCTCGACGGCCCGGATGAGTCCGAGGTTCCCCTCCTGCACCAGGTCGAGGAGGGTGAGGCCGCGCCCGACATAGCGTTTGGCGACGGAGACGACGAGCCGGAGGTTGGCCTCGATGAGGCGGCGTTTGGCGGTGCGGCCGAGGACGACGATCCGGTCGAGGTCGTGGGCGAGCCGGGAGTCGGGGTCGGGGGCGGCGGCGAGGCGTTCCTCGGCGAAGAGTCCGGCTTCGACACGGCGGGCCAGCTCCACCTCCTCGGCGGCGGTGAGCAGCGGGACGCGTCCGATCTCCCGGAGGTACTGGCGCAGGAGGTCCGATCCGGCCCCGGTGTGCTCGGTGGCCCGGCCCGGGGGCGGCGCGGGGGCGAGCTCCTCGTCGTCCTGTTCCTCCAGCAGGCCGTCCGGGCCGCGGGGCACGGGCGGCCGGGCCCCGCTCTCCGGGTGGTGCGCGGCCCTGCTCTGCGGGGGAATCGCGGGGGCGTACGCGGGGGTGCGCGGGGGGACATCGTCCGTCGTACTCGTCACGGTCCGGGTCTGCACGGGGGCGACCTCCAGGTGATCGCTGCCGGAACGCGGTGACGGGGGTCCGCCCTCGGTGGGCCGACGCGCTCCGGTGGTTCAGGCACCGCTGTCCAGTGTGGCGTACGACACAACGTCGCCACGAGGGGCGTGCGGCGACTTTTTCGGTACCCGGCGGAGCCGGTACGGGGCCCCGGCGGTGCCGGTACGGACCGTCGCGGGCCCTGTCGCGGGCTCCGGGCGCGCAGGCGTCAGAGCGCGTCGGTGCCGTGGCTGCGGAGCGCCTGGGCGTACTGCTGGAGGACCCATACCTCGTTCTGCGCGGCGGCGAGGTGGTCGGGGGCGACCTGGGAGCCGAGGCGGGCGAGGCTGCTGTTCACGTCGGCGATCCGGCGGTCCACGGCGCGCAGCCGGACCTGGACGAGCTGCATGCCCGCGTAGGTCTCGTCGATGGACTTGCCGTGGAAGACCTCGACGGCCAGCTCGGTGACGAGTTTGCGGACGGAGTCGTGCGGGGTCGCTTCCAGGACGGCGGCCAGGTAGTCGCGGGGTTCGGCGACGCCCTGTTCGGCGCCCCCTGCCTCGGCGATGCACTCGCGCACGGCCGCGTAGGGCGGGGCGGTGAACTCGTCGGAGCCGTACGCGTCGAAGGCGGGCGAGACCAGGGCGGGCTTCTGGAGGGCCAGCTTGAGGAGTTCGCGTTCGGTGCGGTGGGCGGGGCTGCGGAGGTTGAGCGCGGGGCCGGAGGGCGCGACGGAGACGGGCGCCACGTCCTGGTGCCGGGCGCCGGGGCGCTGCTTGCTCCCGGACCTGCCGGTGTCGCCGCCCCGGCCGCGCGCCCACTGGGCGAGCTGGTGGACGCGGTGGACGACGTACTCCTGGTCGAGGATGCCGACGAGGCCGGCGAGCTGGACGGCCACCTCGCGCTGCACGCTGCTGGTCTTGATCTTCGCGACGACGGGCGCGGCCTCGTCCAGGGCGGCGGCGCGGCCGGCCGGGGTCTCCAGGTCGTAGCGGGCGACGATCTGGCGGAGCGCGAACTCGAAGAGCGGGGTGCGGGGTTCGACCAGGTCGCGGACGGCGTCGTCGCCCTTGACCAGGCGCAGGTCGCACGGGTCCATGTTGTCGGGCGCGATGGCGATGTAGGTCTCGGCGGCGAACTTCTGGTCGTCCTCGAAGGCGCGCAGGGCGGCCTTCTGGCCGGCCGCGTCGCCGTCGAAGGTGAAGATCACGCGGGCGCTGCCGTTGTCCATCAGGAGGCGGCGCAGGATCTTGATGTGGTCGTTGCCGAAGGCGGTGCCGCAGGTGGCGATGGCGGTGGTGACGCCGGCCAGGTGGCAGGCCATGACGTCGGTGTAGCCCTCGACCACGACGGCCCGGCTGGCCTTGGCGATGTCCTTCTTCGCCAGGTCGATGCCGTAGAGGACCTGCGACTTCTTGTAGACCGGGGTCTCGGGGGTGTTCAGGTACTTCGGGCCGTTGTCGTCGTCGCGCAGCTTGCGCGCGCCGAAGCCGACGATCTCTCCGGCGGTGTCGCTGATGGGCCACATCAGCCGGCCCCGGAACCGGTCGATCGGGCCGCGCCGGCCGTCCTGGGAGAGGCCGGAGGTGATGAGTTCCTTGTCGCTGAAGCCCTTGCCGCGCAGGTAGCGGGTGAGGTGGTCCCAGCCGGCGGGGCTGTAGCCGACGCCGAAGTGGGCGGCGGCGGCCTGGTCGAAGCCGCGCTCGGCGAGGAACGCGCGGCCGATCTCGGCCTCGGGTCCGTCGAGCTGCTCGACGTAGAACTTCGCGGCGGCCTGGTGGGCCTCGATCAGCCGGATGCGTTCGCCGCGCTGGTGGGAGGGGTTGTAGCCGCCCTCCTCGTAGCGCAGGGTGATGCCCGCCTTCGCGGCGAGGCGCTCGACCGTCTCGGAGAAGGTGAGGTGGTCGATCTTCATCACGAACGCGAGGGTGTCGCCGCCCTCCTGGCAGCCGAAGCAGTGGAACAGGCCCTTGGAGGGGCTGACCTGGAAGGAGGGGGACTTCTCGTCGTGGAAGGGGCAGAGGCCCTTGAGGTTTCCGCCGCCCGCGTTCTTGAGCTGGAGGTATTCGGACACGACGGAGTCGATCGGGACCGCGTCCCGTACCGCCTTCACGTCGTCGTCATTGATCCTGCCAGCCACGCATGAAGTCTACGGGGGCGCGAGGGGTTACCCGTCTGGCCGGTGCGGCGAGGTCCTCACGGCGCACGCCGGGGCGCGGAGTGCGCACGGCGGCGCGCATGTGCGCCGGAGGGTTGCCGGTGGCATGTCCCGTACACAGAGGGGCCGGCGCCTCCTCGTGTACGGGACGGGTCCCCGGGCGTGCGGAACGTCTCAGAGCAGGGATTCGAGCGGGACCGAGGGGTCCGCCAGGGCGTCCGGGCCGACCGGGGCGCGGGCGGTGATCAGCGCTTGGACGGTCTCCGTGACGTCCCACACATTGACGTTCATCCCTGCCAGCACCCGGCGGTCACGCAGCCAGAAGGCGAGGAACTCGCGCTTGCGCGCGTCGCCCCGGATGACGACCTGGTCGTAGCTGCCGGGCGGCGCCCACCCCGAGTACTCGAGGCCGAGGTCGTACTGGTCGGAGAAGAAGTACGGCACCCGGTCGTAGGCAACTTCCTGCCCGAGCATCGCGCGGGCGGCGGCCGGGCCGCCGTTCAGCGCGTTGGCCCAGTGCTCGACGCGCAGCCGGGTGCCGAAGAGCGGGTGCTCCACCGAGGCGACGTCCCCGGCGGCGTAGATGTGCGGGTCGGAGGTGCGCAGGGAGGCGTCCACGGCGATGCCGCCGCCGTGCGCCCGGTCGGCGAGCCGCAGCCCGGCGGCCTCGGCGAGGCCGGTGCGCGGGGCGGCGCCGATCGCGGCGAGCACGTGGTGGGCCGGGTGCTCCTCGCCGTCGTCGGTTCGCGCGGCCAGCACCACGCCGTCCTGGCCGACGATCTCGGTGAGGCGGGCGCCGAAGTGGAAGCGGACGCCGTGGTCGCTGTGCAGGTCGGTGAAGATCTGGCCCAGCTCGGGGCCGACGACACCGTGCAGCGGGGTCGGCTCGGGCTCGACGACGGTGACCTCGGCGCCGTAGCCGCGGGCCGCCGCCGCGACCTCCAGGCCGATCCAGCCTGCCCCGGCGATGACCAGGTGGCCGTTGTCCCGGCCGAGGGCGGAGAGGACCCCGCGCAGCCGGTCGGCGTGGGCGAGGCGGCGCAGGTGGTGGACGCCGACCAGGCCGGTGCCCGGAACGGGCAGGCGGCGCGGTTCGGAGCCGGTGGCGAGGAGCAACTTGTCGTAGTGGATGACGGTGTTGTCGCCGAGCTGGACGGAACGGGCGTACCGGTCGACGGAGGTGACCGGCTGACCGAGGTGGAGCTCCACGTCGGCGCCCGCGTACCACGCCTTCTCCTGGACGAACACGCTGTCGCGTTCGGCCTTTCCGGCGAGGTACCCCTTCGAGAGCGGTGGCCGCTCGTAGGGGTGGTCGAGCTCGTCGCCGATCAGGATCACCCGGCCGTCGAACCCCTGCGAGCGGAGTTCCTCGGCCGCTTTCGCGCCGGCCAGCCCTCCGCCGACGATGACGAACGTCCTGTGTGCGTCCACCACTTGCTGCCTCCTCAGTGCGTACTGCGCGACGCCCTCACCTTGCGAGCCTCCCGCACGGAGGGTGAGGGCGGAAGGGGGTGTGCCCCTCCCGGCGCGTGTCCCATGGTTGCGTGCCCGGCTGTGTGCCAGCACATCATCCGCCCCGGGGCGCTGTCCCCGGGGGATCACGGCGCGTCAGGAGGCGGGGCGGGAGGTTTCGTTCGGATCGGGCGGGATCGGGGACCGGGACCCGCGAGCCCGGCGTGATCCGGACGGGAGGCCTCAGGTCAGGTACATGTGCAGGGAACGGGCCGAGGCGTCGGTGAGGGCGGCGATCTGGTCCACCAGGACGCGCTTGCGGGCACGGTCGTCGGGCGCGGACTCGTACAGGGCGCGGAACTGGGGCTCCAGGCCCTCGGGTGCCCGGGCGGTGAGCGCGGCGGCGAGTTCGGCGATGACCACGCGCTGATCGGCGCGGATCACCGCCTGTTCGGTGCGTTGCATGACGTACCGGACGGCGACCGCCTTGAGCACCGCGCACTCGGCGACGACCTCGCGGGGGACGACCAGCTCGGCGCCGTACCGGGTGAGCCGGCCGGGGCCGTGGACCTCGCGGGTCGCGGTCTCGGCCGCCTGGCAGAACCGGCCGATGAGCTGGCTGGTGGCGTCTTTCAGCCGGGCCTGGGCCACGGCGGAGCCGTCGTACGCGTGCGGCCACCACTCCTGGCCGGTGAGCCGGTCCAGGGCCTCCGCCAGCTCCTCCGGATCGGTGTCCGCCGGGACGTACCGGCCGATGGCGGCCGCCCAGATCGCCTGCCGCTCGGACGGGTCGTGCAGAACGGCGGGGACGAAGTGGCCCGCGTGCAGGCCGTCCTCGAAGTCGTGGACGGAGTACGCGACGTCGTCGGACCAGTCCATCACCTGGGCCTCGAAACAGGTGCGGCCGGGCGGGGCGCCCTCGCGGGCCCACGCGAAGACCGGCAGGTCGTCCTCGTACACCCCGAACTTGGCCGACTCCGGGTCGGCGGGCCGGCCGCCGCGCGGCCAGGGGTACTTGGTGGCGGCGTCGAGGGCGGCCCGGGAGAGGTTGAGGCCGACACTGGTCGGTTCACCGGTGCGCGGGTCGCGGACGAACCGCTTCGGCTCCAGCCGGGTCAGCAGCCGCAGCGACTGGGCGTTGCCCTCGAAGCCGCCGCAGTCGGCGGCGAACTCGTTGAGCGCCAGTTCGCCGTTGTGACCGAAGGGCGGGTGGCCCATGTCGTGCGCGAGGCAGGCCGTCTCCACCAGGTCCGGGTCGCAGCCGAGGGTCGCCCCCAGCTCCCGGCCGACCTGCGCGCACTCCAGGGAGTGGGTGAGCCGGGTGCGCGGGCTGGCGTCCCAGGCGTCGCCCCGGGTACCGGGGGTGACGACCTGCGTCTTTCCGGCCAGCCTGCGCAGCGCGGCGGAGTGCAGCACCCGGGCGCGGTCGCGTTGGAAGGCGGTGCGGCCGGGGCGTTTGTCGGCCTCGGTGTCCCAGCGTTCGGTGTCGGAGCGTGAGTAGGGGGCGGGCGCGGGCGCGTGGACCGGGGCGGCTGCCCGCTCCGTGCTGTCGGGCGCTTCCCGGTCCGTGCTGTCGGTGTGCCGTGTCCCGTGGCGTTCTGTCCCGTGCGTACCGATCCCGTGTGTCCCGTCCATGGTGACGACCATAACGACCGCCTCGGACAGAGGGCCCGGGATCGCACCCGCAGGCCCGGGGAGGGCTGGGGTCAGACGGTCGCGAGGAGGGGGGCGCCGGACGCCGGTCCGCCGCCCGTGGGAGCGGCTTCGGCGCACGCGTGGTCGTAGCGGTGCAGCAGCAGCCGGACCATGGCCGGGTGGTCGCCGAGCGGCGCCGCCGCGATGCCCGGGGACGCGTCGGCCGCAGCCGTCGCGAAGCGGCCGGGGGCGGTGAAGTACGAGGCCACGGCGGTGCGGTGGTATCCCCGGGCGGCGAGCGCGCGGACCGCGTCGGGCACGGTGGGCGTGGCGGCGGAGGTGTACGCGGCCACCACCGGCACCCCGCCGAGCCGCTCGGAGAGCAGGCGGGCGGTACGCCGGGTGTCGGCGGCGGACTCGGGGTCGCGGGAACCGGCGGAGGCCAGCACCACGGCGTCCCCGCTCCCGCCCGGCCGCCCTCCCGCCGGCCACCCGGCTTCCAGGAGCCGCCCGTACAACGCCTCCACCAGCAGCGGGTGGGGGCCGAGCGGGGCGGCGATCCGGGTACGGACGGCGGGTGCGCCGGCGGCGAGGGCGGGCAGGTCGTGCTTGACGTGGTAGCCCCGGCCGAGCAGCAGCGGTACGAGGACGGCGGAGCCGCCCGAGAGCCCGGCGAGCGTCTGCGGCAGCAGCGGTTCGTTCAGCTCGATGTGGCCGAGGCGCACGTCGAGGCCGGGCCTCGTCTCCCGTACCCGTTCGAGGAGTCGCGTCACGGTCCGGAACGCTCGCGGGTCCCGGCTGCCGTGCGCCACGGCGACCAGGGCCGGGGGGCGTGCAAGGTCGCCGAAGGTGTGCGGGACGGGGCGGGCTGACTGCCGGGTGCGCTGCATGGGCCTGCGGGTTCCGTTCCGGGAGGCGACGGCGGGGACAGGGGTGTTTGCCGGGGTGGCGAGGGTCCGTACCGTCCTGTCACCAGCGTGCGGGAGGGAGGTTGCCTGTCCGTTGCGCGGGGGTCACGGGTGTTTTCGCCGTCCTCACCGGCGGGCGTGGGGCGTTGTCAGCACCTTGGTACGCGCGTGACACGGGCGCCTCGTCGTCCCCCCGGGCGCGCGCCGTCCGCACGGGCGCGCCGCACCTTCGCCGCGTGCACGTCAGGCGGTGGCGGGCACGCCGTCCTGGTCGTCGCCGGTCCGGACCGGCGGGAGGACCGGGGCCGCCGCGACGACCGGCGTGACCGTGAATCCCTCCCCCGCGCCGACTGCCCCGTACAGCCGCTCCAGGACGACGGCGACCCCGTCCTCCTCGTGGGAGAGCGTGCGGTGCGCGGCTGCGGCGAGGACGTCGGGGTGGGCGTTGGCCATGGCGTAGCCGGCTCCGGCCCAACGCAGGACGGCCAGGTCGTTGGGCATGTCGCCGAAGGCGACGACGTCGAAGGCGGTGAGTCCGCGCTCCGCGCAGAGCATCGCCAGGGTGCCGGCCTTGGTGACCCCCAGAGCGCTGATCTCCAGCAGTCCGTGCCCGCCCGAGTGCGTGTACTGGGCGAGTCCGGGCGCCGCCCGCTCGATCGTCGCGAGCAGGGCGTCGGCCTCGGCCCGGTCCGACCAGGCGAGCAGCTTGGTGACGGGCCGGCCGGTGGTCCAGAGTCCCTCGCGGGACGGGACGACGGACGCCCCTTCGTCGTCGCCGGAGAAGCGCAGCAGGAAGGACGGCTCGAAGAAGACCTGGTCGCCCGCCTCGACCCCGAAGGAGATCTCCGGCAGTTCCGCCGCGAAGCGGTCGGCGACGAGCCGTGCGGTGGGCAGGGCCAGCGGCCGGGAGGCGGTGACCGTGCGGGTGGCGAGGTCGTAGACGAGCGCGCCGTTGCTGCACACCGCCGTGCCGGTCAGCCCGGTCGACTCCGCGAGCCGGTCGAGGTACCGGGGCGGCCGGGCGGTCACCACGACGATCTCCGCGCCGGCGTCCCGCGCGGTCCGCAGCGCACGCAGGGTACGGGCGGAGGGGGTGCCGTCACGTCGCAGGAGCGTGCCGTCGAGGTCGGTGGCGACGAGGCGTGGGAGCGTCATCGCACGATGTTAATGGCCGGCCCTGCGGCGGGAAACGCCAGGACCCGCCCCCGGTGAGGGGCGGGTCCTGGCGTCGGTGCGTACCGAGTGCGTGCCGGTCAGCGCGTCACTTCAGGGCGGGCGGAGCCGCGTTCACCGAGGTGCCCCATGTGGAGGGCTCCGTGCCGACCTCGTAGGTCAGCTCGCGGGTGTCACGGATGTCTTCCGTGGTGAGGTAGGTCTTGGCGTACGAGCGGCCGTCGGCCTTCGCGGACTGGATGTAGCGCACCGAGTCCGAGGTGCCCGGAGCCTTCACGGTGAGCTTGCCGTTCGGGTAGTAGCGCTTGTCCAGCGTCAGGTCCACCCGCTCGAAGACGGGGGTGGAGAGGCCCCAGGTGTCGGTGCCCGGCTGGACCGGGAAGATGCCGATGGAGGAGAGGACGTTCCAGGCGGACATCGTGCCGAGGTCGTCGTTGCCCGTCATACCGGTCGGGGCGTCCGTGAAGAGGGTGAGCGCGGCGTGCACCACGTCGGTCGTCTTCCAGGGCTCGCCGGTCGAGAGGTAGGTGTACGGGGCGATCAGGTCGGGCTCGTTCTGCGGGTTGTACTTGTCCGCGTTGTAGTACGCGTACGGGCCGTTCACCCACGTCTCACGGGCGGTCTTCGCCGGGTCCTGGACCAGCTGGTCGTAGGCGAAGAAGGAGTCGAGGCGGGCGTTGGCGGCCTGGGTGCCGCCGATCAGGCCGACCATGCCGGGCAGGTCCTGGGGGACGAGCCACTGGTACTGCCACGAGGTGCCCTCGTGGAAGCCCACGCTCTGCGCCGGGTCGACCGGGCCGGTGAAGGCACCGGAGGCGTCACGGGCGCGGAAGAAGCCGGTCGAGCTGTCGAAGATCGTGCGGTAGTTCTGGGCCCGCTCGGTGTAGCGCGCGGCGTCGGCCTTGTGGCCGAGGTCCTTGGCCATCTGGCCGAGCATCGCGTCGGAGAGCGCGTACTCCAGGGTGGCGGAGGCGCCGTGGTCGTAGTCCGAGTCACCGGGCTTCACGTGCGCGCGGTCGGCGATGTACGGGGCGAAGCCGTTCGCGAGGTATTCCGTGTTGGCCTCGCGGCCCACCGGAGCGGAGTCGGCGGCGGGGACGCCGTCGGCGTTCTTCTTCAGCGCCTTGTACGCCTGCTCCTCGTACCCCTTGAGGAGACCCTGCTGGTAGGCGTTGGTGAGGAACGGGGTGACCGGGTCACCGGTCATGATGTTCGTCTCGACCGTGCCGTACCCCCACTTGGGGAGCCAGCCGCTCTCTTCGTCGATCTTGATGACGGAGATCGCCATGTCGCGGGACTCGCTGGGGGCGAGCAGCGACAGCAGCTGGGCCTGGGTGCGGTAGGTGTCCCAGAGCGACCAGTTCTGGTAGTACGTGAAGCCCTTGGCCCGGTGGATCTTCTGGTCCCAGCCGGTGTAGCGGCCGTCCACGTCGCTGCCCAGGTTGGGCGCGAGGAACGAGCGGTACAGCGACGAGTAGAAGGTCCGGCGGACGGTCTCGCTGCCGCCCTGCGCCTTGACGTCGTCGAGGCGGTCCTCCCACGCCGCCTGCGCGGCCTTGGCCACGTGGTCGTACGAACGCCCGCCCTCGGAGCGGAGGTTGAGGGCCGCACCCTTGGCGTCCACGTAGGAGATCGCGGTCGTCGCCTCGACGGTGCGGTCCTTGGTGGTGTCGAACCGCAGGAAGGCGCCGTTGCGCTCGCCGGCGGCGGTGGAGGACTTCGAGCCCTCGGTGACGACGTCACCCTTCCAGGTGCCCGAGACCTTGAAGGGGCGGTCGAAGCGGGTGATCGTGTACACCGTGTACGGCTTGGTGTCCTGGCAGAAACCGCTGCCGGTGATGGCGGTGCGCACGGTGCGGTTGTCGAGGATCTCGACCTTGGTGCTCACCGTCTTGTGCAGCGACTGGCCCGCGTTGACGAGGACGTTGGCCTTGTCGGTGGCCGGGAAGGTGTAACGCTGCACGCCGGTACGGGCGGTGGCGCTCAGCTCCGCCTTGATGCCGTTCTTCAGGCCGACTTGGTACGTGCCGGGGGCGGCCTTCTCGTCGTCGTGGCTGAACTCTGCGGCGTAGACGGCGTTGTCGGTCGACGTGATGTCACCGGTCGTCGGGAGCACCGGGAGGTCACCGCCGAGGCCACAGCCCACACCGGAGATGTGCACGGTGGAGAAGCCCCGGATGTGGTTCTGGGAGTAGTCGTACCCGGTGTTGTGTCCGGTGTCGGGCGAGAACTGCACCATGCCGAACGGCACGGCGGCACCGGGGTAGGTGTTGCCCTCGTTCTCCGACCCGATGAACGGGTTGACGAGATCGGTGAGCCTGTCCTGACCGTGCCGGGCGCCGTCCGCCACGGCCGGTGCGGCGACGGCTCCGCCGAGGAGCGCGGCCGTCGCGGCCACCGTCCCCGCGCCGCGAATCACGTGGGTCCATCTCATGGAAAGAACGCCTCTTCCGACGTAGACAACGTTGTCATACCGTAGTGCGTGATCATTCTTGGCCCGCCTTCGTGTACCCGTCAAGAGTCGTGACACGGCGAACTCCTCCCGCGGCGGGCCCGGCGGACTCGCGGCCACAGATCCACAACGAGGGCACAACGGAAGGGCGGAGGCACCGCCACCCGGCGCTGACCGGCCCTACCATCCGGCGTACGGGAACTCTCACGAGTGATCCCCGGACGGGGGGTTCTGTGCGATCGACCTGCTCACGGCCGGGGTTCCGGCGCGCGGCCCGCACCTTGGCCGTCGGGCTCACCCTGGCCACGACCTCCGGGTGCGGCGCGTCCTTCGACGGCGTCACCGGGATCTCCGTGACGGCCGACGGCGGGCTGCTCGGCGTCGTCATGGTCTGCGGCCACGAGATCACCAGCGCGGGGCTTATCGAGGAGGGGGACGGTCGGCGAGAAAGCACGAGGATCGGCGAGTGGGCGCCGGATCGCCCCCTCAAGGCCGGCCTCACCACGTGGTCCCTCGACTCCCCCACCGCCGGCTGGACGACGACTCGGTCTCCCGGGCCGCTCGCCGACGCGAAGGCCTACAGCCTCGTCGGGTGGACCGGGGACGTTTCGTGGTCGGCCAGGAGCGTCGACTTCACCACGGCCGACCGTGACCGGCTCCGCCCCGGCCGGGTCCTGTACGAGGACTACTCGAAGGACGGCGAGGAAGTCGTCCGCCTCGTCCCCCTGTCGGAGTTCGAAGCGACGGCTTGCGACGCTCGCTCGTCCACGCTGTGGTGACCGCGAACGAGAGGCATGGAGGGGGAAACCGTCATGACTGATCGGTGGTACGTCCTGATCGAGGAGGACACCCGAGAGACCCGGCGGGCCGACGGCGTCGAACTGAGGCTGCACCGATGGACGTTGGCGGCCAGCTACCCCGTCGACGGCGACGAGGCGCGGGCGCGGGCCGTGGCCGAGGACGCGGCGCTCCACTACGTGCCGGGCATCCTCGCCCGCCATGCCCGGCCGGGCGACGTGCCGGCCCGCAGCGCGTTCCTCACCCCCGACGGCTCCTGGCTGGTCCACGTCCGCCAGCACCACCGCGAGTGCCACGTCCGTGTGACCACCGCCCGTCTGGTCCACACGCGGCGGGAGCAGGAGGCACCGCCCAAGTCCCTCAAGGAGAAGTTCCGCCACGCGCTGGACGGGCCGGAACCGGGACCGGCCCCGTGGGCACCCGGGCGGGACACCTCTCCGTAGCGCCGTCCGGGACGCGCACCCGGTCAAGATCCGCCGGACACACCCTGAGCCGGGGCGCCGTGGGGCTACCGCGCGAGTGGCGCAACCACCCACGAATGTCCCGCTGTTCGAAAACTGTTCGCCGACCGTTCGCCCACCCGGCATAGTTTGTAGTGAGCATGATCAGGACCCGGGACGGCTCCGCCGCGGCAGAGCGTCCCGGGTCGTCCGCATGGGCGGCGGGGGGCCTTCGCCTTGGCAAGGGGACGCGCCACGCCGTAACACCCGTTGATCCCGGGCGCCTCGGCAGCCGGGGCCACCGGCGGACGCCCCCGTGACTGTGGAACCTCCTGCCCGCCTCCGCCATGGAGAAGGGCACCACCTTGCGTTTCAGACGTCCCTACAGATCATCCGGCCGCGCTCCGACGACCGGACCCACGACGGCTTCCGTCGCCCGGACGGGTTCCCGGACCCGGCTCCGCGTCAGCGGTACCGCCGTGTCCCTGGCCGTCGTCTGCGCACTGCTGGCGAGCCTCGTCGGCGCACGGCCCGCACCGGTGTCGCCCGCCATGGCGAACGTCGCGGACAGCTATGACGGCTTCGACGCGGCGGCGGCGGAGCAACTGCGGCAGGACCAGTGCCTGATGGCCGGCGCGTTGCGGGTCGGCGGCACCTCGACGGTACCGGTGGCACAGAACGCGCTGAACCAGTCGCCCGCCTCCCTGCACACGCTGGCCGACCAGGAGTACTGGAACGGCACTCCCCTGTCGACCGCGTACGAGCAGGACAGGGACGCCATCGACGCGACGAGCGACGCGCTGGTCGCCCGGCTCGCGGCCTGGCAGGTCCCGCTCAGCGGACTGTCCTACCCCTACAACTTCGCCAACAACGCGGAGTTCTACTGGCCGCCGGGCGTTCCCGGCACCACGGCGGACTTCTTCGACCAGGTGGGCTACGGGCAGTGGCTCGGCGACCAGTGGTGGAAGGACGAGAGCGACCTCTACGAGGACCCGACCCCGGTGGCGGACGACGCCACCGTGCAGGCGGTGAAGGACCTCGGGACGCCGTTGTACGGGGACCCCGATCCGTCCCTGCCCACCCAGGACTGGCAGCAGGCCTACGCCGAGCACCAGGCTTTCGAGGATCTGGTCGACGGATACGACCCGACCGGCGCCGACGACGCACGGATGTTCCTGTCCGCAGGCGGCTTCCCGCGTACGGCCCCGGAGCCGGGCAGCCTGGAGTTCCGGATCGCCGTCGAGGACCTGAAGTCCCGCTTCGCGTCCTGCGCGTGGCGCGACCCGATCGACCCGAACAGGGTCCTCGGGCAGGAACTCGCCACCGCGTCGGCCGAGTGGCAGCAGGAGATCGCCTCCCAGGCGACCCAGCGCAACCAGATCATCGCCGCGAACACGTCCGCCACCAAGGCACTCACCACGTCGGCGCAGGCGCTCGGTGAGATGCTCGGTCAGTCCTGGATCGCCGACCACCTCGCGCGCTGGCAGGACTACTGGTCCGCAGGCGGCACGGGTTGGATCGGCGACAGCCCGATGGCCATCCACGCCAACGGCTCGTCCTCCAGGTGTCTGGAGGTCGGCGGCAACTCCACCGCCGACGCGGCCGTCGTACAGATCTACACGTGCAACGGCGGCGCCAACCAGCAGTGGCGCATCAGTGGCGACACGCTCGTCAACGTCAACTCCGGCAAGTGTCTGGTACCGAAGGCCTCGGGCAGCGCGAACGGTACGGCGATGGTGCAGGGTTCCTGCGCCGTCAGCGGTACCAGCGCCAACCGGTGGAAGTACAACCCGCACGCCACCACGCCGCTGACGAACATCGCCAACGGCAAGTGCCTGAACCTGCCGAGCTTCACCAACAGCCAGGACGCCACCCTCTCGGCCTGCACGGGCGGTTCACCGCAGAAGCTCGACATCGTCCCCGCCGGCCACAACGGGACCGGCGACCTGGACTACCCGACCGCGGCCCAGTTCACCAAGGCCACCAAGGGGGTCGCCGACGCGAAGGCCGCGGCACAGGCCCAGCTGACGCTGATGCAGAAGCAGGCGCAGACCGCCGGCATCGCCGCCACCGAATCCGACACGTACCTCGCGTCGGCGTACGGCATCTCCGACCAGGCGGGCGCACCGAGGGGCCGGGGGCTGCTGGTCGGTCTCCAGAAGGCGCAGGTGACCAAGGCGTCGGCCTCCGCGATCAACGCGATGCTCGCCGCCGCTCAGACCGCGCTGTCGGCGACCAAGGCGTCCGCGGCGGACAGCGCCACCATCGCCGCTCTCGCCGTGACCCAGGCCGCCGCGACGACCGCGGCGTTCCGCAACGCCGCTGCCGAGGCCGCGAAGAACCAGGCGAAGGCCGCGGCGGACGCCGCCGCCGTCCAGGCGGGCAACGCCAAGACCGCCCGGGACACCGCCAAGGCGAAGCTGGCCGTGGCGCAGCAGGCGGAGGCTGACGCGAAGGCCGCGGCGGCGACCGCGCACGCGCGCCGCCTGGACGCGGAGGCGGAGGAGGCGACGGCGAAGGCGGAGAAGGAGACCGCCGCCCAGAAGCAGGCCGAAGCCGCCCAGCACAAGAACAACGCGCAGGAGTACGCCGGTCAGGCGGAGACGGCCAAGGGCAAGGCGGAGGCCGCCGACGCCACCGCCACGCAGAAGCGCAAGGACGCCGAATCGGCGGCCGACAAGGCGAAGGACCTGCGCGACGACGCCTGGGACGCCGAGCAGAAGGCCGACGCGGCGCGGGCCAAGGCCGACGCGAAGGGCGCGTACGCCCAGGCGGAGGAGAGCGAGAGCGACGCCCAGGACGCTCGGGACGCCGCCGACCAGGCCGACACCGCCGCCGACGCGGCGGAGAGCGCCGCGGTGTCGGCGCGTTCGGAGGCGGACGCGGCCACCCAGGCGGCGGCCGACGCCGACGCCGCCGCCACTCGCGCGGAGGCCGCGGCGAAGCGGGCGCACACCGACGCCGACGCGGCCCGGGCCGCCAAGTTGAAGGCGGACGCGGCGGTCGCCACCGCCACCAGCGCCGCCGCCGACGCGATCACCGCCTCGAAGGCGGCGGCCACCGCGGCGAGCGCGGCGGTGAGACTCGCCGACGAGGCCGAGGCGCACGCCGCCGACGCGAAGACCCAGGCCGACGCGGCGAACACCGCCGCGCTGACCGCGATCTCCGGTGCCAACACCGCGGCCGGGCACGCGTACACAGCCGCGCAGGCGTCCGTCGACGCGGGCAACGCCGCCCTCCAGGTGGCGGCCCCCGCCAACGACGCCGTCCAACTCGGTGCTCCGTACGTCACCACCGACTCGGCGGCCGGGCTCGCCGTACTGACCGGCCAGTCCGCCAAGACGATCGCGGAGCAGCAACGGGCCGTCGCCGAGGCCCACGCCCAGAACGCCCAGGCGGCGGCGGCCCAGGCGGCCAGCACCGCCAACGCCGCCACCGGTGACGCCAAGGCGGCCTACACCCTGGCCGCCGAAGCGGCAGGTTACGCCGCCGACGCCCGCAACTCCGCGAAGGCGGCCCTGGGGTATGCGGCGGAGGCAGCCGGCTACGCCTCGCAGGCGGCCCAGTCGCTCTCCCGGACCGTCGCGTACGACAACCAGGCCACCGCCGACGCCCAGGCCGCCGACGAGGCCGCCGGCCGCGCCGACGGTTACGCCCAGCAGGCCCGCGACTCGGCCGACACCGCGGCACTCGACGCCGAAGCCGCCCGCAGCGCCGCCGCCCAGGCGGAGCAGGCCGCCGAGGACGCCCGGGCCGCCGCCGACGACGCCGACGCCCAGGCCACCGCGGCGGAGGAGGCCGCCAAGAACGCCCAGGCGTACGCGGAGTCTGCCCAGCAGGCGGCCGACGAGGCCGAGAGGGCGGCGAACGCCCAGCAGATCGCGACCGGCACGGTTCCCGACGACACCGGCGCTCTCATCGGCGGCATGTTCTACGTCGTCGACCACTACGAGAACATCGGTGAGCCGCAGGTCCTGAGCAAGACGGACGGCTGCGACGGCTGGATCGACAAGCTCTTCTACAACGGTGACTGCACCATCACCGCGAAGATCCGCTACCAGGCGCTCCTCGATGTGTACATGTGCACCGCCGAGGGTGGTTCGCAGTACACGTGTCCCGCCGCGGACACGGTGTACCTGGGTCTCTTCCCGTCCGACGAGATGACCGAAGAGGTCACGCACACCATCACGATCGGGGAGTACCAGGAGGGCGTCGACCCGATCGACATCCTCTTCGGCAGCTGGATCAAGTGCGCCCAGAAGGTCGTGCCGGGCGGTGCGAGCGGTAGTGGCGTCGGGTGCGCCTGGGCTGCCCTGGACGTGGCGGCCATGTTCGCCGGCAAGATCATGCGGACCCTCGGCGACGCGGTCCGGGCAGTGGACGCCTCGGCCCGTACCGGCATCGGGTTCGTCGACGCGTGGCGGGGTCTGCGTGCGGCCGGTCTGCCCGAGAGCGCCGTCACCGGCATCGCCGCCAAGGTGTTCCAGAAGCTGAAGGCCGCCTGTCTGAAGGACAGCTTCCCGGCCGGAACACCCGTGCTGCTGGCCGACGGTGCTTCCAAGCCGATCGAGGAGATCGGTGTCGGCGACAAGGTGCTCGCCACCGACCCGAGTGCGGACATCACGCGCTCGGCGTCCGTCACGGGGACGCTCTCGCACCCGGCGGACCGGCTCCTCCTGATCACCCTCGCCGACGGCGGGCAGATCCGGACCACACCCGGACACCGGCTCTGGTCTCCGGGACGCGGCTGGGTCCAGGCCTCCGAACTGCGGGTAGGGGACCCGCTCCGCACCGCGTCCGGTACCTCGGACGGCATCGTCGGCATCGGCCCGGTCGTCGCGCCGCAGACGGTGTGGGACCTGAGCGTCGCCGACCTGCACACCTTCTACGTGCTCGCGGGCGCGACTCCCGTACTGGTCCACAATGTCAACTGCCCCGACTACGTGGACGTGTATCCGAGTGGTCGTGGGGTCGTCGCCGGCCTGGACGAAGAAGGAATCATGACGCTCGCCATCGAGGCGGGTGCGGACACCCCCCGAGGCGGTGAGATGTTCAACGCCGCGCTCGCCCACTTCGGCGACGCGGTCAAGGGCGTCAAGGGGTACTGGCAGGACGGTGGCACCCTCATCGACAACCTGGACTCCTTCAACGCGGCCGTACGGGGCGGCGCCACCCTGGAGGAGGCGGCCCTCGCCACGTTCACGGGGAAGATGGCCTCACGGGCGGGCTTCACCCGCGTGGAGATGGTCGAGCTGAGAGGGATGCCGGGGGCCTATACGGAGGTGGGCGCCCTCTTCCACTGAAGGCTGTCCGGTGGGCCGGGGCCGGATCGGGCGTCGGGCCCCGGCCCTGACTCGCCGGACACCACGTGAGTCGGACAGATGAAAGGGGGCGGACGCACGCGTATACACGTGCGTCCGCCCCCACTCCCCCTCGGTACGAGAACACGAGCGACGAAGGACTGATCGTCATGGCAGGCATCGAGAGCACCGCGGAGAAGCTGAAGGCCTCGCACGCCGGAGGGGCGGGCGCGGTGGAGGTGGCGTCGATCGCCAGGGAGGAACTGGGCCCGGGGTTCGGCGCCATGGCGTTCATCGCTTGCTTCCGTCTCGCGTTCGCCGTTCCGCTGCCCGTCCTCCAGCGCGCCCAGGCGTGGGAGGGATTCGGCTGGGGGGACAGACACATCTCCGACGAGGAGTTCACCGCCCTTCTCGCCCCCTGGCTCGCGGCGCCGAATCGCCCCGCCGACTGAGGACTTCACGGGGCGACGGCACAGCGAGATCCCCGCACGCAGAACTCCCGGGTACGTTCCTTCGTCCCCACAGGAGGGGGAGGGCCGCACGAGCGCCGTGCGCCGGGCATCGACGGAGGTTCCCATGCGAAGAATGAGACTGCCGAAGGCCCTCGGGGCGGTCTTGCGGCCACGCCGGTGGCCGGAGCTGGTCCCGCGCACCCGGCGAGGTCAACGGCGGTCGCTCCAGGGCCTGATGGTGGCCTGTGCGGTGGCGCTGGCGCCGATGACGTGGATGTACGCGTCGGCCGAGGCGCACGTACGGACCACGGCCGACGCGCCGCGCGAGGACGTCGCCGTGGTGTTCGGCGCCGGGCTCTGGGACGGGAAGCCGACCCCGTACCTCGCCCACCGGCTGGACGCGGCGGCCGAGTTGTACCGGGCCGGCAAGGTGAGGGCCCTTCTGGTGACCGGCGACAACAGCCGCACGGAGTACGACGAGCCGGACGCGATGCGCACGTACCTCACCGCGCACGGGGTGCCCGGACCGCGCATCGTCAGCGACTACGCGGGCTTCGACACCTGGGACTCCTGCGTCCGGGCCAAGAAGATCTTCGGGGTCGACCGCGCGGTCCTGGTGAGCCAGGGGTTCCACATCCGGCGGGCCGTCGCCCTCTGCCGGGCCGCCGGGATCGACGCGTACGGGGTCGGCGTGGACGAGCCGCACGACGTCACCTGGTACTACGGAGGTACGCGCGAGGTCTTCGCGGCGGGCAAGGCGGCCCTGGACGCCGTCTTCCGGCCCGACCCGCACTTCCTGGGCCACAAGGAGACCGGGGTCGCGGACGCGCTGGCGGCGAAGGCGGGTTGAGGGGCCGGCGGGGGCGGGCGGTGAACGGGTGGACCGCGCATGGCGGTCCACCCCACGGGGAATCACGGCTGGGTGAAGTCGACGGGGGACGTGCAGGACGGGTACCGCGCGTGGCTGCCCTTCTGGCTGCGGGGACTGATCGTCCTCGCGGCGGGGTGGGTCGTCCTTCTCTGCGGCCAGCAGCTCGGCGACATGTACACGAAGGCCACTGAGTACCGCCGGGCGCCGGTCTGCGCGGCAGGGAGCGGGTACGACGGCGACGGTGCGGCCTGCGTGCGGCACGAGACGGCCACGGTGACCGACCACCGGACGCGCCTTTCGTGTCACTCCGACGGCACCAACCCGATGGAAGGGGGCGGCGTCAACTGCGTCACCTTCCACGAGGTCAAGGCGGAATGGCCGGACCACTCGGCCTGGTTGTCGGTGGACGCGAAACCGTACGAGAAGATCAGGATGGGCGACCGGGCCGAAGTCCGGCTGTGGCGGGGGGAACCCGTGGGTCTGGTGGTGGGCGGCGACACCTACTCCTACCTGGCGGTCTCGCGGTTCCGGATTCTTCTGTGGTGCGCGCTGATCTGCCTGTTCGTGGCGGTGGCCGCGCGGACGGTGTTGAGCGCGCGGCCCTGGCGTGCCGACGACTTCCCCCGCGACGGGCGGTTGCTCGCGCTGCTCGCGGCCCTCGGCGTCGGGTGGCTCGGCACCCTGGCACTGTTCGGCCAGGACCCCGTGGCCCGCTACCTCACGATCGCGTGGACGGGGGTCATGGCCCTCTGGATCGCGTGCGCCCGCCGGACGGACTGACAGCCCCCTCCGCCCGTGTCGGCGTCACCCCGTACGGCGGGGCAGGGGGTGCCGGTGGCGTGCCGCCTATCCGGCAGGGCGTCCGGCAGGGTCGGTGATCTCCCACGAGTGGTGCGCCGGGTGGTCGGCGAAGAACCCGCAGGGACCGAGCAGTTCGTCGGAACGGGTACACCGGAGCAGTACGACGCGGTACATGCGGCCGCCGGCTGTCCAGCGGATCCATACCCCACCGCCGAGCCGGTCGTCGTCCCACAGCAGGTACGCGTGTTCGTCGGGGTGCCGTTCCCCGAGTACGCACCGGATGGGCCTTGGCTCGGCCGGGGTTCCGTCACGGCGGGCCGCGCGCTGCGAGGCAGGCAGCAGGGCGACGGCGGTGCACTGGATCACCGTGCACTTCCTCGCGGGGCGAGGCGCACGGGAGCGCCTCCCTCGGTTCGTCGGTCCTCGGCCGGTGGGCCCGGTACGGAAGTCGCCGAGGGGTTGCCGGCTTCCGCCTCCGGGTGTTCGGCCGCCTGATGACGTCTGCGCAGGACTCGCCAGTCAGTCGCGGCGCTCAGGTCGCCCGTCCGCTCGGCGTCCTTCTCGGCCCAGTCGAAGTCCTGACAGACAGGGCAGTCGGCAGGGGCGGGGGCGGGGGCGGGGGCGGGCGACCGTCGCGCCTCGGTGGGGGTGGCGCCTTCGGGGGTGGCGTCTTCGGGGCTCGCACTCACAGCACATCACCCCGACTCCGGGCGTTGCAGCGCGCGTTCTCCGCCCGCAGCCGCTCTGTCGGGCTCGCCGGCCGTACGGACTCGGGGGCGGCTTCCCACTCGATCCCGCCGCCGACGGGCCTTATGGCCCAGTACGGCCCGGCGACCCCTCGGAACTCCCCGACACGATCCTCACGGCTGGTGTCCACCATGAGTGCACCGGGGCGCGGGAGCGTTCCGTCGGGGTCCCGCTCCGCCGGATCACCGGCGTCTGGCACGGAAGGCACGGACATGGGCAACTCCTCTCTGTAGCCGTTTCGCTACCAGGAGGCTTCAGAGTGACCTACTCTTAAAACGCCTTCAACCTCCACGAAACTGAATGAAAGATCGATGAAGAGTGGCAAATCGCAAAGAGTTAGACCCGGGGGCGAGCCCTCGCGCGGCCTTCGGGGAACGTCTGCGCAGGCTGCGAGAGGAACGCGGGTGGACACAGGACGAGCTGTCCGCCCGCACGGGATATTCCGCTTCGCATATTTCCGGGGTGGAAACTGGTGCACGAACTCCAACTGCCAAGTTCACCGCAAGTACCGACCGGGCCCTGGGCACGGGCGACGCACTGACGCGGCAGGGGGCGGCAACCCGAAACAGCGCGATCCTCGACGGCTTCCCGGAGTTCGTGGCGCACGAGGGGCGGGCGACAGAGATGTGGCTCTTCGAAATCGGCGCGGTACCAGGGCTGTTCCAGACTCAGGCATACGCTGCTGCCATCACCCGGGGTGCGGTTCGGCGAGGTGCCATCACCCACGTCCAGGCCGACGAACGGCTGGCGCTTCTCGCCCGACGCCAGCAATCCCTCGCTCGCACACCAGCCCCGCAGGTCTACGTCGTTCTTGACGAAAGCTGCATCCGGCAACACGTCGGTGGTCCGACGGTCATGACGGAGCAACTGGACCATCTCGTGATGGTCGCCGACATGCCGAACACTGTCGTGCAGGTGGCAACTTTCGGGCTCGGAGAACGCCGCTCACTGAACAAGCCGCTCACTCTGGTAACCCTGGCGGACCGCTCACACGTTTCCTACGCGGAGTCAGCGCACTCTGGGCAGTTGGAGCGCGACAGTCGCTTCGTCGAGCCACTCCTGACGGCCTACCATCAGCTTCAGGCCGAAGCGCTTTCACAGGCCGAGTCCGTGGCCATGATCATTCAGGTACGAAAGGGCATCTCGTGACTACCGAATCCCTCCGCTGGTTCACGTCTTCCTACAGCACCGACGGTGGCCAGTGCGTCGAGGTCGCCACCAACCTCGTCGCCACGCACGGCACGGTCCCCGTCCGCGACTCCAAGGACACGAGCGGCCCGGTTCTGGGCATCTCCGCCACCTCGTTCACCGCGTTCGTGGCAGGCGTCAAGGCCGGCAAGTTCAGCAGCATCTGACAAGTCGTTCAACCCGTTCGGCACGAAGCCCCCGCCCTGCCAGAACGCAGGGTGGGGGCTTCTTCTGTCCCTCAGTCGACCAACCGGTGGCAAAGCCCACAGAACCACAGTTGTTTCAGTGCCACTTGGGCCTCATAGGCCGGTTCGCACGGCGTGGAGCGGGGCAGACCAAAGCGTCACTCCAGGTGACCGCGCCCCGTGACTCCAACCGACAGAGACGAGAGGCAATCCGGTGACTGCCGACGATTCCCCCTACTGGTTCACGTCCTCCTACAGCAACAATGGCGGCGCCTGCGTAGAGGTCGCCACCAACCTCGTCGCCACCCACCACACAGTCCCCATCCGCGACTCCAAGCACACGAGCGGCCCGGTACTGGGGGCTGAGGAACATCCGTGTCAGATCGTGCGCTAAGGGATCGCTGGGTTGTTTCGTGCTTTGACCTGGGGTGATTGAGCGTCGGAGCCTTCGTGGGTCGTTGTTGTCGATCTTCGTAGAGCTGTTGTGGCGGTCGAGTTCCTGACGGATGAGCAGGCGGCCCGGTATGGGTCGTTCCGCGAGGCGCCTTCGCGGGCGGAGCTGGAGCGGTACTTTTTCCTGGACGACGCGGACCGGCAGGCGGTGCAGGCCAAGCGGCGGTCGCACAACCGGCTCGGGTACGCGGTTCAGCTGACGAGTGTGCGTTTTCTGGGCCGGTTCATGCCGGACCCGCGGCAGGTGCCGGCGGAGATGGCCCAGTATCTGGCCGGGCAGTTGGAGATCGCGGACGCCTCGTGCCTGAAGCTGTACGGCGAGCGGGACGGCACGGCCCGTACGCACGCCGGGGAGATCCAGGAAGCCGGGGGCTGGCGGGACTTCGCCGAGGTCCGCGAGGAGCTGGCGGGCTGGCTGGACGCGCGGGCATGGACGACGGGGGACGGGCCGAAGGCGTTGTTCGACGCGGCAGCGGGGTGGCTGCGCGAGGGCCGGGTGCTGCTGCCGGGAGCGAGTCGACTGGCCCGGCTGGTGGGCACGGTGCGGGAGGCGGCGAACCAGCGGCTGTGGGACACCCTGTACGGGATGCTGAGCGTCGGGCAGCGGGCGGTGCTGGACTCGCTGCTGACGGTGGCGCCCGGTGAGCGGGTTTCGGAGCTGGACCGGCTGCGGCGCGGTCCGGTGCGGGTGTCGGGTCCGCAGATGAGGCGGGCGCTGAAGCGGGCGGAGGAGATCGCCGCGCTCGGGATGGGCGCCCTGGACGTGTCGGGGATACCGCCGCGGCGCCTGGCGGAGCTGTCCCGGTACGGGGTGGACGGCAAGGCGTCGCTGCTGCGCCGGCACTCCGACGCCCGGCGGCTGGCGGCTGGCGACGTTGCTGGCCACCGCGGTCTACCTCACGTCGCGGGCGGTGGACGACGCACTGGACCTGCTGGAGGTGCTGATCGCGACGAAGCTGCTGGCCCGGGCGGAGCGGGAGAGCGCGAAGGAGAAGCTGAAGACACTGCCGCGGGTCGAGCGGGCGTCGGTGAAGCTGGCGACCGCCTTCCAGGTCGTGTTCGACACCACGAGCGAGCAGGTCGACACCGACACCGGGGAGATCGCCCCGCCGAAGGTGGCGAGCCTGGACGCGATGTGGGCGGCCATCGAGCAGGTGGTGCCCCGCGACGAGCTGGCGGCGGCGATCGCCGCCTTGTTCGAACTGACCCCGCCGCTGGACTCCGACGCCGACGAAGCATGGCGGGCCATGCTGATCAACCGGTTCGGTACCGTCCGTCCGTTCCTGAAGCTGCTGGTCAGCGTGGTGGACTTCGACGCCACCCCGGAGGGTGAGGCCGTGCTGGGCGCGCTGTTGTCGCTGCCGGGGCTGATGGGCCGCAAGAAGGTCGGCCCGGCTGAGATCGACACCGGTCTGCTCACCGGCTCCTGGCGGCGTCCGGTCCTGGCCGCGCCCCACCTGGAGCCGGGGACGGTGGACTGGAGGGCGTACACGTTCTGCGTGCTGGAGCACCTGCACCGGATGCTGCGCAGCAAGCAGGTCTTCGCCCGCAACTCCTCCAAGTGGGGCGACCCGCGGGCGAAGCTGCTGGCCGGCGAGGCATGGAAGCAGGCAAGGCCGACCGTGCTGGCCTCGCTTAACCTGCCCGGGGAGGCGGGCGGGCACCTGGCGGCGCGGGCCGCGCTGCTGGAGGGCACCTACCGGGAGGTCGCCGCCCGGGTCCCGGACAACGCGCAGATCGTCTTCGACGGCGACGGCCGTCTGCACTTCGCCGCCCTGGAGCCGGAGCCCGAACCGGCGTCCCTGCTGGACCTGCGGGCCGCGGTGAACGCGATGCTGCCGAGAGTAGACCTGCCCGAGGTGCTGCTGGAGGTGTTCTCCTGGACCGGCGCCGACCAGGCGTTCACCTCGGTCACCGGCGGTGATGCGAGGCTGAAGGACCTGCCTGTGACGATCGCGGCGCTGCTGGTCGCCCATGGCTGCAACGTCGGCTACACCCCGGTGATGGGCGGCGCGGATGCGCTGAAGTACGGCAGGTTGTCCCACGTGGACCAGACGTATCTGCGGCTGGCGACCTACCGGGCCGCGAACGCGACCCTCATCGAGCACCAGGCGTCCATCGATCTCGCGCAGGCGTGGGGCGGGGGCCTGGTCGCTTCGGTGGACGGGATGCGGTTCGTCGTTCCCGTCCCCGGCGTGTACGCGCGGCCGAACCCCAAGTACTTCGGGCGCCGGGGCGGGGCGACCTGGCTCAACATGATCAACGACCAGGCCGCAGGACTGGGCGGGAAGGTGGTGGCTGGCACCCCGCGCGACTCCCTGTACGTACTGGATGTGCTCTACGACCGCGATGGCGGCAAGCGCCCGGAGATGATCGTCACCGACACCGCGAGCTACAGCGACATCGTGTTCGGCCTTCTCACCCTGGCCGGGTTCGCCTACGCTCCGCAGCTCGCGGACCTGCCGGACCAGAAGATGTGGCGCATCGACCGCACGGCCGACTACGGCGCCTTCCAGGACGCCGCCCGCGGCCGGGTCGACCTCGCCCGCATCGAGCGGCACTGGGAGGACATCCTGCGGATCATCGGCTCCATCCACACCGGAGCCGTCCGCGCTTACGACGTCATCCGCATGCTGTCCCGCGACGGTCGCCCCACCCCGCTTGGCGACGCGATCGCGCACTACGGGCGGATCGCGAAAACCCTGCACATCCTGCGCCTGGCCGACGAGCCCGGATACCGCCGCCAGATCAAGGTGCAGGCCAACCTCCAGGAAGGCCGCCACGCGCTCGCCCGGAAGATCTTCCACGGCCGGGCAGGGCAGCTCTACCAGGACGGCATGGAGGACCAGATCGGCGCGCTGGGCCTCGTCCTCAACGCACTCGTACTGTTCAACACCCGCTATATGGACGCCGCCGTAGCCCAGCTCCGGAGTGACGGTTTCGGGGTCCGGGACGAGGATCTCGCCCGGCTCTCCCCGTTCGTGCGACATCACATCAACGTGCTCGGCCGGTACTCCTTCCAGCTCCCCGACCTGCCCGGTGGCCTGCGGCCCCTGCGCGACAAGACCGCCGTGGACGAGCTGTGACGGGGCAGCGGTGGGGCCGGCGCCGGACGGTGCATCCCTGTGGGGCCGGGCGCGCGGGCCGGGCTGGACGGAAGGGGTCAGGTGTCAGCGCGGTACGCCGAGGCCGTCGAGGACGATGCCCACGGCCCGGTCGAGTGCCTCGCCTTCGCTGAGGTCCGTGGCGTATGCGAGGGCGCGCAGGAGGAGGGAGACGTCGTCGCCGGTGACGTCGGGGCGCGCGGCGCCGGCGGCCTGGGCGCGGTGGAGTGCGCCTTCGAGGGCCGCGCGGAAGGCGTCGGCGGCCTCGGTGACCGGCCGGGACAAGCCCTGGCCGTCGTCGTCGTGCGGGGGCAACAGGTCCAGCAGGGTCATCTTCACCGGCCCGGCCGCCGCGAGGGACTTCATCAGGGAGGCGAAGGCTTTTCCGGCGTCCTGGCTTTCGGCGAGCGCCAGCGCCTGGGCGGTCAGCTTCTCCAGGTAGCGGCACGCGGTGGCCTCGATGAGGTCCTGCTTGGTGGCGAAATTCCGGAAGACGGTGGCGATGCTGACCCCGGCCCGCTGCGCGACCTCATCAGTGGAGGCGGCGGCCCCCTTCTCGGCGAACACATGCTCGGCGGCCAGCAGGACCTTCTCCCTGTTGGCGGCTCCGTCGCGGCGCATAACCGACCCCTTTTGCAAACGTAGTGGACACTACGTATGATGCGTAGTGGAGACTTCGCTTAAGGGTAGGGGGTTTCGCCCCGCTGTGCCAAACGCGCGGGACGCCCCATGTCCGACGAGCGCCCTGAACAGAACGGGCCGATGAGCGCACAGCCCTCCCAACCGCAGGCCCTCAGGGCGCCGGCGTGGCAACGGCCCTCCCCACGGGCCAGCAGAAAACACAAGGAGAACCAACCATGTCCGTAACGGACGAGAACACCACTGTCGTGATCGTGGGCTCGGGTGTCGCCGGGCTCGCCCTCGGCAACTTCCTCCTGCGCAGCGGGATCGACTGCGTGGTACTGGAGCGGCACAGCCGCGAATACGTCGAGCAGCGCCAGCGCGCGGGGGTCATCGACCCCAGGGCCGCGCGCATGTTCCGCGAGTGGGGCCTGGAGGACCGGGTCCTCGACGGCGCCCCCTTCGCGCCGGTGCTGAACTTCCGCGTCGACGGCGAGACGCGACCCTTCCGGTACGTGACCGACGACCACGTCGACGGACGCTTCTGCCCCCAGCAGGTCCTCGTGCGCAACCTCATCGACGTCTTCGTCAGCGACGGCGGCGACCTCCGCTTCGAAGCCGAGGACGTCGAACTGGAGGACCTCACCGGCCCCCGGCCCCAGGTGCGCTACCGCGACAGCACGGGCGTGACGCGGACCATCACCTGCGACTTCATCGCCGGCTGCGACGGAGACCACGGCGTCAGCCGGGCGAGCATCCCCGACAACGTACTCACCCGCCAGTCCCACGAGTACGGGTACGCCTGGCTGACCGTCCTGGCCGACGCCCCCGCCAACCACCAGTCCATGATGGCGATCCACGACCGGGGATTCGCCGGCCAGTTCGCCCGCGGCCCCCAGGCCAGCCGCTTCTACCTCCAGTGCCCGCTGGACACCGCCGTCGAGGAGTGGACGGACGACCGGATCTGGGAAGAGATCGAGGCACGCTTCGGCGAACCGGTCACCGCGAAGGGACCCATCACCAGCAAGACGCTGGTGCCGCTGCGCAGCGTGGTCTACGACCCGATGAGCTACGGCCGCCTGTACCTGCTCGGTGACGCCGCGCACATCGTGCCGCCCATGAGCGCCAAGGGCATGAACCTGGCGCTGCACGACGCCGACGTGTTCGCCACAGCCGTCCTGAAGCAGGTCAAGGAGCAGGACGCGGGCCCGCTGGAGGCGTACTCCGCCACCTGCCTGAAGCACGTGTGGAACTACCAGGCGTACGCCGCATGGTTCACCGACCTCATGCACGACGCGGGAGACGTCTCCTACCACGGCGAGTTCCGGCGCAGCCTCGCACGCGCCGAGTTCGAACGCCTCTACGACTCCGAGACCGCCAACCGGCTCTTCGGTGAGTTCCTCACCGGCTTGAACTGAGCCTCCATCTCCTGGCCGAGTAAACAGAGTTTGCAGGCATGAGCAGCCGAGCCACCAGCACCTGCGGGGGCCGGAACGGGGTTCCCCGTTCCGGCCCCCGCAGGTGCTGGTCATGAACACCGTGCCGTGACGGTTCGGTGGCGCAGCTTCATCCGCTGCTGCCTCCCGGGGCGAGCAGACTGGTCAGTTCCGCGATTGCCTCTGCAGAGGGCTTGAAGTATCGGCGCACGTTCTCCGGCTTCTTGTGCCTCGACTTCGCCATCAGCATCAGCAGCGACGCCCCCTGCTCCCCCAGATGGGTCAGAGCGGAATGGCGGTACTCGTGCAAGTCCCAGCCGGTACCGGGCCCCCGCACAGCCGTGTGCTCATCCAGCAGTGCACGGGCCTGGCCGTAGGAGAGGCGGGCCAGACCGGTGTCCGGGCATACGTCACGCGGGTTGACGACCTTCCCCGGACCGGGGCGGCGGTGGGTGACGAACACCGGGCCCCGGGAACGGCCACGCAGCAGGCGGGGCAGAAGCCGGGCTGTACCAGCGTCCCAGTAAACGGTCTCCAGCACGAAGTCCTCACGGGCCTGGCCCCGGCGTCGGGCCTTGCTCCGGGCGCCCTTGGCCTTGACCGAACAGCGGCGGCCACCGAGGTCCAGGTCCTCGATGTTCACGCCGAGGACCTCCTCCGTGCGGGCGGCGGTCTCATACAGCGACCGCCGCGGCGCCCCACAGCAGTTCCAGGGCCTCGCCGATCTCGTCGTCCGCGACCGACCTCAGCGGGCGAGCCTCCCCGATCTGCTCGGCTGTCTTGCCGACGCCGACTCCGTAGCTGCGGACGGTATTCGGATTGCGGAGCGAGCCGAGGAAGGCGTCAGCCGTCGCCCGGACGGTCAACGCCTTCCCTGCCGGCAGTTGTACGACAGTGGGCACCGCTTCCCCCTTGCCACGGATAACAGGGCCGCTTCATGTACAGCCCGGCGGACGTCACCGCAGGTAACGAACCAATCTCCCACAGATAATAGGGCGTTATCCGTGGAACGACTTCAGACCGGCCCCACAGCCGATGCTCCGTCAGCCGCCCACCAGGATCAACGAACGCTTAGCGCACGATCTGACACAGATGTTCCTCAGACCCCGTACTCGACATCTCCGCCACCTCGTTCACCGCATTCCTGGCAGGCCTCAAGGCCGGGGACCTCGGCACCGTCTGACGTGCGGCACGCAGCTGGGCCGCCCGCTTCGTCCGGCGGATCCGGGGCCGGGGCGGTGGCCGGAGGATCGTGGCGGGGGTCGGGGTCACGAGGGCCACGAGGTCCGTCCGCCGACCGACGCCGGTCCCTCGACCGCCGGGCGTGCGACGCCACATCGCGCGCCCCGCTTCGAGCAGCTACCGGGGTCACGTCAACAGGTCTTTCCGCATGAGGAGGCACATCGTCTCGTGGCGGCGGATCGTCCCGTCTGGCCCTTCCTCGTCCCAAGCGTCCGCCTCCCGGCCGTAGGCGACGTAGCCCAGACGCTCGTACAGGGCTCGTGCCCGGGGGTTGTCCTCCTCAACGGCGAGTTCGGCCCTGTGCAGCCCACGGTCCCGGACCCGTTGTTCTGCGGCCCGGACGAGCAGGGTGCCCAAGCCGCAGGACTGCAGTGCCGGCAGGACGGCGAACTGCCACAGGGTTCCGGCGCCCTCGGAGACCTGGTAGTCGATGCCGCCGATCGCCACCGGCAGATCCGCCGGAGTACAGACGGCCAGGTAGTCCACCTCACCCGCCACCGCGCGGGCCAACTCCTTTTCCACGTGGCGGAGATGGAGAGCCGAACCCGACCAGGTACAGGCCGGGAGGTCTCCCGGCAGAAGATCGCGCACCCGCACTGACAGCGTGAGGGGCGTTCCGGTGTGGTCGTTTTCGGCAGTCACAGACCGAGCATGCGACAGCGACCACGGCACGACAACGCGTTTCCCGGCCTGCGAACACGCTGACTCACGGGCGGAGCCAGAGACTGATCACTGCGGGGTGACGGTGGTGTGGTGGACCTGGCCCTCTCGTCGTAGGCCGGAGGCAGACTGCGGGTGAGCATTCAGCCCTCCGGATAGAAGAGGAACAGCGTGCAGCCGCTGGTGGTCGAGGGCAGGTGCCACGAGCCGGCCGGGGCATGCAGGAACGTGCCCGCCGGATAGTCGCGTGCTCCGTCGTTGAAGGTGCCGCTGAGCACGTAGACCTCCTCCGGGCCGGGTTCGTGGACGTCACGTCGTGGCCATGAGGTCCCCGCTTCCATCTCCAGCACATTGGCGTGCGCACCATCCTGCCCTCGCCAGAGGGGGCGCAACCGGATGCCTGGGAAGAGCTCACGGACCGGGGATTCGTCGACTGAGGCGGAGGTGTAGCCCTCCTGCGCGAGGATCTCAGGATGCATGCCTGCAACGGTGCCGTGCCGGGCGGTGCGAAGACAGAGCCCCGGTGGACACGGTGGGGTACTTTCCTGCCATGCATCGCGTGGTGGTTTTGGTGCGACCCGTGCAGTCGACGTTTGAACTCGGCTGCGCCGTCGAGGTCTTCGGCACGGAGCGGTCGGGCCTACCGCAGTACTACGCATTCGAGACGTGCACGGAGACACCGGGCCCGGTGCCGACCACGGCTGGGTACGCGATATCCGTGTCGAACGGGTTGTCGGCGCTCCAGGCCGCGGACACCGTGATCATCCCGGGCTGGCTGCCTGTGGAGGAGTCCCTCTCCGACGTCGTGCGCCGGGCGCTGGTGCGGGCGCACGCGCGCGGGGCCCGTCTGGTGACGATCTGCTCAGGGGTGTTCGCGCTGGCTCGCACCGGGCTGCTGGACGGCCGTTCGGCCACCACGCACTGGGCGCGCGCCGAGCAGTTGCGCCGTGAGTTTCCCCTGGTGCGCGTGGAGCCGGACAGGCTCTACGTGGATCACGGTGATGTCGCCACCAGCGCCGGCGCTGGCGCCGGGCTCGACCTGTGCCTGCGGCTGGTCCGGAAGGACCACGGGGCCCCGTACGCCGCCCTGCTCGCGCGGCACATGATGATGCCGCCGCACCGCGAGGGCGGCCGAGCGCGGTACGCGACGCCCGCGCCACCCGGGGATGCGCTCGACGGCCTGCTCGAATGGGCCGACGAGCGCCTCGGCACACCGATATCGGTGGACGATCTGGCCGCTCACCTCGGCGTATCGCCCCGCACCCTGGCCCGGCGCTTCGCGGACCGGCTCGGCACGAGCCCGGGTACGTGGTTGCTCTCCCGCCGGATAGACGCGGCGCGCACCCTGCTGGAGGAGACGGACCTGCCGGTCGAGGCGGTAGCGGCCCGTGTCGGCCTCAGTTCCGCGGTCAACTTGCGCCGCCGTTTCCGCGCCCGGACGGGTACGACCCCGGGCGCCTACCGGCGAACCTTCCGGGTCCTGTGATCCGGACGACAGGCCCTGAGGGCGGGCGGCACAGCTCTCAGAACATGCCGTGGGCGGTGCCCGGCACGGTCGGCCGTCGCGGACGAGGGGTGCACGCCCGTCCGCGACGGCCAGGCTCCGTCAGCGGCGACCGGCGCCCAGCGGGTCCCCCGCCTTGCGGACGACCTTGGCGATCCAGGCCATGGCCTCGGGTACGTCGTAGTTCCCGGCGTGCGGCTGGTTCCAGGCGAGCCGGTAGTCGACGTCCTCGACCTGCTTGTCCGCTTCGAGCGCCCGGTCGAGGTTGAGCGAGACGGTGAACGCGGTGTCCCGGTCGCGGGTGCCGGCGCGGACGTACCAGTGGGCGGCGGTGTCGGCGCCGGTGCCGATGAAGTCCATCGGGTCGATGAGGTGGATCTGGTCGTCCACGGTGGTGGAGCGCTTGGCGGTGTACTGGGCCCAGGTCAGGCCGGTGTCGTCGATCCCGCTGCCGTCGCCGGGGACGTCGTTGTGGTCCCAGCTGTACTGGGTGTAGTTCATGTACTTCTGCGTCGCCGGGCCGAAGAGGTTGGTCTCCGTGCCGCTGGTGGTGTTGCCGTTGACGCCCACGGCGTCGAAGGCGGGGGTCGTCTTCAGGGTGGCCTGGGCGACGACGAACGCGAGGTACTTCTTCATGTCGACCGAGCGCACCGTGCGGGTGGCGGTGTCGACGTCGATCCAGTCGTTGACGTACGACTTGGTGGTGGGCGTGCCGCCGGGGAAGCCGCCGCCGGACTGGAGGTCGAAGGTGGAGCCGAGGGCGGGAATCGCGTTCGCCGGATCGGCCTTCAGGTAGGTCTCGGCAGAGCGGACGAGTTCCTTCCTGATGGTGTCGATCATGTTGGCGGCGGTGAGCTTCGAGCCGTCCGGGTTGCGGAGCCCGAGGCTCTTCTCGTACGCGGGGAACTGCGCGGCGATCGCGGCGGCGTCCTCGGGGGACGGGTTCTGGCCGGTGTCCGCGCGGGTGTCGAGGATGTCGTACAGCCACTCGTACGCCTTGTCGGCGTTGCCCAGGTCGGTGATCGGGCAGTACGCGTTGACGGCGAAGACGTCGTCGCGCAGGGTGCTGCGGCCCTTCGCGTCGATGCCGGCGGCGCCGATCTCGGCGAGGTAGGGGTCGTACTCGGCGCTGTTGCCGGAGGCGCCCAGGATCGACACCAACGCGCCGCCGCCGCTGGTGCCGTTGATGACGATGCGTTCGGCGCTGCCGGGCATGGCGGCGTCGTTGAGGCGCAGGTAGCGCACGGCCGCCTTGGCGTCGACCACCGCGGCGGGGGCCTTGCCGGGGGCCGTACCGTCGGCACCGAGCAGCCCGCGGCTGCGGTTGGCGACGTCGGCGAAGACGTACCCGGCCTTCAGCGCGGCGCCGACGTTGCTCGTCGCGCTGTTGTAGGAGGCGCCGCCGGTGACGCTCGCCTTGATGTAACTGGCCATCCAGCCGCTGTTGTTCACGGCGAAGTAGATCGGCGCGCGCTGGTTGCCGAAGGCGCTCTCGGGGACGAACACGTTCATGGCCTGGTAGCCGCATGCGGTGTTGGAGATGGTGGTGTTCCCGAACCCGCCGGACTGCTGCGCCGCCGCCTCGACGGGCTTCGCGACGTAGCAGATCTCCTTGTACCAACGCACGTTCATCGGTTGGCCGTCGACGGTGACGGTGATCGTCGTGTAGGCGGCGGAGTCGAAGGCCAGGGCGGCGTCCTCCGCGTCCACGGCATGGGCCCGCTTCGAGGCCTGGGCCGGGGCGCCTTTGCCGGCCGCCGCGAAGGAGGACGGTACGGCGAGAGCCGTGAGGGCGAGCGAGCCCGCGACCGCGACGCCCCTCAGGAGGTTCTTACGGGATACGGAACGCCGTGTCTTCCGTACGGCGGTGGAGTGTTCGGGCGCTTCGCACCCGTTGGGCGCCGAGATCCGCTGCATGGGGTCTCCCCTCGTCGAGCGCCAAGTGCGTTCGCGCACAGGGCACTTCGTCGGAACTCCGGCCTCAGGGCCGAAGCGGGACGCACGCTACGGGATTGTTGACAATATTCCCAGCGATATCGCCAACATTTTGGTCGACTGAGGATTCCCTGTGAGGGCGGAGGGGCGGGCCGGTCTGCGCCCGGGGGGAAGATCTCCCCCATGACACCGCCTGATGCCGGAGCTGCCGACGATGCCGAAATGCGCCGCTGGGAAGAGCGGTTGGGCTGGGCATCCGGATTGACGGCCGACGATCCCGGCGAACGGAGCGCGGCGGCAGCCCTGTGCGCCGACACCCGGAGAGCTACGGACAGGGCCCGCGACCGGATGTACGCGACGTGGCGCTCGACGGCACGGTTCGGGCGATGGATGCCATGGCGGCAGCGGGCCCGCCTGCGGGCGCAGGGGGCGTACGACGAAGCCCGGAGCCACTCGCTGCCCCACGCGGTGTGGCATCGCCCGTCCGGCGACATCAGAGCATGGCCGGGGCTGCCCTACGCGTTGCTCTTCCTCGAGTGGGAGGCCAGGTATCCAAGGGACTGGACCCGGCACGCCAAGGACTGGGGCACGAAGCAGGGCCTCCTGCGGGGCCTGGCTGTCGCCGGCCACGGTGAAACGGTCAGGTCGAAGCTGACCGACCTCGTGGAGGTCGTCGTCCAAAGGCCGTACCGCTGCAAGGACCGCGAGTACGTCCGTGTCGCCCGGGCCGTGGACAGTGCGGATCTGCGCGCCAGACTGGAAGCCGTCGCCGGGTCGGACACGCCTTGGGCGCGGCGGAACGCCGGGTACGTGCTCTGGGCCCTCGAACACCCCGACGCGTCCAGCACGGTTCACGCGTGGCGGAAGTGGAACGCGACCGAGACCGGGGAGTGAGACACCCGACCTCCCCGCCCCGCGACCTCAGAGCGCGTCGTCGCCGGCGCCCCGGACGAGCTCCCGGTGGGACTCCTGCATCGCCGCGGGAAGCGCGTCCACGTCGAACCACCTCGCCTCCAGGATCTCGAAGTCGTCGATCTTCAGAGTTCCGCCGACGAGCCGCGCCTCGTAGGCCACTTCGAGGCGGAGCCGGTAGCCGCTCTTCAGCCGCACCAGGCGCCCCGGCTCCACGTCGAGCCCGGTCTCCTCCTTCACCTCGCGGACCACCGTGAGCGGGAACTCCTCGCCCTTGACGGCGAAGCCGGTCGGCAGCCCCCAGGGGTGCTGCGCGGCCCACAACCGGTGCTTCAGCAAGAGGACTTGACCGGCGTCGTTCCGGACGACCCCGGTGACTCCCACGTTGAACTTGGCGTGCGCGAGCCACAGGACCCGCCACTGGAGGGGACCGCGTATGAGCCGCCAGAGCTGCGCGACGAGTCGATGCATGGGGAACCTTTCATCGGCGGGTCATGGGTACTGCCTCACCCGCAACACTCCTCCATGGTCCCCTCACAGCGCCGCGCGACCCCTCACGTCCCGCACACGCCCCTCCCCCGGTGCGTGCGCGGCGCGCTCACGGCGTGCGCCGGTCCGGGGCGGGGCGAGGAGGGCGGTGGTCCAGCCAGTCGCCGCCCGGGATGCGCGGGCCGCTCGCGCGCAGCGTGCGCAGGACGGCCGAGGCCGCGAGGTAGACCCAGGCGCGGACGGTCCCGGAGCCGGGCACCTCGACGTCCCGGGCGACCCGTTCGTAGAGGTTGCGGGGGTCTTCCGGGCCCAGGTACGTCTCCAGCCGGTCCAGGGCGGCGAGCAGCCCGCCGTACTCCTCGGGCGCGGCGGTGATCAGCGCCCCGTGGACCGTGCCGTCCCCGTCGGTGGCGAAGGGGTACCCGGGGCCGTCGTAGAGCGCCCCGCCGTGCAGCAGCGCCGGCTGCTCCCGGACGTCGAGGCCCCGGACGTACCGGTCGTGGTTGTACTCGCCGGGCCGCAGGGTGCCGTAGACGAAGAAGGGCAGCGGCCCCTCGGCGCGGACCGCCCCGGAGCCGGGTACGGGTTCGGGGCCGGGTATGGGTTCGGGGCCGGGTATGGGGCCGGCCGACTCGGCGGTGGCCGTCACAGCTCCACCGTCGAGGACGTCTGGTCGGTCACCCACGCGAGGTAGCGGGCGCTGCCCCGGACGATCGGGGTGGCGATGATCTCGGGGGTGTCGTAGTCGTGCGCGGCGCGCAGGTGTTCCTCCAGTTCGTCGTAGCGCTCGGCCCTCGTCTTGAAGAGCACCTGCCACTCCTCGGCGGTCTCCACGGCGTTGTGCCAGTGGTAGACGGAGGTGATGGGCGCGGAGATCTGCGCGCAGGCGGCGAGCCGCGCCTCCACCACGCCCCGGGCCAGGTCCCGCGCCTTCTCCTCGCTGTCGGTCGTGGTCTGCACGGTCAGCCATGCGGCCGGTGGCGTCGCCATGGTGGGCTCTCCTCGGGGTGCGCGGGTTCCGGGGCGCGGCTGCCCCGGTGGTCCGGTACCGATTGTCGGTCCGTACCGCGTCCCGCGCCGCCCGGACACCGGGAGCCGAGGCGCCCGGAGGTGACGGCCGTTCAGGGGGCCGGCATCCGGATCGCCGGGGGCGAACACGGGAGCACCACATCGCGCGGGCCCAGGAGGAGGGGAAGCCGCAGCCCGTCCCGGGCAGGGGATGGCCGGAAACAGTCTTCTCTTCATTCAGCGACCCAGGCAATTGCTCGCATATTCGTTTCCGCACTTCACGAGAACGAGCCGATTTCCGCCATGATCGATTCAGCGCGAACCACCACTGCCCCCATCGTCCGTCCTCCCTTCCCGCCACTTTCCTCCACCCCTCTCCACATTGCCGCAGAAAATACAGCGGGAAATTGACCCTTTATCTAAATACTACTTTTACGCCACCCTCCCGGCACGGTTATCCGAAAGGGAGACCAGGGAATATTCACCATGAGCACGGAAAGCGAGAGCCGCCTTACGGTCCATTTCTCACCGCTCGACGGAAATGAAGGGCCGCTCGCCGACCGTACGCACAGCCGTCCCGCCATCCCCGGGCGGGACGGCGCCCACCGGTTGCACCCCGCAGGTGCGCAGAGCCCAGGAGACGGCATGGCCGTGACGCCCAGGTCCGCGTCCTCATCCACCCCCTCCGAATCCACCCCCTCCGAATCCACCCCCTCGGATCCGCCCGTTTCCCCGCAGGACGGCGACGCCCGAGCCCCCGCTCTCGACGACTCCGACCCCACGTGCGACCCCTTCCCACCCGGCGGCGAGCAAGGCCCCGCCGGCCCGCAGGGGCCTCCCGGACCTCAGGGCCCAGCCGGTCGCGCGGGCTGTCCGGGCCCGATCGGCCCTCCGGGGCCCACCGGCCCGAGCGGACCCACCGGCCCTGCGGGATCACCGGGGCCGGAGGGCCCTGCCGGTGCGCAGGGGCTTCGCGGCATCGAAGGCCCGGCGGGCCCCGAGGGCCCCTCCGGGCCCGTCGGAGCCGAGGGGCCCGTGGGGGCGACGGGCTCGGAGGGCCAGCCCGGCCGGGACGGCAGGGACGGAAAGCCAGGAGCCCACGGGCTGTCCGGAACGGACGGCCGGGAGGGCCCGGCCGGGCCTCGGGGGCCGCAGGGTTCTCGGGGCGACCCGGGCCCCGAAGGTTCCGCGGGCCTTCGCGGCCCCCGCGGACCGAAAGGGGAGCCGGGGGACCCGCCCAGTCCGGAATTCCTGCGCCAGCTCATCCGGGAGGCCCTCGCCGAGGCCGGATTCTGCACCCCCGCCTGAAAACCGCCCTGAAACCGCCCCGATAATCTTCCGGATACCCCTTGCAGGTCTTCCGCGTCCCGCCGAAAGCCCCCTCCTTCGCGCACGACGGCGAATCGTGCCGAATTCCGTGTCGAGCGGGTCGCACGAGTAGGCGGCCACCACGGACAGGGCGCTCCCCATCGAATGCGACGCGTCGCACGCCGGAGAGACGCCCGCATCCCGTCGGATGCGGGCGTTCCGACGTCGTGGCGGTGTGCCGCGGTTCCCGTCGCGCACCGCCAGACGTTTCGGGACACCCCCCGGAATCACGGGCCACCCCCGAGGAGGGAGAGCCGCCCCTCCCCGCCCCTCGGGGCTGCCACCCCCCGGCGACTTCGGGCCGGGGGGCCTCACGAATTACCGTGGACTTCATGATCCCTCCCTCTCCCGTCCCGTACGTCGAGTTCGACGGTCACCCCGCCACCCCGGACGACCTGCGGATTCCCGCCTTCTCCGGCTACGGCCACTTCACCGCCTTCCAGGTCGTGGACGGCCGCGTACGGGGCTGGGACCTCCACCTGAACCGGCTGCGCGCCGCGAACCAGGAGCTGTTCGGCCTGGACCTGGAGGCGGATCTGCCGCGCCGGCTGGTACGCGGGGCCCTGTCGGGAGCGGGGGTACGGGACGCCACGGTGCGGGTGCACGGCTTTCTGCCGCCGGGCGCGGTGAAGACGGTGCTGATGGTGACGGTGGCCCCGCCCGCCGGACCGGCGAAGACGCCGTTGAGTCTTCTCTCGGTGCCGTACGCCCGCGATCTGCCGCACCTCAAGCGGCCCGGCGACTTCAGCCAGACCTACTACGGCAGGCTGGCGGTGCGGTCGGGGTACGACCAGGCACTGCTGACCGCCCCCGGCGGGGTGGTCACCGAGGGCTCGGTCACCAACGTCGGTTTCTGGGACGGCGATCATGTGGTCTGGCCGAACGGTCCCGCGCTGATCGGGATCACCATGGCGCTCCTGGAGGAGGGGCTCGCCCTGGCCGGGGCCCCTTCGGTCCGCCGGCCGGTGGCCCTGGAGAGCCTCGACGCCTTCCCGGCCGCGTTCGTCACCAACTCCCGGTCCATCACCCCCGTCCACCGGATCGACGACCGGACGTACCCGGTGGACGCCGGACTGATGGAACTGCTGGAGAAGGTGTACCGGGACACCCCGGCCGACCCGGTCTGACGCGGGCCGGCTCCACGGCCCGGCGTCACACGGGCGGCTACCGACGGGCGGCGTCGGCGGGCGGCCACGGATGGGCGACTACGGATCGGCCTCGGGCGTCCGGCCCTGGACGCGACAACGCCCTCACCGGGCCCGGGGGGGGTGGGGCCGGTGAGGGCGGTTGCCAGGGGGTGGCGGGGGGGTGCCACCCCGTGGGGGGATGTCTACCGTCTGCCCGACCCTCGGAAGAGCATGCATGTGACCTGCGTCACGTCCCCGTTTCGCGTGTCACTCGTTCGGCACCCGGGCGCACCACGTGGACCGGGCCGCCCGCCGGAGCCGCCGCGACCTGCGCCGATCACCATGGGCAAGGGTGCCGCGCCGGTCCGTACGGGTGACTTCTGAAGGCGCGTCAGCAGGCATGGGGGGCGGCCCGCCCGTTACCTCGGAAGCAGGACCCGTCCCGTTCCGGCCCGTCCGGTCCGGGCTCGTCCCGCTCTGCTCGCGCCCGCACCCGGAGGACCTCCCATGCTCCGTCCACTCCGCTCCACCACCGGTACCGCCGTCGCGCTCGCCGCGACCACGGCCTTCGGCCTCGCCCTGCTCGCCCCGTCCGCGTACGCGGACGACGCCGACCGGGACCGGGGCCGGCTGGAGCTCACCCCGTCCACCGCCGTTCCGGGCGCCAAGGTCACCGCGGAAACCACCGCCTGCGGCAAGAACGGCTCGGGCGTCGGCGACGCGAACTCCCTGGGCGCGGGGGATTTCGAGCTCTACCCCGGCAGCGGCAAGGACGTCGTGACGGGGCACTTCACCGTCCCGCGCGGCACCCGGACCGGGACCTACGACATCGCGGTCGCCTGCGACAACGGCAAGGACGCCCGGGGCCGGCTGACGGTCACCGGCGGTTCCGGAGGCCATGAGCAGGATCAGGGCCAGGGGCAGGACCAGCAGCCCTGGGGCCACGTCCAAACCGGTGTGGGCGGCAGCGTCGGACCGGACCACACCCGGATCGCCGCGGGCTTCGGCGTGCTCGGCGCGGCCGGCGCCGGCGCGCTGTGGACGGCCCGTCGGCGCCGGGCGGCGGACTCCCGCTGACCCGTCCGACCGACGGGCGGGACCGGCCTCCCGGGGCCGTCGCCCCGCCCGTCGGTCCGTAGCCCCGTACCCCCGTACGCCCTCGTACAACCCGTACGCCCCCGTGGACCCGCAGGCCCCCAGGCCCGTGACGAGAAGGACGGCACCGTGTCCCAGACGGCGCACAAGGGCAAGGCCTGGCTGATCGGCGTCGCCGTGCTGGCCGGTGTCTGGCTGATCCAGAACGGTGCGGACACCCAGGTGGTGCCACCGCAGCCGTCCACCGCCGAGGCGTTCGCCGCCGGGCCGCAGCTCCTGCCGGGGTCACCCGTGGCCGAGCCGCTGGACCCGTCCGTACCGGTGCGCGTCCGCATCCCCGAGATCGACGTGGACGCGCCGATGACCCCGCTCGGCCTGCGCCCGGACGGCAGCCTGGACGTGCCGCCGGAGAAGGACCGCAACCTGGCCGGCTGGTACGGCGACGGCACCGAGCCGGGCGCCCGGGGCACCGCGATCGTGGCGGGGCACGTGGACAACGCGAAGGGCCCGGCGGTCTTCTACGGTCTGGGTGCGCTGAAGCGTGGCGACCGGGTGGAGGTGGTGCGGCAGGACGAGCGCACCGCCGTCTTCTCGATCGACGCGATCGAGGTGTACGAGAACGACGGCTTCCCCAGTACGCGTGTCTACGGGAAGGCGCCTTACGCCGCGCTGCGGCTGATCACCTGCGGCGGCGGCTTCTCGAAGGACACCGGCTACCAGGGCAACGTGGTGGTCTACGCCCACCTCACGGACGTACGGGAAGCCGCCTGAGCGAGTCCTGGACGCCTTGGACGCCCCGGGCGCGCCTCAGCCCGTGAACTGGTCGAAGCCCAGTTTGGCGACGAGCGAGAAGACGACGACCAGCAGCACGCCCCGGACGAACCCGGTGCCCCTGCTGAGCGCCATCCGCGCCCCGGCCAGTCCGCCCGCGAGGTTGAACACCGCCATCAGCGCGGCGAGCTGCCAGAGCACGGTGCCCTGGACGGCGAACATCACGAGCGCACCCGCGTTGGTACAGACGTTCACGATCTTGGCGGTGGCGGAAGCGGTCACCAGGTCGAGGTGGAGCACAGCCGTCAGCGCCAGTACCAGGAACGTGCCGGTGCCCGGCCCGAAGAGCCCGTCGTAGAGGCCGATCCCGCCGCCGACCAGCACGATCGCGGTGACCGTACGGGCCCGGGTCACCCGCCGGTCCGTCCCGTCACCGGCGGTCGCCGTGCCGAACGAGGGGCGCAGCAGGACGAACGCGGCGACGGCGAGCAGCACCACCATGATCACCGGCCGGAGCACGTCACTGCTGATCCCGGCCGCGAAGAACGCCCCGGTCATCGACCCGGCGAGCGCCATCAATCCGATCCGTACCGCCGTGCCGACCTTCACCGGTGCCCGGCGGGCGTAGGTCACGGCCGCGCCGCTCGTCCCGACGATCGCGACGGCCTTGTTGGTGCCGAGCACCTGCGCGGCCGGGAGGTGCGGGAGCCCCAGCAGCAGGGCGGGCAGGAGCAGCAGGCCACCCCCGCCCACCACCGCGTCGATCCATCCCGCCGCGCAGGCGGCCAGGCAGAGCAGGACGACGGTGGTCAGGGTTATGTCAGGCATGCACAGGACATTAAGCGACGGCATCGAGTGCCCCGCACCCGCCCCGACCTGCACGGTTCTCCGTCGCGCGGCTCCCGGTCGGCCACCGGTCGGCTACCGGTCGGCCCCCGGGCGCGCCCCTCACACCCACCGCCGGCCCGTGCTGAGCGCAAGGTTCCTCCCGGGAAACAGACGGGATGCGGTCGGGTAACACCGACCGCCCATCGTCTGTGCCATGACGAGCGGCGGGTGCGACCCGACCGCATCCGGCAGGACGGCCGACGCCCCCCGCCGGGTACGTCCCCGCTCCACCCGCAGACCGACGACGGAGGCTTCTGAGATGCCGGTGTCCCCCTTCCCGACTTCCCCGAATTCCGCGGTCTCCGCGGCCTCCGCCGCCACCTCCGCGCACACGATCGTGGTCGTCGGACACGGCATGGTCGGCCAGCGGTTCCTGGAGGCGCTCGCCGAGCGGGGCCTGACCCCGGCGGCCGGCGGCCCGCGGGTGGTCGTGCTCTGCGAGGAGCCCCGCCCGGCCTACGACCGGGTCCACCTGACCTCGTACTTCTCCGGCACCTCGCCCGAGGAACTCTCCATGGTCGAGACCGGCTTCATGGAGACCCACGGCATCGAGCTGCACGTCGGCGACCCGGCCGAGACCGTGGACCGCGAGGGCCGCACGGTCACCTCGCGCTCCGGGCTCTCCTTCGGGTACGACACGCTGGTGCTGGCCACCGGCTCCTTCCCGTTCGTCCCGCCGGTGCCCGGCAAGGACGCGGAAGGCTGCTTCGTCTACCGCACCATCGAGGACCTGCTCGCCATCGAGGAGTACGCGAAGAACGCGACGACCGGCGCGGTGGTCGGCGGCGGGCTGCTCGGCCTGGAGGCGGCCGGCGCGCTCAAGGGGCTCGGCCTGGAGACGCACGTGGTGGAGTTCGCGCCCCGGCTGATGCCGGTCCAGGTGGACGAGGGCGGCGGGGCTGCGCTGCTGCGCACCATCGAGTCCATGGGGCTGAGCGTCCACACGGGCGTCGGCACCCAGGAGGTCACCACCGGCGAGGACGGCGCCGTCAACGGCATGGCGCTCTCGGACGGTTCGACGCTCGCCACCGATCTGGTGGTCTTCTCGGCGGGTGTCCGGCCCCGCGACCAGCTGGCCCGCGACTGCGGTCTGGAGGTCGGTCCGCGCGGCGGGATCGTCGTCGACGCGGAGTGCCGCACCTCCGACCCGGCGGTGTTCGCGATCGGCGAGTGCGCACTGGCCTCGGACGGCCGGGTGTACGGGCTGGTGGCCCCTGGTTACGAGATGGCGGTGACGACCGCCGGGGTGATCGCGGGCCAGGAGGCGTCGTTCACCGGGGCGGACCTGTCGACCAAGCTGAAGCTGCTCGGCGTGGACGTGGCCTCGTTCGGCGACGCGCACGGCGCGACCGAGGGCTGCCTCGACGTGGTGTACGCGGACTCCCGCTCGGGGGTCTACAAGAAGCTGGTGATCGGCGCGGACGGCACCCTGCTCGGCGGGGTGCTGGTCGGGGACGCCGACCAGTACGGCATGCTCCGCCCGATGACCGGCACGGTGCTGCCGGTGTCCCCGGAGCAGCTGGTACTGCCGGCCGGTGCGGGAACCCCGGTCGTGCTGGGCCCGTCCTCGCTGCCGGACGAGGCCGTCATCTGCTCCTGCCACAACGTGACCAAGGGCGCGATCTGCGAGCACACCACCCTGCCCGAGGTGAAGAAGTGCACCAAGGCGGGTACGGGATGCGGGAGTTGCGTCAAGGTCATCGGCCAGCTTCTGCCGCAGAGCGCGGACGCGGGCCTGTGCGGCTGCTTCGCGAACACCCGCAGCGAGCTCTACGAGATCGTGCGCACCCTGGGCATCACCACCTTCGCCGAACTCCTCGACTCGCACGGCCGCCAGGCGGCGCGCGGTGGTGACGGCTGCGAGGTCTGCAAGCCGACGGTCGGCTCGATCATCGCCTCGCTCGCCCCCACGGTGGGCGCCAGCGGCTACGTGCTCGACGGCGAGCAGGCGGCGCTCCAGGACACCAACGACCACTTCCTCGCCAACCTCCAGAAGAACGGCTCCTATTCGATCGTGCCGCGCATCCCGGGCGGCGAGATCACCCCGGAGAAGCTGATCGTGATCGGCGAGGTGGCCCGCGACTTCGGGCTCTACACGAAGATCACCGGTGGTCAGCGGATCGACCTCTTCGGCGCCCGGGTCGACCAGCTCCCGCTGATCTGGACGAGGCTGGTGGACGCCGGGTTCGAATCGGGCCACGCCTACGGGAAGTCCCTGCGGACGGTCAAGTCCTGCGTGGGGCAGACCTGGTGCCGGTACGGCGTGCAGGACTCGGTGAAGATGGCGATCGATCTGGAGCTGCGCTACCGGGGTCTGCGCTCTCCGCACAAGCTCAAGTCGGCGGTCTCCGGGTGCGCCCGCGAGTGCGCGGAGGCCCGGGGCAAGGACTTCGGGATCATCGCGACCGCCGGCGGCTGGAACCTGTACGTGGGCGGCAACGGCGGAGCCACCCCGCGCCACGCGGACCTGCTCGCCCAGGATCTGTCGGATGCCGAACTCGTGCGCCTCATCGACCGGTTCCTGATGTTCTACATCCGCACGGCGGACCGGCTGGAGCGCACGTCCGCCTGGCTGGACCGGATCGAGGGCGGCCTCGACCACGTGCGGGACGTGGTGGTCCACGACTCGCTCGGGCTCTGCGACCAGCTGGAGCGGATGATGTCCGACCACGTGAAGGGCTACCGCGACGAGTGGGCCGAGACCATCAACGACCCCGAGCGGCTGCGCCGCTTCGTGACCTTCGTGAACGCGCCCGACGCGCCGGACCCCTCGGTGCGCTTCGTGCCCGAGCGCGACCAGATCAAGCCCGACCTCGACATCCTCGCGGGCCCGGTGCTCGCGATCCGCACCCTGGAAGGGACCGCATCCTGATGACGGTGACGACGACGGCCCAGGCACCCACGACGGGCCTCGGCACGATGGTTCAACTCGCCTACGAGGGAGGCTGGTTCAGCCTCTGCGAGCGTTCTCTGCTGGTCCCCGGGCGCGGGGTGGCGGCGCTGCTCCCGGACGGGCGCCAGGTGGCGGTGTTCACGGACCGGGCGGGGCGGGCGTACGCGATCGACAACCGGGACCCGTTCACGGGGGCGTACGTCCTCTCGCGCGGGCTGCTCGGATCGGCCGACGGACGGCCCTTCGTGGCCTCGCCGCTGCTGAAGCAGCGGTTCGACCTCGCGACGGGCGCCTGCCTGGACGACGACGAGGTGTCGGTGGAGGCGTTCGAGCTCCGGGAGGCGTAGAGCCCGCGGCCGGTCCCGCACGCGGGCCACGCGTCCGGGACCGGCCTTCCCGCGTTCCCGGACGCCGGACCGTACGGCCGCGCGCACCGGTCGTACCCTGGGCGCATGATCCAGGGCTGGAACACGCACGACATCCCCGACCAGAGCGGCCGTACGGCCGTGGTCACCGGGGCCAACAGCGGCCTCGGCCTCGTCACGGCGCGGGAGTTGGCCCGGCGCGGGGCCAGGGTGCTGCTCGCGTGCCGGGACGAGGAACGCGGGCAGGGTGCGGCGGACCGCATCCGGCGGGCGGTGTCCAAGGCGGACGTGGCGTTCGTACCGCTGGACCTGGCGGACCTCGCCTCGGTCCGGGAGTTCGCGGCCTCGCACGCCCCGGACCGGATCGACCTGCTCGTCAACAACGCGGGCGTGATGGCGTTGCCGTACGGGCGGACCGCCGACGGCTTCGAGACCCAGTTCGGCGTCAACCACCTCGGGCACTACGCCCTCACCGGTCTGCTGCTGCCCGCCCTGCGCGCCGCCGGGAAGGCGCGGGTGGTGACCGTGTCGAGCGGGCTCCACCTTCTGGCCGACATCGACATGGGCGATCTCAACAGCGAGCACCACTACCGGCGTTGGATCGCCTACGGCGCGTCGAAGTCCGCCAACCTGCTCTTCGTCCACGAGTTCGCCCGGCTGCTGGCCCGGTCCGGATCGCCGATCGTGGCCGCGGCGGCCCACCCGGGGTACGCCTCCACCAACCTGACGACGGCGGGGCCGCGGCTGGAACGGCGGCGGGGCAGGGAGCGGGTGATGGGGCTCGGCAATCTGCTGCTCGCCCAGACCGCGACGGCCGGGGCGCTGCCCGTGCTGTACGCGGCCACGGCGCCGGGCGTGCGCCCCGACTCGTTCACCGGCCCGGGACCGCTGGGAGTGCGCGGCGCGCCCGCTCCGTCGTGGCGGGCGCGCCGCACCCGCGACGACGTGGCGGGCGAGCGGCTCTGGTCGGCGTCCCAGCAGCTCACCGGGGTGCGGTACCCGGGGCTGTGAACCGGGGCCATGAACCGGGGCCCCGGGGCCGCGAACCGGGGCCCGGGGGGCGTCAGGAGCGTTCGGCGACCGCGGCCGGGTCCATCCACATGACCTCCCAGACGTGGTGGTCCGGGTCCTGGAAGGAGCGGCCGTACATCGTGCCGTAGTCCTGGGTCGCGCCGGCCGGGAAGCCTCCGGCGGCCAGTGCCGCGTCGACGGTCTCGTCCACCTCGGCGCGGCTCTCCGCGCTCAGACAGAGCATGACCTCCGTCGTCTTCGCGGCGTCCGCGATCTCCTTGGTGGCGAAGTCCTTGAAGCGCGGTTCGGTGAGCAGCATGGCGTAGATCGTGTCGCTGATGACGACGCAGGCGGCGTGCTCGTCGGTGAAGCCGGGGTTGCAGTGGTAGCCGAGCTTCTCGAAGAAGGCCTTGCTGACGTCCAGGTCCTTCACCGGGAGGTTCACGAAGATCATCTTTTCCATGGTGGTCCCACTCCTCCGTTCGCCGCCGCCGGGATTCGGCGGCGGTCGGGCGCCCCGGGGCTGTCCCCTCGGGTGGCTCGGCCATCCTGGCCGCGCCTGCGCGCGCTCTCGTAGAGGTAGACGGCCCACACGCCGGGAACTCATCGCCCGGAGCACAGGATTGCCTCAGAAAGAATGAACTTTGCAGACTGTGCACTTTTGCATAGCATGCACCTTCGTGACCTCCTCTCCCCCGACGCCCGGCTTGCGCGAACGCAAGAAGCGCGCGACCCGCGAAGCGCTGGCCGACACGGCCCTGCGCATGGCGGCCGAGCACGGGCTCGACCAGGTGACGGTCGAAGCGGTCACCGCGGCGGTCGGAGTCTCGGTACGGACCTTCTTCAACTACTTCGCCCACCTCGACGACGCGATCCTCGTACCGGACCCGGACAGCGCCGCACGGACCCGCGCCGCGGTCCTCTCGGCCCCGGCCGGCCTCGGCCCGCTCGCCGTGCTCCGCCAAGTCCTCGGGGAGGAACTGGCCCACTTCGAGGACGCGCCGGAGCGGTGGGGACTCCAGTGCACCGTGCTGGACCGCACCCCGGCGCTCTTCCCCCGCTTCCTCGCGGCACGCGGCGCGGACGAGGAGGCACTGATCGCGGCGGTGGCCGAACGACTCGGCCAGGACCCCAAGACCGGTCTGCGCCCGCGGCTGCTGGTGCACGCCACCATCGCCACCGTGCGGGCCGCCGTGGAGATCTGGACCGCCACCGGCCGGTCCCGCGCCTTCCTGGCCCTCTACGACGAAGCGTTCGACGAGCTCGCCGCCGGTCTCGGCGAGTGACGGGTACGTCGAGCCGTCACACACCCCGCCGGCCCGCCCCCGGGCCGGCCCGTCCGCCGCTCCCCGGAGCCGGCCACACCATCAGAAACCAGAGGTACGCCAGCCGATGTCCGCTGCCGTGACGCCCGAAGCCCGGGTGTCCTCAACCATGAACCACCGTCAGATAATCCAGGCCATGTCCGGGCTCATGGCCGGAATGTTCGTGGCCATCCTCGCCTCGACGGTCGTCGCCAACGCGCTTCCGCGCATCATCACCGACCTGCACGGCAGCCAGTCCGCGTACACCTGGGTGGTCACCGCCGAGCTGCTGGCGATGACGGCGACCGTGCCGGTCTGGGGCAAGCTCTCCGACCTCTACGACAAGAAGCTGCTGCTCCAGTGCTCCCTGTCGATGTTCGTCGTCGGCTCGCTGGTCGCCGGCTTCTCCCACAGCGTCACCGTGCTCATCATCAGCCGGGTGCTCCAGGGCATCGGCGCCGGTGGTCTCACCGCGCTCGCCCAGGTCGTGATGGCCTCGATCATCCCGCCGCGTGAACTCGGCAAGTTCTCCGGCATCTTCGGCGCCGTCTTCGCGGTCGGCACCGTCGCCGGCCCGCTGATCGGCGGCGTGCTCGTCGACACCTCGTGGCTCGGCTGGCGCTGGTGCTTCTTCATCGGCGTACCGTTCGCGCTGCTCGCGATCTTCCTGCTCCAGAAGACGCTCAAGCTGCCCGTCGTCCGCCGCGAGGCGAAGATCGACTACCTCGGCGCCTTCCTCATCATGGCCGGGGTCAGCGCACTCCTGCTCTGGGTGACGCTCGGCGGCTCGAAGTTCGACTGGGTCTCCGGCCCGTCGGCCGCGCTCGTCGTCGGCGGTGCCGTTCTGATCGCGCTGGCCGTCCTGGTCGAGTCGAAGGTCCAGGAACCGATGATCCCGCTGAGCATCTTCCGGAACCGGACCGTCTCCCTGACCACCGTGGCGAGCTTCCTCGTCGGTGTGGCGATGTTCGGCGGCACGGTCTTCCTGTCGCAGTACTTCCAGATCTCGCTGGGCAAGTCCCCCACGACCGCCGGTCTGATGAGCCTGCCGATGATCCTCGGCCTGATGGTCTCCACCACCGTCGCCGGGCAGATCATCAGCAGGCGCGGCAAGTGGAAGGCGTTCCTGGTCGCCGGCGGCGTCATCATGACCGCCGGTATGTGCCTGCTCTCCACGATCGGCGCCGGTACGTCCTTCCTCGTCATCGCGCCCTGCATGGCCGTCCTCGGCATCGGCGTCGGCATGCTGATGCAGAACCTGGTACTCGCCGCGCAGAACGACGTGCCCGCCGCCGAACTCGGCGCGGCGACGTCCACCCTCTCCTTCTTCCGCAGCCTCGGCGGCGCGGTGGGCACCAGCGCGCTCGGCGCGGTCCTCAGCCACCGGGTCGCGTCCGAGCTGGAGAAGGGCTTCGGCAGCTCCGCGTCGGGCGGCGGCGACGGGGCCATCCCCGACCTCACGACCCTGCCGGAATCGGCCCGCGTGATCGTGGAGAACGCGTACGGCGTCGCGACGGGTTCCGTCTTCCTCGCCGGTGCGCCCTTCGCGCTGCTCGCACTGGTCGCGGTCCTCTTCGTCAAGGAGAAGCCACTGAAGACCAAGAGCGGTCTGGAGCGGCTCGCCGAGGAGGGCGAGCAGCAGCCGCCCACCGTGCCGGTGCACTGACCCGCTCCACCCCCGCACAGCCGATCAGGGCCGGTTCCGGATGTCTCCGGCGCCGGCCCTGATCCGTACGTCCTCTCCTTTTGCCCCTTCTCTCCCGTCCCTACTTCTTCGCCCGGCCGGGCTTCACCGCGGGCTTCACCGCGGGCTTCCTGTGCGCGGGCTTCCCGTGCGACGGCTTCCCGTGCGCGGGTTTCGACGCCTCCGGCCGTGCCGGGGCGAGGGTGGTCGCGGCGGGCCCGTACGTCCGTACGTACGCGAAGTCGGCCACCGCACCCGTGTGGTTGTCGGAGATCAGACCGATCCTGAGGTCACCCTTGACCGGCAGCGTCCACACCCCGCTCAGCGTCCAGTGCACGCCGTCCCGGCTGGAGGAGGCGCGGACCTCGTGCTCCTGGTTCGCGGTGTCGAGGTGGTGGGTGAGCCGCAGCCAGAGGGTGTCGGCGGTCGGGCCGCCGAACATCGGCGCGTTGGCGACCGCGGTCGGCGGGGTGGTGGTGGGGCGTTCGCCCTCCTTGCCGAACTCGGTCACGTGGAGCATGGCTCCGTTGCCGTTGTTGAGCGGCAGCACCGAGTGGGTGAGCTTGAACCAGCGGTCGTCGTTCTCGTAGAGCACCAGCCCCGCCTGCTGGGCGTTGGTGGTGGGGGTGAAGTGCAGCTCGGTCTCCACCGTGTAGTCGCCCGTGGGTGCGGGGCGCAGCAGGACCGGGGCGGTGTTGTCGCCGAGGTACAGCTCGGTGTCGGAGGTGGGCCAGGAGAGCGCCCCGTTCACCATGGTGGTGCCGGCGGCGGGGCCGCGCACCCAGCTCCAGGCGGAGCCGGACGTGGTGCCGGGGAGGGCCGTGGTGTCGAACTCGTCGCTGTAGGCGGGGAGCAGGGCTCCGGGCCGGGCGACGGGGGCCCGCTCCGTGACCGGGGTGAAGAGCGCGGTGGCGCCGACGTTGTCGGCCTCGGCCCCCGCGCCCTTGGCGGCGGCGGAGACCGATCCGGCGTGGACGGCCGCGGCGGGCAGGGTGCGGGTCTGCTCGGCGACGGGGTCGCGGAGCCGGTCGCCGGTGACCTCCACGGTGAGCCGGGTGCCCCGGATCTCGGCGGAGACGGTGTGCCAGGTGTTCCAGGAGAACCCGGTGGGCAGGGCGCTCAGCTGGTCCGCCTGGGCGACGCCCTTCACCCGGACCTCGGTGACCAGGGCGTTCTTCGCCCGGTCCAGCCACACGGCGACCCGGTTGTCGGCGTCGGTGTGGGCGAGGGTCAGTCCCGCCGCACCCCCTGCGGCGGTGACCCTCAGGTCTGCCTCGGCGCGGACGGCGGCGGGGGCGGTGCCGTTGGAGACCAGATAGCCGGGGGCGGTGGAGCCCGGGGCGGGGGCGTACCGGACGTAGCCGTGGCCGTCGGTCTCGCCGGCGGTGGTCCAGCCGGCCGGGGTGGCGCCCTTTGTCCGCCAGCCGGTCAGGCCGGTCTCGAAGGTGCCGCCGGCGCTCCAGGTGGTGGCGGGTGCGGCGGTCGGGGTGTCCGAGGGGCCGGTACCTGCGCGGACGACGGGCCAGCCGTCGATCCAGTCGAGCCGGTCGATGAGCATCGGGCGCCGGGACAGCTTGAGGGTGCCGCCGGAGGCCGGGGCGAGGTCGGGCGACTCGCTGGGGATGCCGTGGTAGACGAGCCAGTCCTGACCGGACAGGTCGGTCTGGATGGCGTTGTGGCCGGGACCGATCCACCGGTCGCCGTTGGCTCCGACGACCACGCCGCCCTTGCTGCCGAGGGCCATCAGGTCGGTGCCCTCGTCGTCGGTGAAGGGGCCGGTGGGGCTGGTCGAGCGGCCGGCCTTCACCTGGTAGCCGCTGTACGCGCCGTCGCAGCAGCCCGCGTCCGAGTAGAAGAGGTAGTAGTAGCCGTCGCGCCGGACGACGAACCCGCCCTCGACCCGTCGGCCGCGCGCGACCTGGGTGACGGCGCCTTCGACGCGGGTGCGGTCGCCGTTCATCTTCGCGACGCAGATGGTGTCGTAACTGCCCCAGTAGAGATAGGGAGTTCCGTCGGTGTCGGTGAACTGGGCCTGGTCGATGCTGCCGGTGGGGCAGCCGCTGGGTGTGGGCAGCACCGCGCCCTTGTCGGTCCACGGGCCGGTGGGCGTGGGGCCGGTGACCAGGCCGACGGTGCCCCGGCCGGGGACGGAGTAGTAGAGGTAGTACTGCCCGAAGGCGTAGTGGATGTCCGGTGCCCAGAGCCGCGAGCCCTGGAGCCAGGCGGGCCGGGTCTGAGGGGTGAAGACCTCACCGGCGTAGCTCCAGCTCACCATGTCCGAGGAGCGCAGGATCGGCAGGATGCGCTCGCCGTCCTCGCCCTGGGTCTGGAAGACCGGGTTCTGGGTGCCGTAGGCGTACCAGTAGCCGTCCTTGCCCCGGATCATCGCGGGGTCGGGGAAGGTGTCGACGGTCCCGGCGGTGACCGGGTTGGTGTACGTGGCCGGGGCGGCGGCCCGGGGGGCCTCGGCGGCGTGCTGATCCTGCGGCCGTTGGGCCGCCTCGACTCCGTAGGAGGGGGCCGTGGCGAGGGTGAAGAGGCAGATCAGCGCTGCCGCCGGGGCCGCCCAGCGGGGCAGTCCGCGGGGCCGTGCGGGGGTGCTGCGGGTGCGTCTCATCGGGTCTCCGTGGTCTCCGTGGTTCCCGTGGCCGTCGCGCCCGCCGGGTGGTCGCGGGCCGGTGCGGTCGGGGTCGTGCCGTCCGGTTCGAAGGAGCTGAGGGTGACGTCGGCGTCCGAGCCGCCGATGTCGTACATCGACGTCATCCAGTGGTAGAAGTTGTCGCCCCGGTCGCGCAGCAGCGTGTAGAGCCGCCGCATCAGCCGGTCGCGCGCGGGCGCCGTCCCGGGGTCCTGGTAGCGGTTCTCCAGCTCGTGGGGGTCGTCCACGAGGTCGTACAGCTCGTTCACGGACTCCGGGTTGACGACCAGCTTGTAGCGGTCGTCGCGGATCATCCGCTGCGGGTACGGGAAGTGGTGGCCATGGAACTCGGCCACCAGTTCCGGCGCCCAGTCGGGGTGTTCGCCGCGTACCAGCGGGAGGAGGGAGCGGCTGTCCACGGCCTGGGAAGGATCGATCCCGGCCAGGTCGAGCAGGGTCGCGGTGCAGTCGGTGAGGCTGACGAGTTCGTCGCGTACCTGGGGCGGGGCACCGGGAACGCGCACGATCCCGGGGATGCGGTAGATGTCCTCGTACATCGCCGGGCCCTTGTCGTGCAGCCGGTGGGCTCCGGTGAACTCGCCGTGGTCGGCGGTGAAGAACACCGACGTGGCGTCTTCCAGGCCGAGTTCGTCCAGGCGGGTCAGGATGCGTCCGATCTGCTCGTCGATGAGGGTGACGTAACCCCAGTAGACGGCGACGAGTTTGCGGCTGACCTCCAGCGGCATGGTGTCGAAGGCCCAGTGCGCGCTGTAGTTCGCCTGTACCGGCGGCTTGTTCTCGAAGGTCTCGTGGATCGACGGCGGCAGCTCGACCGACTCGGGGTCGTACAGGTCGAAGTAGGAGTCGGGCAGCAGGTAGGGCAGGTGCGGGCCGAAGAAGTGGGTGGCCAGGAAGAAGGGCCGCCCGTCCGCCGCGTACTTCTCCAGCTGCTCGATGGCGCGGGTGGCGAGGTAGTACTCGAAGGTCGCCTCCACCGGCTGGTGCAGTCGCGCGGCCAGCAGGTTCCCGGGGTTGCCGGCCGGTGCCGTGCCCCGGACGTGGTCGGAGATGCGGTACGGGGGCAGGCCCCGCTCCTCCAGGTAGCCGAGGTAGTCGGGGTGGTCGACGGGATTGTGCCAGCCGGGCAGGTCGGGGCCGTCGAAGCCGTAGGAGGCGGCGTTGCGGCGGGTACCGCCGTGCCATTTGCCGATCAGGCCGAGCTGGTAGTCGCGCTCCTTCAGGGCGGCCGGGAAGGTGAAGACGTCGTCCCGGAGGTCCTCCAGGTAGCCCACGTTCCGCTCGTAGTTGGCGAGCAGGCGGTGGCGGAAGGGGGCCTGGCCGGTGAGCAGGCTGGCGCGGGCGGGGGTGCAGATGGCGGTCGGGGTGTAGAACCGGTCGAAGCGGGTGCCGGTGGCGGCGAGCCGGTCCAGGTTCGGGGTCCTGACGTGCGGGTTGCCGTAAGCGCCGAGGGTGTCCACCCGGTGCTGGTCGGTCATGAGGAACAGCAGGTTCACTTGGCGTACGCCTTCGTGTAGAGGTCGCCCTCGTAGTACGTGTCCGACTTCGGCACGGACTTCAGCTGGCCGGTGGACACGAAGAACTCGCCGAGGCCGTCGAGCCAGGAGGCGACGGTCCCGTCACCGGTCTTCGCCACCAGGTCGGCGGTGGTCATCGTCTTCACGTTGGCGGCGTCGGCGGCGACCTTGGCGCGGTCGACCTTCAGCAGCTTCGCGGCGGCGTCGATCGCCTCCTCGGGGTGGGCGGCCCGGTAGTCGTTGGCCTGCTGGAGGACCTTGACGACCTTGGTGGTGAGGCCCTTGTCGGTCTTGGTGCCCGAGACGAACGCGGTGGGGAACGCCTTGTCGGAGAAGTCCTTGGTGGAGCCGACCTCGTTGAGGCCGGGCTTCTTCGCCTTGATGGAGTCGATGAGCGGGTACCAGAGGCCGGCGCCGTCGATCTGCCCGGAGACGAAGGCGGAGACCACGGTGGCCGGGTCCATCGGAACCTTGGTGATGTCCTCGGGCTTCATCCCGGCCTTCTGGAGAGCCAGGTTGAGGACCATCTCTCCGGAGGTGCCGGCGGGGACGCCGACCTTCTTGCCCTTGAGGTCCTGGATGGTCTTGATGCCGGGCTGGGCGATGACCCGGTCCGCGTAGGCGAGGGTGTTCACGGCGACGACCTCGGCCTTGCCGGTGGCCGGCAGCCACATCGCCCCGGGGCCTATGTAGCCGAAGTCGAGAGAGCCGCCGCCGAGCGCCTGGATCTGGAGCGGGCCGTTGGTGAAGACGCTGTACTGGGGCGAGAGCCCTTCCTTCTTCCACAGACCCTGCTGGTCGGCGATGGCGAGCAGGCTGGCGCCGTTGTAGTCGCTGATGTAGCCGAAGCGCACCTTGGCGGTGCCGCCGCCGGAATCGCCGGAGTCCCCGGAGCATCCGGTGACGGAGAGTGCCAGGACGGACACGGCGGCGGAGGCCGCGAGGGCGCGCGGGAAGAGACTCATGGCGGAACGATCCTTCGGTGGGTGTGGGTGTGCGGAGGAAGACGGGGTCCGGCGAACCGGTCAGACCGCGGCGGGCTGGTGGTAGACGGCCTGCCAGACGGCGTTGCGGATGTCGGCGAACTCCGGTGAGAGCCGGACCGCCTCGGTGCGCGGGTACGGCAGGCCGACGTCGATGACCTGGTGGACACGGCCCGGCCGGGCGGCCATCACGATGACGCGTCCGGCGAGGTAGACGGCCTCGTCCACGTCGTGGGTGATGAAGAGGACGGTCCGCCGGTCGCGGCTCCAGGTGTCCAGCAACTGGTCCTGCAGCTGTACCCGGGTGAGCGCGTCCAGCGCGCCGAACGGCTCGTCCATCAGCAGGACCTGGGGATCGACGGCATAGGCGCGGGCGATGGCGCAGCGCTGCTTCATGCCGCCGGAGAGCGTCTTGGGCAGGGCGTCGGCGAAGTCGCCGAGGCCGACCAGCTCGATCGCCCGCTGAGCCCGCTCCTTGCGCTCCGCCGCCGGCACGGAGGCGAGCTTGAGCCCGAACTCGACGTTGCCGCGCACGGTCAGCCAGGGGAAGAGGGCGTACTGCTGGAAGATCACGCCGCGTTCGGGGCCGGGCCCCGTGACCGGCTTCCCGTCGACGAGGACCGTACCGGAGGTGGGTTCGGCCAGTCCGGCGGCGAGGTTCAGCAGGGTGGACTTGCCGCAGCCGGAGGGGCCGACGACGGTGACGAACTCCTCGTCGCCGATGTCCAGCGAGACGTCGTCGAGCGCGGTGAAGACCGTGTTCTTCACGGGGTAGGTCCGGGAGACCCCGCGGAAGGAGATCTTGGCGTTCATCGGGTTTCCTGCCAGTGGGTGAGGCGTCGTTCGGCGACGAGGAGCAGCCGGTCCATCACCAGGCCGAGCACTCCGATGGAGATCAGCCCGACGAAGATGGTGGGGAGGTCGTAGTAGAGCTGGGCCTGCTGCATGCGGAAGCCCAAGCCCTCGGGGGCGGCGATGAGTTCGGCGGCGACCAGGGTTCCCCAGGCGGAGCCGAGGCCGATCCGCATGCCGACGAGGATGAAGGGCGCGGACGCGGGGACGACGACCTTGAGGAAGATCGTCCCGTCCTTCGCGCCGAGCACCCGCGCCGCGTCGATCAGGGTGCGGTCGACTCCGACGACCCCCTGGAAGGCGGCGAGCACGCTGGAGAGGAACGCGGCGAGGAAGATCACGAAGATCTTGGGCGTCTCGCCGATGCCCATCAGCACGATGGTGAGCGGGATCAGGGCCAGCGGCGGGACGGTCCGGAAGAACTGGACGTACGGCTCCAGCAGGCCCCGGGCCACCGGGTACCAGCCCATCAGGAACCCGACCGGTACGGCGGCCAGGGTGCCCAGGGCGAAGCCGGTCAGTACCCGGCGCACGCTGGCGAGGGCGTCGCCGGCGAGGGTGCCGTCGGAGATCAGCTCTCCCGCCCGGGAGGCGACCTCGCCGGGGCCGGGCAGCACGTCGTAGCCGAGCGGGTTCAGCAGGGCCCAGACGCCGAGGCCCACGACGAGCGCGAGCAGGTTGAGCCCGAGCGAGGAGAGGAAGGAACGCCCGCCGCGCCTGCCGGTGCGGGCCGCACGGCCGCCGGGCGGGGAGGGCGTCGGGTCGTCCGGGGCGGCGGAGACCTTCTCGGCGGGGGAATCCTCGACGAGGGGCTGGTACGGGGTCGTCATGCGTCGTCCTCGGGGAGTGCCGGGCCCGGGTAGCGGGCGAGCAGCGGCGATTCGTGCAGGGCCAGGGCGACGCCGCCGTGCGCGCCGCCCGCTTCGCCGAGCGCGGCGGGGCGCAGCGTCACGCGGTCCCGGGCGAGCGGCAGGACGTGGGCGTCGAGCGCCTCGGCGACCGGGCCGAGCAGGGCCTCGCCGGCCTGGGCGAGCTCACCGCCGAGCACGATCGTGCTGGGGCCGAGGGCGCCCACCACCGAGGCGAGGACGGTCCCGACGAGGGTCCCGGCCCTGCGCAGCACGTCCTCGGCAACCGTGTCCCCGTCCTCCAGCGCGGCCAGGAACGCGGCGAAGTCCCGCGCCTTTTTGCCCCGTTCGCGGTACGCGGCGAGCACGGCCCCGACGGAGGCGACGGTCTCCAGGCAGCCGGTGCCGCCGCATTCGCAGGGGCCGCCCGCCGGGTCGGCGGTGATGTGGCCGAGTTCGCCGGCCAGCCCGTCGACGCCCCGGTGCAGAGCGCCGTTGACGACCAGGCCGCCGCCGACGCCGTGCGAGAGCCGCAGGTAGAGCACGTCGGGGCTGCCGGCCGCGGCGCCCCAGGTGGCCTCCGCGAGGGCGGCGAGACGGGTGTTGTTGTCGATGAGCACGGGGGCGCCGAAGCGGTGGGTCAGCAGCTCCACGAGGTCGGCGAGCGCACCCCCGTGACCGCCGCCCGGCCGGGTGCCCCGGTGCCCCCGCGCCGTCGGCAGGTCCTCGGTCTCCGTACGGCGCACCGGCCCTACGACGCCCACGCCGACCGCACCGGTGGCGCCGAGGGCGGAGAGTCGCAGCGCCCCTCCGGCCAGCGAGGCGACGAGCTTCTCGGCGAGGTCGACGCGGCCCTCCCAGGGGAGGTCCGGCGGGTGCGCGAGGCTGGCCGAACCGATCATCTCGTGCGCGACGTTGGCGGCGGCCACATGGACCGAGCGGCGGGCGAAGTCGATGCCGAGCGCCTGTCCGGCGGCCGGGTCCAGGGTCAGGTGCTCGACGGGACGGCCGCGTTTGCGCGGCCCGGGGTCGGCCGCGCCCGGGACCACCGCACCGCCCGCGACGAGGGTCGCCACGATGTCGTACAGCGTGGTGCGCGAGAGCCCCGAGAGCCGCCCCAGTTCGGCGCGGCTCAACTGGCCGTGCCGGCGCAGCAGGCCGAGCACGCGCTCTTCATGGCCCCGCCTCAGCTGTGCGAGGGGGCCTCTGTGGGAGTGCATGGGCCCCAGCATGAGGAGGCCCGAATTTTTTCGTCAACCTCCCGGAAAAATATTCATGTTGCCGCAATGAGCTGCGCGGGGCCGCGCGCCTCCTCCCGTCGTGGCACGGTGGAGCCGCGCCACGGCGGCAAAGGCTGCGCGGGGCCGCCCGCCGCCTCCTACTCTCTGGCCGGGGAGCCGCCGGTCCCCGACGGCTCCCCGGAACGGCCCGCGCCCCGGAGGATCGAGTTCCAGGGATCGCGGGCCGCTTCCGGTGTCACGCTCCGGCCAGCAGCGCCTCCAGCGCACCGGCCGGCTCCGGATGCCGGGCGAGGAGCGCGGCGCCCGCCGGGGCGGGGGCGGCCGTCTCCCATCCGCCGTCGCAGCCCAGCAGTGCGGCCACCGCGTCGCAGGTCGCGGGGTACGCGGCGAGCAGGGCGACGCCCGTACGCGCTCCGGTACCGGTCGCGGGGCCCCGGGGCGCCGCCGCGTCCGGGGCGGGCTCGCGCCAGGGGGGTACGAAGGTGTCCAGCGCGTCCAGTCGGCCGGGGAAGATCCGTCCGGCCTCCCGGATCAGCAGCGGGGCGAGGTCGGCGCCCTCGGCCCGCAGGGTGGTGATGAGCGTCGGCAGCCAGGGCAGCAGCACCCGGTCGGGAAGGCGTGCGAAGGCGTTCGAGACGGCCTCCACGACGAAGTCGGCGAGCTGCGGCACCGGCTCCAGGGCGTGCAGGAACCCGCTGAGGTAGCGCGGATAGGCGGGCACCACCAGGGGGTTGGCCAGCAGTCCGTCGCACCGCGCGCGCAGTTCCTCCCGGGAGAGCTGCCCGAGGTGTGTGCGGGCCGCCCACAGCAGGGCCACCCGGGCGGGCTCCTCGGGGTGCGACTGGGCGAGGGCCAGCTCCAGCTGGGTACGGTCGCAGCCGAGCGAGAGCGCCAGCCCTTCCATGGAGAAGAGGAAGCCCAGGGTGGCCGCGACCTGGCGGCCGGTCGCCCCCTCGTCGGTGAACGCGGTCGGCAGCAGGGTGCAGTAGTGCGCGTAACCCGCCTTGACGAAGGACTCGATCCACGGCGGGAGCACCGGCTCGCTGGTGCGGTAGTACGCCAGCAGCCGGCGTATCCGGCTCAGCACCTCGGGGGCGCCGTCCACGCCGCGCTCGGTGGTGAGCACCTCCAGGGCACGGGCGCCGAGTTCGGCGGCGAGGCGTCCGCCGCGCAGATGGAGCGTGGCGTCCTCCACCGCCCCGAGCACGGCCGCGGTGGTCGCCCGCGGGGCGTACGCGGCCTTCCGGAGCCGTTGTTCCAGGACCTGTTCGATGCTGACGCCCTCGTACCCCATCTCGATCAGGGCGCGTTGGTCGGTGCCGAGGGCGAGGTCCCAGGACTCCTGGAGGGAGCGCTCGCCGAGCCCTCGTTCCCCCATGATCGGCCGTGCGGTGTCCTGAGGCATCAGCCGGCGCAGCATCCAGAGCACGTCGGAGCAGCGCTCCAGCTCGGGCCGGGCGACCATGTCGAGCAGTGCCCGGCGCACCCCGCGCTGCTGGAGGTCGAGCCCCAGCGGGGCGAGCCGGTCGTGCACGTCGCGGGCGAGCGGCGGCAGCGAGTCGTAGCCGACCCGGCCGATCCGGTCGCCGCCCATCATGATCTCCACGAGCCGGCGCACGTCCCGGCGCCCGGGGACGGAGTCCTTCTCGATGCAGGTGACGGCCGCGTCCTGGAAGTCGTACGGGGTGGGACGGGCCCGGTCGCGCATCCCGGCCAGCAGGATCGAGGTCTCGAAGACGGCGATGGCGTCGGCGGTGGAGGCGAGGTAGCCGTTGCGGCGGGCGGCGCGCACGATCTCCACGGACCAGCCGAGGAGTTCGGCCTCGTCCAGACCGTCCATTACGGGCGGGAGGCGCAGGAATCCGGAGAGCCGGTCGGGGACGTCCTCCGCCGCCGCCGCGGGTGCCGGGGTCCGGTCCTGGGGCTGGGCCTTCGGGACCGTCCGGGCGGCCTTCTTCGTGCCCGCCTGACCGGCCAGGCGGTAGGGCTTCACCCGGGTGCGCTTGAGGTTCTTCGTCCACTGGGTCGCGGCGATCGACACCGACCCCGGGGCGAGGCCGAACTGCGCCTCGATGGCCGTGTGGCTGGAGGGGATCAGGCCGTAGCTCCAGACGCTGGCGCTCGGCGGGCTGATCTCGAAGCCGTCGGCGCCCGCGACGCCGAACTCGGCGACGCGGCTGGCCGCGTGGAACGCGCCGCAGACGTAGAGGCAGTCGGCGGGGTCGGTGCCGGTCGCGGCCAGGTGCTCCCGCATCCGGGTCCACATGTACCGTTCGCGGTCCTCGTCCACGCGGGTGCGCCGCGCGTCCTCGGGCGCGAGGCGCCGGAACAGGCTGCCGATCAGCAGCATGATCTGCCGGTACGTGTCGTGGTCGGCGTCGCCGAGCGGGAGTTCGACGTACTGGTGCCACCACTCCGACCAGTGCCGGACCCGCCCGTGGTGCAGCAGGTGCTCCTCCAGTTCGGCGAAGCGCGGACGCAGGTCGCCGATCTCCACGCCGACCGCGTCACCGTGCAGCGCGGCGTCCTCCTCGGTGGGGACGGGGGCGGCGGGGGCCAGGGACGTCTCCTCGTCCCCTTCGGCGCGTGCCTGCCACTGGAAGACGTGGTCCGACGACCTGTCCACGAGGACCAGTTCGACGCCCGGCGTGTCCAGTGCGTAGGCGATGGCCTGGTACTCGGCGGACGCCTCGGTGATCGGCGCGACCACCGAGAGCGGGGCCCACGCGGCGGGGAAGCCCTCGACCTCGCTCGCGAAGGCCTGCACCGCCACCGGGAGCCGGCAGTTGCGCAGTTCGGTGAGGAGGGGCGCCATGTCCTCGCACAGCTCCAGGTAGACGACCTTCGGCTGCTTCTCCCGCAGCCGCCGGGCCATCGCGGTCGCCGAGGCGGGCGAGTGGTGGCAGACCGGGAAGATCTCCAGCGGTTCGCGCACGGCGCGGTCCACGTCGTCCACGAGGCCGAGGAGGATGCCTTCCAGGGCGTGCGGCCCGTCCGCGAAGGCCGTCGCCGCCGCCTTCAACTGCCCGCGCAGCGCGTCGAACCCGGCGGTTTCCCGCTGTCCCGCGACCGACTGTCCCGCCCCCGGCTGCCCCGCCCCCGGCTGCCCCGCGACCGGCTGCCCCGCGACCGTCACCTCCGCGTCCGTCTCCGTCACGGTGTCCTCCTCTCTCGCTCCGTCGATGAATCCCACGTCCGTCACGCCAGGGTGGCGATCGCGTCCCGGCCGCCCTCCAGGAACTCGGGCCATGCGCCGCCCTCCTCCTTGCCGCGCGGCTCCACGACCCCGTGCAGGTACTTGTTGAGGATGGCCAGGTCCTCGGGCTCGCGCCGGACCAGCGATCCGACGAGCGAGGAGGCGAGGGTACGGGCGGTGAGTTCCCGCTCCCCGAAGAAGTTGCTGTGCAGGATGGCGTCCTCCAGTACGCCGATCTGCTCGGCGCTGGAGAGGGCGGACTCCAGCTTCTCGTCGTCGCTGCCCGCCGCGGCGGCGGAGGCGCGCAGATCGGCGAAGCTCCGCAGGAGTACGTCGAGCAGCGTCGGCGGCACGTCCAGATCGATCCGATGGCGGCGCAGCAGTTCCTCGGTGCGGAAGCGGACGATCTCCGCCTCGCTCCTCTTGTTCGTCACCACGGGGATGCGGACGAAGTTGAAGCGGCGCTTGAGCGCGGAGGAGAGGTCGTTGACACCCCGGTCCCGGCTGTTGGCGGTGGCGATGACCGAGAATCCGGGCTTGGCGAAGACGATGTTGTCGTCGCCCTCACCGCTGCCCAGCTCGGGGACGGAGACGTACTTCTCCGAGAGGATGGAGATCAGCGCGTCCTGGACGTCGCTGGTGGAGCGGGTGAGCTCCTCGAAGCGGCCGATGGTGCCCGTCTCCATGGCGGTCATGATCGGCGAGGGGATCATCGACTCCCGGGACTGGCCCTTGGCTATCACCATCGAGACGTTCCAGGAGTACTTGATGTGGTCCTCGGTGGTGCCGGCCGTGCCCTGCACCACCAGCGTGGAGTTGCGGCTGATGGCGGCGGACAGCAGCTCGGCGAGCCAGCTCTTGCCGGTACCCGGGTCGCCGATCAGCAGCAGCCCGCGGTCGGAGGCGAGGGTGACGATGGAACGCTCCACGAAACTGCGGTCGCCGAACCACTTCTGGGCGATCTCTCGGTCGAGACCGTCGGCGCGCTCGGAGCCCAGGATGAACAGGCGGACCATCTTCGGCGACAGCCGCCAGGAGAACGGCTTGGGGCCGTCGTCCACCGATTCCAGCCAGTCCAGCTCCTCGGCGTACTTGATCTCGGCGGGAGCGCGCAGCAGGTCGGACATGTCGGGCCTTTCGGGGATCGGGAGGGAGCCGGGCGGGAAGCGCGTACTCAGGTGAGGAAGTTCTTCAGCTCGTGGACGAGCTTGCGTATGTGACCGGAGAGGACCGGCGTACCGAGGTCCTTGAAACGTTCGCGGAACCACGGGTTGACGCTGCCGCGTCCGGCGCTGGTCACCGAGCCCACCGGGATGAACTTGACGCCCGAGCGATGGAGGGCGGCCATGCTCTCGAAGAGCGGCTCGCACTGCCATTCGTAGAAGTCGGAGATCCACACCACGACGGTGTTGCGGGGCTCCGCGATCTTCGGCTGGGCCAGTGCCATGGCGACCGTGCCGTCGGTGCCGCCGCCGAGCTGGGTGCGGAGCAGCGTCTCGAAGGGGTCGTGCACCCAGGGGGTGAGGTCGAGGGCCTTGGTGTCGTACGCGACGAGGTGGACGTCGACCTTGGGCAGCCCGGCGAAGATGGAGGCCAGGATGGTGCAGTTGACCATCGAGTCGACCATGGAACCCGACTGGTCGACCACCACGACCAGCCGTTGCGGGGTCGTCTTCCGCGTGGTGTGGCGGTAGTAGAGGCGGTCGACGTAGAGCCGCTCCTCCTCGGGGCTCCAGTTGGTCAGGTTCTTCCAGATCGTGCGGTCGACGTCGAGGTTGCGGAAGACCCGCTTCGGCGGGACCGAGCGGTCCAGCGGCCCGACGGTCGCCTTCTCCACCTGGGTACGCAGCACCTCGGCGACCTCGTCCACGAATCGCCGGATCAGCGCCTTGGCGTTGGCCAGGGCGACACCGTCCAGGTTGTTCTTGTCGCGCAGCAACTGTTCGATCAGCGACATGCTCGGGGTGAGCCGCGCGGCGAGCTTCGGGTCGGCGAGCACCTCGCGCAGCCGCATCCGCCGGACGAGATCCGCTTCGAGGGCGCCGAGTTCGGGGCCGATCGCCGGGATCAGCCGGCTCAGGTCGGGGGACGTACCGCCGCCCGATCCGGTGCGGCTCACGCCGGCGCCCGAGGCGCGGTGGCCGCCGGGGCGTCCGCCACGCAGGGTGCCGGGCTCGCAGCCGAGCGCCCGCTCCAGCCAGCCCGCGTCGGCCTGCCAGCGCGACAACTGCCCGGCGGTGACCGCGCCCCTGCCCGTCGCGAAGACGTTCAGCAGCACCTTCGAGACCAGTGCGGCACGCCGTACCTCGGCCGCCCTGTCCCGGTCGGAGGCGTCGGCGTCGTCGTCCGTCCCCGCTCTCGCCTCCGCTTCCGCCTCCGTCCCTGCTCTCGCCTCCGCGTCCGCGCTCGCTCTCTCGTCCGCGTCCGCGTCGGCGTCCGCCGTCAGCAGCCCGTCGAACTCGGCGGCCAGCCCCGGGTGGCGTTGCACCACCGAGTCGACCGAGGCCTGCGGGTCGAGCAGCGCGGGCGGCAGGCCGATGTCCTCGACCACGGCGAGGCTCGCCGATTCCAGCGCCGCCTGCTCCTCGGGGTCGAAGAGCCGGGCGAGGAGCCGCCAGTAGAGGACCTGACGGCGGTTGTCCTGCGATTCCGCTCCGGGCCCGTCCTCCGGGGCGGCCGTGTCTCCCATGGCTCCCCGGGCTGCCGGGGCTCCTGGGGCTCCCTGGGGTGCCGGGGCTCCTGGGGCTCCCTGGGGCGCCGGGGCTTCGAGTTGTCCGATGTCGTCCGTCCGTCCGGTCATTTCCGCAGCAGCCTTCCGGCGCGTTCGCGCAGTACGGCCGCCGCGTCCGTGGCGGCCTTCTCGGCCCTGGTCCCGGCCTTGTCGGTGGTGCCTCCGGCCCAGGCCCCGGCGTGCACCGCCACCGCCTTCTTCCGCACGGTGGTCTCCACGGCCAGCGGCTGGAGGCGGAACTCCCCCGCGTCCCAGCGGAGCAGTCCGATGCACGCTCCCGAGGCGAGGACGGCCTCGGGGGTGAGCGGTCCGGCGGCCGGAATCCGGTCCGCGTCGACGCCGAGGGTCTGTCCGGCGAGGGTGAACGACACCGAACCGTCCTCCCCGGCCGCCGTGGCGTAGCCGTCGAGGAAGACGGGTACGGCGACGGCCGTGGGGTGCCGGTCCAGCGGGGCGGTCGCCCGGCCGGTCGCGGTGGGCAGGGCGACCCGGGCGGTGGCGAAGGAGTCGGCGGGCTCGCCCGTGCGGGCGTGTCCGGCGCTCCAGACCAGGTCGCCCGCCGCGGTGAGGGGCATGCCGGTCAGCTCCATGGCACGGCCCTCGCCCACCGCCGCGAGCAGCGAGAAGTGGGGGCGGAGCAGTTGCCAGAGCCCGGCGCCGACGACCGAGTCGGGCTTGGGCGCCGACACCGACGCCCGTACCAGGAACGGCGTGGAGCCGTCCGCGGGTTCGAACACGGCGTGCACCTGCGCCTGTACGGCGGTGGCGTGCTCCTGCAGGTCCACCCCGAGCGGCAGCAGCCGACCGGTGGCCGGGACGGTCTCCGGGGCGACGATCGCGCCGGGCACGGTGAGCAGCATCGCCCGCGCCCAGAGGTCGGCCCAGCGCCGGACCGGTACCCGCTCCAGGGTGGCTCCCGGGCAGGACGCGGCGAGTTCGGCGGCGAAGCCGTCCAGAAGGGCGGCCAAGCGGCGCAGTTCCGGGTCGTCGAGCATCGCGGAGACGACCCGGGCCGCCCCCTGGACCACCTCGTGGTCGATGCCTCGCCAGCCGCAGCGGGCCAGGTCACTGAGCCAGGAGCGGGCGGCGACCAGCAGGTTCGCCGGGGTCCCGGCGACGGCGGCGGGGGCTGCCGGTGCGGCCGCCGTACGACCCGCCGCTTCCTGGGCCCGGGAGGTCAGGGCGTCGTGGGCGGCGCCGAGCAGCGCGGCGCGGCCCGCCGCGAGGGCGGTGAAGTGCTCCTCGCCCGCGGCCCCGGACGCCGCCTTCCCGGCCGCCTCGGCGACCCGGGCGGCGAGCGGGCTGCCGGTGAGAGCCTCCGCGAACTCCGCCAGCGCGGCGGCCTGGGCGGGGCCCGGCCGGAGCAGGCCGGTCACCAGGACCCGGTCGAAGGAGTCGGCGGCGGCCAACGCCTCTTCGAGTCCGTCGATCTCCCGGGTGAGCAGGTCGGCGCGCATCAGGCCGCCACCGCCCCGTACGGCGACCGGGTCGGCGGGAACCACTGCATCTCGGGCAGCGGCAGCGTGGTCGGGGCGAGTTCGAGGTAGGCGAGGTGGTGCAGGAACCGGCTGAAGACGGGTGCGGCGGCCTTGCTGTCCGCCGGGCCGGGGCGGGTGGCCGTCATGGTGGCGGTGATGCCCGCCGCGCTCGGCTCGCCGTCGGCGGACTCGGCCTTGAGGTAGCGGGCCACGCGCTCGGCGCCGTACTGGAGGACGGACTCGTTGACCAGGGCACGTATGTGGTTGCAGAAGCCCCCGCGCGCTCCGCCGCAGGGACGGTTGTTGTTGGTGCTGCAGGCGTAGGCGAAGGTCCGTGTCTCGACGGACGAGACGTAGACGCGCTCGATGTCCGACCCGCTGGAGACCACGCCCTGCAACCTGCCGTCGGCGAGTTCCACGAACGGGACCTTGGCGAGCTTGCGCGGCCGGGCGGGCGGGATCACCCGCGCCGTGCTCGACCTCTCCATTTCTGACGACACGTCATCTCCTGTGTGTTCGAAGGGCCTTTACGACCCGAAGGGGTTTCCGCGCAGAGGGGGGCACCGCGCCGCGACGGCGGAGGCGGAACACGAATGAACATACGTGCGCCCACTGACAACGCGGTCGGCTCGCCCCGCACCGGACCGGGCACCGCCCCCGGCAGGCCGCCGGACCGCCGCCTGCCAGGTCGTCGCGCCACCCCACCCCCGTTCGCGCCACCCCCCGCCACACGGCCGTATGCGGGGTCTCTCGCGTGTCAACCCTGGCGAATCGGTGTTTCGGGGTGACCAGGAGGGCTTGGCGTCGTTGGCGACTGTGTTTGCGCAAGAAACAACTTCATGGAGGACGGCGCGATGTACGAGATGCTGACCAGACTGCTGGTCGAGGAGTTCGGGCTTGACGAGGACCAGGTGCGGCCCGACGCGACGGCCCGTCAACTGGAACTGGACTCGCTCTCCCTGGCGGAGTTGGCGGTGATCATCACCGAGTCCACCGGGGTACGCCTGGAGGACGTGGAGATGAGTCCCGACAGCACCCTGGGGCAGATGGCGGCGGAGTTCGACCGGGCGCGCCCCCCGGCCACGGCCGCCGCGCCGTCGCCCGGCCCGGCCCGCCCGGAGGCCGCGACCGCGGCCCCCTCACCCGATCAGGCCCGGTCCGAGGCCCCCGCACCGTCGTTCGACCAGGCTCTGTTCGTCGCGCCTGCCCAGTCGTGAAGGCCGGTGTCGTCGTGACGGGCCTGGGTCTGGTCACGCCCGGCGGGACCGGTGTGGAGGCCGGCTGGCGAGCCGCCCTCGCCGGGGTGTCGACGGCCACCCGCGACCCGCTGCTGGCCGGACTGCGGGTGGACATCTCCTGCCGGGTACCGGACTTCGACCCCGACGCGCTCCTCGGACGGCGTCTGGCGCGCCGGATGGACCGGAACACACAACTCAGCATGGTCGCCGCCCGCGAGGCCGTGGCCATGGCGGGGCTCGCCGACCGGGACTGGGACCCGGTCCGCGTCGGAGTGGTGATCGGTACGGGCGGCTCCAGCGTCGACGGCCTCGTCGACGTCTGCGGCAAGCTCGCCGCCGGACGCCCCGAGACCGTCCCACCGATGGCACTGCCCCGCAGCCTGCCCAGCGCGAGCGCGGCCGAGGTCGCCCTCGATCTCGGCGCGGCCGGACCGAACTTCGCGACCTCGGCGGGCTGCGCCTCCGGGCTGACCGCGATCGGCGTCGCCCGCGATCTGCTGCGCTCCGGCGCCCTCGACATCGCGGTGGCCGGCGGTTCCGAGTGCCTCTGCCACCCCCTCGCCGTGACGGCCTTCGCCCAGTTGGGAGTTCTCTCCTCCCGCCCCTGCGACCCGCGCGACGCGGCCCGCCCCTTCGGCAGGGGCCGGGACGGTTTCGTGGCCGCCGAGGGCGCCGGAATCCTGGTGCTGGAGCGCGCCGCGCACGCCCGGGCCCGCCGCGCACCGGTGCTGGCCTGGACGGCCGGTTACGGGGCCGCGGGCGACGCCCACCACATCGCCGCCGTCCACCCCGAGGGCCGGGGCGCCGAGCGGGCGGTACGCGCCGCGCTCGCCGACGCCCGCTGGCAGCCGCAGGACGTGGAGCACGTCAACGCCCACGGTGCGGCGACACCGGCCAACGACGCGGCGGAGGCGTCCTGGCTGGCCCGGGTGCTGCCGCACCGCCCGCCGGTCACCGCCACCAAGGCCGCCCTCGGTCACGCCGGCGCGGGGTCGGGGGGCATCGAGGCCGTCCTCAGCGTGCTCACCCTCGCCCGGCGGACCATCCCGCCGACGGCGAACCTCACCGAACCGGACCCCGCCTTCGCCGAGGGCGTCGACCTCGTCACCAAGGTCCCCCGCCCGAGTGCGGCGCGCACCGCGCTGTGCGTCTCCACCGCCCTGGGCGGCCAGAACAGCGCCCTGGCCCTGATGGCCTCCTGACCCCCGCGCGGCCGGACATCCGCCCCGCGCCCACGCCCCGTACCGCCCGACGCCCGTACCCCGCCGCCGAAGAGCCGCGCGACCGCCCGCACCCCGCACCGAACGGCGCGGCGCCCCCGCCGCTCCCCGTGAACCACTGGAAGCACCGAACCCCATGAGCGCCGTCCTCCCCACCACCCCGTCGCCCTACCCGGCCACCCCGTCCGTCACCGAGACCGAGGCCCCCGGTCTCCAGGGTCAGGTGATGCGCCTGCTCCGCCGGCTGCGCACCGAAGCCGACCCGTACCCGGTGTTCGACCGGCTGCGGGAGCTGGGCCCGGTGATCCCCGTACCCGCGCTCAACGCGGCCGTCGTCACCGGCTTCCAGGAGTGCCGCCACGTCCTGCGCGATCCGGCGTTCGTCCTCCCGGACACCGCCTGGCGCGACGCGCACGCCGGCGGCTGGCGCCACCACCGCAGCGTGGTCAGCTACGCGTCCTCCCTGCCCAACGCCAACCCTCCCCGCCACACGGCGCTCCGGGCCCATCTGGCCCAGGGTTTCCACCGCACCGCGCTCGCCGAGCTGCGGCCCGTGGTGACCGGCCTCGTCCACAGCGGCCTGAACGACCTGGGCGCCGCACTGGCCGCCCACGGCACCGCCGACCTGACCGAACACGTCAGCCGCCCGCTGCCCTCCCGGGTCATGTGCAAGATCCTCACGCTGCCCGACGAGGACGCACCCATGCTCGCGAGCCTGAGCGCCCGTTGGACGGCAGCCGCCGAGCTCTTCCCTTCCGAGGCCGATCTGGACGACGCGGACGCGGCGGACGCCGCCTTGTTCGCGTACTTCCTGCGGGTCGTCCAGGAGCGGGAGCGGTGCCCCGGCACCGATTTCCTCTCCGCCTGGGTGACCGCCGCCCGGGCGGAGGGGGTGGGGACCGACGACGTCGTGGTGCACACCGCCCAGTTGTTCGTGACCGGCTTCATGACCGTCCAGTCCTCATTGACCAGCGCGGCGTACGCCGTGCTGAGCAGCCCCGAGCTGACGGCCGCGCTGCGCCGGCGGCCCGAGGACATGGGGACGGCCGTGGAGGGCGTGCTGCGCACCCGGCCCGCCGCCGCGGTCGTCGGCCGCGTCGCGACCCGAGGCTGTGTACTGGCCGGGGTGCCCGTCGCCGCCCAGCAGCGGCTGATCGTGGTGGTACCGGCGGCCAACCGCGATCCCCGGGCCGCCGCCACCTCCACCGCGCACCTGACCTTCGGCGTGGGTATCCACTACTGCGTCGGCGCGGCCCTCGCCCGCCTGCAGCTGGGCGAGTTCCTCCCCGCCCTGCTCAGCCGGTTCCCCTCCCTGCGCCTCGCCGCCGACCCGGCGCCGGGCCTCCCGGCCTTCGGCCCCGAAGGCGCCGCGCCGATGGCCGGAACCGCCCTCCCCCACCACGTCCGCCTGCTCACCACCCTCGCGAGAGCCCCCCGATGACCCTCACCCCCGCATCGCCCGTCCCCATGCCCGCCGCTCCCACGTCCCCGGACGGCCCCGGTCCCTCGGCGAGCCGCTCACCCGCCACCACCCGAAGGACGCACCATGCCGGCTGAAGCCGCCGTCACCGGCATCGGCATGATCACCCCGGCCGGCGGGAACGCCGCCTCGACCTGGGACGGCGTGTGCGCGGGCAGGAGTCTCGCCCGGCGTGATCCCGTGCTGGCGGGCCTTCCCGTCGATCTCTCCTGCCCCGTCGATCTCGACCCGGAGGCCATGCTCGGGCGCCGCCTGGCCCGTCGGCTGGACCGTTTCTGCCAGCTCGCCCTGGTGGCCGCCCGTCAGGCCGTGGCGGACGCCGGACTCTCCCCGGCCACCTGGGACGCCGACCGGATCGGTGTCGTCCTCGGCGTCAGCTGCAACAGCATGGAGACGTACGTACGCGAGTTCACCCTGCTCGGCGAGGAACGGCCGCACCTGGTCTCGCCCCTGGCGCTGCCCCGGAGCGTGGCCAGCATGGCCGCCGCCGAGGTCGCGCTCGACCTCGGCGTACGCGGCCCCAACTTCACCGTCACCAGCGCCTGCGCCTCCGGGGCCACCGCACTGGGTGTCGCCCGCGGCCTGATCGCCTCCGGCACCTGCGACATCGTGCTGGCCGGGGGCAGCGAGTCCGGGCGCTCCCGGATGGCCGCCACCTGCTTCACCCAGATGCGGGCCCTCTCCCGGGGCGGGCCCGATGGGGCGTCCCGCCCGTTCGACGCGGACCGGGACGGGTTCGTCCTCTCCGAGGGGGCCGCCGTCCTCGTCCTGGAACGCCCCGACCGCGCGCCGGCCCGGGGGGCGCGCACCCGGGCGCTGCTGCGCGGCTTCGGCGCGACCAGCGACGCCCACCACCCTGTCGCCCCGCACCCGGAGGGCCGCGGCGCCGAAAGCGCCCTGCGGGCCGCCCTCGCCGACGCGGGCTGCGCCCCCTCGGACGTCGGCCACGTCAACGCCCACGGCACGTCCACCCAGGCCGGGGACACCGCCGAGGCGCGGGCCCTGCTCCGGGTCTTCGACGGTACGCCCCCGCCGGTCACCGCCCCCAAGGGCGTCCTCGGTCACTCGCTGGGCGCCGCCGGCGCCATCGAGGCGGCCCTGACGGTCCTCACCCTGGAGCAGCAGCTCGTCCCGCCGACCGCCAACCTCTCCCGCCAGGACGAGGGCCTGGCCCTGGACGTGGTCACCGGCGCCCCGCGCCCGGTCGCGCTCTCCGTCGCCGCCTCCAACTCCTTCGGCTTCGGCGGCCAGAACGCGGCGCTGATCTTCACCACTCCCTGAGCACGCGGTGCCACCGGACGCGCGGCGCCGCTCTCTTCACCACTCGGTGGACGCGCCCCGTGCGCACGGCACCCGCCCGCGGCACAGGGCCCCGGACGTGGAGAAGCGGCGGCACCCCCGCACAGGGTGCCGCCGCTCGGGTTCCGGAGGCGCCGCCCGGGCCGGGGCGAGGGGTCGGGGTGGCCCGGTGGTGGCGGCTCCGGAAGTCGGTGGCCGGGAAGCCGGAAGGGGCTCGTCAGCGGCTGTCGCTCTCCTTCGGCGCGGCGGCGGCCCTGCCCGCCTCCAGCCGGGCGACCGGGATGCGGAACGGCGAGCAGGAGACGTAGTCGAGGCCCACCTCGTGGAAGAAGTGCACCGACTCCGGGTCGCCGCCGTGCTCGCCGCAGACGCCGAGCTTGAGGTCGGGGCGGGTGGCGCGGCCGGCCTCGACGGCGCTGCGCACCAGGGCGCCGACGCCGTCCTGGTCGATGGTCTCGAACGGGGAGACCCCGAAGATGCCCTTCTCCAGGTAGGCGGTGAAGAAGGACGCCTCCACGTCGTCGCGGGAGAAGCCCCACACGGTCTGGGTGAGGTCGTTGGTGCCGAAGGAGAAGAACTGCGCGGCCTCGGCGATCTGACCGGCGGTCAGTGCGGCGCGGGGCAGCTCGATCATGGTGCCGATGGTGAGCTTGAGGTCGGTCCCGGTGGCCGCCTGGACCTCGGCGATGACCTGGTCCGCCTCCTCGCGGACGATCTCCAGCTCCTGGACCGTGCCGACGAGCGGGATCATCACCTCGGGGCGGGGGTCGCCCTTGGCGTTCTTCCGGTGCGCGGCGGCCTCGGCGATGGCACGGACCTGCATGGCGAAGAGGCCGGGGATGACCAGCCCGAGGCGTACCCCGCGCAGGCCCAGCATCGGGTTCTGCTCGTGCAGCTTGTGCACGGCCTGGAGGAGCCGGAGGTCGTTCTCGTTGGCGTCCTTGCGGGACTCGGCGAGCGCGACGCGCACCGAGAGTTCGGTGATGTCGGGCAGGAACTCGTGGAGCGGCGGGTCGAGCAGCCGTACGGTGACGGGCAGTCCGTCCATCGACTCGAAGAGCTCGATGAAGTCGGCCTTCTGGAGCGGCAGCAACTCCGCGAGGGCCGCCTCGCGTTCGGCGTCCGTGTCGGCGAGGACCAGCTTCTCCACGAGGACGCGCCGCTCACCGAGGAACATGTGCTCGGTGCGGCAGAGGCCGATTCCCTGGGCGCCGAACCGGCGCGCGCGCAGGGCGTCTTCGGCGTTGTCGGCGTTGGCCCGTACCCGCAGCCGGCGCATCCGGTCCGCGTACGCCATGATCCGGTGGACGGCGGCGACGAGTTCGTCGGCGTCGTCGGCGCCCGCGTGCATCCGGCCCTCGAAGTACTCGACGACCGGGGACGGTACGACGGGTACCTCGCCGAGGTAGACCTTGCCGGTGGAGCCGTCGACGGAGACGAGGTCGCCCTCCTCGACCACGGTGTCGCCCACGGTGAGCCGGCGGCGCTTGGTGTCGACCTCGATCTCCTCGGCGCCGCAGACACAGGTCTTGCCCATGCCCCGGGCGACGACGGCGGCGTGCGAGGTCTTGCCGCCGCGCGAGGTCAGGATGCCTTCGGCGGCGATCATGCCGTCGAGGTCGTCGGGGTTGGTCTCGCGGCGGATCAGGATGACCTTCTCGCCGGAGCGGGACCACTTGATCGCGGTGTACGAGTCGAAGACGGCCTTGCCGACGGCGGCGCCCGGTGAGGCGGCGATGCCCCGGCCGAGCAGCCTGGTCTTCGCGGTGTCGTCGAAGCGGGGGAACATCAGCTGGGCGAGCTGGGCGCCGGTGACGCGCTGGAGCGCCTCGGCCTCGTCGATGAGCCCCTGGTCGACGAGTTGGGTGGCGATCCGGAAGGCCGCGCCGGCGGTGCGCTTGCCGACGCGGGTCTGGAGCATCCACAACTGGCCGCGCTCGATGGTGAACTCGATGTCGCAGAGGTCCCGGTAGTGGGTCTCCAGGGTCTCCATGATCTGCATCAACTGGTCGTAGGACGCCCGGTCGATGGACGAGAGTTCGGCGAGCGGGACGGTGTTGCGGATGCCCGCGACGACGTCCTCGCCCTGGGCGTTCTGCAAGTAGTCGCCGTAGACGCCCTGGTGGCCGCTGGCCGGGTCGCGGGTGAAGGCGACGCCGGTGCCCGAGTCGGGTCCGAGGTTGCCGAAGACCATCGAGCAGATGTTGACGGCGGTGCCGAGGTCGCCGGGGATGCGCTCCTGGCGGCGGTAGAGCTTGGCCCGGTCGGTGTTCCACGACTGGAAGACGGCGTGTATGGCCAGGTCCATCTGCTCCCGCGCGTCCTGAGGGAAGTCGCGGCCCGCTTCGGTCTTCACGATCCGTTTGAAGTTCTTGACGAGCTTCTTGAGGTCCTCGGCGCCGAGGTCCGTGTCGACCTCGACCTTCTTGGCCCGCTTGGCGTCCTCCAGCGCGTCCTCGAAGAGGTCGCCGCCGACACCGAGCACGGTCTTGCCGAACATCTGGATGAGGCGGCGGTACGAGTCCCAGGCGAAGCGCTCGTCGCCCGCCTGCGCGGCGAGCCCGACGACGGAGGCGTCGGAGAGGCCGATGTTGAGGACGGTGTCCATCATTCCGGGCATCGAGAACTTGGCGCCGGAGCGTACGGAGACCAGGAGCGGGTCGTCGGCCTGGCCGAGGGTCTTGCCCATCCGCGTTTCGAGGGCGGCGAGATGGGCGCTCACCTCGTCGCGGAGTTCGGCGGGTTCGACTCCGCTGTCGAGGTAGACCTTGCACGCCTCGGTGGTGATGGTGAAGCCGGGAGGGACCGGCAGACCGAGGTTGGTCATCTCGGCGAGGTTCGCACCTTTCCCACCGAGCAGGTCCTTCAGATCCTTGTTGCCCTCGGTGAAGTCGTAGACGAACTTCTGAGGACCGTTGTTTCCCGACACGGGTCTCGACTCCTTGAGGACGCGGTGAGTGCCCTGACGGCCAGGAACATACCCAGATCAAAGGTGTCCGGTGGCGTCCACTTCTCCATCGTGCGGCCGTAACCACCCGTCTGCCAGCAGATCGAAAGTGAGAGGGGTCGACCACCCTGGCGAGCGATGCGTTCACCTCTCGAACGCAAGGTGACCTTCCGCGACGCATCACCGGCCGTCCGTCACTCTCGGCGAAGCGCCGCGTCGATCGATCGAAGTCTGCACATCTGGCACGCGGTGCCATCATTTGAGAAGTTGAGTCGCGCCTCCGACCCTTTCGATGCGCTCGTATGAGCGAAACCACCCTCAGAAGTGGCGAGTATCACGTCGGTGAGGGCGCCCGGATGTCACCATACGGATGCCTGGGTGTCACCCTTCGTGCACCCCTGCACGCGGATGGTGAGTCCGGGGGCAGCGAAAGACCCCGGCCCGCACATGTCTGCGAACCGGGGTCGACGATGCCCGCCCGTCCGGCGCTCATACGAGCGGCGCCTCCGAGGAGGCACTCCGTACCCTCGTGGGCCGCCGCGATCAGCCGCCGGAGGTGTCCAGCTCGGCGTCCGCGCTCACGCCGGAGCAGTCGTACGGGTCCTTCAACCAGCCGTCCGGGAGCACCACCCGGTTGTTGCCCGAGGTGCGTCCGCGCGGGCCGTCCGCGCCGTCCGGCCACGGCTGGTCGAGGTCCAGCTCGTTCAGCTGACCGGCCAGCTCCTCCAGGGAGGAGGTGATCGCGAGCTTCTTGCGCATCTCCGAGCCCACGGCGAAGCCCTTGAGGTACCAGGCCACGTGCTTGCGGAAGTCGATGACGCCGCGCGCCTCGTCGCCGATCCACTCGCCCAGCAGGGTCGCGTGGCGCACCATCACCTCGGCGACCTCGCGCAGGGCCGGCTCACGCTTGGTGTTCGTGCCGTCGAAGGCGCCGACCAGGTCGCCGAAGAGCCAGGGGCGGCCGAGGCAGCCGCGACCGACGACCACGCCGTCGCAGCCGGTCTCGGCCATCATCCGGCGGGCGTCCTCGGCGGACCAGATGTCGCCGTTGCCGAGGACGGGGATCTCCGGGACGTGCTCCTTGAGGCGGGCGATGGCCTCCCAGTCGGCGGTGCCGCCGTAGTGCTGGGCCGTGGTCCTGCCGTGCAGCGCGACGGCGGCCACGCCCTCCTCGACGGCGATCCGGCCGGCGTCGAGGTAGGTGAGGTGGTCGTCGTCGATGCCCTTGCGCATCTTGATCGTGACCGGCAGCTCACCCGCGTTCCCCACGGCCTCGCGCAGGATCGCGCGGAGCAGCGGTCGCTTGTACGGGAGCGCCGAGCCGCCGCCCTTGCGGGTCACCTTGGGGACCGGGCAGCCGAAGTTCAGGTCGATGTGGTCGGCGAGGTCCTCGTCGACGATCATGCGGACGGCCTTGCCGACCGTGACCGGGTCCACACCGTAGAGCTGGATCGACCGGGGGGTCTCGCTCGCGTCGAAGTGGACGAGCTGCATGGTCTTCTCGTTGCGCTCGACCAGCGCCCGCGTCGTGATCATCTCGCTGACGAACAGCCCCCGGCCGCCGGAGAACTCACGGCACAGGGTGCGGAACGGCGCGTTGGTGATACCGGCCATGGGGGCGAGGACCACCGGCGGCTGCACGGTGTGCGGGCCGATGCGGAGCTGCTGGGGCGCGGGGGCGAGCGTGGTCATCCCCCCATTGTCCCGTACGCGCGGAACTCCTCCGCCGGGCCGGTACGCCTCCGCCACCTCTCCCCGTACGACCCACGCGTCCCGCCCGTCACGCCCGCCACGCCCGGCACGGCGGAACACGGGGTTCCGGCGGCGGGTCGTTAGCGTCGGGCGGCATGACCTTACGTACGGAACGACGAGAGGTTCCTCTCATGCCCCACCGCTCCCCCGCCCCGCACCCGTCCCGCCGGAGCCTGCTGACGCTGGCCGGGGCGGTCGGCGCCGGCACGCTGCTGACCGCGGGCACCGCGCACGCCACCGGGTCGCCCCGAGAGCTCGCGGCAGGCGCCCAGGACGCACTGGCCGCGCTGCGGGCCCTGGAGCAGGAGCACGGCGCCCGCCTCGGCGCGTACGCCCACAACCTCGCCACCGGCACCACGGTGGCGCACCGGGCCGGGGAACGCTTCCCGCTCTGCTCGACCTTCAAGACGCTCGCGGCGGCGGCCGTCCTGCGTGACCTGGACCGCGACGGCGAGGTGCTGGGCAAGCGGGTCCGCTACACGGAGGCGGACCTGGTCGACGCCTCCGACGTCACCCGGGCCCATCTGGCCACCGGGATGACCGTGGCGGAGCTCTGCGACGCGGCGATCTGCGACAGCGACAACACCGCGGGCAACCTGCTGCTGCGGGAGCTGGGCGGCCCCTCGGCGGTCACCCGCTTCTGCCGGTCGCTCGGGGACGACACGACCCGGCTGGACCGGTGGGAGACGGAGCTGAACTCGGCCGAACCCTGGCAGTGGCGGGACACCACCAGCCCCTACGCCCTCTCCCGTACGTACGCCCGACTCGTCCTCGGTGACGCGCTCACGCCGAGCGACCGCGAGCGGCTCACCGGCTGGCTGCTGAACTGCCGGACCAGCGCGACCCGCTTCCGGACGGGGCTGCCGAAGGACTGGACGATCGCCGACAAGACCGGCGGCGGCTCCTACGGCACCTGCAACGACGCGGGGGTCGCCTGGACGGCCGAGGGCGAGCCGGTGGTGGTGACCGTGCTGACGACCAAGCCGCAGGCCACGGCGGTCGGCGACCACCCGCTGGTGGCGAAGGCGGCGGCGGTGCTGGCGGCGGCGGTCGGCTGAGCCGGCCCGCACCACGGCCGTGGGGCCCGGATCGCACGACGGCGGTCCGGGCCCCACGGCCGTGTTCGGGTCAACGCGTCAGCTCTGGCCCTCGGCGGTGTCCGTCTCCGGGGCGGCGGTGGTCCCGGTGGCGCGCTCGCGCATCTTGCGCACCAGCTCCTGCTTCTTGTCCTCCGCCACCTTGCGGTCGGCGTCACGGACGGTGCCCGCGCCCTGCTGCTCGGCACGGGACAGCTTCTTGCGCTGTCCGCCGACGCCGAGGAGGTTGTTGCGGCTCTTGGCCATGGTGGTGTTCTCCCGTGTGGGGGTGAGAAGGGGGGTCCGCGGTGCTCACGGATCGATCCGTGGGGCGGCGGGCTCGAGGGTGGTACCGCTCAGCCCTGCCGCGCGCTCACTCGTAGATCTGGAAGAACGACATGCCGGAAACCGTACCCCGCGCCGGGAGCGTCCGGCACCGGATTTTCCGCCGCCTCCGGTCCCGTACCCCTCGGCGGACGCTCAGGCTCCCGGGTCGATCGTCGCCTGGTGGGCCTCGGCGAGGTGCTCCTGCGCCTTCAGCCAGGGCAGGAACTGCGCCCCCTTGCGCCAGCCGCAGGTCTCGCAGGTCAGCAGCCGCTGGACCCCCGACTTCCGTACCCGGACGACGTGTTCACGCCCGTGCCGGTCCCAGCGGCTGACCTTGCTCTGGGTCGTGGACACCATGGCGACCTCCGGGGTAGGGGTGCGCCCAGTGTGCGACGAAGCCCCTGGACCCCGCGCGGGGTCCGGGGGCTTCGGAGCGAAACCGTGATGCGTGGTGCGTCGGCTCCCCGCACCACGGCTCCGTGACGCGTCGGCGCCCGTGATGCCGGTGAGGCGTCAGCAGCCCAGCAGACGGGCGCCCAGGTACGCCTGGATCTGGTCCAGGGAGACACGCTCCTGCTTCATGCTGTCGCGCTCGCGGACGGTCACCGCGTTGTCGTCCAGGGTGTCGAAGTCGACGGTGACGCAGAACGGCGTACCGATCTCGTCCTGGCGGCGGTAGCGGCGGCCGATGGCACCGGCGTCGTCGAACTCGATGTTCCAGTTCTTGCGCAGGTCGGTGGCGAGGCCCTTGGCCTTCGGCGACAGCTGCGCGTTGCGGGAGAGCGGCAGCACGGCGACCTTGACCGGCGCGAGGCGCGGGTCGAGGCGCAGCACGGTGCGCTTCTCCATGACGCCCTTGGCGTTGGGCGCCTCGTCCTCGACGTAGGCGTCCAGGAGGAAGGCCAGCATCGCCCGGCCGACACCGGCCGCCGGCTCGATGACGTACGGCGTCCACTTCTCGTTGGCCTCCTGGTCGAAGTAGACCAGGTCGGTGCCGGAGGCCTTGGAGTGCGCCTTCAGGTCGTAGTCGGTGCGGTTGGCGACACCCTCCAGCTCGCCCCACTCGTTGCCGCCGAAGCGGAAGCGGTACTCGATGTCGGCGGTGCGCTTGGAGTAGTGGGAGAGCTTCTCCTGCGGGTGCTCGAACCAGCGCATGTTCTCCTCGCGCATGCCGAGGTCCGTGTACCAGTTCCAGCGCTGGTCCATCCAGTACTGCTGCCACTCCTCGTCCTCGCCCGGCTTGACGAAGAACTCCATCTCCATCTGCTCGAACTCGCGGGTGCGGAAGATGAAGTTGCCCGGAGTGATCTCGTTCCGGAAGGACTTGCCCATCTGCGCGATGCCGAACGGCGGCTTCTTGCGGGAAGTCTGGGCCACCTGGCCGAAGTTGGTGAAGATGCCCTGGGCGGTCTCGGGGCGCAGGTAGGCGACCGATCCGGAGTCCTGGGTCGGGCCGAGGTGGGTGGAGAGCAGACCCGAGAACTGCTTGGGCTCGGTGAAGGTGCCCTTGTTGCCGCAGTTGGGGCAGTTGAGGTCGGCGAGGCCGCCCACCGGGGGCTTGCCGTGCTTCGCCTCGTACGCCTCCTCCAGGTGGTCGGCGCGGTAGCGCTTGTGGCAGGAGGTGCACTCGGTCAGCGGGTCGCTGAAGGTGGCGACGTGACCGGAGGCGACCCAGACCTCGGGGGCCAGAATCACCGACGAGTCGAGGCCGACCACGTCTTCGCGCGAGGTGACCATGTAGCGCCACCACTGGCGCTTGAGGTTCTCCTTCATCTCCACGCCCAGCGGGCCGTAGTCCCAGGCGGCCTTCTGGCCACCGTAGATCTCACTGCAGGGATAGACGAAGCCACGGCGCTTGCTCAGGCTGACGATGGAGTCGATCTTGTCGGCGGCCACGGTGCTCTCTTCATTACGACGGCGAAACGGGACAGAAGCGGCGCTGAGCGCCTCGCTGGGGGGTGGTGCTCAGGAGACGGGCGAGCGAATGCCCAAGATTACCGGCGGGCGCACCCCCCGGATCAAATCGGGGGCCGGAGTGCGCTCCCGACCCTCTCGCGCTTCCGGTCGGTTCATCATCCTTGTTGACAATCGTTTCCAGTTTTGTTGAAAATGGGATTCATGAACGTACGCCGCCTCATACCCGCCACCGCCGTCGCCGGCGCGGTCGCCCTCGGCATCACCGCCCTCTCCGCCTGCTCCGGTTCCGACACCGCCGGCGGGTCCGACGGCAAGCTGGACGTGGTCGCGTCCTTCTATCCCATGCAGTACCTCGCCGAGGAGATCGGCGGCAGCCACGTCTCGGTCACCACGCTGACCAAGCCCGGCGTCGAACCGCACGACCTGGAGCTCAGCCCCCGCCAGATCGGCTCGCTGACCGACGCCGACTACATCCTGTACCTCAAGGGCATCCAGCCCGCCGTGGACGACGCCATCGCCCAGTCCGGTGCGAAGAACACCGTGGACGCCGCGAAGCTCACCACCATGGAGACGCACGGCTCCGAGGTCGACGGCCACGACCACGCGTCGTCCGACGACCACGCCGGCGACGACGAGGAAACGGCCGGCCGCGACCCGCACGTCTGGCTGGACCCGGTGAAGTACGCCGAGGTCGCCGAGGGCGTGGGCAAGTCCCTGGAGAAGGCCGACCCCGCCCACGCGGCCGACTACCGCGCGAACACCGACGCGCTGGTCAAGAAACTGGACGCGCTGAACACGGAGTACGCGGCCGGGCTGAAGTCCACGACCACCAAGACCTTCCTCACCACGCACTCCGCCTTCGGCTACCTCGCCGAGCGCTACGGCCTCACCCAGGAGGGCATCGCCGGAGTCGACCCCGAGGCGGAGCCGAGCCTGGCGCGCGTCAAGGACCTCCAGCACATCGCCGAGGAGGACGGCGCCACCACCGTGTTCTTCGAGACGCTCGCCAGCGACAAGACGGCGAAGACCCTCGCGAAGGACACCGGGCTGCGCACCGACGTCCTGGACCCGCTGGAGGGAATCACCGACAAGTCGAAGGGCGACGACTACATCCAGGTCATGGAGTCGAACCTCGCCGCCCTCCAGAAGGCCCTGGGCGCCAAGTGACCGACGCCGTGACCCCCGAACCCGGACCGGAGACACCCATGGACGAGCCCGTCATTCCCGCCCCGGCCACCGCCGGGAGCAGGACCGGCGCCGGGAAGCCGGAGACCGAAGCCGTGATCCGGCTCACCGGCGCCACCGCCACCCTTGGCTCCCGACCCGTGCTGCGCGGGGTAGACCTGACCGTCCACGCGGGAGAGGTCGTCGCCCTGCTCGGCGCCAACGGCTCCGGCAAGTCCACCGCCGTACGCTCCGCCATCGGCCAGGTCCCCCTCACCAGCGGCACCGTCGAGCTCTTCGGCACCCCGCTCCGGCGCTTCCGCCACTGGGCCCGCGTCGGCTACGTACCGCAGCGCACCACCGCCTCGGCGGGCGTCCCGGCGACCGTCCGGGAGGTCGTCTCCTCCGGCCGGCTGTCGCGCACCGGGCTGCGCGTCCCGGGCCGGGCCGACCGCGCCGCCGTCGACCGGGCCATCGCCCTCGTCGGGCTGAGCGACCGCGCGAACGACTCGGTGAGCGCGCTCTCCGGCGGGCAGCACCAGCGGGTCCTGATCGCCCGCGCGCTGGCCTCCGAGCCCGAACTGCTGATCATGGACGAGCCGATGGCCGGGGTCGACCTCGCCAGCCAGGAGATCCTCGCCACCACGCTGCGCGAGCAGGTCGCCGCCGGCACCACCGTGCTGCTGGTCCTGCACGAGCTGGGCCCGCTGGAGCCCCTGATCGACCGCGCGGTCGTGCTGCGCGACGGCTGTGTGACGCACGACGGTCCGCCGCCGCGCTCCGTCGGGCAGCACGCGCTCCCCGGCCACGACCACGTCCACCCCCACGCGGCTTCCGAGCCCGTCCGAACGGGACTGCTGACCTGATGGAATTCCTCACGCCCCCCTTCATGCAGCGCGCGCTGATCGCCGCCGTCCTGGTCGGCATCACCGCCCCCGCCATCGGCATCTACCTCGTCCAGCGCCGCCAGGCCCTCATGGGCGACGGCATCGGGCACATCGCGATGACCGGTGTCGGCCTCGGCTTCCTGCTCTCCACCAGCCCCGTCTGGATGGCCACCGCCGTCGCGGTCGCCGGCGCGGTCGTCATGGAGCTGATCCGCTGGTTCGGACGCACCCGCGGCGACATCGCCCTGGCCATGCTCTTCTACGGCGGCATGGCGGGCGGCGTGATGCTGATCAACATCTCCGACACCGGCTCGAACGCCAACCTCACCTCGTACCTCTTCGGTTCGCTCTCCATGGTCTCGTCCCAGGACGTCTGGGCGATCGTCCTGCTCGCCGCGTTCGTGGTGCTGGTGACCGTGGGTCTGCGCCGCCAGCTCTTCGCGGTCAGCCAGGACGAGGAGTTCGCGCGGGTCACCGGACTGCCGGTGCGGCTGCTGAACCTCATGATCGCGGTGACGGCAGCCGTGACGGTCACCGTCGCCATGCGGGTCGTCGGTCTGCTGCTGGTCAGCGCGCTGATGGTGGTACCGGTCGCGGCCGCCCAGCAGGTGTCGAAGTCCTTCCGGCTGACCTTCGTGCTCTCCGTGGTGATCGGTACCGCCGTCACCCTGGCCGGCACCGTCACCTCCTACTACCAGGACGTGCCCCCCGGCGCGACGATCGTGCTGCTGGCCATCGCCGCCTTCGTCGCGCTGACCGCGCTGGCCGCCCCGCTGGCCCGCCGCCGGGCCAGGGGCCGCACCGAGGAACCGGGGAAGTGCACCCTGGAGGTACCGGGCAGTCGCACCGCCGCGGACGACGTGCGCGTATGAGGAATTCGCCCGGTGCGGCTGGCACAATGGCCCGACACCTGTACGGGCGACATGAGGAGGCAGCTGTGGCGGCGCCGATCAGTGGCACGAACGCGGCTCCGGTACGGGGGCGGTCCACCCGCCAGCGGGCGGCGGTCGCGGCGGCGCTCGACGAGGTGGACGAGTTCCGCAGCGCCCAGGAGCTGCACGACGTCCTCAAGCACCGGGGCGACTCGGTCGGTCTGACCACCGTCTACCGCACCCTGCAGTCCCTCGCCGACGCGGGCGAGGTGGACGTGCTGCGCACCACCGAGGGCGAGTCCGTCTACCGCCGCTGCTCGACCGGCGACCACCACCACCATCTGGTCTGCCGGGTCTGCGGCAAGGCCGTCGAGGTGGAGGGCCCGGCCGTGGAGCAGTGGGCAGAGACGATCGCCTCCCAGCACGGCTACGTCAACGTGGCGCACACCGTGGAGATCTTCGGTACCTGCGCCGAGTGCGCCGAGTGCGCGGCCGGGAAGCACTGACCCCGGCGACGACGTACGGCGGAGGGGGAGAACCGGTGACCGGTTCTCCCCCTCCGCCGTTCCCTGTCCGGCTGCTGCGGCTCACGCCCCGGGCGCGGGCTCCCCGGCCGGGGCGGCCTCCTGCGCGCCGCCGAAGCGGCGGTCGCGCCGGGCGTACTCCAGGCAGGCGCGCCACAGGTCGCGGCGGTCGAAATCGGGCCACAGCACGTCCTGGAACACCATCTCGGCGTAGGCGCTCTGCCAGATCAGGTAGTTGGAGGTGCGCTGCTCGCCGCTGGGGCGCACGAAGAGGTCCACGTCCGGCATGTCCGGGTAGTAGATGTACTTCGCGAACGTCTTCTCGTTGACCTTCGACGGGTCGAGCCTGCCCGCCGCCACGTCCTCGGCGATGCGCTGCGCGGCGTCGGCGATCTCGGCCCGGCCGCCGTAGTTGACGCAGAAGTACAGCGTCATCTTGTCGTTGTCCTTGGTCTGCTCCTGGGCGACCTGGAGCTCCTGGACGACGGACTTCCACAGCTTGGGCATCCGGCCGACCCAGCGGATGCGGATGCCGAGCTCGTCCATCTCGTCCCGTCGGCGGCGGATGACGTCCCGGTTGAAGTTCATGAGGAACTTCACCTCGTCCGGGGACCGCTTCCAGTTCTCCGTGGAGAACGCGTAGAGCGAGAGGTTCTTGACGCCCATCTCGATGCAGCCCTTGAGGACGTCCATGACGACGCCTTCGCCGACCCGGTGGCCCTCGGTGCGCGGGAGACCGCGCTCCTTGGCCCAGCGGCCGTTCCCGTCCATCACGACGGCCACGTGCTGGGGCACCAGCTCGGCGGGGATCTTCGGGGGTGTCGCACCGGACGGGTGCGGCTCGGGGGTCTTGTACGTGCGCCGGTTACGGCCGCCGAGGATCCCGCGTACTGCCATGAGCTTCTCTCGTCTCCCTGTGTCGCTTCTGCACGAACCGCAGCGAGGTCACTGTTCCACGTACCGCAGCGAGCGCAGACCGCGCTCCAGATGCCAGTGCAGATAGGCGGACACCAGCCCGCTCCCCTCCCTGGCATGACGCGCCTCGCACGCGTCCGCCGTCGCCCAGTCGCCGCTGAGCAGCGCGCTCAGCAGGGTCAGGGCCTCCGCCGAGGGTACGACGCTCCCGGGCACCCGGCAGTCGGCGCATACGGCTCCGCCCGCCGCGATGGAGAAGAAACGGTTCGGTCCGGGCATTCCGCACCGCGCGCAGTCCTCGAAGCTGGGGGCGTAGCCGTTGACGGCGAGGGAGCGCAGCAGGAACGCGTCGAGGATGAGGTGGGGGGCGTGTTCGCCCCCGGCGAGGGTGCGCAGCCCGCCGACGAGCAGCAGGTACTGCTGGACGGCCGGTTCACCCTCGTGGTCGGTGAAGCGCTCGGCGGTCTCCAGCATGGCGGTGCCGGCGGTGTAGCGGGCGTAGTCGGTGACGATCCGGCCGCCGTACGGGGCGATGGTCTCGCTCTGCGTGCAGAGCGGCAGCCCCCGGCCGATCAGCTCGCTGCCGCGCGCGAAGAACTGCACGTCCACGTGGGAGAAGGGTTCGAGGCGGGCGCCGAACTTGGACTTGGTGCGGCGGACCCCCCGGGCGACCGCGCGCACCCGGCCGTGGCCGCGGGTCAGCAGGGTGATGATCCGGTCGGCCTCGCCCAGTTTCTGCGTACGCAGTACGACGCCGTCGTCCCGGAACAAGCTCATGGACCCATTGTCGCCCACCGGCCCGCGATCGGGTCGGCGGGCCCGGCGGCACGACGGGCCCGCCCCGTGCGGCGCCCGCAGGGCGCCCAGGGGCGCTCAGGACGGCATGCGGGCGGCCGCGGTGAGCAACCGGGCGGTGTCCTCGGGGCGGAGCCGCAGCGCGCGGCCCACGGTGGTCAGCACCTCGCGCTCCGCCGCGCCGTACGGGCCGTCGGCCAGTGCGATGCGGGCGCCCTGGAGCAGGACCGACTCCCGGCCGGCCGGGACCAGGTGGCGGGCGAGCGGGGTGAGCACCTCGTGCAGCTCGATGGCGAGGGCCGCACCGCAGGCCCCGGCGGTGGCGCCGACGCCGTCGTCGTGGCCGATGTCGGCGGTGAGCACCTCCACGACGGTGAGGAGCTGGTCCTCCGAGCAGTCCGCGAGGCCGGCCTCGCGGACGGTGCAGGCAGCGGTCTCCAGGGCGGTGCGGGGGGTGCCGCCCGAGGCCAGGACGGCCAGCGCGACCGTGTGCACGGCCTCCCGGAGCATCGAGGAGAACCGGGTGGTGGTGGGGTGCTCCAGGGCCTCGGTGCCGGAGTGGGCGCCGCAGTCGGCGCATTCGACGACGGTTCCCGCGCCGCCGCGCCGCAGCAGCGGCACCCCGAGCACGGTGAGCCTGCGACGGCCGGTGAGGCGGCGGTAGTTGCGGTCGCCGCCGCAGTCCTGGCAGAAGAACTCGCCGTCACCGACGGCGTCCCATGCGGTGCGGATGCCGTACAGGCCCCTTCTCAGGGCGCGTTGTCCTTTGGCTGACCGCACGTCGCACACCTCCGTAACGCTCCGGCAACATTGCCGTGTGTTGCACGTGATGTTAGCCACATGCGCGAGGCCGCGTCATCACCTCCTCTGTCACAACACCCGGAAATGGCCGAACCCCGCCCACCCGGAGCGGGCGGACGGGGTTCGGCGAAGGGTGCGTCGTCGGACCGACCGGACATGCGTACGGGGTGCACTCCCCGTCGGCCGCCGGTCCGCGGACGGACGCGTCAACCCGAGTCCGCCGGACTCGGGTCCCGCGTTCGGATGAGCTTTGCGGCCGGTTCGGCCCTGGTTCAGCGGCCCGCGCGGTTGACGGCCGAGACGACCGCCTTGAGCGAGGCCCGGGTGGTGTTGGCGTCGATGCCGATGCCCCACAGGACCTTGCCGTCGATCGCGCACTCGATGTACGAGGCGGCCTGCGAGCTGGCGCCCTCGCTCATGGTGTGCTCGGTGTAGTCCAGCAGCCGTGCGTCGATGCCGATGCCGGCCAGCGCCTCGAAGAAGGCGGAGATCGGGCCGTTGCCGGTGCCGGTCAGCACGGTGTCGGCGCCGTCCACGGTGGCCTCGATGGTCAGCGTGTCCCGGCCGTCCTGCCCGGTGGTGGTCTGGCCGGAACGGATCTGGACCCGTCCCCATCGGGCGGCGTCGCCGTCGGCGCTGGGCAGGTACTCGTCCTCGAAGGCGGACCAGATCTGCGCCGGAGTGATCTCGCCGCCCTCGGCGTCGGTCTTGGCCTGGATGATCCGGGAGAACTCGATCTGCATCCGGCGCGGCAGGTCCAGCTTGTGGTCGTTCTTCAGGACGTATGCGATACCGCCCTTGCCGGACTGGGAGTTGACGCGGATCACGGCCTCGTAGGACCGGCCGACGTCCTTCGGGTCGATCGGCAGGTACGGAACCGTCCACTCGATGTCGTCAACGGTGACGCCGGCGCCCCGGGCGGCCGCGTCGGCCTCCATGGCGTCGAAGCCCTTCTTGATGGCGTCCTGGTGGGAGCCGGAGAAGGAGGTGTAGACGAGGTCGCCCGCGTAGGGGTGGCGCGGGTGGACCTCCATCTGGTTGCAGTACTCGCTGGTGCGGCGGATCTCGTCGATCTGGGAGAAGTCGATCTGCGGGTCGACGCCCTGGGAGAACAGGTTCATCCCCAGGGTGACCAGGTCGACGTTGCCGGTGCGCTCGCCCTGGCCGAACAGGCAGCCCTCGACGCGGTCGGCGCCGGCCATCAGCGCCAGTTCGGCGGCGGCGACGGCCGTGCCGCGGTCGTTGTGCGGGTGGACCGACAGACAGACGAACTCACGACGGGACAGGTTGCGCGACATCCACTCGAACCGGTCCGCGTGCGTGGACGGCGTCGAACGCTCCACGGTGGCGGGCAGGTTGAGGATGATCTCGCGGCCCGCCTCCGGCTGCCACACGTCGCAGACCGCCTCGCAGACCTCCAGGGCGAAGTCCAGCTCGGTGTCGGTGAAGATCTCGGGGCTGTACTGGTAGCCGAAGATCGTGTCGCCGCCCAGGATCTTCTCGGCGTACTCCATGACCAGCCGGGTGCCGTCCACCGCGATCTGCTTGACCTGCTCCTTCGAGCCGCGGAAGACCACGCGGCGGAAGGTGGGGGCGGTGGCGTTGTACAGGTGGACGGTGGCCCGGTGCGCGCCGCGCAGCGACTCGACGGTCCGCTCGATCAGTTCCTCGCGGGACTGGGTCAGGACGGAGATCGTCACGTCCTCGGGGATCGCGCCCTCTTCGATGATGGAGCGTACGAACGCGAAGTCGGTCTCGCCGGAGGCCGGGAAGCCGACCTCGATCTCCTTGTAGCCCATCTTCACGAGCAGATCGAACATCTCGCGCTTGCGGGCCGGGGACATCGGGTCGATCAGGGCCTGGTTGCCGTCGCGCAGGTCGGTGGAGAGCCAGCGGGGCGCCACCGTGATCCGCTTGTCCGGCCAGGTGCGGTCGGGGATCTCCACCGCCTCGTACCGGCCGTACTTGTGGATCGGCATTCCGGAAGTCTTCTGGAGCTGCGTCGCGTTGGTGATCGGCGTGGGACGGCCGACGGAATTACCGGAAGTGTTCACGGTGGTCATGGCGTAGGGCTCCTCGGGTCCAGCGGTGGGACGGCCGACTGTGTCGCTGCAGCACCAGACTCCGCGGGGAGGGGGTCGGCCTACGACTACAGGCCCTCGCCGCGGCAGCTAAGGAGAAGCAGCCCGAAACGCATGATGCGACGAGAGTAACCGAGAGGTGCGCGGGACGCCGGTCCGTATCAGTATGCGGGACCGCGCACACATGACGAGTAAACAGTGATGCATCACTCTATTTCGTCAATTGCCGTCGCAACCAGTGACAGCGCAGTGACGGAGTGCCACAGTCATTTACATGATCTCTCGATCCCACGACGGTTCCGGTCTCCACCCCGTCTTCTGCACCATCGTTCCGCCGCATCTCCTCGACCAGTTGGCACAGTCCGACGACCCCGCGGTCGCCGAGCCCGCCCGTCGCACGCTCGACGCGGACGGCGAGCGCCGCGTCCTGCGCAGAGCGGCGTCGCTGGCAGCCATCGCCCCCGCGCCGGCCACCGCGGGCGCCGTCCCCAGCAAGCCCCGCCGCACGATCTACGACTGCCGCCACCACACCACGCTGCCCGGCCGCAAGGTCCGGGGCGAGGGTGACGAGCCCACCACGGACGCCAGCGTCAACCGCGCGTACGCCGGTTTCGGCGCCACCTTCGACCTGCTGCTCTCCGCGTACGGCCGCAGCTCGCTCGACGGCAAAGGCATGCGCCTCATCGGCTCGGTCCATTACGACCGGGACTACAACAACGCCTTCTTCGACGGCCAGCAGATGGTCTTCGGCGACGGCGACGGCGAGATCTTCCTCGACTTCACCCTCTCCATCGACGTGATCGCCCACGAGCTGGCGCACGGGCTCACCCAGCACACCGCCAACCTCGTCTACGAGGGACAGTCCGGCGCGCTCAACGAATCCGTCTCGGACGTGTTCGGCTCGCTGGTCAAGCAGTACTCCCTGGGGCAGAGCGCCGAGCAGGCCGACTGGCTGATCGGCGCGGGGCTGCTCGCCCCCCGGGTCACCGGGGAGGGGCTGCGCTCGATGAAGGCGCCGGGCACCGCGTACGACGACGACGTGCTCGGCAAGGACCCCCAGCCCGCCTCGATGGAGGACTACATCGAGACCGACGACGACAACGGCGGGGTCCACCTCAACTCCGGCATCCCCAACCGCGCCTTCTACCTCGCCGCCTCCGCCCTCGGCGGGAACGCCTGGGAGCGGGCCGGGCAGATCTGGTACGACGTACTGACCGGAGGAGAGCTGACCGCCAACGCCGACTTCGCCGACTTCGCCAGGCTCACGGTGGCCGCCGCCCGCGACCGCTTCGGCGAGGGGGACGAGCGCGAGGCCGTCATCAAGGGCTGGTCGGAAGTGGGGGTGCCGACCGAGTGAGCGGGCCAATATGGGTCACATGCGCATTCATGTGAGCCGGACCGGCGGGTTCGCCGGCCTCCCCCGCAAGGCCGGGATCGACACGGCAACGCAGGAGGACGCCGCCGCCTGGGAGTCCCTGGCCCGTTCCGCGCTCGCGGAGGGAGCCGGGACTCCGCCGGCAGGCGTACCGGACGGCTTCCGGTACGCGATCACCATCGACGGGCGGACCGTGCACTGCGCGGACCCGCACCTGACCGACGACCAGCGCACGCTGATCTCACGCGTCCTCCGCGAAGGGGCGTGAGACCGGCGGCGCCGGTGCGCCCGGTACGACACGGCTCGGCTGTCGGGCGGTGGGGCGGCCCGAGGGCTGCCCCACCGCCCGGAACGGCGACTGCCCCGCCGCTCAGAAACCGAGCTTGCGGAGCTGCTTGGGGTCGCGCTGCCAGTCCTTGGCGACCTTGACGTGCAGGTCGAGGAAGACCGGCGTGCCGAGCAGCGCCTCGATCTGCTTGCGGGACTTGGTCCCTACGTCCTTCAGCCGCTGGCCCTTGGGGCCGATGATGATGCCCTTCTGGCTGGGGCGCTCGATGTAGACGTTGGCGTGGATGTCCAGCAGCGGCCTGTCCGCCGGACGGTTCTCGCGCGGCAGCATCTCCTCGACGACGACCGCGATGGAGTGCGGCAGTTCGTCGCGTACACCTTCGAGCGCGGCCTCGCGGATCAGTTCCGCGACCATGACCATCTCGGGCTCGTCGGTGAGGTCGCCCTCCGGGTAGAGCGGCGGGCTCACCGGCAGCAGCGGGGCGATCAGGTCGGCGAGCAGCCCGACCTGGTCGTCCTTGACCGCCGAGACCGGCACGATCTCGGCCCATTCGAAGCCGAGCTCCTGGCCCAGCTGGGAGACGGCCAGCAGCTGTTCGGCGAGCGCCCGGGAGTCGACCAGGTCCGTCTTGGTGATGACCGCGATCTTCGGGGTCTTCTTGATGGCGGCGAGTTCCTTGATGATGAACTTGTCGCCGGGGCCGAGCTTCTGGTCGGCGGGCAGGCAGAAGCCGATGACGTCGACCTCGGCCCAGGTGGTCCGCACGACGTCGTTGAGCCGCTCGCCGAGCAGCGTGCGCGGCTTGTGGAGCCCCGGGGTGTCGACGAGGATCAGCTGCGCGTCGTCACGGTGCACGATCCCGCGCACGGTGTGCCGGGTGGTCTGGGGGCGATTGGACGTGATCGCCACCTTCTGCCCGACCAGAGCGTTCGTGAGGGTGGACTTGCCCGCGTTGGGGCGGCCCACGAAGCAGGCGAAACCGGCCCGGTGAGGGGCGGTGTCCGTGGCCTGCCGCGCAGCGGCTTCGGGGTTCGGTCGAGCGCTCATGGCGCCCATTGTCCCCGATCGCGGCGGCCCGGTGCACAACGGTCGCCCGCCCGGCCCGGCGACGCGTGCACCCGGGCCCTCGTACGGCGCGCCCGGGATAGCGTGCCCTCCATGCTCGTCGCCCGCTCCGCCGCCCTCTTCGTCGTCGCCGCCCTCTTCGAGATCGGGGGCGCCTGGCTGGTCTGGCAGGGCATCCGCGAGCACCGGGGCTGGGCCTGGATCGGCGCGGGGGTGATCGCCCTCGGGGTGTACGGAGCGGTCGCGACGCTCCAGAGCGACGACAACTTCGGCCGCATCCTCGCCGCTTACGGCGGGGTCTTCGTGGCCGGCTCGATCGCCTGGGGCATGGTCGCGGACGGCTACCGCCCGGACCGGTACGACATCGCCGGGGCGCTGATCTGCCTCGCCGGCATGGCCGTGATCATGTACGCGCCCCGGGGGAACTGACCGGCACCGGACTCCGGCGCCGGTCGACCGCGGCCGGCCCGCTCACGTGGGCGAAGTCACGGAGTCACCCCGCGGTGACCCGTACCCGCACGGTCCCGTCCGGACCCGCCAGGAACACCGGCGTGTCCGCCCCGCCGAGGTCGCGCACCGCCGCCCGGTCCGCGTCGGCCGGGCTCTCGGCGTCCGAGACCACCGCCGCCGCCTCCAGGGAGGTGGCCCCGCTGGCCACGGCCATCGCCACGGCCGTCTGCAGGGCGGTGAGCCGCAGCGACTCCAGGGCCACCGTGCCCGCCACGTACGTACGTCCCGTCTCGTCCCGGACGGCCGCGCCCTCCGGCACTCCGTTGCGGGCGCGGGCGCTGCGCGCCAGGGTGACGATCTTGCGGTCCTCGGCCCCGAGGTCGGTGCTGTCTGTCATGTGCCGAGCATACGAACCGTGTGGCGCGCACCTCATCCCGGTACCGGGTACATCGCGTCGCGCCGCCCCTCCGGGGACGCCAGCCACTTGAGCCGCTCCTCGGTTCCGGTGCCCGGCAGCGGGGTGTGCAGCACGATCGCCAGGTCCGGGCGGGCGGGCACCCGCAGCTGGGTGGACTCCACCTGGAGAGTCCCGGCCGTCGGATGCTCCAGCTCTTTGCGCATCTGCCCGCCGGGCGCGATGTCGCGCTGCTCCCAGAGCGCGGCGAACTCCGGGCTGGCCTCCTTCGCGTCGGCCACGACGGCCTGGAAACCCTCGTCCTCCGGGTTCTCCGAGCAGCCCGCGCGGAACTGCGCGACGACCTGCGGGGCGATCTGCTCCCAGGTCGTCGCGCGGGTGCGGTAGACGTCGTCGGTGAAGAAGGTGATCAGGCAGTTCTGCACGATGCCGGGGCGCAGCCCGAGGACCAGGGAGGCGGCGTCGTTGTAGAGCACGACGTTCCAGTACCGGTCCATGATGTGTGCCGGGAACGGCATCCACGCGTCGATGAGCCGCCGCAGCCCGTCGCACATGTCGGCGTCGGCCGGATCGACCTCGGGCGCGGGCGGGTTGAGCCCGGCCAGTACGTACAGATGGCGGCGCTCCGCGCTGGTCAGCCGCAGGACGCGCCCCACCGAGTCCAGCACCTGCGGGGAGACGGTGATGTCACGCCCCTGCTCCAGCCACTGGTACCAGGAGACCCCGACGCCCGCGAGGACGGCGACCTCCTCCCTGCGCAGCCCGGGGGTACGGCGGCGCGCACCGCCGTCCGGGAGGCCGGCGAGGGCCGGGGTGACCCGGGCCCGGCGGCTCATCAGGAACTCCCGCAGCTCGGCGAGTCGATGGGCCTTCCCGTTGCCGGTCGTCGTCGTACGGGCCGGTGTCGCCACGTCGTCACTCCCCCTGGTGTCGCGCACGGTGCCAACTGGTGGCCGTACCAACAGGATAAGGAGCGTCTCCCCACGTTTGTTCCAGTCGGCCGAGGGTGGGGCCATGGCGATCGAATCCCCTCCCGAGGCCACCGGAACCCCCGGTCCCGCTGCTCCCACCGTTGCCCAGGCGACCCGTCCCGCCCGGCTCTCCGGCCGGGCCCGGCTGATCCTCATGGTCCTCTGCGCCGCCCAGTTCATGGTGGCGCTCGACTTCTCCGTACTGAACGTGGCGCTCCCCGCGCTCGGCGCCGACCTCGGGCTGAGTACCTCCCAACTCCAGTGGGCCATCACCGCTTTCGCCCTGCCCTCCGGCGGATTCCTGCTGCTCTTCGGGCGGATCGGCGACCTCTACGGACGGCGCAAGCTCTTCCTCGCGGGCCTGGCCGTGTTCGGCGCGGCCTCGCTGTTGGCGACCTTCGCCTGGGGCCCGGTGCCGTTCCTGGCCGGACGTGCCCTCCAGGGGCTCGGCGCGGCGGCGGTCGTACCCACCGGGATGTCCCTGCTGACCACCACGTTCAAGGAGGGCCCGGAGCGCGACCGGGCGCTGGGCATCAGCGGCACGCTGCTCTCGCTCGGCTTCACCGTCGGCATGGTGGCCGGTGGCGTGCTCACCGACACCCTGGGCTGGCGCTCCACCATGGGCCTGCTGGCGCTCGCCTCGGTGGGCGTCCTCGCCCTCGCCCCGAAGGCCCTGACGGAGTCGCGTACTCCGCGGCGGCCCAAGCTGGACGTACCGGGTGCGGTCACCGTCACGGGCGGGCTGCTCGCCCTGATCTACGCGCTGTCGACGGCCGCCCAGAACGGCTTCGGCCACGCGGACGTACTGATCGCCCTGGTCCTCGGGGTCGCGCTGCTGGTGACCTTCGCGGTGGTGGAGTCGCGGGCCGCCGAACCGCTGGTCTCGTTGCCGATGCTGCGCCGCCGGACCGTGGCGTTCGGCAACCTCGGCGGGCTGCTGACCTTCGCCCTGATGTCCACCGTGGTCTTCGTGCTGACGCTCTACCTCCAGGACGTACTGGGCCTGTCGGCCTTCGCCACCGGGCTGGTCTTCGGGGTGCAGGGGCTGCTCTCGGCGGTGGCCGGCACGTACGCCCCCCGGGTCATCGGCCGCTTCGGCGCCCGCCGCACGCTGGTGGGCTCGCTGCTCGGCCAGGGTGCTTTCGTCGCCCTGCTGCTGGCCCTGGGCGAGCACGCCGGGGTGCTGGTCGCCACGGTCGGCGTCTCCCTGGCGAGCATGTGCCACCTGGGCGCGATCGTCAGCTACGGCCTCGCGGTGACCTCGGGCGTCCCGGACGGCGAACAGGGCCTGGCGACCGGCCTGGTCACCACCACCCAGCAGGTCGGCCTGACCCTCGGCATCCCCCTGCTGGGCGTGCTGGCCACCACCCAGGACGACCTGTTCACCGGCGTCCGCACGGTCATGGCCCTCGACGCGGCGCTGCTGCTGGTGGGCGCGGTGGTCGTGGCGGCGGGTCTGCGGCGGCGGGGCTGAGACGGGGTGGGTCGGCGGGTGTCGCGGGCCCACCCACCGCAGCTGAACGGTCCCTGACCAGGCCGACGGTCGGGGACCGTCGGGGTGTCAGTGCCACCTGGCAGACTCCGCCCGTATGAGTGAGCAGGTGCGTTTGCGAGACGTCGAACCGGCCGATCTGGAGGAGTTCCTCGCGCAGGAGCACGATCCCGAGGCCGTACGACGGTCGAAGTTCCCACCCCGGGAACGGGAAGCCTTCATGACCCACTGGAGGACGAAGGTCCTCGGGGACCCCGCCAACTTCGTACAGGCCATCACGGTCGACGGCGAACTGGCGGGCAACGCGGTGGCCTGGTGGCACGAGGAGCGGCGCTTCATCGGGTACTGGCTCGGCCGGCGGTACTGGGGCCGGGGGATCGGCACGCAGGCACTGGCGCTGTTCCTGGAGCGGGAAACCGCCCGTCCCCTGCACGCCGATCCCCACGTCGGGAACACCGGCTCGGTGCGGCTGCTGGAGAAGCACGGCTTCCGGCGTACGGGGACGGTCGAGTACGGCGAGAACGAGCACGTCATGCTGGTGCTGGACGGGAGCCCGGGGCAGGACATGTCCTAGCTCCCGGGCCGCACTCGAGTGAGCCGGGCCGGGTCCCCCACCAGCCGTGCGGCGGATACGGCAGGACCCTGCCGCCCGTGGAGGAGACGGCGCAGTGGCCGGTCTCCCACGCTGAGTGCCGCTGGGCCTGGACGGCCCGGATGTTCAAGCACTTCGAGGACCCCAAGCCCGGCTATGTCGCCGACCGGCCCGGCCTTCCGTCCTGGCGGCAGGAGACCGACGCCGACATCTTCGAGGCCATCGAGAAGGCGCTGAGCCGAGAGCTGCTCGGCGGTGAATGCCGGCGCCCCCGGTCGCGTCACCGGAGGCGCCGAAGACCACCCCGCTCTCAGGCCCGGTCCAGCCGGAGCCTCTCCGCCCGGGGCAGCCCCGCCACCACCAGGTCGTACGAGTCCTCGATCAGCTCGCGGACCAGCTTGGCGGGCAGGTCGCCGACCGTGACGGTGTTCCAGTGGCGCTTGTTCATGTGCCAGCCGGGGACGATCGCCGGGTACTCCTCACGGAGGCGCACCGCTTCGTCCGGGTCGCACTTGAGGTTCACGGTGAGCGGGCGGGTGTCCAGGGCGCTCAGCGCGAACATCTTGCCGAGCACCTTGAAGACCGAGGTCTCCGGCGTGAAGGGGAACTCCTCCACGGCCTCGTTGAAGTCCAGGGCGAAGGACCGCAGTTGTGCGCCGTTCATTCCGACTCCGTTTCCCCTGCTCCGACGTGGACCACTCCGCCCACTACTCCGGTTTCGACTCCGCGTCCGGCTCCGAATCCAGCGGCTCCGGCTCCACCAGCACCGTGACGATCTTGTTGCGGCGCCCCGCCGTGGCCTCCGCCGTCAGGCGCAGCTTGCGGCCGTCGGGGAGGCTGACGACCGAGGTGGCTCCGGCGATCGGGACCCTGCCGAGCGCCTTGGCGAGGAGGCCGCCGACGGTCTCGACGTCCTCGTCGTCGTACTCGTCGAAGCCGAAGAGCTGCCCGAGGTCGCCGATGTCGAGGCGGGCGGTCACCCGGTAGCAGCCGTTCTCCAGCTCCTGGACGGGCGGGAGTTCCCGGTCGTACTCGTCGGTGATCTCGCCGACGATCTCCTCCAGGATGTCCTCGATGGTGACGATGCCGGCCGTGCCGCCGTACTCGTCGATGACGACGGCGACGTGGTTGCGGTCCTGCTGCATCTCGCGCAGCAGGTCACCGGCGTTCTTCGTGTCGGGGACGAAGACGGCCGGCCGTATCGCGGTGGAGACGAGGTCGGCCTCGGAGTCGCGGTTGATGTGGGTCTTGCGGACCAGGTCCTTGAGGTAGACGATCCCGACGATGTCGTCCTCGTTCTCCCCGGTGACCGGGATCCGGGAGAATCCGGAGCGCAGCGCGAGGGTGAGCGCCTGGCGGATGGTCTTGTACCGCTCGATGGCGACCAGGTCGGTACGGGGCACCATCACCTCACGGACGAGGGTGTCGCCCAGCTCGAAGACGGAGTGCACCATGCGGCGCTCGTCGTCCTCGATGAGCGACTCCGCCTCCGCGAGGTCGACCATCGCGCGCAGCTCCGCCTCGCTGGCGAACGGTCCCTTGCGGAACCCCTTGCCGGGGGTGAGGGCGTTGCCGATGAGGATCAGCAGCTGCGGGATCGGGCCCATGATCCTGGCCAGCGGCAGCAGTACGTACGCGGCGGCGGTCGCCGTGTTCAGCGGGTGCTGGCGGCCGATGGTGCGGGGCGAGACGCCGATGGCGACGTAGCTGACGAGGACCATGACCCCCATCGCGACGGCCAGCGCCTCCCAGGTCTCGGAGAGTTCCTGGAGGCAGGCGTACGTGACGAGGACCCCGGCCGCCATCTCGCAGGCGACCCGCACGAGCAGGGCGACGTTGAGATAGCGGGTCGGGTCGGAGGCGACCTGCGCGAGTTTCGCGCTGCCGCGCCGTCCGGCCCGGACCGCCTCGGCGGCCCGGAAGCTGGACATGCGGGCGATGGCGGTCTCGGCACAGGCGGCGAGCCAGCCGACGATCACCAGCAGGACGGCCCCGGCGACGAGCGGGAAGCTCACGAGACCGTGGGCGCCGGGGAGGGCCCGGTCAGGCCGCGCTCGCCCCGCCAGCCGTCCACGATGGCGGCCTGGAGGCCGAACATCTCGGCCTTCTCGTCGGGCTCCTCGTGGTCGTACCCGAGGAGGTGCAGCACTCCGTGGACGGTGAGGAGCTGGAGCTCCTCGTCCATGGAGTGCCGCGTCTCGGCCTCTTCGCCCTGCCGCTTCGCGACCTCCGGGCAGAGCACGATGTCACCGAGGAGGCCCTGCGGGGGCTCCTCGTCGTCCTTCGACGGCGGACGGAGTTCGTCCATCGGGAAGGACATGACATCGGTCGGGCCCGGGAGGTCCATCCACTGGATGTGGAGCTGCTCCATGGCGTCGGTGTCCACCACGATCACCGAGAGTTCGGACAGCGGGTGGATCCGCATCCGGGCGAGGGCGTAACGGGCGATGTCGAGGATCGCCTGCTCGTCGACCTCGGTTCCGGACTCGTTGTTGACGTCGATCGACATGGTGCGCTGAAACTACTTCCCGTTGGTACCGGCTCGGTCGTCGTACTTCTCGTACGCGTCGACGATACGGCCGACGAGCTTGTGCCGGACGACATCCTGGGACGTGAGCCGGGAGAAGTGCACGTCCTCGACGCCGTCGAGGATCTCCTGGACCTGTCGCAGACCGCTCTTGGTGCCGTTCGGCAGGTCGACCTGGGTGACGTCACCGGTGATGACGATCTTCGAGTCGAAGCCGAGGCGGGTGAGGAACATCTTCATCTGCTCGGCGCTGGTGTTCTGGGCCTCGTCCAGGATGATGAAGGCATCGTTCAGGGTGCGGCCCCGCATGTATGCCAGCGGCGCCACCTCGATCGTGCCCGCCGCCATCAGGCGCGGGATCGAGTCGGGGTCGAGCATGTCGTGCAGCGCGTCGTAGAGCGGGCGCAGGTACGGGTCGATCTTGTCGAAGAGCGTGCCGGGCAGGAAGCCGAGCCGCTCCCCCGCCTCGACGGCGGGCCGGGTCAGGATGATCCGGCTGACCTGCTTCGACTGGAGTGCCTGGACCGCCTTCGCCATGGCGAGGTAGGTCTTGCCGGTGCCCGCGGGGCCGATGCCGAAGACGATGGTGTGCTTGTCGATGGCGTCGACGTACCGCTTCTGGTTGAGCGTCTTGGGCCGGATGGTGCGCCCGCGGTTGGAGAGGATGTTCTGCGTGAGCACCTCGGCCGGGGTCTCGCCCTGCGGCTCGCCCTCGCCGGTGCCGGCTGCCCTGAGCATGGCGATCGAGCGTTCCACTGCGTCCTCCGTCATCGGCTGTCCGGTGCGGAGCACCAGCACCATCTCGTCGAACAAGCGCTGGATGAGGGCGACCTCGGCGGGTTCGCCCGTAGCGCTTATCTCGTTTCCCCGTACGTGGATGTCGGCGTCGGGGAACGCCGTCTCGATCACGCGCAGCAGGGAGTCGCCCGATCCCAGGAGCATCACCATGGGGTGAGCGGCCGGAATCCTGATGCGGGCACGCGCCTGTGGGCGTGTGGGTGACTGAGTCATGGGCCGGCCCTCGGGCCTGCGCATACCTCCCGTTGCGGGGTTCTCGCCGGTCGACAACCTCTGCGTCCAGCCTACGACTCCGCGCCGACAACGCCCTAGGGGTTTTGCGCCCCGTTCTCCGTCGCCGGACGACCCCCGCGGGCCCCCTCAGGGAGCCCGGAACCCGATGGTGGGGACGGCGCGGCGCAGCGGCCAGGGGCGGCGGGCCGCGGGCAGCAGGCGCTCCAGGAAGGCGTACCGCTCCAGGGCGACCGGGTCCTGCGCCTCGAAGGTGCGCACCTGCTGCCACCAGGCGGCGATCTCGGCCCAGCCGGGAGCGGAGAGCGAGCCGCCGAACTCCTGTACGGAGAGGGCGGCGGTGAGTCCGGCGAAGGCGAGGCGGTCGGCGAGCGGCCAGTCGGCGAGGGTGCCGGTGACGAACCCGGCGACGAAGACGTCCCCGGCGCCGGTCGGGTCGAGGGCCGCCACGTCGATGGCGGGCACCTCGGCGGTGGTGCCGGTCGCCGCGTCGACGGCGTAGGCGCCCTCCGCGCCGAGGGTCACCACGGCGAGCGGCACGTGTTCGGCCAGCGCGTGGGCGGCGGCGCGGGGGGTGTCGCGGCCGGTGTAGCGCATGGCCTCCTCCGCGTTGGGCAGGAAGGCGGCGCAGTGCGCGAGGTCGGGCAGGGCGGCCAGGTCCCAGCGGCCGGTCTCGTCCCAGCCGACGTCGGCGAAGATCTGGGCCCCTCGCTCGGCCGCCGCGGCGACCCAGGGTTCACCGCGGCCCGGGGTGAGCGAGGCGACGGCGGCGCGGGCGCGGGGCGGGCAGTGCGGGAACGCGCGTCCTTCCGCGCCCGGGGCGGCGGCCGGGGGCGGGGCCTCGTGGCCGTGCGAGACCATCGTGCGCTCGCCCTCGTACGCCATGGAGACGGTGACGGGCGAGTGCCAGCCGGGGACGGTGTGCGACATGGAGAGGTCGATGCCCTCGCCCTGTTCGAGGGCGTCCCAGCAGTACTCGCCGTAGTGGTCGTCGCCGAAGGCGGCGGCGAGCGAGGTGCGCAGGCCGAGGCGGGCGAGGGCGGTGGCCATGTTGGCGACACCGCCGGGGCTGGATCCCATGCCCCGGGCCCAGGACTCCGTACCGCGCACGGGAGCGCTGTCCAGGCCGGTGAAGACGATGTCGAGGAAGACCGTGCCCGTCAGGAAGACGTCGCAGGCCGGGTCCTCCGGGACACGCAGCTCTCCCAGCGGATCGACGGCTGGGCTGCTGTCCGTGCTCATCATGCGCTCCCCGGGGTGCCGTACTGCTGAGGTGCCGTGCCGACGTGACTCGCGGGCTCCCCGGCGGGCTCCACCGACGCGCTCCGCGTCCTTGCGGAATCCGGCCAGTCTGCCCGATTCGCGCGCGATCCCGCAGCTTTCACACCCCTCGGCATCGCCGGGGTTGACCTGCATAAACATGCAGCGCTACCCCGGTCGACCGGCATCAAACATCAATGTGCCGCAGATCACACAATCCCGCCTTTCGATCAGCTGTACGTGCTTGATACAAATTGCCCGGCGAACACGATCGGGTACGAAGACCGGGGAACCGCACCTCTCCCCCATTTCTCGCGTCACCCTGGTGCTCCCCCACTCTCTCTTCACCCCCGCACCGCCTCCCCCACCTCCCCTGCCGGTCTCCGGCATGTCTTCAGGAACGCCCATGTCCTCGCGCCCTCGCGCCGCGTGGCCCCTGGTCGCCGTGTTCACCGCCGGTTACCTCGCCGCTTATCTGCTCCCCACCGTCGTCGGGCGGCTCAGCGCCCATCTCGGCCTGACCACGTCTCAGGCCGGTCTCGTCGGCAGCGCCCTGCTGCTGAGTTCCGCCTCCGCGGGCTTCTCGCTGGCGGGCCGGGTCGACCGGTTCGGCGCCCGCGGCTGCGCGCGCCTCGGGCTGGTCCTCGCCGTCACCGGATACGGCTGCGCCGCCCTGACCACCTCGCTGCCGCTGGTGGTGCTGGGCGCGATGGTCGGCGGCTTCGGCTCGGGCACGGCCACCGCGGTGGCCGCGTCCCAGATCGCCTCGCGGAGCGACCCGCACCGCACCTCCTCGCTCGGACTGCTCAGCGTCTCCGCCACCGCCGGCGCCCTGTACCTGACGATCCCCCACCTGGGCGGCGGTCACCGGCTGCCGTTCGCCGCCATCGCCCTGGTCGCCCTGCTCGTCTGGCCGGCCGCCTCGCGGCTCGACGCACCGGCCCCCGTCGCGACCGGCACCCCGGTCACCGGCCGTCTGCCGCACCGGCGTTCGGGTCTGCTGCTGGCGGGCGGGATGCTCGTCTGGTCCATGGCGCAGAACGCGCTCTGGGGTGTCAGCAGCCGGATCGGCGTGGACCAGGTGGGGCTCTCCGAGGTCACCGTCGGCGCGGTGTTCGCCGCCGCGCTGGGCGCCGGACTGCTCGGGGTCATGGGCGCCGGGGCGCTGGGCGCCCGACTCGGCCGCGCGGTCCCGATCGGCTGCGGCACGGTCGTCATCGCCGGGAGCATCGTGCTGAGCGCCTCCGCGCGCGGTCTCGGTTCCTTCGCGACCGGTGAGGTCCTCTGGAACACCGTCTACCCGGTGGTGCTCTCGTACCTGATCGGCCTGGCCGCCTCGCTCGACGTACGGGGCCGCTGGGCGGTGCTCGCGGGTTCCGCCTCCTCGGTGGGAGTGGCCTGCGGGCCGGTGCTGGGCAGCGTGCTCTCCGAGGGGGCCGGTTTCCCCGCGATGGGGCTGATCCTCGGGGCGGTGACGCTGCTGGTGGCTGCCCCGGTCACGGCGGTGGCGCTGCACGCGGGCGGCCGTCCGCTGGTGCCCGGTTCGGTGCGCCGACGCGGTGGCGCCCCGGCCGCGCTGCTCGCCGCCACGACGGGCGGTCTGCCGGGTGCCGTACCGAAACTCGGCGCACCGGAACAGGCCGTCACGGAAATCGCCGTACCCGCCCTGCGCCGCAGGCGGCTGGGGCGCAGCGCGTTCCGGACGGCCGGTCCGGCGGGCGGGGGAGGTCAGTCGAACGCGTACGCCTCGACCTCGGACAGGTAGCGCGCCCTGCGCTCCTCGTCGTGGTCGAGGAAGGCCGCCTCGAAGGAGTTGCGGGCGAGCGTGCGCAGCTGCTCGTGGTCGAGGGCGAGCGCCTCGTGGACCGCGTGGAAGGTGTCTCCGACGTATCCGCCGAAGTAGGCCGGGTCGTCGGAGTTCACCGTGCAGTGCAGCCCGGCCGCCAGCATGGCGGGCAGCGGGTGCTCCTCCAGGATGTCGATGGCGCGCAGCCGGACGTTGGAGAGCGGGCAGAGGGTGAGCGGTACGCGGTCGGCGACGAGCCGGGCGACCAGCTCGGGGTCCTCCATGCAGCGCAGCCCGTGGTCGATCCGCTCGACGCCGAGGACGTCGAGGGCCTCGCGGATGTACTCCGGCGGGCCCTCCTCGCCCGCGTGGGCGACCTTGCGCAGGCCGAGTTTCCCGGCCTCCTCGTAGACCTCGCGGAACTTGGCCGGCGGGTGGCCGACCTCGGCGGAGTCGAGGCCGACGGCGGTGATGCGGTGCAGGTACGGCTTGGCGGCCTCCAGCGTCTCCAGGGCCGAGGCGGCCGACTGGTCGCGCAGGAAGCAGAGGATCAGCTGGGTGGAGATGCCGTGCTTCTCCTCGCTGCGCTCCAGCGCGCGGCCGAGTCCCTCGACGACGGTGCCGATGGGCACGCCCCGGGCGGTGTGGGCCTGCGGGTCGAAGAAGATCTCGGCGTGCCGGACGCCCTGGGCGGCGGCCCGGGCGAGGTAGGCGTCGGCGAGTTCGGCGAAGTCCTCCTCGGTGCGGAGCACGGCCATCAGCGCGTAGTACAGGTCGAGGAAGCTCTGCAGGTCGTCGAAGAGGTACGCGGTGCGCAGCTCCTCGGTGGTGGCGTAGGGCAGCGTCACCCCGTTGCGCCGGGCCAGCGCGAAGGCCAGCTCGGGTTCGAGGGTGCCTTCGATGTGAAGGTGGAGTTCTGCCTTGGGGAGGTGCACGGTGTCTCGCTCACGAAAAGGGGGTGGTGACGTGGATCGGTGGTGCCGGGTGGGCACCTGGTACATCAGTGGTGCCGGGTGGGCACCGGTACGCGGGTCAGGTCACGGGCGACGGTCAGTTCGCCCTCGAACCCGGCGGCGCGGGCCTGGGTCCCGAAGAGTTCGGGATCGTCGTACCGCTGGGAGAAGTGGGTGAGTACGAGATGGCGTACGCCCGCTTCGGCGGCCACCCGGCCCGCCTGGCCGGCGGTCAGGTGGCCGTGGTCGGTGGCCAGTGCGAGGTCTTCGTCGAGGAAGGTCGATTCGATGACCAGCAGGTCGCATCCCTCGGCGAGCCTGTACACACCGTCGCACAGCCTGGTGTCCATGACGAACGCGAACCGCTGTCCGGCCCGGTGCTCGGACACTGCGTCGAGGGGGACGCCCCGCAAGGAGCCCTCGCGCTGGACGCGGCCGACGTCGGGACCCGTGATGCCGTGGGCGGCGAGGAGGGCCGGGATCATGCGGCGGCCGTCGGGTTCGGTCAGGCGGTAGCCGTAGGACTCGACCGGATGCGAGAGCCGGAAGGAGTCCAGGGTGTACGCGTCGGTGGTGGCGAGCACCCCGTCGGCGGCGACGGGGTGCTCGGCCAGCTCGACGGTCTCGCGGTAGGCGGTGGCGTACCGGAGCCGCTCGAAGAAGTGCTGCCCGCTCGCCGGGTAGTGGGCGGTGACGGGGTGCGGGACCCGGTCGAGGTTGATCCGCTGGATCACCCCCGCGAGCCCGAGCGAGTGGTCGCCGTGGAAGTGGGTGACGCAGATCCGGTCGATGTCGTGCGCGGCGACACCGGCCCGCAGCATCTGGCGCTGGGTGCCCTCGCCCGGGTCGAAGAGGATGCCCTGCCCGTCCCAGCGCAGCAGGTAGCCGTTGTGGTTGCGGTGGCGGGTGGGGACCTGGCTGGCGGTGCCGAGCACCACCAGCTCACGTGCGGACACGGGGCGGCGCTCCGGTCAGCCGGGGGGCCACTGGAGGCCGCGGCCGCCCAGGACGTGCGCGTGCGCGTGGAAGACGGTCTGGCCTGCGCCGGCGCCGGTGTTGAAGACGACGCGGTAGCCGTGGCCGTCGACCATGTCCTCGGTGGCGACGAGCCCGGCCTCGCGCAGCACGTCGGCGGCGATCTGCGGTTCGGCGGCGGCGAGCGACGCGGCGTCCGGGTAGTGGGCTTTGGGGATGACCAGGACGTGGGTCGGGGCCTGCGGGTTGATGTCGCGGAAGGCGACGGTGGTGGCGCTCTCGCGCACGATGGTCGCCGGGACGTCCCCGGAGACGATCTTGCAGAACAGGCAGTCGGGCTGCGGCTCTCCCGCCATGGGCCGGCCTCCTCGGTGGCTGGTGACGCTGATGATCCGTTCAGCGCCCGTCGTGGTGACGCCGATGATCCGTTCAGCGCATCGTATCGGGGCGGGCGCCACCCGCCGTGGGGCGGCACGGTCGGTACGGCCGGGGCCCGGGGGGCGTACGGGCCCCGTACGCCCCCCGGGGGCGGTGCTCAGCCCCAGCGGCCGGTGCGTCCCAGCAGGAGCGCGGTCGCGGCCGTCCCGGCGGTGGAGGTGCGCAGGACGCTGCGGCCCAGCCGGTACGTACCGGCCCCGGCGGCGGCGAAGGCCTCCAGTTCCTGGGGCGAGACCCCGCCCTCCGGGCCGACGACGAGCACGATCTCGCCGGTGGCGGGGAGGTCGGCGGTGGCCAGCGGTTCGCTGTCGCAGTCGCGGTCCTCGTGCAGCACGCCCGCGAAGTCGGCGGTGGCGAGGAGGGCGGCCACCTGCTTGGTGGTCATCGCGTCGGCGATCTCGGGGAATCGGACCCTGCGGGACTGCTTGCCCGCCTCGCGGGCGGTGGAGCGCCACTTGGCGAGCGCCTTGAGCCCCCGCTCGCCCTTCCACTGGGTGATGCAGCGGCCGGCCTGCCAGGGCACGATCGCGTCGACGCCGGTCTCGGTCATCGTCTCGACGGCGACCTCGCCCCGGTCTCCCTTGGGCAGGGCCTGGACGACGGTGATCCGGGGGGCGGGGAGCTCCTCCTCCCGGACGGCCTCCACGGTGACGACCAGCCGGTCCTTGCCCTCGGCGGCCCGTACGACGCCCTCGGCCCAGTGGCCGAGCCCGTCCGTCAGCACGACGTCCTCGCCGGGCTGGAGCCGTTTCACGGAGACGGCGTGCCGCCCCTCGGGGCCCTCCAGTACGAATCCGGGCCCGCTGGGCATCTCCTCGACGACGAAGACCGGTGCGGTCACTGTTCACTCCTCGTGCCGACGGCGCGCTGGGCCGTCTCCGACATTTCCGCCGCGAGCAGTTCGACGAGTTCCCCGGCGGGCAGCTCGCGTGCCATCCGGTGGCCCTGCCCCGCCCAGAGCGCCATGCCCTGGGCGTCACCGGCCCGGGCCGCCGCCTTGCGCAGTCCCGAGGTGACGTGGTGCACCTCGGGGTAGGCGGCGGGAGCGTGCGGGCCGTGTTCGCGGACGAAGCGGTTGACCAGCCCCCGCGCGGGCCGACCGGAGAAGGCGCGGGTCAGCGCGGTGCGGGCGAACATCGGGCTGGTCAGGGCCTGTTTGTGCAGCGGGTGCGCGCCGGACTCGGGGCAGGCGAGGAAGGCGGTGCCCAGCTGTGCGGCGTCCGCGCCGGCCGTGAGGGCTGCGGCGATCTGGGCGCCGCGCATCATCCCGCCCGCCGCGACGACCGGTACGGTCACGGTCTCGCGGACCTGGGTGATCAGGGAGAGCAGCCCGATGCCGGTGTGGTCGGCGTCCGGGTCGTCCTGGTGGGTGGACTGGTGGCCGCCCGCCTCGATGCCCTGGGCGCAGACGGCGTCGGCCCCGGCCCACTGGGCGTCGCGCGCCTCCTCGGCGGTGGTGACCGTGACGATCGTGTACGTACCGGCGCGGGCGAAGGCGTCCAGGGTGTCCCGGGTGGGGCAGCCGAAGGTGAAGGAGACCACCGGGACCGGCTCGGTCAGGAGGGCGGCCACCTTGGCGTCGTAACCGTCGGTGTCGTCACCGCGGTCGGCACCGCGGTCGCCGAGCGGGGTGTCGTACGTGGCGGCCTCGGCGGCGAGGTGGTGGCGGTAGGCCGCCACGGCCTCCGTGGCGGGGCCGGTGAGGGCGGGCTGCGGCATGAAGAGGTTCACCCCGAAGGCTCCGCCGGTGGCCGCCCGGACCTTCTCGGTCTCCCGGAGCATCGCGTCGGCCGTCTTGTACCCGGCGGCGAGGAAGCCGAGCCCGCCCGCCTCGGCGACGGCGGCGACGAGCTGCGGGGAGGAGGGACCGCCCGCCATCGGCGCCTGCACGATCGGATACCGGCAGAGATCGGTCAGGGAGGACATCCCCGCATCGTGTCATGTCCGGTCCGCCGTGCCGAATCCTCGCGCGCGGGGCTCCTCCGGCGTACCGCGGAGGTGGCCGCGTACGCGCGACCGCCCGCCGGGACGAGTCCCGGCGGGCGGTGCGGTGGTACGTGACGCGTGCGGGCCTCAGCGGCCGTTGAAGGCGTCCTTCAGGCGGGAGAAGAGTCCCTGCTGGCCGGGCTGGAACTGCCCGGTGGGCCGCTCCTCGCCGCGCAGCTTGGCCAGCTCGCGCAGCAGGCGTTCCTGCTCCGGGTCGAGCTTGCTGGGGGTCAGCACCTCGACGTGCACGATCAGGTCGCCCCGGCCGCCGCCCCGCAGGTGCGTGATGCCGCGGCCGTGCAGCGGGACCGACTGGCCGGACTGGGTGCCGGGCCTGATGTCGATCTCCTCCACGCCGTCGAGCGTCTCCAGCGGCACCTTCGTGCCGAGCGCGCCCGCCGTCATGGGGATGGTGACCGTGCAGTGCAGGTCGTCGCCGCGCCGCTGGAACGTCGCGTGCGGCACCTCGTGGATCTCGACGTAGAGGTCTCCGGCCGGGCCGCCGCCGGGGCCGACCTCGCCCTCGCCGGCCAGCTGGATCCGGGTCCCGTTGTCGACCCCCGCGGGGATCTTGACCGTGAGGGTGCGCCGCGAGCGGATGCGGCCGTCACCGGCGCACTCCGGGCAGGGGGTCGGCACGACGGTGCCGAATCCCTGGCACTGCGGGCAGGGCCGCGAGGTCATGACCTGGCCGAGGAAGGAACGGGTGACCTGGGACACCTCGCCGCGCCCGCGACACATGTCGCAGGTCTGGGCCGAGGTGCCGGGGGCCGCGCCTTCGCCGCTGCACGTGGTGCAGACGACGGCGGTGTCGACCTGGATGTCCTTGGTGGTCCCGAAGGCCGCCTCGGCGAGGTCGATCTCCAGCCGGATCATGGCGTCCTGGCCGCGCCGCGTGCGCGAACGGGGTCCGCGCTGCGACGCCGTGCCGAAGAAGGCGTCCATGATGTCGGAGAAGTTGCCGAAGCCGCCGGCGCCGAAGCCGCCCGCGCCACCGCCGCCGCCCGAGGCCGACAGCGGGTCCCCGCCGAGGTCGTAGACCTGCTTCTTCTGGGCGTCCGAGAGCACCTCGTAAGCGGCGTTGATCTCCTTGAACCGCTCCTGGGTCTTCGGGTCCGGGTTGACATCCGGGTGCAGCTCGCGGGCGAGCCGACGGAATGCCTTCTTGATCTCGTCCTGCGACGCGTCGCGCCGTACGCCGAGCACGGCGTAGTAGTCGGTGGCCACTTACGACTCCGCCAGGATCTGTCCGACGTAACGTGCCACTGCGCGTACCGCTCCCATCGTTCCGGGGTAGTCCATGCGGGTCGGTCCGACCACGCCGAGTTTGGCGACTGCCTCGTCGCCCGAACCGTAGCCGACCGTGACGACGGACGTGGAGGTGAGGCCCTCGTGGGCGTTCTCGTGCCCGATCCGTACGGTCATGCCCGAGTCCGTGGCCTCACCGAGCAGCTTCAGCAGGACGACCTGTTCCTCCAGCGCTTCCAGCACGGGCCGGATCACCAGGGGGAAGTCGTGCCCGAAGCGGGTGAGGTTGGAGGTGCCGCCGATCATCAGCCGCTCCTCCGTCTCCTCGACCAGGGTTTCGAGGAGAGTGGTCAGGACCGTGGCGACCGTGCCGCGGTCCTCGTTCTCGAAGGATTCCGGCAGGTCCTGCACGAGCTGCGGGACATCGCTGAAGCGGCGTCCCACGACTCGGCTGTTGAGCCGGGCCCGCAGATCGGCGAGAGAGGTCTCGCCGAACGGCGCGGGGCAGTCGATCATACGCTGTTCGACCCGGCCGGTGTCGGTGATCAGGACCAGCATCAGCCTGGCCGGTGACAGGGCCAGCAGCTCCACGTGCCGCACCGTGGAACGGGTCAGCGAGGGGTACTGCACGATGGCGACCTGCCGGGTCAGCTGCGCGAGCAGCCGTACCGTGCGGGCGACCACGTCGTCGAGGTCGACGGCGCAGTCCAGGAAGTTGTGGATCGCCCGGCGCTCCGGCGACGACAGGGGCTTGACGCCCGCGAGCCGGTCCACGAAGAGGCGATAGCCCTTGTCCGTGGGGATGCGCCCGGCGCTGGTGTGCGGCTGGGCGATGAAGCCCTCGTCCTCCAGCACCGCCATGTCGTTGCGGACGGTGGCCGGGGAGACCCCGAGCCGGTGCCTCTCGGTGAGCGCCTTGGAGCCGACCGGCTCCTCGGTGCCGACGTAGTCCTGGACGATGGCGCGCAGCACTTCAAGTCTGCGTTCGCTGAGCATCGCGCACACCTCCAGCTGTCGGTCGTGGTGGCTACTTCCTGGCACTCTGTGCGTCTGAGTGCCAGCTTCCCCCCGGTCAGTGTACGGGGGTGGACAGGGCCCCGGGCAAGGGCGACCGGCCGCGGCCCGCGAGACCGCGCAGGTCGATGCGGATAGCGTCTCCTCATGGACCTCTCTTGGGAAGAGCTGGGCTGGGAGCGGTTGGGCCACGGCGTGGGCCGCCAAAGGCTCCCCGGCTGGGACGCGACCGCCGCCCTGGTGGCCGGGACGGACCGCGCGCTGATGCTGGACACCGGTGCGAGCCTGCGCGAGGGCGTCGGACTGCGGGTCGAGGCGCAGCGGCTTCTGGGCCGGCGGGTGACCCATGTCGCACTCAGCCATCCGCACTTCGACCACGTCTTCGGTACGGCCGCCTTCGCGGGCGCCGAGGTGTTCGGGGCGTACGGGGTGGCCGCGCGGATGCGGGGGTCGGTGGACGAGATGCACGCGGACGCGGTGCGCAACGGCCTGCCCGAGCACGACGCGGCCCAGGCGGTGGACGCGCTGGTGTTCCCCGGGCGTGAGGTGTGCCACCGCTGGACGCTCGACCTGGGCGGGGGCCGCGAGGTGGTGCTGGCCAACGTGGGGCCCGGTCACACGGGACACGATCTGGCGGTCCTGGTCCCCGGTTCGGCGGGGGCGCCCGCGGTGGTGCTCTGCGGGGACCTGATCGAGGAGTCGGGTGAGCCGCAGACGGGCCCGGACTCGGTGCCGGCCCTCTGGCCCGCCGCCCTGGACCGGCTGCTGGCGCTGGGCGGACAGGACGCGGTGTACGTACCCGGGCACGGGGCGGCGGTGGACGCGGCGTTCGTGCGGGCGCAGCGGGAACTGCTGGCGGGGCGCTTCGGAGTGGGGTGACGGGAGCGGCCCGCAGGGACGAGCCCCCGCCCGTCGGGCGGCCCGCCGGGGCCGGGGTGTTCCTGTCCCGCCGGGCGGGGGCCGAATTATCGTCGTGTCATGCGCAGTTACCAGCCGGACCTGACCCCGCCGTGGAAGAGGTCCGCCCCCGTGCCCGAGGTGCCCGCCGATCCGGATCTGGTCGTGGAGGAGGTGTCCACCGGCTTCTGCGGTGCGGTGATCCGCTGCGAGAAGTCCGCCCAGGGTCCGGTGGTGACCCTGGAGGACCGGTTCGGCAAGCACCGGGTGTTCCCGATGGAGCCGCGCGGCTTCCTGCTGGAGGGGCGGGTGGTGACGCTGGTGCGCCCGTCGTCCGGCGGCCCGGTGGCGCCGTCGCGTACGGCCTCCGGGTCGGTGGCGGTGCCGGGTGCGCGGGCGCGGGTGGCGCGGGCCGGGCGGATCTACGTGGAGGGCCGGCACGACGCGGAGCTGGTCGAGCGGGTGTGGGGCGACGACCTCCGGATCGAGGGGGTGGTCGTGGAGTACCTGGAGGGCATCGACGACCTCCCTTCGGTCGTGCGGGAGTTCGGGCCGGGGCCGGACGCGCGGCTCGGGGTGCTGGTGGACCATCTCGTACCGGGCTCCAAGGAGTCCCGCATCGCCGCCGAGGTGTCCGATCCGCACCTGCTGGTGGTGGGGCATCCCTTCATCGACGTCTGGGAGGCCGTGAAGCCCGCCTCGGTGGGTATCGCCTCCTGGCCGTCCGTACCGCGCGGGCAGGACTGGAAGACCGGGGTGTGCCGGGCGCTGGGGTGGCCCGAGAACACCGGGGCGGCCTGGCAGCACATCCTGTCCGGGGTCCGCTCGTACAAGGACATCGAGCCTCAACTGCTGGGCAGGGTGGAGGAATTGATCGACTTCGTCACACTTCCGGGGTGACCCGCCGCACCTGGCCGCGCCGCTGCCCGGCGACTGTTCCCACGGATCGGGTTCCGATCCGGAGAAATCGCTGCGGTTCGTACTCCTGACCGGTTAATTGGGGGTGCGGGATTCGTCTGCGACGGGGGTACGGGGATGGCGCGAGGGGACTGGCAGGAAAGCGGCGGGAACGAGGCGGCGTCCGCCGTGTTCCACCTCGTGCAGACGCTCGTCGACCGGTACCGGATCAACCGGCCGGTGATGCCGATCGTGGTGGCCCAGGCCGACGACATCGGCGCCGCGCCCGACATCGACGACCGGGTCCGCGAGATCGCGCACCTGGTGTACCGCGCCAACGAGCCGCGCCGGGTCCCCGTGCGACTGCTGGAGCCCCGGGGCACGTCCCCGTACGAGTCGGCGCTGGACATGGTGCGTGGGCTCGCCGAGCACCCCTGGGAGACCAGGGAGGGCAGCCAGTACAAGCCCTTCGCCTTCCCCCGGTCACGGCTGCTCGGCGCCATCGAGGAGGCCACCGCCCAGGTGCTCGCGCAGCCGGGCGGGAGCACCGCCACCGTCCGGGGCGAACGCATCCTGGAAGAGCTGGGCTCGCTGCGCTGGCGGCCCGCCCGGTCCGGGCACGGCGACTGGTCCCGCTCGCTGCGCCAGTCCGTCCGTCCCGAGACTTTCCTGGGTGCCGTGTTCATCGCGGTGCTCGGTGTACTGCTCGGCGAGATCGGCTGGACCGCCACCCTGCTGCTGGCGGCCGCCGCGGCGCTGGGTCTGGCGGTGGTACGGCTGCTGACGGCCTCGGCTCCCCCGCTGCTCTGGCTGCGACGGGCCAGCCGCTGGTTCGCCACCACCTCCTCGCTCGCCGCCTCCAGCACCGGGTATCCCTCGGACGGCTGGTCCTGGCTGTCGCCGAGCGGCTCGTGGCGGGTGATCCGGGCCCGGGCAGCCGCCGTCGCGCTCCGGGTGGCCGAGGCCGAGGAGGGCGACCCGGCCGCCCGCCAGTTCCACCTGGAGCTGCGGGTCCAGGCGCTGCTGGAGGACCTGCGGCACAACTACCGGCCACGCGCACTGGACTGGCGGCGGAGCAAGCGCACGGTCCCCCCGGTGGTGCTGCTGCCGACGGCCACCGGCGAGAACGGCGGCGTACTGCTGATCAACGCGATCAACAACGTGCGCTCCCGCCGCAGCGAGGTCGACCCGCTGCTGTTCCTGGCCTCCCTGCCGGCCGCCGAGGAGCTGACCCACACCCCCTCGCAGCCGCCCGAGCAGTCACCGGCGGGCGGCCGGGTGCCGTGGGCGGGGGCGCAGGCCCGCTACCGGCGGTGGGTGGACGACCTGAGCGTCGGCCAGAACCCCGCCGGTGCCTCGACGCTGTCGTGGGTGCTGCGGCTGCCGCTCTCCACCGCCCAGTTGCTGCACGACCACGCGGACGCCCAGTTGCACACGCAGCGGGTGCGCCGGACGTGGGCGTGGTTCGTGATGTCCCGGACCACGGTCGTGCTGGTCCTCGTCACCAGTCTGCTCGGCACCTTCCTCTGGAGCCGGCACTGGCAGGACACGTACTGCCACGGGCCGCTGACCGACCGGAACACGGACTCCGTGTGGAGCGGAGCCGGCAACGGCCCCCGGGAGTGCGTGGGGGTGGCCACGACGGACGAGGTGCGGTTCGCCGAGGGCAACGGGCTCCAGCTGAAGGGCTCCGGCCGGGGTGTGACCTTCGCACGCGTCGAGCAGGCGATCCGGGACGAGAACGCCTCGATCGGCCCCGGCGACTCGTACGTCACGGTGGTCTACGCCGGACCGCTCACCGCCGAGAAGGAGGCGGACACCCGCAAGGGGCTGGAGGAGCTCACCGGGGTCTACCTCCAGCAGCAGCTGGTCAACAGCCCCACCGCCAAGCACCCCGTCAAGCTCAAGGTCCTCACGGCCAACGGCGGCGAGGACATGCTGCGGCAGACCACCGCCGTGCGGAAGATCATCGAGGTGGCCCGCCGCGACCCGCACGTCGTGGGGGTGGTGGGCATGGGCCGGAACACCACCGAGAGCGGGGCCGCCACCGAGGCGCTGCGCAGGGCGGGCCTCGCCGTGGTCGACTCCACCAACTCCAGCAGCGACCTGCCCCGCCTCTACACGAACTACTTCGGACTCGCGGCGACCGACGAGGAGCAGACGCACGTGCTCGGGCTCATCGCCCGCGCACTGCTGCCCACCGACCACGTCGGCCGCGCGCTGGTGCTCTCCCGGGCGAGGGGGAACGGCGACAAGGACCAGTACACGATCGAACAGCGCGACGCGGGGCGGAAGATGCTCCAGGAGTCGGGTTACCTCGTCGGAGAGAACGCGTCCTACCCGCTCGCCGCCAACGGCGCCGCCGCCCTGGGCGACCCGCTCCGGGACATCTGCGCGACGCAGCCGGTGCCGGACGCGCTGTACTTCGCGGGCCGGGTCGAGGACGTCAACCCGCTGATGGACGGGCTCTCGCGGATCACCGGCTGCTCGGACAAGGACATCACCGTCTTCACCGGCGACGACCTGACCAAGGCGAGCTTCAACAGCAGCGACTACCTCGCGCGCCACGTCACCCTCTACTACAGCTCGCTCGCCCCGATGGCCCCCGGGCGCGGCGACGGCTTCTATCCGCGCTCCAGCGCCGCCCTGGGCGCGCTGTTCCCGGAGGGTACGGAGCAGGCCGCCCCAGAGGCCGGGCAGGAGGGGTACAGGGACGAACTCTTCTCCAGCGGCCAGATCGTCATGTCCTACACCGCGACGGCCGCGCTCTACGATGCCGCCGCCCGGGGCGACGTGCCGAGGAGCGCCGCCGAGACCTGGGCGCTGCTGCACACGGTCGACCTCAACGACATGCCCACCGGGACGGTCAGGCTGGCGGGCTCGCCCGCCACGGTCACCGACAACCTGCACGGCATCAACATCGTGAAGGTCACCGGCCCCGGGGCGAAGGCGGTCAGCTCGATCGTCTGCGGCAAGCCCGCGGGCCCGGCGCCGAAGCTGACCGAAAAGGTCTGCGTGCCGTGAGCCCGGACCGGCCGGGGCGACCCGTGGGCCCCGGGCGACCGCCCTGCGGCCGGGTACCGCTCAGTCGACCAGGTCCCGCACGACCGCGTCGGCGAGCAGGCGCCCACGCAGGGTGAGGACCGCGCGGCCTCGCTCGTACGGCCCCGGCTCCAGCAGGCCCTCGGCGAGGACCCGGCGGGAGGCCGCGAGGCCGTCCGGCTTCAGCAGGGAGAGCGGGCAGCCCTCGCGCAGCCGGAGCTCCAGCAGGACGCGCTCGACACGGCGGTCCTCCGCGGAGAGGATCTCCCGGCCCGCGCCGGGCGAGCGGCCTTCGGACAGCGCCTGCGCGTACGCCCCCGGGTGCTTCACGTTCCACCAGCGCACCCCGCCGACGTGGCTGTGCGCGCCCGGCCCGGCGCCCCACCAGTCGGCGCCGCGCCAGTACAGCTCGTTGTGCAGGCATCGGCCCTCCGGGGTACGGGCCCAGTTCGACACCTCGTACCAGGAGAACCCCGCGGCGGCCATCGCCTCGTCGGCGATCAGGTAGCGGTCGGCGTGCACGTCGTCGTCGGTCATCGGGACCTCGCCGCGCCGGATGCGGCGGGCCAGCTGGGTGCCCTCCTCCACGATCAGCGCGTACGCCGAGACGTGGTCGGGGCCCGCGCCGATCGCCGCGTCCAGGGAGGCCCGCCAGTCGTCGTCGGACTCGCCGGGGGTGCCGTAGATCAGATCCAGGTTGACGTGGTCGAACCCGGCTTCCCGGGCCTCGGCGACACAGGCCTCGGGGCGGCCCGGGGTGTGGGTGCGGTCCAGGATCTTCAGCACGTGCTGCTTGGCGCTCTGCATACCGAAGGAGATCCGGTTGAAGCCGCCCGCGCGCAGCTCGGCCAGGTAGGCCGGTCCGACCGACTCCGGGTTGGCCTCGGTGGTGATCTCCGCGTCCGGGGCGAGGCCGAACTCGTCGCGGATCGCCGCCAGCATCCGTACCAGGTCGGCGGCTGCCAGCAGGGTGGGGGTACCGCCGCCGACGAAGACCGTGCGCACCGGGCGCGGGTCGTCCCCGAGGACCTTGCGAGCCTGCCTGACCTCCTCGATCAGGTGGGCGGCGTAGTTGTCGCGGGAGGCCAGAGCGCCGCCGGAGCCGCGCAGCTCGGTGGCGGTGTAGGTGTTGAAGTCGCAGTACCCGCAGCGGGTCGCGCAGTACGGGACGTGCAGGTAGAAGCCGAGGGGGCGGTCGGCGGCGCCTTCCAGGGCGTGGCGGGGCAGCGCCCCGTCGTCGGGCACGGGCTCACCATCGGGCAGTACGGAAGGCATACCGTCCATTGTCGCTCGCCGCCGGAGTGGCCGGGGCCACCCGCGTTCCGCACGAAGGCGGGGCGTCGGAAGGGCGCCCGGTGTCAGGCCCCGGCCTGGAGGCGCAGGCCCGCCAGGCTCAGCTCCAGCGCGGCGAGGAACTGCTCCTTGTCGTCGTGCCCGTCGAACACCTCGACGATGTCGCGCACGAACGGGAACTCCTCGGCCGGGAGGGACCGCCACGTCTCGGCGAAGCGGCCGAGGAACTCCTCGCGGTCCACCGAACCGTCGAGGACCTCGGCGGGCGGCTCCTGCCCGATGTCGGCCGCGCTGCCGACCACCACGCTCACGATCGCCGACACGGCGTGGAACCGCTGTCGCGGGGTGAGGTCGAGCCGGAGCGTCTGCTCGCCCAGCATCTCGTAGAGCCGCAGCGAGTTGCCCCGGACCACGGCGGTGCGCATGAAGTGCGCGCCCAGCCACGGCCGGTCCACGATCGCGTCGAACAGCTTGAGCGCCATCTCGCGCAGGTCGTCGATCGCGTCCTCGCTGCGCGGCTGCGCCTCGACGGCGGCCAGCACCCCGGTCAGTACGTGGTCGATGGCGCGGTCGAGCAGGTCCTGCTTGCCGGAGACGTACCAGTAGATGCTGCCGACGCCGGTCCCGAGCCGGGCGGCCAGGGCCCGCAGGGTCAGGGCCGGCTCGCCCGCCTCGTCGAGCAGATCCACGGCCGCGGACAGGACGGTCTCGATGGAGTGCGAGGCGCGCCGGCGCCCGCGTGCGGGGCGGTCGGCGGGTGGTGTTCGCGGGCCTGTCATGAGCCACATCCAATCACAGCTTGCTTCTTATCGAACGTGGTTCTATCTTGGAACAACGTTCGATAGAACGTCGTTCGATGTGAGCGGCGTTCTGAGGGGAGGCCCGTCATGACCACGACCGCCACCGCGCCGCCCGACGCGTCGCGCACCTATCCGTCCCTGCGAGCGGCCTGGATACCCCTGGCCGCGCTCTGCCTGGCCTTCTTCGTCGAGATGGTCGACAACACCCTTTTGTCCATCGCGCTGCCCACGATCGGTCGCGACCTCGGCAGCGGCACGACCGCGCTCCAGTGGGTCACCGGCGCGTACTCCCTGACCTTCGGCGGGCTGCTGCTGACGGCGGGATCGATGGCCGACCGGCTCGGACGCCGCCGCGTGCTGCTGGTCGGCCTCGCGGTGTTCGGCCTGTTGAGCCTGGGCGTCGCCGCGGTCACCACCGCCGGGCAGCTCATCACCCTGCGGGCCGGTCTGGGCATCGCCGCGGCGGCCATGGCGCCGATCACGAACTCGCTGGTCTTCCGGCTGTTCGACGACAAGGCGCTGCGGATGCGCGCGATGACGCTGATGATCGTCGTCGGCATGTCCGGCTTCGTCCTCGGCCCCCTGCTGGGCGGCACCGCCCTGGCCCACGCGCGGTGGCAGTGGCTGCTGCTCGTCAACGCCCCGATCGCGCTGATCGCGGCCGTCGGAGTCCGGCTCGGAGTCCCGGCCGACCGGCCGCAGGACCTCACCCGCGACAAGCTCGACCTGCCCGGCGCCGCGCTGAGCGTCGCCACCATCGGCCTCGCCTGCTACGCGCTGACCAGCGGCGTCGAGCACGGCTGGCTCTCCGCGGCCACGCTCGCCTCGGTCCTCGGCGCCGTCGCCGCCGGCATCGCCTTCGTGACGCACGAGCGTCGCAGCCGGGCGCCCATGCTGGACCTCAAGCTCTTCGGCAACGGCGTGGTCCGCGGCGCGGCCATCGCTCAGATCGGCACGGCCATCGCGATGGCCGCCGTGATGTTCGGGCTGATCCTCCACTTCCAGTACGCGTACGGGTGGAGCCCCGTCCGGGCAGGTCTCGCGAACCTGCCGCTCATCCTGACCATGATCGTCGCGACCCCGCTCTCCGAGTGGCTCGCGAGCAGGTTCGGCCACCGCGTCGCCTGCCTGGTCGGCGCGGCCTGCCTGGCCGGTTCGCTGGCCGGCCTCTCCTGGGGCGTCAGCCACGGTTACGTCGCCATCGCGGCCTGCATGGTCGTGATGACCGTCGGACTGCGCACCGTCATGACGATCTGCGCCATCGCGCTCGTCGACGCGATGCCCGCCAACCGCACGTCGATCGGCACGGCGCTCAACGACACCGCCCAGGAGGTCGGCACCAGCATCGGCACCGCCGTGGTCGGCACCCTGATCGCGGCGCTGGTCACCACCCAGCTCCCCGCGGGCACCTGGAGCGACGGCCTGGTGGCGTCGTTCTTCCACGGCGAGCGGATCACCTACGCCGTGCTGGCGGTCGTCGTCGGCCTGGTCGCGGCGGTCGGCGCGCTCACCCTCTCCGACTCCCGGCTCACCGAGGAGCCGGCCGGTCAGGAGTGAGCGGCCCCGCCGGCGGCACCTCGGCGGGTCGCCCGGCCGGGGCGCCTCCCCGGCCGGGACCTCTCAGTCCGCGCGCAGTACCAGCAGCGCCACGTCGTCGTCCGGCGGGAGCTCGGAGAAGCCGTGCACGGCCTGGCGGATGCACTCCGCCACCTCCCTCGCGCTCTGGCCCGCGCAGGGAGCGAGGGCGCGGGCCAGGCCGTCGCCGTCGTCGAAGAGCGCGGAGCCGGAGCGCCGCTCGGTGACCCCGTCGGTGACGCAGAGCAGGCTGTCGCCCGGTTCCAGGTCGAAGGTCTGGCTCTCGTACGCCACGTCCTCCACCACCCCGAGCAGCACCTGCGGCTCGGCGACCGGGCGCACCGAGCCGTCCGGCCGCAGCAGCAGCGGCAGCGGGTGGCCGGCGCTCGCCACCGTGCAGCGGGCGCCGCCGCCGGGGAGCGGCACCACCTCGCCGTAGAGCAGGGAGAGGAAGCGGGACTGCCCGCCGTCCGTGAACTGCTGCCCGCCCGCCGCCGCGACCATCAGGGCGGCCGCCTCGGCGGCCTCCATGGCGTCGTCCAGCAGCAGCCGGTTGAGCCGGTCCAGGACCTCGCCCACGCCGAAACCCTCGCGGGACAGCAGCCGGAGCCAGGGCCGGGCCAGGCCGGTCACCACGGCGGCCTCGGGGCCGCTGCCCTGGACGTCACCGAGGACGAAGCACCAGCGGCCCTTCGGGCACGGGAAGATGTCGTAGAAGTCGCCTCCGACCACGCCGTCGTCGCTCGGCTCGTAGACGAGGGCGCTGCTCATGCCGGGGATGTCGGCGACCTTGTTGGGCAGCAGTCCGCGCTGGAGGATGCGGCTGATGGTGGCCTGCCGGGTGTAGGCGCGGGCGGCCCCGACCGCCTGGCCGAGGCGGCGTACGAAGTCCTCCACGACCCGGACCACGGCCTCGGGCATCTCGGCGCCGGACTCGTGGTCGCGGCCGACGAGCACGGTGCCGAGCGTGCGGCCCCCGGCCGTGATGCGGCAGGCGAGGGCGGCCCCGTCGTGGGCGCCCGGCTCCCGGCCGCCCGGCGGCCAGGGCAGCGGTACGGGTCCCGGGCCGACGCTGCCCGGCAGCCGGAAGGGTTCGTTCTCCAGCGCCCCGCCCAGCGGTCCCGCGCCGGACTCGTCGCCGTGCCGTACACGGGTGAGGCGAGGGGCGCCCGGCGCCCCCGTGCCCTCCTCGTCCAGCCAGATCGCGCACCAGTCGACGAGCCGGGGGACGAGCATCCGGCCCGCTATCGTCGCCACGAGTTCCTCGTCCAGCTGCCCGGTGAGCAGGTCGGACGCCTCCGCGAGGAAGGCGAGGGCGCCCTGCTGGTCCCAGACGCTGTCGTCGCGCGCCCCGGGCGGGGCAGCCGGGACCAGGAGATCGGCGGAGGGCTGCGGGGGCACGTGGACGGGATGTCCGGCGGCCGTCGTGGCCGGGGCCGCGCCCATCCGGTGCTCGACGGGGGTGTCCGCGCGGGCTTGGGCGGAGGCGCCCCAGTCGTCCACGGGGAGCCGGGCCCAGACCGTCTTGTGCCCGGTGCGGTAGGTGATGCCCCAGGCGACGGAGAGCGCGGCGACGAGGTCGAGTCCGCGGCCGTATTCGGCCAGGCCGTACGGGTCCCCGGCCCGCAGCTGCGGGTCGGCGGGGGCCGCGGTGGTGGATCCGGCGGCGGCCCGCGTACGAGCCGTCGTGACGGGGGTGCCCGCGGTGGCGGCGCGCGGGGTGGGCGTGCCCGCCCCGGGGAGCGCCTTGACCCCGGTGGCCGGCTCGCGGTCTCCGGGCTCCTCGCCGGTCGCGCGGGCCGGGTGGTGGTCGGTGACCTCCAGGACCAGGGCCGCGGGTTCCTCATCGGTCGCGTGTTCCAGGCGCACCAGCAGGTCGACCACGGTCCCGGCGTGCACCACGGCGTTGGTGACCAGCTCGCTGGTGACGTTCACCAGGTCATCGGCGAGCCGGTCGCTGAACCCCACGGCGGCCGGCACTCCGAGCCCGGCCCACTCCGCGAGGACGGCCCGGACGAACCTGCGGGCGCCGGACGGGGACTGGGGTGTCGCGGGCAGGCTGGTCGTGCTGACGAGCGGGGGGTCGCCCGCCCTGCCCGCGTCGGTGCCACCCGGCCGGTGAATGGTGGCCCGTTGCAGTGGAATTGGCCCCACGGTGCGGCTCCTCCGGATCTCGAAACGCCGCCGACAACGACAGAGTGACAGACCGGCCGTGCGCAGGCGCACGGAGTTACCGAACTGGGAGGATGAATACACGCCACCGCCGCGCGGGTCGCACGCCGGGGCGCACGGCGGGCGCATGACGTAGGGACCAGGGAGCGCGAGGAGGCGGCGGGGCGAGAAGCCGAGGTGGGACCCGCGCCGCACGGGAGTACGGCTGCCCGGTGGCCGCCGCGGCCGGACCTGCCCCGCGCCGGACCTGCCCCGCGCCGCGCCGGAACACGGCGGAGGGCGGCACGACCGTCGCCGTACCGCCCCGGAACACGGCGGGGGAGCCGGCACGTCCGTCGCCGTACCGCCCCGCCCGCCCCGCGCCCGTCCTCAGGCCTCGCGCGACCCCGCGTACATGTCCTCGATCAGCGCCTTGTACTCGCGTTCGACGACCGGCCGCTTCAGCTTGAGGCTGGGGGTCAGCTCGCCGTGTTCGATGTCCAGGTCACGCGGGAGGAGGCGGAACTTCTTGATGGTCTGCCACCGCTGAAGTCCCGCGTTGAGCTCCTTGACGTAGCCCTCGATGAGCTCCACGGTCTGCGGGTCGGCCACCACGTCGGCGTACGCCTTTGCGTCCAGGCCGTTCTCGGCGGCCCAGCCGAGGATCGCGGGCTCGTCCAGGGCGATGAGCGCGGTGCAGAAGTTCCGGTCCGCGCCGTGCACCAGGATGTTGGAGACGAACGGGCAGACCGCCTTGAACTGACCCTCGACCTCGGCCGGCGCGACGTACTTGCCGCCCGAGGTCTTGATCAGGTCCTTCTTCCGGTCGGTGATGCTCAGGTAGCCGTCGACGGAGAGCTCACCGATGTCGCCGGTGTGCAGCCAGCCGTCGGACTCCAGCACCTCGGCCGACTTGTCCGGGAGCCGGTGGTAGCCCTGCATGATGCCGGGGCCGCGCAGCAGCACCTCGCCGTCGTCGGCGATGCGGACCTCGGTGCCCGGGAACGGCTTGCCGACCGTGCCGGTGCGGTAGGCCTCGCCCGGGTTGCAGAAGGAGGCCGCGCTGGACTCGGTCAGCCCGTACCCCTCCAGAATGTGCACGCCCGCGCCGGCGAAGAAGAAACCGATGTCCGGGGCGAGGGCGGCGGAGCCGGAGACGCAGGCGCGCAGCCGGCCGCCGAACGCCTCGCGGATCTTCGAGAAGACGAGGGCGTCGGCGGCCTTGTGCTTGGCGCCGAGGGCGAAGGGGACGGAGGCCGTGCCGGTACGGCGGAAGTTGTCCTGCGAGACCTTGGCGTACTCGCGGGCGACGCCCACGGCCCACTGGAAGATCTTGTACTTGGCCCCGCCACCGGCCCGGGCCTTGGCCGCGACGCCGTTGTAGACCTTCTCGAAGATGCGCGGGACGGCCGCCATGTAGGTGGGCCGGACCACCGGGAGGTTCTCGATGATCTTGTCGACCCGGCCGTCTACGGCGGTGACGTGCCCCACCTCGATCTGGCCGGAGATCAGCACCTTGCCGAAGACGTGTGCGAGCGGCAGCCAGAGGTACTGGACGTCCTCGGTGGTCACCAGCCCGGTCGCCGGGATGGCCTTGGCCATGTACGACCAGTTGTCGTGCGGCAGCCGCACTCCCTTGGGCCGCCCGGTGGTGCCGGAGGTGTAGATCAGGGTGGCCAGCTGGTCGGCGGTGATCGCCGACACCCGCTCCTCGACGGCCCGCGGGTGCTCCGCCAGGTACGCGGCGCCCCGCGCTTCCAGCTCGGCGAGTGTCAGCAGCCAGCCCTCGGGGTCGCCTTCGGCGGGCTCGGCTCCGGCCGGGTCGATGACGACGACACGGGTGAGGTCGGGCAGCTCGGCACGGGACTCGCGGGCCTTCGCGACCTGGGCCGCGTCCTCCGCGATCAGCACCCGGCTCTCGGAGTCGGCCAGGATGAAGGCGGACTCCTCGGTGTTGGTCGAGGGGTAGACCGTGGTCGTCGCGGCCCCGGCGCACATCACGCCCAGATCGGCGAGGATCCACTCGACCCGGGTGGAGGACGCGAGGGCGACCCGCTCCTCGGCCCCCACGCCGAGCGCGATCAGGCCCGCCGCGATGGCGTAGACCCGTTCGGCGGACTCGCTCCAGCTCAGCGACTTCCACTCGTCCGGGCCCTCGCCCGTGGACGAGGGCACCGGGTAGCGGTACGCCTCGCCGTCCGGGGTGGCGGCCACCCGCTCGATGAAGAGGTTCGCCACGGAGGGCGGTCGGTTGTCGATCAGGGTCTGTGGTGTGTCGCTCACGACGTCCTCCGGGCCTGCGGCATCACTACGACCGGCCGCTTGGTGATCCTGCTGTCTCTGCTTGCTTCTCGTTCCCGCTCTGCGCGTGATCCTGATCCACCGCGCGTCCTGCTCGTCCCGCTCGCTCGGCTGTTCCCGCCCTGTACGACCGGCTCACCACCGGCTTGTTTAACTGGCGAGTAACTAGACGAGCCGTGATCAGGGTAAAGCTCGCCCGGGCCTCGCGTAAGAGGCCACGGGCCGCCGGTTGATAACGAACGGGCCCCCGCCCTCCGCGCTGTGCGGAGGAACAGGGGCCCGAACGTGTGACGCCTCGAACGCCTCACCCCTGCGCCCGGTGGACGTGTCCACGAGCGCCGGAAGGCGGCCTACGGAGATGCCGCGGCGGGTTCGCCGCGGGGCGGGGCTACTTCTTGCCCTTGGCCTCGGCACCGGACTCGTCGGTGGACAGGACGGAGATGAACGCGTCCTGCGGCACCTCGACGTTGCCGACCATCTTCATCCGCTTCTTGCCCTCCTTCTGCTTCTCCAGCAGCTTCCGCTTACGGGAGATGTCACCGCCGTAGCACTTGGCGAGGACGTCCTTGCGGATGGCGCGGACGGTCTCACGGGCGATGACCCGGGAGCCGATGGCCGCCTGGATCGGCACCTCGAAGTTCTGCCGGGGGATGAGCTTCTGCAGCTTGGCGACGAGCCGGACGCCGTACGCGTACGCCTTGTCCTTGTGGGTGACGGCGGAGAACGCGTCGACCTTGTCGCCGTGCAGCAGGATGTCGACCTTGACGAGCTGCGCCGCCTCCTCGCCGGTGGGCTCGTAGTCGAGCGAGGCGTACCCGCGGGTCTTGGACTTCAGCTGGTCGAAGAAGTCGAAGACGATCTCCGCGAGCGGCAGGGTGTAGCGGATCTCCACCCGGTCCTCGGAGAGGTAGTCCATGCCGATCAGGGTGCCGCGCCGGTTCTGGCAGAGCTCCATGATCGCGCCGATGAACTCGCTGGGCGCGAGGACGGTGGCCCGGACGACCGGCTCGTGCACCGAGTCGATCTTGCCCTCGGGGAACTCGCTCGGGTTGGTGACGATGTGCTCGGTGCCGTCCTCCATCGTCACGCGGTACACCACGTTCGGTGCGGTGGCGATGAGGTCAAGGCCGAACTCGCGCTCCAGGCGCTCACGGATCACGTCGAGGTGGAGCAGACCGAGGAAGCCCACGCGGAAGCCGAAGCCGAGAGCGGCGGAGGTCTCCGGCTCGTAGACCAGGGCCGCGTCGTTGAGCTGGAGCTTGTCCAGGGCCTCGCGCAGGTCCGGATAGTCCGACCCGTCCAGCGGGTACAGCCCGGAGAACACCATCGGCTTGGGGTCCTTGTAGCCGCCCAGCGCCTCGGTCGCCCCGTTGTGCAGGGAGGTGATCGTGTCACCGACCTTGGACTGCCGGACGTCCTTCACGCCGGTGATGAGGTAGCCGACCTCGCCCACGCCGAGACCGTCCGCCGGAGTCATCTCCGGGGAGGAGACACCGATCTCCAGCAGCTCGTGCGTGGCACCGGTCGACATCATCCGGATGCGCTCGCGCTTGTTGAGCTGGCCGTCGATCACACGGACGTAGGTGACGACGCCCCGGTAGGAGTCGTAGACCGAGTCGAAGATCATCGCGCGAGCGGGGGCGTCCGCGACGCCCACGGGGGCCGGAACGTCCCGGACCACCCGGTCCAGCAGCGCCTCCACACCGACACCGGTCTTCGCGGAGACCTTGAGGACGTCCTCCGGCTGGCAGCCGATGAGGTTCGCCAGCTCCTCGGAGAACTTCTCGGGCTGCGCCGCCGGAAGGTCGATCTTGTTCAGCACCGGGACGATGGTGAGGTCGTTCTCCATGGCCAGGTACAGGTTGGCCAGGGTCTGCGCCTCGATGCCCTGGGCCGCGTCGACCAGCAGGACCGTGCCCTCGCAGGCGGCGAGCGAACGCGACACCTCGTACGTGAAGTCCACGTGACCGGGGGTGTCGATCATGTTGAGGATGTGGGTGCTGCCCTTGCCCTCCGCCGTGGTGGGCGCCCACGGCAGACGGACCGCCTGGGACTTGATGGTGATACCGCGCTCGCGCTCGATGTCCATCCGGTCGAGGTACTGAGCGCGCATCTGCCGCTGGTCGACCACGCCCGTCAGCTGGAGCATCCGGTCGGCAAGGGTCGACTTGCCGTGGTCGATGTGCGCGATGATGCAGAAGTTGCGGATCAGCGCCGGGTCGGTACGGCTCGGCGCGGGCACGTTGGTAGGAGTCGCGGGCACGCAGGGTCCTGATTCTTGAGACGCCGAACGCCGTGTCTCGGGTCGATGTCGGGTCGGTCGGATCTATACGTAGCTTCCATCGTCCCACGCCTGCGGGCCGGCGACGGGTTTGGGCCGGTAGGAGGGTGACTGGTAACGTGGTCAGCTGTGCCTCGTGGCTCCTCGGCTGATTCCTCCGATGACTCCCCGGAGTGGCGTGGCGCACTCAGAAGATCCAACGAACCTGAAAAGGCTCTCTCGTGGCGAACATCAAGTCCCAGATCAAGCGGAACAAGACCAACGAGAAGGCGCGCCTGCGTAACAAGGCCGTCAAGTCGTCGCTCAAGACCGCGATCCGCAAGGCCCGTGAGGCTGCCGTCGCCGGTGACGTCGAGAAGGCCACCACGGCCGCTCGCGACGCTTCCCGCGCGCTCGACAAGGCCGTCTCCAAGGGTGTCATCCACAAGAACGCCGCGGCCAACAAGAAGTCGGCCCTGGCCTCCAAGGTTGCCTCCCTCAGCGCCTGAGCACCCTGATGTGATCGCCGGAACGGACGCAGCGGGCCCTCTCTCCCGCTCCTGACCGGCACCCCGTGCCGCACACCGAACCTGCGTTCGCCACGCGGGTGCGGCACACAATGCGTGAACGGAAAGGCCCCGTACGTCCCCTCCCCAGGGCGACGTACGGGGCCTTTCCGTGGGTGGGGCGGGGCGGGCTCTCCGTCCGGGCGGGGCGGCCTCCGTACGGGCGGGGCGGGCTCTCCGTCCGGGCGGGGCGGCCTCCGTACGGGCGGGGGCTCCGGCGGTGCGGGCTCCCGCGGGCGGGGGCTCGTGAGCGCGCCGGGGTCTTGTGACGAGCGTCTCGGGGCCGGGCTCGGCGGCCCGCGCGGCCCGGACCGTGCTCAGCGGCCCGCGCGGGCCGCTCGTGCCACGGCGACGACCGCCTTCTCCAGGGCGTACTCCGGGTCGTCCCCGCCGCCCTTGACGCCCGCGTCGGCGGCTGCCACGGCCAGCGTCGCCGCCGCGACCCCGTCCGGGGTCCAGCCACGCATCTGCTGGCGCACCCGGTCGATCTTCCACGGGGGCATGCCCAGCTCGCGGGCGAGGTCGGCGGGGCGTCCGCCGCGGGCCGAGGAGAGCTTGCCGATGGCCCGGACCCCTTGGGCGAGGGCGCTGGTGATGAGGACCGGGGCCACCCCGGTCGACAGCGACCAGCGCAGCGCCTCCAGCGCCTCGGCCGCCCGCCCTTCGACCGCCCGGTCCGCGACGGTGAACGAGGACGCCTCGGCGCGGCCCGTGTAGTACCGCCCGACGACGGCCTCGTCGATGGTGCCCTCCACGTCCGCGACCAACTGCGAGACGGCGCTCGCCAGCTCCCGCAGATCGCTGCCGATGGAGTCCACGAGCGACTGGCACGCCTCCGGGGTGGCGGACCGGCCCAGCGCCCGGAACTCCGACCGTACGAAGGTGAGCCGCTCGGCCGGCTTCGTCGTCTTCGGGCAGGCGACCTCGCGTGCTCCGGCCTTCCGCGCCGCGTCCAGCAGGCCCTTGCCCTTGGCGCCTCCCGCGTGGAGCAGCACCAGGGTGATCTCCTCCGCCGGGGAGTCGAGGTACGCCTTGACGTCCTTGACGGTGTCGGCGGAAAGGTCCTGGGAGTTGCGGACGATCACCACCTTCCGCTCGGCGAAGAGGGAGGGGCTGGTCAGCTCGGCGAGCGTGCCGGGCTGCAACTGCTCCGAGGCGAGATCGCGGACGTCGGTGTCGGCGTCCGAGGCGCGGGCTGCCGCCACCACCTGCTGCACGGCGCGGTCGAGGAGGAGGTCCTCCTGGCCCACGGCGAGCGTGAGAGGGGCGAGCGGGTCGTCGGTGGGATTCCTTCTGGTGGCCATCGCCGTCCAGCATCCCACGCCCCACCGACAGCCACCGTCGGCCCGCCCGGCCCCGGCCCCGGCCCCGGGGCCGGGGCCGGGGCCGGGGCCGGGGCCGGGGAGCCGCACCCGCGCCCTCGACCGGGCATGAGCGTCCTGCGACGCACGAGGGCTCACGGGGTGGCGCGTCGAAGCCCACCCACACCCACACCCCACCCACACCCCACCCACAGCACGCCGCACGCCGCACACCGCACACCGCACACCGCACACCGCCGGAATCCGGACGCGGTCCCGCCCGGTAAACACCGTTCTGCCCGTGGGCAAACGGTGTTCCCCCACTCCCACTGCCCTACTACCGTCCAGCCGTATGACGAACCGAACGACGGTGAAGACCCTCACGGTCGAATACCCCGCCGACGGCCTGACGATGGTCGGCCACCTCGCGCTCCCGGGGGGCGTCGGCCCTCGGCCGGCCGTCCTGATCGGGCCCGAGGGACCGGGGCTGAACGACTTCCAGCGCCGCCGCGCCGACACCCTCGCCGAGCGCGGTTACGTGGCGCTGGCCTTCGACATCAACGGCGGGCGCTGGTTCACCGACCCGCAGGAGATGCTCGCCCACGTGACCCCTCTGCTCGCCGATCCCGACCGGATGAGGGGAATCGGTCACGCGGCACTGGACGTCCTGCGCTCCGAACCCAGGACCGATCCGGCCCGGATCGCCGCCATCGGCTACGGCACCGGGGGCGCGATCGCGCTGGAACTCGGACGCGACGGCGTGGACCTGCGCGGAATCGGGACGGTCAACGGGCTGACCACCGGCCGGCCGGGCGAGGCGGCCCGCATCCGCTGCCCCGTGTGGGCCGGGGTCGGGTCGGAGGATCCGATCATGCCGAGCGCGCAACGGGACGCGTTCACCGCCGAGATGCAGGCTGCGGGCGTCGACTGGCGTTTGGTGGTCTACGGGGGCGCCCTGCACGCCTTCCACCATCCGACGGTCGACCAGGCCGTGCTCCCCGGCGTCGGCCACCACCCGCTGCACGCACGGCGGGCTTGGCGCGACATCGTCGCTCTGCTCGACGAGTGGGTGCCCGTGACGGAGTGATCCGGCGGACGGCATCCACGGACTTCCGGCCCGGACCGGAACGGGTGTCCGAGAGCGTGTGCTCACCGTGGTCCGGCCCAGGGTCGCACGCGGGTGAGAATGAGCGGGTGAGCGATGTGAGACATGTACTGGTGCTGCCCGACCGTGACGCCGCACAGGCGGTGGCGGAGGAACTCCCCGACCGCTTCGCCGTCGGGGAGGAACCGCAGCTGCTGAGGGACGCGCTCGCCGGTGAGGACGACGCCGAGGACGCCCAGTGGCTCGTGGTCGTGGAAGACCCGGACGGGCGGCTCGACTCCGCCGCCCTCGACGCGTTCGCGGCGGAGTACGAAGGCTGGCGGGAAACCCCGTAAGGCGGCGCTGCCGACCGGCTCCCGGACGGCAGCGAGCGCTGCCGTCCGGGGCGCCCTGCCGACCCGGGAGCCCTGGGGCCGGCCGTCGGAGAGCCCTGGCGCCCCGGTGCCCGGCCGTCGGAGAGCCCTGGCGCCCCGGAGCCCGGCCGTCGGAGAGCCCTGGCGCCCCGGAGCCCGGCCGTCGGAGAGCCCTGGCGCCCCGGAGTCCAAGCGTCCCGACCGTCCGGCAGCCTTTCCGGGGTCAGTTCTTCTGGACGATCTGGATGTCCATCTCGATGGCGATGCTGGAGCCGACGACCGCGATCCCCTTGGCCAGCATCGTCTGCCAGGTGAGGGTGAAGTCTTCGCGGTGCAGTTCGGTGGTGGCCCGGCAGGCGGCCCGCGCCTCGCCCTCCAGCCCGTTGCCGAGACCGAGGTACTGGGTCTCCAGCGTCACCGTGCGGCTGACACCGTGCAGGGTGAGCGCGCCGGTTACGGCCCACCGGGTCCCGCCGCGGTGCACGAAGCGTTCGCTGTAGAACTCCAGCGTCGGGTAACGGCCGACGTCCAGGAAGTCGCCCGAGCGCAGGTGGTCGTCGCGCATCTGGACGTTGGTGTCGATCGAGGCGGCGTCGATGATGACGTGCATCGCCGAGTCCTCCATGTGCTCCGCGATGCGGATGGCACCGGCGAAGGTGTTGAACCTGCCGTGGACGCGCGCCATGCCGATGTGCCGGGCCACGAAGCCGATCTGACTGTGGGTCGGCTCGATCTCCCAGTCGCCGGGGGTGGGGAGCTGCGGGGGCTGCGCCAGTTGGAGCTGTACGTCGCCGAGGTTCGCGTGCCCGTTCTCGGTCACCGTGACCGGACCGTGGAAGGGCGTGAACCCCTCGGAGGTGACACCCAGGCGGTACTCCCCCGCCGGGACCGCGGCGAGGACCCTCCCGTACGGGTCGGTGTCGCCGCCGAAGACCCTGCGGCCCGAAGCGTCCGTGACGACGAACTCGGCCTGCAGCACGGGCTGGTCGACCGGGTCCAGCACCCGGCAGCTGATCATGCCCGCGGACTGCGGCACGGTGACACCGGCGAGGGCGCCGCCGGAAGCGGCCCCCGACTGTCCATTGCTGCGAAACAAACGGCCGAACATGCTGCACTCCTGGGGCGATCGGATCACCTGGGGCCCCTGCGTCTGTACGTCGCTGTCGGAGCAGCGGCCCGCCGACGAATATGCATTCGATCACTCCTGCCGCGTTCGAGGCAAACAGAGTCGCTCATGCGGGGATGGAGGGAGCTGTCACAGGCTGCTACCGAAGATCCTTATTGACGCCACCTCTCATAGATTGGTCCGTATTGCGGACCGTCCCCGGCCTCGCCCCGACCGCGACGCCGACCCGACCACGACGCCGACCACGACCACGCCTCGGACGCGACCCCGACCCGGACGCGATACGCGGCAGCGGTCCCCTGCGGCGGCACACGTGGCTCTTGAGCCTCTACCGGCGCCCCACCACCCGCAGTCCCGCTCCCGCGCCGCTCACGGCGATCGCCCCGTCCGCGTCCGTACGCAGGACCTTCGCGCCTCCCGCCGTCAGTGCCGCCACGGTGCGCGGGGCCGGGTGTCCGTACGGGTTCCCGGCGCCGCAGGAGATGAGTGCGAGCCTCGGTCGCAGCCGGCGCATCAGCCCCGGGTCCTGGAACCGGGAACCGTGGTGGGCGACTTTGAGGACGTCCACGGCGGAGAGCTCGGGATGCGCGCGTATCAGCCCTTGCTGGGCCGGGGGTTCGAGGTCGCCCAGGAGGAGCAGCCGCAGGCCGCCCCGCGCCGTGACCAGCAGGGTGACGCTGGAATCGTTCGGCTCCTCCGGTACGCCGGTAGCCGCTCCCTCGGCCCTCGTCCCCGCCGCTCCCGGCCACAGGACCTGCCAGCCCAGGGCCCCGATGTGCCGGTGCTCCCCGGCGGCCGCCGGAATGACCGGCACTCCCGCCGCGGCTGCGGTCCTCCGCACGAACGCCGCCTGCTCCGCCGGTTGTTCGAGGCCGGTCGCCTGGACCGCCCCCACCGACCGGCCCCGGAACACGCCGGGCAGCCCGCGCACATGGTCCGCGTGGAAGTGGGTCAGCACCAGCAGTGGTACCCGTCTCACGCCCAGCTCCCGCAGACACCGGTCGACGGGTGCCGGTTCGGGCCCCGCGTCCACGACGACCCCGGCTCCGTCCCCGGCCGCGAGCACCAGCGCGTCGCCCTGCCCGACGTCGCACATGGCGAAGGCCCAGCCGGGCGGAGGCCACCCCGTCACCATGCGGGTCAACGGCACGGGTCTGAACACCGCGAGCACCAGGAGCAAGGCGGCGGCCGAGCAGATCCAGGGGTGCCGGACCGAGCGGCGGACACCCAGCACCACGAGCAGGGTGATCCCGGCGAGCAGCGCGGCCCCTCCCCAGCCGCCGGGCCAGGCTGCCTCCGCCCCGGGCAGCCCGGCACCCGTTCTGGCGACGCCCGCGATCCACTCCACCGGCCACCCCGCGATCCGGGCCAGCGCCTGTGCCGCCGGCATCGACACCGGCGCCACGGCGAGCACGGCGAAACCGAGGACCGTCGCGGGCGCCACCGCGAACTCGGCGAGCAGGTTGCACGGGATCGCCACCAGGCTCACCCGGGAGGCCAGCACTACGATGACGGGCGCGCAGACGGCTTGTGCCGCCGCTGCGGCGGCCAGCACCTCGGCGAGCCTGGGCGGCACCCCTTTCCGGCACAGAGCCGCTCCCCAGCGCGGCGCGACGGTGAGCAGCGATCCGGTCGCGAGGACGGAGAGCAGGAAACCGTAGCTCCGGGTCAGCCACGGGTCGTACAGCACCAGCAGCAGAACTGCCGCCGCCAGCGCGGGGATCAGGGTTCTGCGTCGGCCGGTCCCGATGGCCAGCAGCGTGATGAGTCCGCACGCCGCTGCGCGCAGCACGCTCGGCTCCGGACGGCAGACGATCACGAACCCGAGGGTGATCAGGCCGCCGGTGAGCGCGGTCGCACGCAGAGTCAGCCCCAATCTGGGTGCGAGACCACGCCGTTCGGCGCTCAGGGCGGCACTCGGAGGGCCGATCAGAAGAAAGATCAAGATCGCGAGATTCGATCCCGACAATCTCGTTGTGGGAGATGGGTCGGACTAGCATCGACCCATGCCGATCGCACCGGAACACCTCGCCCTGCTGTACACGGGCCCCTTCTACGCGTACCTCTACGGCCGGAACTCGAACGACCCCACCAAGAAGGGGAGCAGCGTCAAGGACCAGAACGACGAAGGCCGCGAACTCTGCCTCGAACAAGGCTGGCCCATCCGGCGCGAGTTCGCCGACGTCGGCCGATCGGCCTCTCGCTACGCGAAACGCGAGCGGGAGGAATTCGAGGAGATGATCGAGGGCATTGAGGCCGGCGACTGTCGCATCGTCGTCGCCTGGGAGGCATCCCGGTACTACCGAGACCTCGACGTGTACGTACGGCTCCGCGCCGCATGCATGAACGCCGGCGTCCTGCTCTGCTACAACGGCGCCGTCTACGACTTGAGCAAACGCGCGGACCGCAAGCTCACGGCGCAGGATGCATTGCAGGCTGAGGACGAAGCTGAGGGCATTCGCGATCGGAACCTGCGCACCGCCCGCCGAAACGCGACAAAAGGCCGGCCGCACGGGCGCATCACGTATGGGTATGCGCGCCGCTACGACCCCGACACTGGTGATCTTGTGGCTCAGTATGCCCACCCCGAGCGGGCCCCGATTGTGCTTGACGTTTTCAAGCGCATCGCTGCGGGCGAAACCAGTTACGCAGTCCTGCAACGACTCCGCGCGACTGGCGATCGGATGCCCGGGTATCGGTGGGAAGCCCACCACCTAATTGCGATGCTGCGCAACCCTGCATACAAGGGACGCCGGGTTTACCAGGGCAAGGACGTAGGTAAGGCCATTTGGCCAGCGATCGTCCCTGACGACCTCTTTGATGCAGTGCTTCAGATCGTGTCGGCGCCAGAGCGCCAGACAGCAGACAGTTTTGCTGCGGTGCATCTCCTGTCCGGCATTGCGCGGTGTGGAGAGTGCGAGAACAGTCCTCATCTACGTGTCTGCCCGAGCAGGGGGGCTCTCCAGTACCAGTGCTCCGACCGCTTCGATACGGCGATGGCCGAGACGAAGCTCGACGCGTACATCGAAGAGGCAGTCATCACCTTCCTGGAGTCGAAGGCCGCAGCTGCCGCATTCCTTTCGACCGAAGACCAGTCTCGCGCCGCTGCCGCGCGCGTCCGCAAACAGCAGATGGAGACGCAGCTGGCCGAGGCGCGGACAGCGGCGGCGACGATGACTGATGCCGGGACTCCGCTGCTGTCCATCGCGTCGCTTGCAGTGCTGGAGAACGAGCTGGGGCCGAAGATCGAGAAGGCACGCAAGGCGGCAGAATCCTTGAATGTGCCGCCCGTGCTGCGCGGGATCATCGGCCAACCGAACGTGGACGAAATCTGGGAAGCCATGTCCATGGATCAGCGGCGCGCCGTGCTGCGGGCCGTGGTGAACATCCGGCTGATGAAGGCACGTGCGCGAGGACTTCGCGCTATCGAGCCCGGCCGAATCCAGCTCACGTTCTACGGCGAGCCCGGGTTCATCCGCGGGTGGCGCCGCGGTCGCGCGTTGCCTCAGGACGAGGCCGGGCAGCTTGCTGGAGAGGGAACTGCATGACCTTGGCGTGCCCGTGATCCTCGGTCTGCTCCGCGACGAAGGCGCCGTCGCGGAGCATCTGCACGGTGGTTTCCATGGTCTCGCTCACGAGAGTGGCGCGCTGCTCTTCGAACACATCCTGCATAGCCGCACGCTCGGCGTCGAGCCGGGCGGCGAGCTGGGCACGTTCGGCAGCAACATCGCGCCGGAGCCGTTGAGCTTCTGCGAGCTGGGCGGCCTGAGCCGCGACGTACCGCATGCGCTCGGCGTCCGCTGCACGCTGGGCGTCCGCAAGTGAGGCTCTCTCACGGCTGGTGTCGGTCACCCACCGGCGGACGGCAACGAGCGCGATGAACGTCAGGGCGGGCATGGTGAGACCGACACCGCCGAGGCAGCGGGCGGTGTCGCCGACGGTGATCCCGTAAGTCATGAGTGCGGCGCCGAGCGTCGTGATCACTGCCGCGACGAGGGTGGTAGTCCGAGTGCCGGCGGTCAGGTCGTTCATCGTGCCCCCGTTACATACGTGCTGCCGTGCCTCCGTGGTCGTCACCAGGCCGGTCAGCGTTGTGCTGCTGCTTCTCAAGACGCTGTAGACGCTCGATGGTTGCAGCAAGCATCTCGCGACCGATGGGGTCCTTGATGCCGAGCCGGTCCGCCGCCTGCGACGAGGAGATAGACCGCGACCTTACCTGTGACGGTTCAGTTTCGGACAGTGCACGGAGTGTCTCGGGCGGGATGCCCATCTCCGCAAGCAGGTCGACCAGGCTGACGTCCAGGCGCTCCGCGATGGTCGGGAAGAACCGTAGGTCGGGGACGGCCTGTCCCTTCAGCATGCGCGACGTACTACTTTCAGACATGCCGGTATCGGCGGCGAGGCGCGCGTTGGAGCCGTGTCCGGTGTAGCCGGCGCGCTGCGCCGCAGGAGCCACGATTCTTGCGAATCGTTGGGCGCGCGTGGGGGCTTCAGTCATGGGACGTGACTGTACCTCCCTACATAGGGAGTAGCGAGCAAATCCCTCCCTAGCAAGAGTGCAGGTCAGGCCACCGATCGGCATCTCTACAGCGTGTCGAGCAATTCGAACATAAGTTTGTACACAAATTGACTACTCCCTCCCTCGCAAGCTCCCTTGCTAGGGAGGGAGTTTCATGGCAGAGTCTCCCTCGTCAGGGAGGAACACCCCGCCACCAGCAAGGAAGGGGACAGCCATGTACCGACTGCGCATCGACAAGCTCCGGCAGATCGCAGCCGAGCACGGCGACACGACCAAGCACGCGATCCACCGCAGGACCGGAATCGCCGAATCGTCCTGCCACCGGATTCTCAACGGCCAGTCTCAGCCTGACCTGAATTCGGCCCTGCGGCTGGCCGCCGCGTACGGCGTCTCCGTCGAGGAACTGATGGAGCCCACCGTCGAGCACCTGAGCGTGTCGGCGTGACCAGGGACGAGCGCCGGGCGCTGCTCGGCGACGCCACGATCGCGCAGATCCACGAGCGCGTTGCCGAGGCCCCCGTCGCCGACGTCGAGCTGTGCGACCGCCTGCGGCGCATCCTCACCCGGCCGGCGAACGCGTCCCGCACCGCGAATACCGGGCTTCGTCCGGCTGCCTGACCCCGACATAGGTCGGGGCCGCTCCGACTTCCCGGCCCGAGCGGCCCCGGACGACCAACCCAACTGACAGAAAGGGCGATCGCCTTGAGCGCTCAGCCTATCGAATACCCGCCTCCCACCACCTACGCCGTGACCAGTGACAACCGTCTCGCCGTGCAGGCCGTGATCGACGGCTTGGGCCTGCCGGCGCCGACGCTCGTGGTCCGCCCGGACGCCGTGCACGTCGCCCTCGCGGACGTCGACGACCTCGCTCAGTGGATGTACGAGCTCGGCGGCGAGATGCGGCGCGGGATCGAGATCGACGGCGCCTCGCTGTGGACGCTCCACACGGAGACGCCTCGCCGTGGCAACGGGTCGACGGTGCGGATCCTCGTGCATGCGCCGGTCGTGTCCGGCGAGGCTGTCCTCGCTGAGCTGCGGGTGGTGCCGGATCCGGAGCACGGCTACGCGTCGGTCGACGACAGTTCGACGGGCGGTGGCCGGTGAACGCGCACCGTGTGAATGCGGCGGCTGGGGTGATCGGCGCGGCGCAGCAGCAGAGCAACGCGGCGACGGACCTCGCGGCGGCGTTGGAGGCGGCGGGCTTGCTGCAGTCGCCGGAGACTGCGGCTTCCCCCTGGGAGCGCGCGGTCGCCGGGCTGAACGCTCTGGTCGACGCAGATGTCGTATTCCACGTCGAGCCGGACGGGCATATCTCCGCGCCGTTCAGCGACGAGCACATCGAGTGGGACCTGCGTGCCCGTCGTTGGGTACTGACCCATGACACGGATGAGGACCCCTGCCACCCGTGTGGCTGCCCGAAGCGGTTCAACCGACACGCCGAGGGGCGCCTCACCGAGGCGGCCCCGGCCGACGAGTACCGGTTCTGTGGCGCCGACCTCGGCCGCACCGAGTTCCCGCACACCTGCCACCGGCGCATCGCCCACGAGGGCCAGTGCAAGGGCGAAATGGACGTCGAGGTGACGTCGTGACGAGCCTCACCGACCCGTTCGCGGCCCCCGGCCGCAACCGCCCCGCCCCGTCCCCGGCCGCAGTCGCCCTCGCGGTTCAGTGCCGCAAGGCGAAGGCCATCGCCGACAACGCGGGCGCCCGGTTCGACGACATGCCCACCCCCATCACCGACGCCTCGGCGGCCGGTGGCGAGGTCCAGCTCGTCGTCCGCCCCCGCACCCTCGCGGACTGGGCCCGCTGGACCACCAACCTCGGCATCGACGCCCGCCGGACCACGAACACGGGGACCGCCACGGTCTGCCGGTTCGAGCTCGACGGCGTCCGCGCCCGGCTCATCGGCGTTGGCGTCCCGGCGCTGTACGCCACCACGTTCAACCAGAAGGGGGCGCACCGTGCCTGACAAGACGACGATTTCTGCCCCGATCCCGGTGGGAGTCCGTCCGATCCCCGGCGGTGCGCGGCTCCTGCTCGACGTGTTCGCGCAGGCGGTGATCGAGGACGTCCTCGGCGCGCTGCTGTCGACGGACGCGGACAGCGACCTGTACGACCGGCTCGTCACGCTCGCCGAGATGATGCCGGAGGAATCGGCGGCGGCCGGAGCCGAAGGCCGGATGCCGTTCGAGGAACTCGTGACGGACCTCGCGGACCGGGCGTCGAAGCACACGCACCTGTACGGCGAGCGCGGTCTGCAGTTGGCCGAGCAGGTGCTGCCGGCGGCGGTGCGTTCGCTGCCGGTGGGGCACTGGGCGGCGGACGCGTGGCGGGCGTACGGCGTGGCGAAGACCGAGGCGGAGCACGAGGCTGCGGCCGTGCGCGAGGCCGTGTCGGGTGGTGCTGCAGCATGAACGGCCCCGAGCACTTCCGCGAGGCCGAGCGCCTCGTGGCCGAGTCGTACACCATCCTCCGGCCGCACGACGAGGGGCCGTGTGAGGCTGACCGCCTGCTTGCCGCCGCGCAGGTGCACGCCACCCTCGCCCTGGTAGCCGCGACCGCGTTGCGGGGTGAGACGCCGTACAGCGACTCGTTCGGCACGTACCACTCGTGGCAGACCGTCGCAGGGTTCGAGTCCGCCGCGCAGCCGGAGACGGAGGCGGCGCCCGTCGTCGCCTCCGTCTTCAAGGCGGCATGGACCGGAACGCCGCTCGGTACGTACACCAACCTGGCCGCCGCGCAGACGCACTGCATGGCCGACGCCACGAACAACGCCGAGAACCCGGACGCGATCGCCTTCGAGTGGTCCGGCGACGCCCACGAGCCGGGTGACCCCTGCGAGCTGCTGCTCACGGTCAACGGCGTGCAGGACACCACCGACTACACCGTCACCCGTGTTGAGGTCGACGCCGAGTACGACCCGGAGGCCGACTCGTGAAGCTCACCACCCGGGACGAGTGGCGCGTGATCATCGAGATCCGGCCCCGTTACACCCACACCCCGATCAGTGCACTCGGGTTCACGAACCTCGACTACGAACTCGACGGCGAGATCGACGGCGACCCGTTCGAGCTCACGATCGCCCCCCGGCGCCTCGGCGACCTGAGCCCCGGCCTGTCGGTCGGCGACCAGTGGTCGGGCCGCAATATCGACGCCGCGTACAAGGAGCGCTGCGAGGCGATGCTCGCCGAGCTGCTGCGCGCTCCCCACGTGCGCGGCGGGCGGGTCACCTGCACCGAGACGCACACGTGCTCGCACTGCGGGTGCGGGTGGGAAGTGCTGACCGCCGAGGAGGCGGTCGACGAGCGCGGTTACCGGCAGGACGAGCACAGCGTCGAGGGCGAGCCGGTGTGCTGCGACAAGGCGATCGCGGAGTTCCGTACCGAGCGCGGCATCCCGGCCGTGCAGTTGGACGGTGCCGCGTGAGCCACGACCCGAAGACGTGCCCGCACTGCGCGCCGCTCAACCAGCGGCTCCGGCACCCGGCGTACCGGCGACTCCGCCCGCTCCTCACCCTCCCCAACCCCCGGAAGGGCAGAGCAGCATGAGCGCTCGCATCAGCATCCTGTCCGCCGGCCTGCGGTGGCTGTACACCACCGAGCAGCCCGAGGGCGCACTCGTCTCGCACCGAGGCGAAACGCTCATCGGCGACGACCGGACGTACCGGTTCGTGCCGCAGGGCGCCGCACAACTCCCGGTCGTCGTCGCCTCGGTCCGTTGCCCGCAGCACCGGCGGGACGCGATCGGCGACCTGGTCCCGGCGAACCCGCTCGACGTCAACGAGGTGTACGCGGTCCTCACCGACCTTGCGATGCTCGGCACGACCGTGGCCGCCACGTGGAACGGCTACCCGTCGCACTCGGTGAGCCTCGGGCTCGTCGCCCCGGCGCACCCGTCGCTCCTCGCGGCCCTCGAACGGGACCGCGCCGGATGCCCGGACCACGCGGGGCAGCTGCTCTGCAACTGGGACGGGTGCCCGTGGTACGGGGCGGGGCACGCGCTGCTCGTCCGGCCGGCCGTGTTGGAGAAGGACACCCGCGGCAGCGTGCCGCATCAGGGCGGGTCCACTCCGGTTCGGCGAAGCCGGGTGTCGGCGGTGGCCGCGTTCCTGGCCGGGGCCCGCAACGGCCGGTCGATGGCGGGTGATCTGCGATGACCGATACCGCGCTGGCCGGGGTGAACACCGCCCCGGCCGCCGGCCGCCGGATCACGCCGACCGGCCGCCTCATCCTCCCCGCCACTGCCGACCGCGCCGACTGGCTCACCGCCCGCCGCTCCGGCATCGGTAGCAGCGACGTCCCGGCCATCCTCGGACTCGTCGACTACACCCCGCCGCTCAAGGTCTACCTCGACAAGACCGGCCACGACGTGGACGACGCAGGCGAGGCCGCCTACTGGGGCACCGTCAACGAGGAGAACGTTGCCCGCCGGTGGGCAATGCAGTCCCGCTCCGTGATCCGCCGTGTTGGGCTCGTCGCTCACATCGATCACCCGCACCGGATGACGACCCTCGACCGCCGTGTCACCGAATGCCCGCTGTCCGCCGATGAACAGGCCCCGTGCGCGCTGGAGGTCAAGACCCGCAGCGCGTTCAAGGGGGCGCAGTGGCACGCTGGCCCGCCCGATGACGTCCTCGCCCAGATTCTGTGGCAGATCGCCGTCAACGGCTACGAGCACATGCACTTCGCCGTCCTGATCGGCGGCAACGAATACCACCAGGGCACCGTCCGCGCGGACCAGTACATGGACGTTATGGCCGACATCGTCATCGCGATGGACCGGTTCTGGTTCGACCATGTCCAGGCTGAAGTCCCGCCTGCGGTGACCGGTGACGGCGACGCGCTGGTCCGTCTGTTCCGTCGGCTGCACCCCACTCGCACCGGGGCGGTGGATATCGATCGCCATGACGACGCCCTCGACGCACTTCTTGACTACGGCCGCCACCAGCGCGCCGAGTCTGCGGCGAAGAAGGCGAAGAACGCGGCGAAGGCCCGGATGATCGCCGCCCTCAACTCGGCGCAGACCGCCCTCATCGGGGGCGAGCACGCCTACTCGCTGGAGCCGAGCAACGCCGCCCCGCGGGTTGACCTGGCGCAGCTCGCCGAACGCTGGCCGGATGCGTACGCCGCTTGCGTGGCCCCGAACCCGACCGAACGCATCAACATCGCAACGCAGTTCAAGGAGAACTTCTGATGGGGCTTCGCGAGAACGCCGCCGCTGCGGCCGGCCGCGCCCTGACCGACGACACACAGGACCAGCTCGCTGGGGACGGGGCGGAGACGGCGCTGCTGCCTGACCCGATGGCCGACTACGAGCCTGGTAACGATGACCCGGAGATGGTGCCCGTCCACATTGCGTGGCTGCGGGTGCGGCGAGACATCCGTGCCATCGGCAAGGGCGAGGTGTACAACCAGTCGGGCACCCGCTTCAACTTCCGCGGTGCCGACACGGTGGTCAACGTCTTCGGTCCGGTCACGCTCAAGCACGGCGTGAACGTCCTCTCCACCGAGGTTGAGGCTGACTACGGCGAGAAGACCACAAAATCCGGCAGCAAGATGCGCGAGTGCACCACCCTCGTGCACTGGACGATCATGGGCCCGATGGGTGACACGCTCACCCTCCAGACCCGCGGCGAGGCGCTGGACACCGCCGACAAGTCAACGACGAAAGCGCAGACGGTCGCGCTCCGCACCCTCCTCCTTCAGTTCGGGTTGATTCCGACGCAGGACAAGGAACCGGACACCGACCGCATCGAACGCGGTGAGGACCCGATCCGGCCGGCGGTCACGTACCTCGACGAGATCTGCAACCCCCACACCAGCGCCGGGCGGCTGCGCCAGATCCACCACGAGCTGGGCAGCACGCGGCAGCTGGGCGCACTGGTTACCAACGAGGTTGGCGACGAAGAGCAGATCGGCGCGATGGTCGCGCGGATCGGCAAGGAACGCGCAGCGGCAGGTGACCGCTGATGTGGCACCAGTACCCCATGGTCGCGTTCGACCTCGAAACGACCGGCGTAGACGTCGAGACCGACCGCATCGTCACCGCCGCGGTGATCAGCATCGGCTTCGGCATCACCACTCAGACCCACGAGTGGCTCGCCGACCCCGGCATCGAGATCCCCGCTGGGGCATCCGAGATCCACGGCATCACGACCGAGCACGCCCGGCAGCATGGCGAGCCCGCGCGCCAGGTCGTCGACCAGATCACCGAAGCCCTCGTCGTCCGCGTTCAGCTCGGCAACCCGATCATCGGCCACAACCTCACCTACGACCTAACGCTGCTCGACCGTGAGTGCCGCCGGCACCAGCTCGTGCCGCTGCTGGACCGGCTTGAAGGCGCCCCGCTGCGGGTCCTCGACACGCGGGTTCTCGACCAGTACGGGTTGCCATTCCGCAAGCGCCCGTCGGAGACGCAGGGGGCGCGGCAGCTCATCACGCTCGCGCACGTCTACGACCTGCCGTGGGACGCCGAGGCGGCGCACGGCTGCTCGTACGACGCCCTGATGGCGGCTCGGATCCTCTACCGGATCGGGTCGCTGGCTCACATGCGGCGGATGGACTGGCCGGAGCGGATCAAGTTCCACCGCAAGGCGCAGTTGCACCACCTCGAAGGGCTGTCCCTCGACGAGCTGCACGCCCGGCAGATCGTGTGGGCGGCCGAGCAGGCGGCCGGGCTGCAGGAGTACTTCCGCAAGACGGATCCGGACGCGGTTGTCGACGGTTCGTGGCCGTTCCGTCCGGTCGCGGCCATTGCTGCTGCGGAGGAGGCATGAGTGCCGATCTGGCCGCGTACGGCGGCGCGGTGGTGCTCGTCGGGACGGTCGCGGTGACCTGGGCCGTGCGACTGATGCATGCGCCGACCCGGCGCGCGGCCGGGTCGGCGGGGTTCACCCCGCCGGTGCCCGGTACCCGTTACCTGCCGTGTCACACGACCAGGTGCGCGCATATGACGCACCCGCACCTTCCCCACGGCGACGGCGCATGGCGCTGCCGGCAGTGCGGAAACGTCAAGGGAGGGACCCAGTGACCATTGCGATTCCCGGGCTGCTCGCGCCCGGCACGGTGTCACCGTCGGCCGACCTGGTCGCCGGTCCGGCGGGTGGGCTGCGGGTCATCGGGCTCGACCTGTCGATCACCTCGACCGGCGTATGCCGACCGGATGGCCGCTCCTTCGCGGTCAAGACCCGGTCCAAGGACGGCCCACGCAGGCTGGTGCACATTCGAAGCGTTCTGACCCACGAGATCGCGGAGACGCGGCCCACGCTCGCGGTGATCGAGGATCTCCCGACGAAGATGCACGCGTCCGCGCTCAAGAGCATCGGGTGCCTGCACGGCGTCGTGCAGTGCGTGTTGATCGACGCGGGTGTGCCGTGGGCGTACGTGGCGCCCGCGACGCTCAAGAAGTACGCGTCCGACAACGGGAACGCCGACAAGCGCCGCATGGCGGCCGCCGCGTACCTCGCGGCCGGCGCGGAGTTCCCCGGCGACCTAAACGCCCGTGGTGAGGGTGGCGACATGTGCGACGCGTGGTGGCTGCGTGCGGCCGGGCACGACGCCCTCGGGCAGCCCCTGTTCGGGATGCCGCAGGCGCAGCGCGACCGGCTGACGAAAGTCGACTGGCCGCAGGTACAAGCGGCATGACCGGGATCGGGCCGACGATCGGCAACCCGCGGCCGGGCCCCGGCCTGCGGGTGAGGTTCGACGGTTCGACATCGCTCGTCTCCGCCGACTGGGCGTGTGCCTGCGGCGCCCCGTCCGAGGACGCCATCGGCCCCGACGCCGTGCAGCAGCTCGTCGTCCGGGCCGAGCGGCACCGCCGGGACGCCTGCACCAATGAGGACGTACGTACAGCGGCGGCCCTGCGGGATCACCGCCGCAAGAACCCCAGCAAGAGAAGGAAGTGACTCCATGCCGAAGATCGACAAAGACGCCGAGGTCGAGATCAAGCTCGACAGTGGGGCGGCCGCACTGGAGGCCACAGCAACGCAGCAGCAGCGCCGCGGGCTCTTCGAGTACCCGGGCACGTCGGTGTTCGCGGTCGTCGAACTCACGAGCAAGGCGTACACCGGGCACGCCGACGGCGAGGACAAGTCCCCGCAGGTGAAGGTCCGGGTGACGCTCGCCGAGGTCGCCCAGGACCACGAGCAGGCGCAGATGATCGCCGAGGTCATGCGGGCGATGATGCGCCGCCGCAAGATGGACGGCACCCTCGACGAGCTCGGCGGCGGGTCTCGCGACGTCGAAGCCGCCGTCTCCGAGGCGCTCGGGAACCTGCCGACCGAGACCGAGTTCGAGATCCACCAGGAACGCCGGGCCACCCGCCGGGGCCGGGTCGAGCAGCACGGGTGACCCGTCCCTCGGCCCCGGCCGGCAGCGGGGCGCGGCGTACGCGCTGCCCCCGCTGTGGGTGCCCCGTGCTTCGGCAGCTCGTCGGCCGCATCGCTGCGCTCGATGTGACCGCTGAGGAGACGCGGTACTCACCGGCAGTGGCCCGGGGGATGCGCGAGCCGAACCGGCTCGACTGGTGCCTGCACCACACGAAGTACGGGCCCGACCTGCGGTGGGCGTCATGCCACCGGCAGGCGACGCCGTGCCCGCACGAGCACGTCGTCGACCACGAGTGCACCGCCCCTGTGGCCCCGCCGCCGGTCCGGGCCCGTCGCACATCCCCGGCCCCGGCCGGGCAACTCACGCTCTGAACCAGGAGATCCGATGTCGTATTTCGCCGTGGACGACGGGGCGCACAACCACCCGAAGATCCTGCGTGCCAAGAACGCGGCGGTCGGACTGTGGGCGCGCATCGGCTCATACGTAGGGCAGCAGCTCCTCGACGGGCACGTGCCCGGAGAGATCGCCAAGAGCTACGGCACCGCCCCGCAGATCAAGAATCTGCTGGACGTCGGGCTGTGGCACGCACACGGCCACGCGTGCTCGAACTGCCCGCAGCCGCGGCCGGGCGACTACTACATGCACGACTATCTTGCGGCCGACAGCGGCAACCGGTCCCGGGCCGAGGTGCTGGCCGGACGGGAGAAGGCGGCCGCGAAGAAGCGGCAGCAGCGCGGGCAGGCTCCGCGCCGTCCCCCGGGCCCGGCGCCGTGGCAGGCCGAGTTCGACGACGAGCCGCCGGCCGATGATGAGGCCGCGCCGCCGGAGGAGGAGCCCCGACGCCCGCGCCCGCCGCGCCCAGTCGAGTCGCGGATCGCCCCGGACTGGGAGCCGAGCAGCGACGACGTCCACGCCGCGCAGGTCGCACGCCAGGACGCGGGAATGCTGCCGCTCACCCTCGACCAACTCGACTCGCTCACCCACAAGTTCGTCCGCCGGATGACGGATGACGGGCGTACCGCCGTGGCGTGGGGCGGTCGGTGGCGGCAGTGGGCCGAGAGCGAGCGTCCCCCGGCCCCGTCTCCGGGCGGAGTCGTCGTGCACCTCCCGACTGGACGAGGGCAGGGCGGTTCGCCTTCCACCGCCGACCAGCGCACCGCCGCGGCGTTCGCCCTCGCCGCAGAGCTCCGAGCCGAAGGGAATCAGTGATCATGGACAAAGCAGATGCCGCCCAACTGCTGGGCTACTGCGCCGCATTCGACAACCGCACAGTCGGCCGGGTCGACGCCACCGCATGGGCCGCAGCCCTCCGAGACGTCCCGTGCGACGGTGACGCGCTGGACGCCGTGGCCCGGTACTACGGGACGGCCCCGGAGCGACCCGGCGAGCGGCTGTGGATTCAGCCACACCACGTCCGGGCCGGGCGCCTGGCCATTCGCAAAGAACGGCTCGGCGACACGCTGCCCGCGTACGTCCCCCCTCCCGGCCCGGAGACCGGTGCCGAGTCCGCAGTGCGGCGACGCGCGCAGATCGACGCCGTGGCTACCGGGCGCACCGTGGGTGAGCCGGTCGGCCGGCTGACCGGGCCGCCCCCGCCGGAGTTCGTGGCGGAGCTACGACGACGGTTCGGAGAGTCCGCCGCAATCGGCGCGTACCCGGAGGACGACGAGGAACCGCAGCCGAGCGCGGAGGCGATCGCCGCGGTTCGGCGGCCGGGCCCGCTGGGGGTGGAGTGCCCGCAGTGCGGGGCCGCGATCGGGCGACCGTGCCGAATCGGGTTCCCCTCCGGCGACCGACAGCCGCGTCCGCTGAAGATTCCTCACTCTGCTCGGGCGCGCGTTGCCCGTGGGGAGCCCGCTGGTCTGGAGAGCCCCGAGGAGATCGAGCGGCGCCGAGCAGTGTCGCTCGCCCGACTGGAGCAGATGGTGGCGAACTCGGCGGCGGCGTCATGACGTACCCGCGCACCGAGCGCTCCCGCATCCCGGCTGCGGTCGCTGCGGTCGTGGCCGCAGTCATCGAGGAGAACCCGAGCGCGAGCCCCGACACGATCGGCCGGCTCGCAGTCATCGAGTTGGCCCGCGACGGCTGGCACTGGCACCTCGGGCACCGGCTGCGATGCGCCCCCGCGCGCACTGCCGACTCGTCCAACCCGAACAACCGAACGGTGAACTGATGGAAATTCGCGCAGATATCGCCGCGCTGCTCCGCGACGGCCTCTCCGACGCAGCGATCACTCGCCGTCTCCATGTCTGCAACCGGACGGCGGCCGCCCACCGGCGGGCCCTCGGTATCGCCCCACGCACGCGCGGCCGCGACGCCGCCCCGGACCTCGCGGCTCTCTTCTGGGCGCGCACCCGTCAGGTTGACGGGGGCCATCTGGAATGGACCGGCTACGCCAGCTACACGAACACCCCGTCGGTTCGGTGGAAGGGCACGGTTTACACCGCTTACCGTGTCGCGTTTCGCATTCAGCACGGCCGCGACCCCATCGGGCACGTACGGCCCGGTTGCGAGTACCTGCGGTGCGTCGCCCCCGCCCACGTCGAGGACCGACCGATGCGCGAGCGGCTCCGCGCGCAGATCGACAGCATCTTCCTTATGAAAGGTCGGGCGTCCTAATGCCGATCCGCCCGGAGAACCGCGACCGTTACCCGGCGGGCTGGCCCGCCATCAGCCTCAGCATCCGCCACGGCCGGGCTGCCCTGCGCTGCGAGTGCGTCGGCGAGTGCGGGCGTGGCACCCACACCGGCCGCTGCCCGAACGTCAACGGCGGCCGGGCCTACGGCACGGGATCCCGCGTAGTCCTCACCGTCGCTCACCTCGACCACACCCCAGAAAACTGCGACCCGGCGAACCTGCGGGCCATGTGTCAGGGGTGCCACCTGCACTACGACCGCGACCACCACCGGCATACCGCCGCCGCCACTCGCCGGGCGGCGATCTCCGCCGCCGGCCAACTCGATCTGGAGTCCCTCATGCCCGAGCAGCCTGCGCCCGCGCTGTCTCTGCCGCAGATCACCGTCGCCTGCCCGGGGTGCGGCGCTACCCCGGGGGCGCTGTGCACCAGCCATGGCGGGACCCGCCCGCGGCGGGGCGACGTCCACCAGGCGCGGACCGCCGCGTATCGGGCCGCGCAGACCGCGTGACCCGTACCGCCCACTCAACTCACCTGGAGTACCTGATGACCGAGCCCCGCGCCCTCCCGCACGACCCGTACATCACCGCGGTGGTCGACGCGCTGACCACTGCCGGGGTAGAACCCACCTCGTTGGCTGAGGAGACACCCGACGAGCAGGAGCCCACCCAGCTCCGGTGGGGTCTCGACGACGTCATGTGGGGCGACGACGACACCACCACGATCATGCTGTCCGGGCCCGACGGTGCCCCGTACTGGCTGGAGCTGGACCCGGAGCGGGCCGCCGCACTACGGGACAGCCTGGGCGGTCCGGAGGTGCCCGCCGTGACCGAGGTGCAGCAGCCGACTACCCAGACGGACCTCCCCGACCGGCTGTGTGCCGTCCTCACCGAGCGGTACACGGCGCTGGGCAACCCGGGCTCCGAGATGCGCTACCAGGAGCGAGGCCCCGACGGGTGGCCTGCCTCGCACCCCGTCGGCCCGAACCTGGTGGCCGACGCGCTGCGCGAACTGCTCGCCGACGGCGCGCCGCAGAACGCCCCGACCGCCGCGCCGACGGTCACGACCTACCTCTCCACCCCGTGTGACGCCTGCCGCCACCCCGCGACGTGGCACCGCAACGAGTCCGGGTGCGGAGTTGCCGCGTGCAGTTGCAGCCGGTTCCAGGAGCCCGACGCCTCGACCGAGGAGCCGACCCCGTGACGGCCGCCCTGGTGGCCGCCGCCGCGCTGGCCGCCGGGTACGGGCTCGGCCGATACCGGCCCGGCACCCGCTGCCTCGACTGGGCTGAGGGCGCTCTCGACAAGGGGCGCCGCCACCCCGCGTGGTGGGTCGCGCAGCTCGTCTTCGCGGTGGCACTCGCCTGGACGTGGACCGTGCACCCCCGCCGGAGCGCAGCGAACGTCCGGGCCTGGCGCAAGGACCGCACCGCGCCCACCCCCGTCTACGACCCGAACTGGGCGCAACACCGAACCGAGGAGCCGAAGTGACCGAGCAGCCGACCCTCCGCAACCGGATCCGTCGCGCGATCTGCGAGGCCGAGGGCTTCGCCTGGGACACGGACATGCTGGAACCCGACGAGTACGGGGACCACGCCGACGCGGTCCTCGCCGTCCTGCCCGCACCCGCCGACCGGGCCGCCGAGACGGCGCAACTCGCGGCTGGACTGCGGGCTGCCGCCGACGAGATCGCGGGCATCGACTTCCACCCGAACGCCCGCGCTCGCTCGCTCGACATTGCAACGGGACTCGTGCGCCGCCTCCGCCGCCTGGCCGACGAGGCGCAGCAGCCCGAGGCCGACAGGCAGGAGCTCACCGCCACCCTCGTCATCGGGCGCAGCGACTCCCACTGCGGAGGCTGCGGCAAATCCACCCTGCCCCGCAACACCCACCACCACGACATCTCCGGCTGGACCCCCCGCCCCGGCGAGGGATGCGGCGCCCGCTTCGTAGCCATGCGCAGCGACTCCCGCAGCGTCACCGACGACGTCCTCAAGGACATCCGCCCGGACCTTCCCATCGAGCCGCTGGCCGCGCCCTTGGAGCAGCTCGCCCCCGACCGCTGCCCGGGATTCTGCATCCCCTGCATGACCGACGAGTCCCACGACCCCACCCCGTCCTCGTGATCCTCGCCGCGGTCACCACCGCCGGCCGCGTCTGGCAGTGCGACCAGTGCGGTGGGGCGTGGCGGCCCGAGACACCGGAGCAGCTGCTCGTCGAGCACGAGCAGACCTGCCAGCCCATACCGAAGGAGTTCCGCATGGACCGCATTCCGCTCGACGACCTCACCAGCGACCAGCTCGACGCGCTGTATGCCCGGATCGACACGCTCACCGCGGTCTGCGCGAGCAACAAGCGCGCCTACGTCGGCGCCCTGGAACACGCCGGGGAGGTGGAGGCTGCGACGGGCGCCGTGTACCGCGAGCGCGCCCACCTCGTCGCGTACCTCGCCGCACTCCACCCGTCGCGCATCGGCCACACCGACCCGGCGGCGCCCGAGTACGCCGTCGTCACCGTGGAGACGTCGGCCGGGCAGATGACGTGGCACATCGCGCCCCGCGACATGGACCTCTTCGCGCACGTCCGGGCCACCGCCAGCACCGACCCGGTGTGGGACGGGCACACCACGGAGCAGAAGTACGCGCGGCTCCGCGACCTCACCCAGGGGCACGTCAACGCCACCGAGATCGTTTTCCTCGACGAGGACGACCAGACGGGAACCCAGCCTTGACCAACTACCGCCGCCTGCAACGCACCTGCATGACCGCCGCCGTCGCCCTCGGGCTGCTTGCCCTCGCCGCGCTGCTCACCAACCACATCGGAGTCTTCGGGGTGCTCATCATCGTGAGCGTCCTGGCCGGTGAAGCCTCTGACCGGGCGTACCGCCGTCACCAACTCGCGCGGACCGTGTGCTGCCCTACCTGGGAATCATCCGACCGCACTGTGCACGGCAGGCACTGCACCCGCCGCTCCACCTGAGTACCGCCCCAGCATGACGACGGGGCGCCCCCATCCGGCCAGATGTCCGGGGCGCCCCACGCGGTGTGATCACCCTACGCACCGCAGGAGACGCCCGCCATGAACTACGTCACGACCCGCCCCGTTCGTACCGCCGCCGAGGATCTTCAGCACATCCTCGATCACTGGGAACACCTGCGCGACGCCCTCGACACCGACGGCCCCGGCACCGCATGGCCGCCGTCCCAGCCCGGTGCCGCGTACCTCCGCGCGCTCGACGTCCAGGACGCCGCCGAGGTGTCCGCCGAGCAGTCCCTCGCCGCGGCGGTTGCGCACGCGCTCCACCACCCGCAGCAACTCGTGACGGTCCGGCACGCGAGTGGGCAGCTCTACTACCAGTGTGCGCACTGCGAGCACGTCGGCGAGGGACTCGCGCACCCGGTTCGCGCGGACCGGGACCCGGCGCAGCTCGGCGAACGGCCGGTGCCGATCCGGTTGCACGTCGCCGACGCGTGCCGGGCGATCGAGATCGGCCTCTGCTCCCTCGCCGACTCAATTGCTGAGCGGGACGCCTCCGACCCGGTGGACTGGCACCGCGGGGACCGGGCGCTGCGCACCGCCCCGGTGGCTGCCGGGTGGCTGCTCGGGCGGGTCGGTGCCGGGCCGTGCTGCCCGACGCACTACGCCGAGCAGGAGAGGATCGCCGAGTTCGCGCGGGAGGCGGCGCGCAGGCTCGATCGGGTCCTCGGGATCGGGTACTCCTCGGCGGTACTGCCGATGCCGTGCCCGTGGTGCGCCGGTGATCTGGTGATGCACATGGAGGCCGGGACGGTCACGGCCGTGACGTGCGCTACGGGGCTGATCGACTGTGCGGCGCCCGTGCCGTTCGACATCGACCGGAGGGCGCGGGTGTGGTCGTCGGTCGAGCAGCTCGCGGCGCTGCAGCGGGCGCTGGACGCGGCGGAGCGTGCGCGGGCGGAAGAGGAGCGGCGTGCTCGGCGTACGGAGGATCGGCGCCGGCAGCGGGCGGCGGCGCGGGACCGGGCGGCCGCGGCGTAACGGTCAGGGGGCGGTCGACCATACGTTGGGGCCGCCCCCGCGCCAGTCGATCAGTGCTGACGTCTCGACGTCGTGCTCGTCGATGTCGTCGAGGCCGGCGCGGCGTAGGAACTCGACGATGTCGCGGGTCCCGTGGGCGAGCCCGAGAATCTCACCGTCGATGCGGACGCGGCGGCCGCCGGTCGGCGACGGCGGGTACACGATCACGGGCAGTACGGACATGGTCCGACCCTGCCTGGTCCAGGCCTGATCTGCATCTGGACAGCTGCCGAGCCCCCGCCCACCCGGGCGGGGGCTCGCTGCGTTCTGAGTGAGGCCGCTACTTGGCCAGGTGTGCGGACAGTACTGCGGCCGCCGCGTCGGCGCCGCCTGCTTGCTCGATGAGTTCGCCGAGTTCAGCGGGTACGACGGCCGCCTGCCGCTTCCCGCGGCTGGTGAGGAAGTAGACGCGCCGCAGCAGCCGGACCGAGGCGAGCAGCTCGGAGAGGTTCGCGCGCGCTTCGGCGATCGACTGGTTGGGGGCGTTGGCGTCCATGTCGGCTACTTTACCCATAGGGCTTGATGTACATAAGGGCGCGATGTACATTGAGTGCAAGCAGTCTACGAAGGGGCAGCAGATGGAGACGTACGAAGTTCAGGCGGACGCACGCGGCAAGATCTACCGCCGGACCGAGGACGGCATTGACTCGCACATGACCGTCGCGGACGCGCTCGCCGAGGCAAACGACGCGATGATGGGCGGCCGCTCCAAGGTCCGAGAGATGTCCTCGGGACAGGGACACCACGTCATCGCCTACAAGGACGGCCGCCGGGTCTCGCTCGTCGAGGTCGACGCGCCGGCGCCGGAGGGATTCACGGTGGGGCAGGCGGTCGTCGTCCGTCGCCCCGGCCAGGACCCGATCACCGGCACCGTCGATCACATCCACACCGCACCGGGATACGTGGCCGTGCGCGATGACCGGCACCGCTCCACGTCGACCTACCCCGCATCTTTCGTCTCCGCTGCCGAAGTAGAGGCGGAGGAGAAGCCGGAGGACAGCGCCCCGTGGTCGGTGGCAAGCCACGGGACGCTGCTGCACAAGTTCACCGAAGCCTCCGCGTCCGGCCGGGCGGTCTGCAACCGCAGCTTCCGGCCGTGGCTGTACGGCAACGGGTACGACTTCCGCACGAAGGCCGAGCATCAGGCGTCGACGTACGCGGACCTGTACACCTACTGCACCCGTTGCGACGCCAAGCCGCATCTCTGACCACAACCCGCCCCGCATAGGCAAGCCCACGGCGCCCCCAGCGCCCACGGCGCGCGGTTCGAATCCGCGGCGGGGCACGCAGAAGGGCCCGGCGCTGAAACGCCGAGCCCTCCGCCGGCGGGTGCTGAAACACCCGCCAAGCCGCCCACCCTCAACCTCCACGAAGGGGCAGGCATGCCCGAACCTACCGACCGCACCCAGCCCGACGAAGGGCTGCGCCGGGCCCGCGACACCCAGCCCGACCAGGTCCGCGCCCTGGTCCTCGCCATCGCCGACCGGCTCACCACCTATGTCCCGACCGCCACCATCGCCGAGCCTCGACGCCTTGCCCTCGCCCTGAACACCGCGACGGACACCGCCGGATACCGCACCCCCACCGCCGCCGAGATCGAGCGCGCCCTGCTGCGCCTGATGCCGCCCATCACCGGGCCCATCACCCGCGGCGAGTACGCCCTCCGTCTCCGCGCCGCCGCCGGCCGCCTCACCCCGGCCGAGCGCGTCGCCGAGCTCCACCGCCAGGCCGCCGCCGACTACGCCGCGGCGCAGCCCGCCCGCGCCGGAGCCGCCCGCGACCAGCTCGCCCTCACCCGCGCGCACGCCGCCGACGCGGCTGGCGCCCGGCCGCTCATCCGAGAGGCCTGACCGTGAAGACCCGCACCATCCAGCGGACCCGCCTGGTCCCGCACACCATCGACGGCAAGACCGAGATGGTTCTCGACAAGTACACCGTCGATGTCCCCGTCCCCCCGCGCGACTGGGACCGCCTCGTCCTTACCGCCGTCACCGCCGCCGCCGCGTTCATCGCCGTCGCGTGCATCGCCTGGTCCACCGCCAGCATCGGCGACCTCCTCGACCGGGCCACCATCACCCCGGCCGCGTACGCCGCCGCCGCCGTTTTCGATCTCGTGTGGCTGTCCTGCATGGCCCTGGAGTGGCTTGCCCGGTACGACACCGAGCGCGCCGCCCTTCCCCGCCGTGCCGGGTACGTGGCGCTCGCCATCGCCATGGGCGCCGTCGGCGCGCACGGCTGGATCGCCGACCAGTTCGCCATCGGGCTCGTGGGCGCAGCCGTGTCCGGCCTCGCCAAGAGCATGTGGACCGTGGTGCTGCGCCACCACGCGAAGCCGCTCGACGACCGTACTCAGCAGTGGGTGGACGGGCAGCGCGCCAAGGCTGGCGGGCACCTCGCAATGGTCGCCGTACGCCGCGAGCTCACCCGCGCCGAGGCTCTCGTCGCCGCCGAGCGGGCCGCCGTCTCCGCCGCCTCCGGAGGCGCACCGGAGACTCCGGAGGACGACATGGAGACTCCGGAGAAGGGGGAGCAGCCTCCGGGGACCGGTCCCGCGTTGCCGGTCTCCGGGCCCATGACCATGGCGGATGCCGTCCGGACGGCCCTCTCCTGCGGCATCACCGAACCGGACTCGGTCCTCCGGTACGTCCGGAAGGTCGCCGACGCCAACGCCAAGGAGGAGAGCGTCCTCCGGACTCTCCGGATGGCCCGGAGGTCAGCGTGAACGATCGCCCGATCACCCCGAGCCGGATCATCCCGGCCGGCGCCCCGCTCCCTGACCGGGGCCCGCTCCCGGGGGAGATCCCCCCGTGGTGGCGCACCCCGGCACCGGCCGCGGCTGCACCGCCGGTCCCGCCCCCGCCGCCGATCACCACCGTGCCGCCGCCCGCCCCGGCGCCCGCACCGCTCCCGCCGCAGATGCACGTTCACGTCGTCATGGCGTACGAGCCCGCGCCCGAGCCGACCCGTCGCCAGCGGCTGTGGGCGTGGATCCGCACCATCGGCAAGCCGTGGCAGATCTGTGGCGCCCTCGCCCTCGCTGTGCTCCCGATCCCCGGGGTCGGGTACAGCCTCGCCACGATCTGGGCATACGGCGTCTCCGAGACCCGAGAGACGTGGGGGCAGGGCGCCGGGTACGCCCTCGCCTGTACCCCACTCGTCATCACCGCCATCCGCACCACCAGCAACGGCGGCAACCTCGGCCGCCTGCTGCTCCTCGCCGTGTCGCTCGTCGGCCTCACCGGGGCCATCAACCTTTACGACCCCGTCACCTGGATCACCGGAGTGCGCCCGTGAACACCGCCCAGACCGGAGCCACCCTCGCCGGGTGCGCCCTCGCCCTCGCCATCCTCGGCCTCCAGCTCCGCAAGTGGTGGGTCGGCGGCCGGGCCCTGAAAGACCTGATCCCCACCGTCCAGGGCTTCATCACCGGCGCCCTCGGCACCGCATGCGCCGGAGGCCTCGCTGGGTGGCTTGCCGGGTGCACCCGGCAGGTCGCCTCCGGAGTCGGCGGGAAGGTCATCACGGGTGCCACTGGTACCGATGCCGGCGCGTCGATCGCCTCAGGGTCCGTCGGCACCCTCAGCTCCGAGGGCGGCGTCGTGGTCTTCCTCGTGATGGTGCTCCTCGTCGCCACGTACAAGGCCGCGCCGAAGGAGGAGAAGGGCAAACTGGTGGGTGCGCTCGCCTCCGGGTTCGTCCTCTGTGCCACCGCAGGCGTCGCCGGAATGCTGACCGGCCTGCCCGACCTTGCGAACAGCCTGGGCACGAGTGCCGGGAACATTCTGGCAGGCGCCCTGTGAACCGCCCCGCGAAGAAGAGCACCGAGCACAGCCGGACCGAGCGCGCCGCCCGCACCCTCACCGCCGGACAGCAGCAGCTGCTCCGCGACCTCGCCGACCGCGCGTCCGCGTGGGTGCGTGCCGGCCGCCGCGACGACCTCGAAGGCATCGCCGCTGTCCTCGGCTGCATGCTGCGCCTCGCTGTCCTCGCCGCCGGGGCCTACTGCGGGTGGCGTCTCCTCCGGCACTGGCCGGTGCTCCTCTGGGTCGCCGTCCCCGCCTGGTGCTGGGCGGCGATCCGCGCAATCCCCGACAAGGAGCCCACCCTGACCGAGGAGACCGCGGCGCAGCGTGAGCAGCTCCTCGCCCTGATCCGGACCCTCATCGGCGACCGCCCCGGCGTGCACCTCGCGACCCTCCTGGAGCACCTCCAGCAGCACGGCCACGGGGCCGACTGGACGGTGGCTCTCCTGCGCACCCGGCTGCCACTCCTCGGCGTGCCCGTACGGCGCTCCGTGAAGGTGTCCCGCCGGGTGGCGTACGGGGTGCACCGTGACGACCTCCCGGGCACCGGCCCGGACACCTCCCCGGCCGAGGGCGAGCAGCAGGCCGCGTGACGGTCTACCACCCCCGTCTACCTGGGGTTCTACCACCGCAGCTACCCCGATCTACCGGCTGATCTACCGCCGGTCTACCCATCACCAGGAGCACCTGATGAGCGACATCGACCGCCGCATGGCCGAGGCGCAGCAGGCCGAGACGGACGGCCGGTACCGCGAGGCCGCCCACCTCTACAACCGGCTCGGCAAGGACATCCAGGCACGGCACGGGCGGTACGACCCGCAGGCGCTCGACGCCTTCGAGGGCGTGGCCCGCGCGATCCGCAAGGGCTCCAGCACAGCCTGACGGCTGCCCGATCCGCCCGTCCCGCACGGGCGGTGAGGGGAGCCGGACAGCCCGGCACCCGCACAGCACGGAGGGCTCCATGCCCCGCATCTCCTACCTGATCCACAACGCCGAGACCGGACGCCGCCTGAGCATCGGCACCACCGACACCGACCAGCCCCCCGCGGACCTGGCCGCCGACCTCGTCCAACGCAACCGGACCGAACACTCCTACTACACCGGGCCGCGCACCTGCTGGATCTGGGCGCCCGCCGACGAGAGCCTCGCCCACCTGGAGACCGCCCCGGCCGCAGCCCAGCGCTTCGACCTCTGATCTCACGCCCCGAGCTCTCGATGCCTCGCCGCCGCTCGGCTGCGGGGCATCGCCGCGTTCCAGCCCCGCGGCCCCTCCCAGGCCGCCACCATGAACCCATGACCGACGACACCGCGTACACCACCGTCGAACTCCACGGCGGCCCCCTCGACGGCTCCACCGCCCCGGTGACCCTCGACGGCGACGAACAGTGGACCGCGATCATCACGGACGGCTGCGCCTACCGCGGCGGCCGGAGCGTCTACGCCTCGGACGCGGCCGGCCGGTGGGTATGGCAGGGCGACGTACCGTGGGACGCCATGTAGCAACTCGGTCACCACAGCACAACAGCCCAAGCTCAATCACCGCGAACCCCACACACCACAGACACCCGTCCGACATGATGGCCCCTCACACGCACACCCAGGGGGGACCACCATGCGCCGCACCGCCACCACCACACTCGCCGCCGCCGGACTACTGCTCGCACTCACCGGCTGCCAAGACGAGATCACGACCAAGCCGAGTAAGACCGCCCCGGCCGCCACCGCCCCGGCCGCCGAGGACCCCACCACCGCGCCTGACCCGGAGCCCACCAAGGACGCGCCCGCGGCCGTCGGCGACACCATCACCCTCACGGGCTCCGACGACGACCTGAAGGTCGACGCCACCCTCAAGAAGTGGATCACCAACGCCAAGTCGTCCGACGAGTACTTCGGGCCGGAGGACGGCAAGATCTGGGTCGCCGCTCAGTTCGAGCTCACCAACACGGGCACGGTGCCGTACGCCGACAGTCCGTCGAACGGGGCGCAGGTCGCCGACGCGGACGGGCAGCGTTTCCAGGCGACGTTCGGCGACGTCACGGCCGGCCCGTCGATGACGTCCGACGCGAAGGTCCCGCCGGGCGAGAAGGTCTTGGGCTGGATCGTGTTCGAGGTGCCGAAGGCGTCGAAGGTCCAGACGGTGCAGTTCGCGCTCGACAGCGGGTTCGCCGACAAGACGGGGCAGTGGAACGTTTCCTGACCCGTCCATTGTCTCGATAGGGTCACGATTCCAGGCGGCGTGACAGCCCAGAATCACGCCCAGTGCCACAACAGAGCCCTCGGATCACCGGTCCGAGGGCTCTCGCATGTCCCCACGGACCGACACGGGCTCCGCTCGCCCCACGGACGTCGCGTACGGGATCGCGCGCGAATCGAAGACGAATCGAAGACGGATCGCGTGCGAAACGACGGCGAATCGAGTGCGATTGCACATCGAATCGAAACCCATCCTCGCAGGTCAGCGCGTTTTGTCCCCAGGGGACTCCCCAGGGACTCGCGCGCGCGGGGTCCCTTACCCTGCCCTACCACTACCTATCGGGGGCTGACGCAGAGAGAGATCCACAGGTAGTTGACGGGCGCGACCACGAGCACGCTCTCTCTCCCTCCCCAGCACGACTTGACGCCGCCCCGCCCCATGTCGCAAGATCGGCAGCAGTTCCGCATGCCCGGAAACACCCTGGAAACAGAAGCCGCCCCGCCACCGAGCGGGGCATCGCCATTTCCGAACCCCTAGGCATCACCCACGACCAGCGGCATCACCGCCGCCGAGCAACCACCCCGACACCAGAACGATGCCCCCCGGTGCCACACCCCCGGGGGGCATCGGCATACCCCCCGCCGAGAGGTGCCCCCCGTCATGCGCGTACACCTCACCGACGGCACCCGCCAGGTAGACATCAGAACCGACTCCGGCGAGCGCGTCACCCTCGACCGCCTCGAAGCATCCGCCCTCCGACTGTTCGCCGCACTTGACCACGAGCCAGCCGCCGACGAGCAGCGCACACCCATCGGGTTCACACCACAGCTCACCCTCGACGGCGTCTCGCTCGACTCGGCCATCGAACGATCCGACCAAGACGACGAGCAGTACGTCGACCCCGAGGACGACCGCGCATGAGCGGGCAGTGGGCCGACAGCACGAGACGCGACGAACTGCCAGCGGACTGGTACACCGTCATCCGCCCGTACGTGCTGCACCGTGACGAGCACCGGTGCCGGTGGCGCGAGGGCCGGATCATCTGCGGACACCACGCCAACCAGGTCGACCACATCGTGCCCGGCAGCGACCACCGGTACGAGAACCTGCAGGCTCTGTGCGAGCACCACCACGCGATCAAGTCCAGCCGCGAGGGGAACGCCGCCAGATGGCGCGAGAGGGCCAAACGGCCACCCGAACGACACCCAGGACTCATCTGGCCGTGAACGCGCGGGAGATGAGCGCACAGAACGCCCGAGGGGTGGGGGGTGACTCCCCCTCCCCACCCCCCGCGTCGCTCGGGAGGTGCTGCGGGGCTGGTTCTGTACGGGTCTGGGGAAAACGGCCACGTGGGGGCACGTGGGCGGTCCGCTGGCGGGCGGACGGAGGTGCGGCGGGCTGATTCGATGGCGAGCGGGCGAGGGTCCGCAGATCGCCTCTCAGTCCGCCGTCACTCCGGTACGAGACCGATACACGCAGGTCAGAGCGCTAAAAGCGTACGCTGCTGTAGACTGGCCCCATGACGACGAGCCGCTGCTGCGAGCACTGCGAGGGCCCGATGCCGCTCACGGCTCGGCGGCACGCGCGGTTCTGTGCGGCACGTTGCCGAGCAGCCGCTGCTCGCCGCCGGCGGACGGTCCCGGCCGAGCTCACCCGCCGGCCTCGCTGGATCCGGCACAGCGCCCGTAAGGTCCCCCTCACTGTGGGCGGTTCGGTGGCGAGCAGCACGGACCCGGCGACCTGGTCGCGCCACCGCGACGCCGCGGCGAGCAGCGCGGGCGCCGGGCTCGGGTTCGTCCTCGATGGCGACGGCGTCGTGTGCCTCGACCTCGATCACTGCCTCGACCAGGACGGCGCCCCGCTGCCGTGGGCACAGACGATCCTCGCGGCCGCCGACGGCACGTGGGTCGAGGTGTCCCGGTCCGGTGACGGGCTGCACGTGTGGGGGCTCGGCTCGCTGGAGTCCGGCAGGCGCATCACTTTCCACGGCGGGTCGGTCGAGCTGTACGCCGACGGCCGGTACATCGCAGTGACCGGGGCGACGTTCGGCGACACGCCTCGCCGCCTCGGCGACCTGCAGCACGTAATCGACGCTCTGCTGTAGCGCCCCGACACGGGTTTGCTGCGGCGCACCCGACACGGGAGGTACAGCCATGGCACGTCTGCAGATCCTCGAACTGCCCGAGGGGCCCGATGACACGCGGCCGCCGTTCGTTCTGGTCGTCGACGAGAGCGCGCCGCAGCGCGTCATCATCGGCATGGATTACGGCCGGGTGCGTGACCACTGGCAGGACGCCGCCGATCGGATCGGCGCGCGCGGCGCGATCGTCACCGCCGAGACGGTCGAGATCCCGGCGAACGATGTGTCGGTCGAGTTCCGCGAAGGTGTGCAGCAGCACCTCGGCGAGATGTACGAGACAGCTCGGCGGTCGTTGTCGGAGTCGGAGACGCTCGGGCACACGCTGCTGCAGCGCGCCGAGAACGCCGAGGGGCGCTCGCGGGCCATGGAGGTACAGCGGGACCGCGCCAACCGTCGCGCCGAGCAGGCCGAGGCCGGAAGGGTCGCCGCCGACAACGTGCTGCGGGCGGTGTGCGAGGTGTTCGGCGGCCCCCATCAGGATCCGGTGGTGAAGGCGCGCGAGACTCTGGCTCGGGCCGGGCAGGCCGAGGACAAGATGCTGGCGCTCGTCGAGGCGCAGCAGCGTGAACTCGTCGACCGCATGGACGAGATCACGGAAGCGCTCGGGCTCGACCAACTGCGCGACTGGGGCGAGATCGCGACGGCTGCCAAGCGAGTACGTGACGGCGGGCACCTCTTCGGCGAGCCGGGCCACTGCGACCCGCAGCACTGCACAGCTTGTGGTGTCGACCGCGGAGCATGGATCAGCGGGAACGACCGGCGGACCTGCCGCGAGATCGCCGCGAGGGGGCTCTGATGGCAGGTATGGGGCCGGCCCCCAAGCCGAACGGTAGGAAGGCACGGCGGAACGCCGACGCGATCCCGCAGACCGTGCTCAGGTGGGAGCGCGCCGAGGCGCCCGAGCTGCCCGACTTCCGGGTCGAGCGCGACGGGCAGCTCGTCGAGTTCGTGTGGCCCGAGCGGACTCGCGAGTGGTGGCAGATGTGGATCGACTCGCCGCAGTCGGATCACTTCGGTACGTCCGACTGGCAGTACCTGCTCGACACCGCCCTGATCCATGCCCGGCTGTGGCGGGGTGATCTGTCGGCGGCCGGCGAGCTGCGGCTGCGCGTTGCGGCGTTCGGTGCGACGCCGGCGGACCGGGCGCGGCTGCGCATGGTGTTCGCCGAGGCGGACGGCGCCGACGGGGGCAGCGGCCGGTCGGGCGGTCCGTCCGCGAAAGAGCGGTACGGGGCGGCGACGCTGCGATCGCTGCCGGGCGGGAAGTCCTCGGCCGCCGAGGAGTAGGGGGCCGGTATGCCGTGGCGCGGCCCCGAGTTCGAGGGCGAGCGCCCCACGCTCGGTTGGTACGTCCTCGACTGGATGATCGAGAATCTCGCGCAGCCCGGCCGGGACGACGGCGAGCCCTTCCTGCCGACGCAGGAACAGGCCGATTTTCTGTGCGCGTACTACGAACTGCACCCGGTGACCGGCAAGCGCCTCATTCACCGCGGGCTGCTCAGTCGGCCCCGAGGGTGGGGCAAGAGCCCGTTTGTCGGGGCGATCGCGCTCGCCGAGGCGTGCGCCGACGTCGTGCCGGACGGTTTCGACGCGTACGGCGAGCCGATCGGCCGGCCGTGGCACTCGATCCGTACGCCGCTCGTCCGCATTGCCGCGGTGACCGAGCAGCAGACCGACAACACGTGGGTGCCGCTGCTGGAGATGGCGCGCGGCGGGTCGCTGTCGACCGACTACGGGCTCGATGTCCTCGACACCGTGATCTACCTGCCGCGCGGCGAGATCTCCCCGATCACGTCGTCGGCGACGAGCGTCAAGGGCGACCCCGCTTGCTTCGCGTCGCTCGACCAGACAGAGGAGTGGAAGGAGTCGAACGGCGGGCTCAAGCTCGCGAAGACCCTGCGGTTCAACGCGACCAAGCTCGGCGGGTCGATCATCGAGACGCCGAACGCCTACACCCCGGGCGAGGGGTCCGTCGCGGAGAACTCGGCGGCGGACTATCAGGCGATCATTGATGGTCGGTCGCGGGCGCGCGGCATCCTGGTCGACCACCGGGAGGCGCCGCCCGAGACGGACATGACCGACGAGCAGTCGCTCGTCGCCGGGCTGCGGTACGCGTACGGGGACAGCAGCGACCACCCCGACGGGTGCGTGCTGCACGCCCCGCCGTGTGCGCCGGGATGGTCGCCGATCGAGGGGATCACCGGCGCGTTCTGGGACACGTCGAACGAGCCGCAGGATCTGCGCGCTGACTTCCTGAACCAGATCACGCACGCGTCCGACGCGTGGCTGTCGCAGCCGGAGGTGCGCGCGGCGACGGACCTTGACCGGGCGGTCGAGGTCGGCGACCGGATCGTGCTCGGGTTCGACGGCTCACGGAAGCGGTCGCGTGGGGTGACCGACGCGACGGCGCTGATCGGCTGCCGACTCAGCGACGGGCACCTGTTCACGCTCGGCGTGTGGGAGCAGCCGAAAGGGTGGAAGCCGCCCCCGGGCGAGCCCGGTGAGGGTTGGCAGGTGCCGGTCGTCGAGGTGCTCGCGAAGGTGCACGAGACGTTCGACCGGTACGACGTGATTGGGTTCTACGCCGACCCGGCGAAATGGGAATCGCACGTGGCCGACTGGGAAGCGGCGTACGGACCGCGGCTCAAGGTGCAGTCGACCCGGAACCACCCGGTCGAATGGTGGATGACCGGCGGCCGGTCGACGCTGATCGTTCGGGCGCTGGAGAAATTTCACACGGCGCTCGTCGAGTGCGAGCTCACCCTCGACGGGTCCTCGGCGCTCGTGCGGCATCTACTCAACTCCCGGCGCCGCAAGACGCGCAGCGGGATTCAGATCATGAAGGCGAACCCGGACAGCCCGGACAAGATCGACGCCGCTGTCGCTGCTGTCCTCGCGTGGCAGTGCCGCCTCGACGCGATCGCGAAAGGCATCACCGCCGAGGCCGAGGAAATGGGCGGCTTCACGTTCTGACAGCCCGAGAGGGGGCGACGTGCTCGACGAGACACCGGAGATCGACAACCCCGACTTCTGGCTGCTGCGCCTCGGTCGGCGGATGCGGCGGCGCGAGCGGGTGCTCGACGAGTGGTGGCGCTACTACAAGGGGCGGCCGCCGCTGCCGGAGCTGCCGAAGAACGCGCAGCAGGCGTTCCTCGACTTCCAGCGCAAGGCCAGGACGAACGTGTGCCAGGTGATCGCGAACGCGTCGGTCCACCGGCTCACCGCGCTCGGCGTCACGGGCCCGGACGGCGAGCCGGACCCGGACGCGTCGCGGTGGTGGCAGCAGAACCGGCTCGACTCGCGGCAGAAGCTCGTGTGGCGTCTGGCGATGTCGCAGAGCGTCGGGTACATGCTCGTCGGCGAGCACCCCATCCGAACGGAGGAGAACGGTCGGCCGTCGCCGCTCGTGACCGCAGAGCACCCGCGCGAGTGCATCGTCGAGTACGACCCCGAGACCGGCGAGCCGCTCGTCGGGCTGAAGGCGTTCCCGTCCGACATCGACGGCTACGGGTACGCGGTCGTGTTCTTCGACGACGCCCGCTTTCGGTACCGGACGACGGAGCGGTGCGGCAGTCGGCTGCCGTGGGGGCCCGACTCATGGGTGCCGGTCGGCGGCGACCAGGGTGAGTCGCACGATCTCGGCATGCTGCAGCTCGTGGAGTTCGCCCGCATGCCCGATCTAGGCGAGGACCCCGAGCCCGAGTTCGCCGGAGTTATCGACATCCAAGATCGTTTGAACCTTGGGGTGTTGAACCGGATGGCGACGAGCCGCAACGCGGGGTTCCCGCAGAAGTGGATCCGCGGCCACAAGTTCGCGAAGAAGAAGGACCCGGTGACCGGGCTCGTCGTCGTCGAGCAGCCGTTCGTGCCGGGCCCGTCGGCGGTGTGGGCGTCCGAGGGTGAGAATGCGCAGTTCGGGCAGCTCGCCGCGGCGGACTTGAGCGGGTTCCTGAAAGAGCACGAGTCGGATGTGCGCGACGCTCTGCTGCTGTCGCAGACGCCCGTGTACTACTACGCGGGCGATCTGGTGAATATCTCGGCGGACACGATCGGCGCGCTCGACATCCTGCACGTGGCCAAGATCCGCGAGCACATCGCGGTGTTCGGCGAGGGCATGGAGTCGGTCATGTCGCTCTGCGCCGCGCAGGCCGGCGTGCCCGAGGACTACGTCGAAGCCGAAGTGCGTTGGGCGAACCCGGCGCACGCGTCCCTTGCGGTCAAGGCCGACGCCGCGACCAAGCTCAAGAGCATCGGGTACCCCCTCGACGTCATCGCCGAAGAGATGGGCGAGACGCCCGCCATGGTCCGCCGGATCACGGCAGGCGCGGCGTCGCAGGCGCTGCTCGCCGCGTCGCTGCTCCCGGCACCCGGCGCGGCGCCGACGGCGGGCAACCTGCCGGACGACTCTGGCGCGGGCGGGGCGCTCGATGGGTGAGGCGCTGCAGGCTGCGCTCGGCGAGCGGTTCGACGCGCTCTCCGAGTCGCTGCGGACCCGGCTGATCACGTTCGTGCTGAACGCGTTCGACACCCTCGGCGACTACCGGGACTCCGACGCAGCGGTGTTCATCGAGCGGGTGCTGCCCGTTGTGCTGGGCGTGCAGGCCCAGATGGGCCAGATCACCGACGCGTACCTCACGGCGATGATCGCGGACATGATGGGCGGCGCCGCGGCACCGGCCGGGGCCGCCCTGCCCGAGGCGCTGCGCGGCGTCGATCCGGCCACGGTGTATCACCGGCCGTTCGTGCAGATGCGCACGGCCCTCGCGCGCGGGCACGACTACGTCGACGCGCTGGCGCAGGGACGCACGCGGCTGCTCAGCATCACCGAGACCGATCTGCAGCTCGCCCGTACGCACGCCGCCCGGCAGTCGATGGGCCGCGGAGGCGTGAAGTTCTTCCGCCGCGAGCTGCGGGGTACGAAGAACTGCGCGTTGTGCGTGATCGCCTCGACGCAGCGGTACCGGGTCGAGAACCTGATGCCGATCCATCCGGGCTGCCACTGCCGACCCGAGCCGCTGCCGGGCGACCGCGACCCCGGGCCCGTCATCGACGAGGCGCTGCTGCAGGAGGCACACGACGCGATCGCCCGCGACCTCGGCGAGTCCGACCGCGGCGGCCGCGCCCCCGATTACCGGCAGGTGATCATCACGCGCGAGCACGGCGAGATCGGTCCGCTGCTCGCGGTTCGCCGACAGAACTTCACGGGCCCGGACGACATCCCGGCCGCGTGATGACCGGCGCCGACACGGCGCACCTATCGCTCACCCTGACCCGACACGGGAGACCACCATGCGTATGCGCACCCTGCCCCGTCACGCCCGTACCGGGCAGCTCGCCGTCGCTTGGCGCAAGGCCCGGCCCGGAGAGGATCCGGCCGCGGTGTACCCGGTGTGGCCGATCCGCGGCGGCGCCGAGGACGACGACCAGGACGACAGCGACGATGACTCGGACAACGACCAGGACGACGGCACGGCCGACAAGGACGACGCCGACGACAAGATCGATCACAAGGCTGAGGCCGAGAAGTACAAGGCGCTCATGCGCAAGCAGGAGGCGCGGGCCAAGACGAACGCGGCCGCCGCGAAGGAGCTCGCTCGCCTCAAGCGCGAGGGGATGAGTGACCTCGACAAGAAGGTCGACGAGGCGGTCGCCGCAGCACGCGCTGAGGAACGGGTGAAGAGCGGCGTCCGCGTCGCTCGGCAGGCGTTCCTCGCGTCGGCGTCCGGCCGGCTGGAGAACGCGAAGGACGTCGCCGATGAGCTCAACCTGAAGAAGTACGTGGACGACGAGGGCGACGTCGATGAGGACGCGATCGCCGAGCTCGTCGACAAACTCGCCCCGAAGAAGTCCGATAAGGACGGCAGCGACGACCAGGACGAGCGCGACACGCGCCGCCGTCGCCGGACCGGGAGCGGCTACCAGGGTGCGCGCAACGGCAGCGGACGCAGCAAAACCAAGGGCGCTGGGGCATCGGACGGGGTGGCTCTGTACGAGGAGCTCATCGGACCGCGCCGCAGCGCCACGAAGAGCTAACCCAGAGAGGCACCGAGCATGAACCTGCAGCAGACGGTTCGCACGTTCGGGATGGACGATCAGTCGTGGCTCGGCAGCGAGCACGGCACGCAGGCGACCGAGTCGATCACGCTCGACGTCTCGACGTTCACCCCGGCCACCCACTACCCGGCGGGGTACTTCAAGAGCGGCATCCCGCTCGGGCAGATCACCGCCACCAAGAAGTTCGGCCCGTACTCGGCCGGCGCGTCCGACGGGCGGGAAACCCTCGTCGGGTTCCTGTACGCCGCCGTCGGGGCCCCGGCCGTCAACACGACCGACGTGTCGGGGGCCATGTTCACGCACGGCAAGGTCCGCGAGTCGCGCCTGCCGGTGGCTGTCGACGCCGCCGGTAAGGCGGACGTGGCCGGTTCGATCCGGTTCGTCTGAGAGGAAGTGAAGAGATGAGCTGGGTTTTCGACGACACGTACATCGCGCCCGAGGAGCTCACCCCGCTCACACGGGTGGCGCTCGCCGAGCAGACGGTGAACACGTTCACCCTGTCGCGGTGGCTGCCGAACGTCGTCCTGGACGACATCACGTACAAGTACACCAAGGGAGGGGAGGGCGGTCTCACCGAAACGGCCGTCTACCGGTCGTGGGATGCCGAGTCGCGGATCGGCCGTCGCGAGGGTGTCTCGGACGTCATGGGCGAACTGCCCCCGATCAGCGAGGCCATCCCGCTGAACGAGTACGACGCGCTGCGGCTGCGCAGCGCGGACGCCGACAACCCGATGCGTCGGTTCATCGCCCGCGACGCGAACAACCTCGCGGCGAAAATCGCCGCCCGGTTCGAGGTCGGTAAGGGCCAGGCCCTCGCTGACGCACAGTTCACGATCAACGAGAACGGCGTCTATCAGGACCCGGTCGTGTTCGGCCGCAAGCCCGAGCACTCGGTGACCGCAGCCACGCTGTGGACCGACCACGCCAACGCCACGCCCATCACCGACCTTGAGTCGTGGGTGCAGACGTACATCGACACGAACGGTGTCCCGCCCGACCGGATGCTCATGCCGCGTACGGTCCTCGCGGACATGCGGCAGTGCGACCAGGTCGTGCGGCAGGTCTTCCCGCTCGCACCGGCCGGGTCCGCACCGATGGTGTCCGTCGACCAGATCAACACCGTCCTCGACGGCATGGACCTCCCGCCGATCGAGCTGAACGACGCGCGGGTGTCCGTCGACGGCACAGCGACCCGGATCATGCCGGCGAACGCGATCGTGTTCGTCCCCGCCCCGGGGGCCACCGACGCCGCGCAGCCGACCGACCTCGGCGGGTTCCTGCTGGGCACCACGGCCGAGTCTCTCGAAGCGGAGTACTCGGCGGTCGACGGCCGGGCCGGCATCGTCGCGGCGACCTACAAGACGCGCAACCCCATCCGCCTGTGGACGCACGTTGCGGCGGTTGGCATGCCGGTGCTGCGTACGCCGAACCTGACGTTCAAGGCGGTGGTGCGCTGATGCGCAGGCTGAACACATTCGTGCACGTCGACGGTGTGGCGTACGGGCCCGGGTCCGATGTCCCGCCCGAGGTCGCCGAGAAGATCGGCGCACACGCGTGGGAGTCGGACGACGACCAGGGCGACGGGGCGCAGGTCGGGTTCGAGGACCCGGCGACGCAGCCGCCGCCGGACGACGAACCGCCGACCCGGTCCGGTCGGGGGTCCGGCATCGACGCGTGGCGGAAGTTCGCCGAGGAGAACGGTGTCGAGTACGACACCCACGCGAGCCGCGACGAGATCATTGCGGCGTGCGAGGCGGCCGGCGTCGTCGAGCGAGAGGAGTAGCGGGGATGGCGGCAGCGTTCGCGACGGTCGAGGACTACGAGAAGCGCGCCGCCGTCACCCTCGCCGGGGCCCGGCGCGATCAGGTCGAGGTGTACCTCGACGACGCGTCGGCGCTCATGCGCGGGCACATCCCGGCCGGGCACACCCCGGACCCAGCGACGACCAGGGCGATCGCCATCGCGGTGACCCGCCGGGTGATCGCCAACGGGGGCGGGTACCGGCAGCGCACGATCGGCCAGTACTCCGAGACCCTCGGCGAGAACGGCGGTCTGTACCTCACCGCCGACGAGATCGACCAGCTGCAGCCCGACGACAGCACTGACCCGGACGCCGACGCCGCGTACACAGTGCAGCTCGTCGACGGGCCCGCGTGGCGGGACGACCCGGCCGACTACTGCCGGTGGCTGCTGTGATCCCCGACGACCTGCTGCCGCACACGGTCGAGGTTGAACACCCGGGCCGGACGACCGACCGGTACGGCAACGAGATCGTCGACTGGTCGGCATCGACCAAGGCGGCGGCCGCCGCGTGGCTGCAGCAGAACACGGGGGCCGAGGACACCGACCAGCGCGACGCGCAGATCGGCGAGTGGCTCATGCTCTGCAACCCGTGGGCGGCCGACGGCGCCCCGCTCACCGTGTACGGTGCCGACCGAGTCCACTGGAACGGCGCCGTGTTCGAGGTGATCGGGCCGCCCGGTCCGGCGTACGAACCGGCCGAGCTGCATCACTACGAGATCCGGCTGACGACAGTGGAGGGGTGACCATGACCCGAATGCGGGTGGTCCCGAACCGGCGGAACATCGCGGGGTTCCTGAAGAGCGACGGCACGCGGGCGCTGATCGAGCGGAAGACCAGGTCGGCCGAGAGCGCCGCCGCCGCGGCGAGCACGGCGGCCGGACAGTTCCGTACGGACGTACAGATCGACGACCAGCGAGTGCGCGGCGCCGTGATCGGCGACTACTCCACCGACGACCCCGAGGTGTCCCGGGCGGCGCTGCTGCGCGGCCTTGACGCCGCCAAGGGAACCGACTGACGTGCCGACGGCGATCGTGTTCCCGGACGCCGCCGAGGTGTACACCCGGTATCTCCGCGAGCAGCTCGCCGCGCGCGGGGACCTGGTGCACGTCGGCACCCGCGTGCCGTCACCCCGGCCGGCCCGGCTCGTCAGGGCGGAGCGGATCGGCGGCGCGCAGCTCGGCACCATCACCGACCGGCCGCGCCTCGACGTGCACTGCTGGGGCGCCACCGAGGCGGACGCCGCCGACCTGGTCGCGGTGGTGCGGGCGCTCACGCTCGCCATGCCGGGATGGCGCGGCGCCGTCGTGTACGACCTCGCCGAGGTTGGCGGCCCGAACCTACTGCCCGACGCCGCGACGTCGTCGCCCCGCTACGCGTTCGCTGTCGAGCTCTCCATTCGAGGGACTGCCCTCGCCCCCGCATAACCCCCGGCTCACCCGCCGTTGACCGCACGCCCCTCGCGCCGCCGGCGCGGGGGGTTTCTTCATGGAGGTACGCCTCATGGGCACCCCGACTCCCCCGGTTTCCCTGGAGACCGGACTCCACAACGAGTACATCCGCAAGGCTCTCGTGCAGGCGGTGTACGCCGCCGACTACACGGCGGCCGCCGTCACCGCCCCGTTCGCCTCGGCTGACGGCGCGCTGCAGGCGATCCCGACCGGTTACGTCCCGGTGGGCTACACGACCGACGACGGACTGACGTTCACGGGCGATCTGTCGATGGCGGACGTCACGAGCTCGCAGGCGGTCGAGCCGACCCGTTCCGACGTCGAGTCGGACGTGCTCAGCGCGAAGTTCTCGCCGCAGGAAACGAATGCCGCGACGCTCGCCCTGTACGAAGGACTGCCGTTGTCCGGCACCGGTGCACTGCCGGAGATGGGCGAGGCGTGGCAGTGGGACCGGGCGAGCACCCCGAAGAACCCCTACCGGCGGCTGCTCTTCATTGGTCTGGACTACGACGACAGCGGCGCCGAAATCTACGTCGTCAAGTTCTTCCCGCGGGCCCGGCTCACCTCGCGTGACGACGAGCAGTGGGCGAGGTCGACCGAGACGCAGCGCCCGGTGACGTTCAACGCCTACCGCGACAGCGTGCTGAAGACATCGTGCCGCAACTGGGTCGACGGCCCGGGGTGGCGTGCCCTCGCGGCATGACCCCCCCTCCTGATCGGGCGAGGGGCGACGGTCCTGGGTGAGCACTGTCGCCCCTCGCCCTCACATGCTCACCCGCAGCTCACCCACGGAAAGAGGTACTGATCATGAGCAAGCCCGGTAAGGCCCGTTACCGTCTGTCCGCCGTCAAGGCGTCGTACGCCGAGGCGGTCGGCGGTGACGTCGTCGAGGTCGAGACCGACGACGGGAAGGTGTACACCTTTCCGCACCCGCTGTTCGCGGACGACGAGACGAACAAGCAGCTCGACGCCGCCGAGGGCGACCTCGGCAAGGCGCGCGTGCTGCTCGGCGACCAGTGGGACGCGTTCGTGAAGTCGGGCGGCGACGCCAACGGGCTCATGCTCGTGTTCGTCGCCGCGCGCGCCGACATGCAGGACACGATGGGAAAGCACCGGCCGCCGAGGAAGTAGCCGGCGGCGAACCCGAGGACGTCGAGCAGCTCGTCGAGTACAGCGTGCTCGATGTCCTCGGCGACCACCCCGAGGCGGTCGAGGCCGACCTCGCCCACCACTACCCGGGCTACGGGCCCGGCGGTCCGGTCGCTGCTTTCTGGCGGCGCGAGATCACGCTGCGGTGGCTGCGCGTCATGGTCGAGGGGCTACCGCCCGACGGTGCCACAGCTCGCGCGGCGGCCGGTAACCCGTGGACGCAGGCGGATTGGTCCCGGGCCGATGCCCGCGATCTGCTCGAACTTCTCTTCATCGCGTTCGCCAACGTCAACCGCGCCGAGAACTCACCGGAGATCCCGTGGCCCGAGCCGTCGTGGCGGCCGGGTGACCCGCCGCCCGCGGACGCGGCGGCGGCCGCCGAAGAGCAGCGCGCACGGGCCCGAGCCGCGTATGAGCGCATCAACTCGCAGGTGCTCCCCGGGAAGGGGTGATCCGTCGTGCCGGTCGAGGTCGGTGTCGGGTACGTGTCCGTTGTCCCGTCGACCCGGGGGTTCGGGTCCGAGCTGCAGCGGCAGATTTCGGGCCCGTCCGCCGATGCCGGGCAACGCGCCGGCCGAGAGTCCGGGCAGGGGTTCCTCGGCGGCATCGGCGGCGTGCTTAAGACCGGCATCGCCGGGGTAGCGGCTACCGCCGGTGCCCTGTTCGCGGTCGGGTTCACCGAGGCCGTGGCGCAGGACAAGAGCAACGCCCGGCTGGGGGCCCAACTCGGTCTCAGCGCGAAGGAGTCGGCGCGGCTCGGCAAGGTCGCCGGGAAGGTCTTCGGCAAGGGGTACGGCGAAAGCATCGACCAGGTTAACGACGCGCTGCGCGGGCTGGCACAGAACGGTGTGGCCGCGGTCAACGCACCGAAGAAGGATCTGGCCGAGCTCACTAAGAGCGCGCTCAACTTGGCCGATACGTTCGACGCCGAGGTCGGCGAGTCCGCGAAGGCGGCTGGACAGCTCATCAAAACGGGCCTCGCGAAGGACGGCAAGCAGGCGTTTGACCTGATCACAGCCGGTTTCCAGTCCGGCGCAGACAAGTCAGGCGACTTCCTCGACACCCTCAATGAATACGGTACGCAGTTCCGCAAGGCAGGGCTGGGCGGCGCGGCCTCGATCGGCCTGATCTCCCAGGCGTTGGAGGCGGGGGCGCGTGACGGCGACCTCGCCGCCGACGCGATCAAGGAGTTCACGATCCGCGTCGTCGATGGCAGCAAGACGACCGCCGACGGATACAAGCTTCTCGGGTTGTCGTCCGCCACCATGGCGAAGGAGTTCGCAAAGGGCGGGGCATCGGCCACGGCCGCCCTCGATCTGACCCTCGACAAGCTGCGCGCGATCCCTGACCCGGTGAAACAGAACGCTGCGGCGGTCGCCCTGTTCGGCACGCAGAGCGAGGATCTCGGCGCCGCGCTGTACGCCATGGACCCGTCATCGGCGGCCGACAAGCTCGGCAAGGTCGGCGGTGCCGCAACGACCATGGGGAAGGCTCTCCACGCCACCGCGACGAACGATTTCGACGTCTTCAAGCGGATGGCGGTGCAGAAACTCGCCGACACCGCCGACAAGTACGTACTGCCAGCCGTCGCCCGGCTCGGCTCGTTCCTGATCTCCGACGTCGTGCCGACGCTCCGAACCTTCGGCGCAGGCGTCCGGACCACCGGTGAGGCACTCGGCGCCGGGGTGGACTGGCTGCGCGAGTACGGGGCGTGGCTGCTGCCGCTTGCCGTCGGCATTGCCGGGCTCACGATTACGATGAACGCTTCCGCGATCGCGACGGGCGCCGTCACGGCGGTGTTCTCGGTCTATCGCGGGGTGATCCTCGCGACGGCCGCGGTCACCCGTGGGTACGCCATCGCGCAGGGTGTGCTCAACGCGGTGATGTCTGCGAACCCGATCGGGTTGATCATCACGGGTGTCGCGGCGCTCGCCGCTTTGATCTTCGTCGCGTACAAGCGCAGCGACACATTCCGCTCGATCGTGCAGGCGACATGGTCCGGGATCCAGTCCGGATGGTCGTCGCTCTGGTCCGTGCTGCAGCCCGGCATCGCCGGGTTCATGACCGGGCTGCGCGCGATCGGCACAGGCGCAGCGTGGCTCTGGGGCACGGTCCTCGCGCCGACGTTCGGGTTCATCGGCACCGCCGCGAAGGTGCTCGGCGTAGTCGTCGCGACGCTGCTGATCGCCCCGTTCGTGATCGGGTTCAAGGCCGTCGGCGCTATCGCGTCGTGGCTCTGGGACTCGCAGATCAAGCCCGTGTTCGAGGACATCGCGACCGGCGCGGTATGGCTCTGGGGATCGGCGCTGCAGCCGGTCTTCGGGTGGATCTGGTCCGGGCTGCGCGCGACCGGCGCGGGCGCGACGTGGCTCTACCGCAACGCGATCAAGCCTGCGTTCGACGGCATCGGCACAGGCGCAGGGTGGCTTTGGGGCTCCGCGATCAAGCCAGCGTTCGACGGGATCGGCGCCGGCGCCGCGTGGCTGTGGGGCTCGGGGATCAAGCCCGCGTTCACCGGCATTCAGAGCGGCGTCCGCATGACGGGCTCGGTCGCCACGTGGCTCTACCGCAGCGCGGTGAAACCGGCGTTCGACGGGATCGGCACGGGTGCGGCGTGGCTGTGGAATGTGGCTCTGCGGCCGGTTCTGGACAAGGGACGTGCGGGCGTCAAGCTCTTCGGCGCAGCGTTCGGTCTGGCCAAGGACGCGATCGGCTCCGCCTGGTCCCAGATCAAGAACATCGCCAAAGAGCCTGTGAACTTCATCATCAAACACATCTACACGGAAGGGATCAAAGCCACTTGGGACAAGGTGGCCGGGTTCGTCGGGGTCGGGAAGATGCCGGCCGCGCCGAAGCTGCTCGCGGGCGGCGGCCGCACGCACGGCGGCGTGCCGGGCAAGGACAGCATCCCGACGCTGATGATGGCCGACGAGTTCGTCGTGAAGCGCAGCAGCGCCCGCGCGGTGGGGTTCGACACCCTGTCGTACATCAACGAGCACGGCGAGCTGCCAGTGCAGCGGTTCGCCGACGGCGGGATCGTGGGCGATCTCTGGGGCGCTGCGAAGAAGGTCGGCGGCACACTGCTCAGCGGCGCCGACTTCCTCACCGATCCCGGCAAAATGTGGGATAAGGCGACCGGATTCATCCGGGACAAGGCGGCTACGATCGGCTCGTCGCCGTGGGCGCAGGCCCTCGGCCGCTTCCCGGCGAAGATGCTCGACGGCTTGAAGGACAAGATCGTCAACGCGGCGGGCAGCATGTTCGGCGGCGCCTCGGGCAGCGTTGGCGGGTCCGGCGTCGAGCGGTGGTCGTCGGTCGTACTGCAGGCCCTCAAGATGGTCGGACAGCCTGCATCGCTGCTGCCGGTCGTGCTACGCCGGATGAACCAGGAGAGCGGCGGGAACCCGCGCGCGATCAACAATTGGGACATCAACGCGAAGAACGGCGACCCGTCGCGTGGGCTCATGCAGACGATCGGTGCGACGTTCAACGCGTACGCCGGTCCGCTCCAGTCACGCGGCATCTACGACCCGCTGGCGAACGTGGTCGCCTCCATGCGGTACGCCCTGTCGCGGTACGGGTCGCTCGCCTCGGCGTACAACCGACCCGGTGGGTACGCCGACGGCGGCCGGCCGAAGCGAGGCGAACTCGCGTGGGTCGGCGAGCGCGGGCCCGAGCTCGTGAGGTTCGGCGGCGGGGACACGGAGGTGTACGACCACCTGACGTCGCTCCGGATGGCGGGCGGGCTCGGTGTGCTGCGCGGGTTCGCGAAGGGTACGAAGGTATCCGCGTCGACCAAGGCGCGGCGTGAAGTGCCTGCGGATCTCGCGGCGTTCCGGAAGAGTCTCACCGGGACGGCGGCGCAGATCGCTGCCGCGTCCAACGCGCTCGCGGCCGATCTGAAGTCGGCGGGCGGGGCAGGCAAGAACCTCGCGACCGCGACGACCGCGGCGTCGGCGAAGCTGCAGGCGCTCGCGAAACAGCGGGACACCGTGGCGTCGAAGATCGCTACGGCCAAGGCGGCGGCCACCGATCAGGCGACGTCGGCGACCGACTATCTCGGGCTCGGGAACATCAGCGATCCGACATCGGTCGGCGGGCTGATCTCCGGTCTGCAGGCGCGGCAGTCGACGCTCGCGTCGTTTCAGGCGCGGATCGCGACGGCGTCGAAGCGGGGCGTGTCGCAGAGCCTGATCTCGCAGCTCGTGGCGGCCGGACCCGACAGTCAGCTCGCCCGGCTGGTGTCCGGGGCGAGCGCCGGGCAGATCAAGCAGCTCAACGCGCTCGCGGCGTCCGGCTCCAAGCTCAGCACCGCGTACGGCCGGACCATGGCCGACGCGATGTACGACGCCGGGACCATGGCGGGAAAGGGGTTCCTCACCGGTCTGCAGGCCCAGGAGGCGGCGCTGCAGAAGGAGATGACCAAGCTCGGCGGGACACTCGTGACCACGATCGAGCGGCGGCTGCAGATTCACAGCCCGAGCCGCGAGACCGACCGGGTCGGGCGCATGGTCGGCGCCGGCCTGATCGGCGGCATGGTCAGCACCCTGCCCGCGATCGACCGCGCGTCGGTCCGCATGGCGACCGCCTCGGTCCCGGCTCCGGCGGCCGCGATCCGCACGGCGGCGCAGCCGGCCGGACTGCAGCAGGGACAGCAGCTCGCACTCGTCCTCGCGGACGGCACGCAGCTCGACGCGTACGTCGACACCCGGGTCGACGCGGGGATGACGACGGTCCGGCAGCGGTCGCGTGCCGGCGCACGATAGGAGACACGCGATGCCGATGATCGTCGACCCGAGCGCGCCTCCGGTGACGCCGCCGGTTCGGGTGGTGTCACCCGACGGGTGGCTCGCTGGCATCGTCGACGAGCAGTGGGCGGGCGTCGTGCTCGCGGTGGACTACACCGCGGGCACGACGCCGCTCGCCGACGTGGGCGACGTCCGACAGGTGCGGATCACGCGCACCGACCCGGGGGGCGGCCTGGCTCTGGTCCGGTCGGCCGATCTGGCGTGGGCGATCGAGGGAGTCGGCACAGCCTACGACCACGAGCCTCCGCTCGGGGTCGCGGTCGTGTACACCGCGACGCCGGTTTACGCGGACGGCAGCGAGGGGCCGGCATCGTCCCTTGCGGTGACCGTGCCGGCGCCGGAGCCCGGTGACGACCGTGATCTGTGGATCAAGAGCCTCGACGACCCCGGCTTGTCGGTACGGGTGATGATCGTCGAGTGGTCCGGCGCCACGTCGGCAGGACGACAGGACGCGGTCGACATCGCGGGATCTCCCTACCGGCAGCTCGCGTACGACGAGCACGGCGCCGAGGTCGTGCAGGTGACCGTCGATGTTCCGCCCGAACTCGTGGGTCAGATGCGGGCGTTGCTCCGGTCAGGAGCACTGCTCGCTCAGGTTCGGCCCGGGTATCTGCAGCCCGACGCGTACTTCGTCCCGGGCGACATCACGGGCCCTGCGCCGACCGGCCGACTCGGCTCATCCGAGGGGTATCGGTTCGGTTTCACGGTCGAACCGCTTGCCCGCCCCGACACCATCGGTCAGCCCTTGCGTATTCCGGGCTGGTCGTGGGACGACGTCGCTGCCCGCTACGCCACGTGGGACGCCATCGCCGCGTCCTACTCGTCGTGGGCGTCCCTGAGCACGAACGGGGTCACCTGACATGCTACCGATCTCCGCCCGCGCACTGGCCGCCGTCACCGGGGCCGCCCGCCGCCCGATCCGCGCCGAGTGGTCCAACGATGGCGGCGGCACCTGGGTACCAGCCCCGCAGCTCGGCGGCGCCGAGGTTCGCCCGGACCGTACCGCGGAGTGCCGCTACTCCGGCACCGCCGACCTGGTCGGCATTCCCCTCGGCGCATCCGGCGTCAACAGCGTGACCACGCAGGTACGGCTGTGGCAGGGCCTGCAGGGGCCGCGCATGGACGTGGAGTGGATCCCCGCCGGGGTGTACGTCGTCGACCGGCTGACCCGCACCCGATACGGGGCGTCCGTCGAGCTCCTCGGCCGGGAGGAAGTGATCCGGGCCGCGCCGCTACCGGCTCCGCGCACGGTCGGCCCGGACACCGCCCGGTTCCTCGCGGAGACGCTGATCGGCGAGGTACTGCCCGGAGTGCCGGTCGCATGGCGCGACGGCGTCACTCCGGACACGCCCCTGCCGTCGTGGGTGGTGGACGAGGACCGGTGGGCGGCCCTCTCCGGCGGAACAGACACCACCGGCACCGATACCGGCATCGCCGCCGCGCTCGCCGCCGAGCTGTACGCCGACGCCTCCGGGGTGGTGACGATCGGGCCCGTGCCGACCATCACCGACCCGGTGGTCTGGCGCATCCCCTACGGTGTCGCCCTGGTCGAGCCCGCTGAAACCGAGTCCGCGGAGGGCTTGGTGAACCTCTGGTCGATCAGTGGGGACGGTGGTGACGGGACGCCAGCGGTCGGACCCGTCTACACGTGGGACACCGACCCGGCGTCCCTGACCTACGCCGGGCCGGACCCGGTCGGCGACCCCCTCGCCCCCCAGCGCCTCGGCCTGACCGGCGTCCGGATCCGGGCCGCCCGCTACGCCTCCCCGCTGATCACGAACCTCGGCCAGGCCGCCGACGTCGGCGCGGCCCGCCTCGCCGACTCCCTCGGGATCCAGGCCTCCCTGTCCATGACCACCGCGTGCAACCCCGCCCTCGAACCCGGCGACGTCGTGGACGTGGAGGTCCGCCCGGGTGAGTGGCAGCGGCACATCATCGACGCCTGCCCCTACACCCTCGGCAGCGCCTCCCAGTCCTGCACCACCCGGACCACCGTCAGGAGGCTGCTGTGAGCGACCCCGCCGCCGAGCTCGGCGCCCAGCTCGCGGCCGCCGCCACCGGCATGGGCGGTCTGCGGATGCGCAGCGCCCAGGTCGACGGCGTCACCGACCTCGGAGTCAACCTGCGCGTCGGCGAGGAGTTGCTGCTGGACGTGCCGTGCGCCGACTCCTACCGCAACCGGGCGGCTGGCGACTGGGTGGCCGTCACCCGGGGCGCCCGCCCGGTTGTCGTGTGGCGGCTCGGCGACGACCCGGGCGACGAGTCCGAGGCGGAGATCCGGGAGATCGCCACGGACGCCGCCGCCGACCTGCAGGTGGTGCGCGCCGTCACCTGGGGCACCGCCGCACCGTCCGGGACCGGGTGGCAGTCCGGCACCACCGTCTACGCCCGCAAGGTCAGTGGAAAGGTGGAGTTGTACGTACAGCTGGCCAGCGTCACCGACCCGTCTCCGACCGCACCGGCCGCCCGGGCGCCGGCCCCGGTCACGATCACCCCGACCGACGCCGGGTCCTGGCGCGGGGGCCGCCCCGACGAGACCCGGTCCGGGCGTGCGTTCCAGGGTGACTACACCGGCCGCGGGAACCTCCGGGGCGGGTGGTTCTACGGCACGTCGATCGCAGACGCCTGCTCAGGTCGCGTCGTCTCCTCGATGACGGTCACGCTGACCCGGGCGCGCGGGAGCGGTGCCAACGCCGCCCGGCCCGCGCACCTGTACCTCCACGCCCACACCTCCCCGCCGTCCGGGCAACTCGTCCTCGGCGACGGCCCCGAGTACCTGCTGCGCCTGTCCGTGGGCGCGCGCGGCACGGCGACGCTGCCCGCCGCGTGGCGGACGGCGCTGGCGTCCGGGGCGGCGCGCGGCATCGCGGTCTACGCCGAGGGCGCCACCGACTACGCCGCGTTCACCGGCGGCGCCATCCGCATCACGTTCTCCGCCCCGTAAGGAGCAGCACCATGGCCACCATCGGCTACGCCTCACTCCCGGTACCTGGGGGTGCGGACGCCCCGGTCGGGCCCGGCGCGCTCGCAGCGCTGGCGACCGCGATCGATCCGCACCTCGTCCACCACGTCGCGAACCTCGCCGAGCGCAACACTCGGTTCGCGGGGGCTCCGGTGCACACCGTCGTCACCGCCGCGGACGGCACCGTGTGGAAGAAAACCGCGACGTCGAACACCTGGGTGACGTGGTGGGAGCCCGAACCAGCGTGGAGGCCGCTGCCGCTCCTGTCGGCGTTCCAGGCCGGGCAGGTTTTCCCAGAGATCAAGAGGGTGGGCGGCCGCGTTCGCCTTCGGGGCCGGATCGCCCGAACCGACGGCACCGCGATCATCGGCACGAACGGCATCCAGGTCGCCACGGTGCCCACCGATTGCCGGCCGCCCTCCCAGATCGCCACCAGTACGGCTTTTTTCAGCACGGCCGGAGACCCGCTGATCGGCGCCGGCCGCATGGAATCGCACTCCAACGATCAAGCGATCCCGGGCGCGCTCATCTTCTGGAGTCAAGACGGCGCTCAGGACGGCGGCACGGTCGGCACCGGCTGGATCGACATCTCCGGCTCCTACAGCATCGACTGAAAGGCATCTCACATGCCCACCCTCTACACCTACGGCGGCACCCCGGCCGAGGTCCTCACCGACCTCGCCGGGAACGTCGTCCCCGACTACCCGCTGAACGTCCGCGTCGCGGGCACGGGGGAGCTCGTAACCGCACTGTACGAGGCGGACGGCACCACCCCGATCAGCCAACTCCGCTCCGACGGCACCGCGTCGAAATCGCCGGGGGCGATACGGCAGTGGATGTGCGCCTGGCCGCAGATCGAGTACGAGTACAACGCGACCGGCGGCCGGATCGTCCGCTGGTACGCGACCGGCCGTGAGGTCGCCACCGAGGCGCTGCAGGCCGCCACTGGCGCAGCCACCCAGGCAGCGACTGCAGCCACGCAGGCGGCGACCGCGCTCACCACGGCGACCAACGCCGCGGCGCTCGCCACGACCGCCACCACCACGGCGGCTGCGGCATCGGCGGACGCCACGGCCGCGATCACCGCCGTTCAGTCCCGGCTCGGCGCCGCCGCGACCGTCGACAACCTGCCCGCGATCGTCTACGACGCCCACCGGGGCAGCGCGGGCGAAGCTCCGGAGAACACCCTCGCGGCTCTTCGCGGGGCGATGCCGTGGGCCGACGTCCTCGACCTCGACTCCCAGATCCTCGGCGACGGCACCCCGGTGCTGATGCATGACGCCACCGTGGACCGCACTACCCGGAGCGCGGGGAACGTCAGTCTGTTCAACGCCGCCCAGTGGGGGCTCGTGCGCAGTGACCCGTCCACCTGGTTCGCGGCGGCCGCCCCCGACCTGCCGGTGCACACCGTGGAGGAGATCCTCGACGAGCTCGGCGGCCGCCGGGTGATGACCGTGGAGGCTAAGAACGCGGCGGGGGTCGCACCGCTCGCCGCGATGATCAAGGCCCGGCGGCTCGAACGCAGCGTGTTGATCAACACCAATGACCCCGCCGTCATCCCGGTGATCAAAGCCGCGGGCTGCCTCGCGCACCTGTGGCGGTCCGCCGCCCAGATGGCCACGGACAACGCGACCACCATCAGGAACACGGGCGCGGACCTCTTGGACGTCGACATCGCCGGGACGGACGCGCAGATCACAGCCGCCATCGCCAAGAACTACGCGCTCGGGGTATGGGCGCACACGCTGGTACGCCGGGTGCAGCGCGATCGGGCCCTCGCCCTCGGGTGCCGGGGCATCATCGCCGACTACTCCGCCTACGTCTCCAGCCGCGTCCCCCGCCGCACCACCAGCTCGTTCGGGACGGGGCAGTGGGGGTACGGGTACGTGCCCTCCGCCGCCGCCCGGCCGGTCCTCGACGCCTCCGGCCGCATCCCCCTGCCGAACCCCGCGAGCTCGGCGGCCGCCGACGCGGTGGTGCTCCTGGCGGGCGAAGTTAGCCCGGCCCCGGCCACCACCACGATCGACGTGAAATTCAGCGTCACCGCGACGCCCGTGTGGGCCCTGTTCGCCGTGCACCTGGGCGCCGACGACGACGCCACGGTCCTCTCCTCGGCGGACATCCGCCACAACGGGTACACCGTGCAGGTCAGCAACACGCGCTCTCTGCGCATCTATCGGGACGACAAGGCGGCCGGCACTTCCGCGCAGCTCGCCAACACGGCCAGCAGCACGGCGATCCCGGCGGGCACTTACACGCTGCGGGTCGTCATCACCGCGACGCAGATCACCCTGTCCGTCCCCGAGCTGTCGCTGACCACCACGGTCACGGACAGCACCTACCGGGTCCCCTGGTACCTGTACGTCGGCCGGCCGTATTTCTCGGGCGGGACCGACGTCGTCAACGTCGTCAGCATCACCACCACCTGATCCGCCTCCCCCCAACCGAGCCCCGCGCCGATCCGGCCGGGGCTTTCTGCATCCCCGGAAAGGGGCTTCACCCATGGGTAGCACCGAGCGGCCCGTGCCCGAGCGCATGGCCGATCAGCACGAGCAAGCGCTGCACCTCACGCGCACCGGCAACGGGCCGACCGTCGAGGACGAGCAGACACTGCTCGCCGCGAAGTTCGGCCCCGCGGACATGGCGGGCTACTTCACCGGCCCCGAGCTCGACGACCAGGACGACGAGCCGGCCGACACTGAGGCGGCTGCGGCCGAGGACGGAGGTACGGCATGACCGTCGACGGCATGGTCGAGCAGATGGAACGCTGGATCGGCACGGGCGAACCGAACCAGATTCAGCAGTGGTACCGCGAGCGCAACGGGCCAGCCTACGCCGGCAACTTCGCGTGGTGTGACGCCATGGTCACCCGTGCCGCCGTCGACGCCGGTGAGTACGACGCCGTGTGCCACGGCACCGACTGGGCGTACACCGTGGCGCACGCCGCCCGATTCCAGGCTGCCGGGCAGTGGACGGCGATGACGAACGGCATCGCCAAGTCGGGCATCCGGCGCGGTGACATCGTGTTCTTCGACTGGTCCGGCTCGTCGTCGATCGGCGCGATAGATCACGTCGGGATCGTCACGAGCGTCTCGGCCGACCACCGGTACGTCTACACGATCGAGGGCAACACGGCGAACGTCTGCGCCCGCCGCGTCCGGGTCGTTGGGGACATCGCCGGGTTCGGGCGCCCCGCGTACAAGACGGCGCCCCCTGCCACGGCCACCGGGACCGGCACGTACAAGGTGCTCGACGGCGACTCGCTCTCGGAGATCGCCGAGGCGCACAAGACGACCGTGTCAGCGCTGCAGTCCCTGAACGGGATCAAGGACCCGAACAAGATCGCAGCCGGGCAAATGCTCAAGCTGCCGACGGCGACCGCACAGAAGGTGGTCAGCCTCGCGAAGCTCATCACGGCGGCGAAGAGCGACCCGCCGAAGAAGGGCACACCGGTCTCGTACGCCGCGGCGAAGTACGTCGAGCAAGCGCTCGTCGCCGAGAAGCTGCTCGCCGCCGGCTACGCCGATGGCCACATGGGCACGGCCACGCGGAGCGCTTACGCCCTGTACCAGCAGCGGCAGGGCTTCACCGGCAAGGCGGCGGACGGTGTCCCTGGCATGACCACCCTCAAGCGGCTCGGTGCCGCCCACGGCTTCACGGTCGTCGCCTGATGCCCCATTCGGCCGCCACCCGGCGGCCGGACACCTCACTACAGAAGGGGGACCGGCATGAAGACCGGTCTGTTCATCTCCACCATGCGCACCGCGGTACCGCTCGTCGCCGGGTGGCTGCTCACCCTTGCGGCGGCCGCCGGTCTGGACATCAACTCGACGACCGCCACCGGCGCCGTCACGGTCGTGCTCGCTGTCGCGTATTACCTGGTTTTCCGGCTGCTCGAAGTGCTCGGTGAGCGGGCCCCGGGCACCGTGCTGCAGAACCTCGCGGGGGTGTTCCTCGGGTGGGCGCGGCCCCCGTCGTACCCGGCCGTCGAGCCCGCCCTCGACCCGGTCGACCCGAGCACCTACTCGGGCGGATCGACGAGCCTGTCGTGACGGGAGCCGCAGCTGCCCGGAGACTCCGGTCTCGGCTCGGACCCCGCGGCGAGTTCCTCGCCTTCATGGGGGTCGGGAAGGTTTGCTGGGGAATCGGCCTCATCGTGATCCCGCCGGCAGCCGGAGGTCTGGAGCTGCTCACCGGCATCGCCCCCCTCCACTGCTGGGCGTGGGTGTGGATCGTTGCGGGCGCCGTCACCTTCGCCTCGGCGTGGGTCCGGTTCGGGCAGGACCGGTTCGGGTTCCTCGCGGCGTCCGTGCCGCCGACCCTGTGGGCATTCGCCTACGGGTGGTCAGCGCTCAGCGGGCACTACCCGCGCGGGGTCTTCATCTTCCTTTGGTACATCACGTCGCACTGCGGCGTGATCTGGTGCGCATCGCGCGTCCCTCCCGGCGACGGACGGCGCACCGCCGCCGAGGGGGTAGAGGGGAGCCCCCGTTGAGCAGCGGGTGGATGGAAATCAGCGGGGCCGCCCTGACCCTGTCCGGCGTGTTCGTCACGGGGTGGCTGACCTACCGGGGCAGCCGCACGGCGGCCGCGATTCAGGCTGAGCCGAACCAGCGGGCCGCTGATCTGGCCGCGTTCAAGGAGATCAAGGAAGACATGCAGGTCGACATCAACGAACTGCGCGAAGAGACTCGGTCGCTTCGGTCGCTGGTCCGGTCGATGTCGGGATACGTGGCCGAGCTGACGGCGCAGATGCGGCAGCGCGGGATCGAGCCGCCGGCACCACCGGATCGCGTCGCGGAGTACAACCGAACTGGAGTCTGACCACCGCACCACCACCGCCCCCGCCTGGCCTCGCGCCGGGCGGGGGCGATTCGTCATGCCCGGGGTCAGGCGCTCAGCGGCTCCGCCCCATGGGCCGCCCCAATCTGATCGATGCGCGCAGCAAGATCGAAGTCCGCCTCGGTCAGCCTGCGGCCGACGTCGTGCGTAGTAATGCCGAACCGTACCTGCCCCCAGCGCAGGTCGATGTCCGCATGGTGGCCGATGAGCCGCTCGACATCCGCAACGTGCACGATCATCGCCACGCCCCCGTGATACCGGATCTGGAACGTCCGGGTGATCTCGTCACCGTCGCGTGTCCATCCTGGCCGTGCGGCCAGCTGACCAGCGATCTGCTCTTCCGTCAGCGGTTCCTTGCCCACCGTCAGCTCCCCTGGGTTACCGGTGCCAGGATCTCCGCGAGGTCCCGGCCGACCGGGGCATCGTGCCACGGGCGCATCGCCCGCTCCAGAGTGACCAGCTCCCGGCGCATCCTCGCCGAACGGGTCTCCACCGCGATCGTCGCGACCGAGCGCGCGATCTCCACCGCCTGGTCCGGCTCCCGGGCCGTCGCCGCAGCGGTCGCCTGCCTGGCCATGTACACCCCGCGGTCCCGGCGCGCGGTCTCCGGCACGATCGTGAGGACCTGCGACCACAGGGCACCAGCCTCGGCGCCGAGGCCGAGACGCCCGTAGCAGGTTGCCCGCTGCACCTCCAAATACCCTGGAGTCCGGCGGCACGCGTTGCCCCAGGGCAGATCGTCATCGACGCGCAACAGCAGCCGGTCGGCCTGGTCGAGCAGGTCGTCGACGGCCCGCCGTTCCCCGGTGAGGCTGGCACCGTGCGCCTGCTGCTGCATCGCCATGATCCGCACCTTCGGCACCAGCCGGGCGGCGTCGTCGAGAGCGGCTTCGCACAGATCGATGACCGCGTGCCCGTCACCCAGGTCGGTCCGGACCTGAGCCTGGTTGACGAGGCTGTACCCGATGAGGTGCGGGTCCCGAGACCGCATGGCGATCTCCTGCGTCACCCCGCGCCAGAACGCCGCCCCGTTCATGTCGCCGGCGTCCTGGTACAGCCAGCCGACGAGCGCCGCGTAGGCCGCGCCGACGCGCAGCAGCCCGCGGCGTGTCTCACCCTTCGCCGAGCGCACCAATTTGTCGATCAGCTGGTACTGGGCGGACACCGTGCCGATCAGATCGTGCGGCCCGAGGAACATGTCAGCCCGGTAGTGCCCCTCCAGCTGCTGCTGGAAGTAGCTGATCAGCGCCGGGTCCACGTGCTGAGGCGCCACAGGCCCGGCAACGAGCGCGGCAGCCGTCACGGACACGAACGGCTGTCGGCGGTTCACGCCCTGGTCCTGGTGGTGCTCGGGCCGGATCCACCCCGGGGGCGTGGTGAACCCGAGATCCTCGGGCCACCGGTTGAACGCGTCATGCAGCACCATCGCGGTTTCGTCGCTCGGCCAGCCGGGCGCGGACCCCTCCCAGCGCCGCCAGGTACGCGCGGACACGGTGAAGTGCGGGTCGTCGAGCAGCTGCTGGCCGCGCAGCTGGAGCGCCTCCGCCGCACGCTCCGCCGAGCGCCACCCCTGCTGTAAGCGGGCGGCGCGCAGCGCGTCGTTACGGCCTGCGGATCCAGTGTGGTGGGTCATGTGTCGTGCTCCCGGCCGTGGCCATTACGTGGCCGCCGATGACCGCCTCGTGGCCTAGTTGCTACCTGACGTGCACACACATCATCGGGTGTGACAGCGGGCCGTGCAGCGGGAATGGCTGAGAGCCCCTCGATTCAGGACACCACACGCAGGGGTGAGCGAATGAGCCATCGAGAGTGCACGTACTGTCCGGAGCCCGGGGCCGACGTGTGCGTGCGCATGCACGTCGCGTCCTCTGGCTCGGGGGGCATCTCCGTGTTCGCGCACGCCGCCTGCGCCGAGCAGCGCGGTGTGCAGGTGCTGTACCGGGTACTGCCCGAGAGGTCGGAGGTGACCCGGTGACGACCACCGAGAAGCCGCTGACCGCCGGAGACTGCGCGTACCGCGCGCTGATCATGCACACCGAGCGGTGCGCAAGGTGTCGCAACAACGCGGCGTGCGACGATGCCGCGGCCCTCGCCCGCGTATGGAAGGCGGCGCGTCGATGAGCCACATCTGTATCGACTGTGACCGGGCGATTCTTGGTGAGGCCGTCGTCATTGCCGACGGACACTCCATGTCCGGGGCCCGCCCCGACATGTACGCCCACCCCGTAGGCGACCAGGCGTGCCAACCGCCCGCGCACAGCCGCGGCAGCGGCCTCCGTCGAGCCATGGCCGAAGAGGCTGCGCAGCACCGCTGAGACTCCCGCTCGTACTCGCGTCGGCGGCGGCCGGGTGCGGGCGGGTCTACTCCTCGTCGCGGACGAGGGTGGCAAGTGGGGCGTCCAGTGCGTGCGCGATCACAAGTAGGTGATCAAGAAGCGGCGAATGCACCGCCTGCTCGATCCGGCTGATGGTTTTCCGATCGACGCCTGCCGCTTCGGCGAGTGCTTCCTGGGTGAGCCCTCTGCTGGTTCGGGCTGCCCGGATGCGGTCACCGATGACCCGGCGGCGGGCGGGGACCCAGTCGGGTGGGGGATCAGTGGGCACCTGTCAACGCTCTGGTCCGCCATGATCAAAGTCAGTACCATGCGTGGTACAGATTCGCATATTCATTCGGTCACTCGTTCGAGTGGCGCGCATACTTCGGTATTGAACAAATGCCAGCGGCATGGTCGGCTCGCGTAGCCCCCCAGATTCAGTTACCGTCCGCCCTGCTCGATCTCAGGTGATAAGTAGAGTGCATACCGAATCGCAGCTGTCCCTTACCGAGGCTCAGCGATCCCGCGTCGAGTTCGCACAGCAGGAACTCGACAGCGCGCGTGCTGCCGACCTCGCCGACCTCTCGGACTCGGCGTTGATCATGCAGGTTGAACGGCTCCGCAGTCGCCTGGACGACGTGCTCGCGCTCATCCGCGAAGTGCACGATCACCCATCTCCCTAAACGATGTTGTCGCCCGAAACGGACAGCAGATGAGTGAGATCGGTGGACCGGAAGGCGTCGTGCAGTTCGGTCGGAACGCGCGAGGTGTCACCGACCACCAGCCCCGGCAGCAGCGCCCGGGCGTCCGGACCGAGGTCCTCGGTCGCCCGGCGCAGCCCCTCGCGCAACTCCCCCGCCACCCGTTGCGTGAAACCGGGTCCGGCGACGATCCGTGGCGCGGTACCCGCCGTCACCCGCAGGGTGGCCGCACTCCGCTCGCCCTCGCGCATCGGGGGGACGAGCCGACCGCTGATCAGCAGACCGGTGGAGGGCAGCAGGCCCTGCCACACCCGTGTCGCGGCCCCGGGCGACACCATCAGGACGACAGGCGTACGGAGCCGGTACCCGTGACCGCCGGGCCCGGGACCGGAGGCCGGGCGCAGTCCGGAAGCCGTGCCGGGGCGAACAGCGGTACCCGGAGGGGAGCCGGAACGGGCCCCCGGGGGTGCGAGCCGCGTGATCTCGGCGTCGATCAGCAGCAGGGCCGGCATGCTCCGGCTGCCGCGCACCTGGGCCCGGGTCCGTACCGGGTCGGAGGTGACCGTCACCTCCGCTTCGACCTCCGTGTGCGCCCGCGCCAGCCCCGGTACCGGCCCACGGCGCACATCGGCCCCGTGCAGCCCCGCCGAAGCGGCCCCGGCCGCCGCGCACAGCAGTACGGCGCTCACCGCGATCCTCCCGGGGGGCCGCCCGCCCCTCCTGCCTCGCGCCGCGCGCAGGAGCATCAGGGCCGCCACGAGACAGACCACGACCCCTGCCGCCGTCCAAGCCTGCGGCACGACGAGACAGAGCGCGGCCGACGCCCAGGCGGCGAGAGCCGGAAGCACCAGCCTCAGATCCGCCGGCCCCTCCTGCCCCGAACCGGTATCGGAACCGGAACCAGCACCAGCACCAGCGGAGCGCACCGAGCGGTCCGTACCGGCGCTCGGGCAGGTCTCGGGGCCGGCGCCCCGGGTCATGGCCGCACCAAGGGCTGGAGATCGGCGAAGCGCCGGTCGCCGATGCCCGTGACGTCCCGCAGCTCGTCCACGGAGCCGAATCCCCCGTGCTCGACGCGGTGGTCGACGATGTGCTGGGCCAGGACCGGCCCGACCCCCGGCAGCGTCTCCAGCTGCTCGGCGGTGGCGGTGTTGAGGCTCAGTGGACCGGTCTGCGCCACGCCGTCACCGCCCGGCCCCGGCACTCCGGCCGTGCCCGGAGGCTGCGGGGCCATGGGGATTCCGACCACCACCTGTTCACCGTCCACGAGGATCCGGGCGCGGTTGAGACCGGTGGTGTCCGTCCCCGCGAGCACGCCCCCGGCGGCATGCAGCGCGTCGGCGACTCTCGCTCCGGCCCTCAGGTGCTGGACTCCCGGCCGCCGCACCTTGCCGTTGACGTCGACCACGATCCGGCCGGCCGCCACGGCGTCGGCAGCGGTGGGCGACGGCAGCCACGACGGCGAGGACGGTGGTGACGGCACCGACTCCGCCCCGGCGTTCTCCGTACGCGAGGTGGCGGGCCCCTCGGCCGCCACCCGCACCGCGTCGGGCACGCGCACCCTTTCCGGTGCGGCCGACCAGAAGTGTGCCCCCGCCAGGACCGCGAAGCCGGCCAGGACCACGCCGAGGGCGGTCACCGTCCTCCGTTCGAGGCCGCACCGGAGCTGGAACCAGAGGGGTAACCGCTCGCGGAGAGCGGCCGCGCTCCGACTCGGCGCTCCCGTCCGCCCAAGCTCGTCACCCGCACGGATCCGGGCGGCACGGGTCCGGGTCCCGGCACCCTCCTCCCCGTCAGCCTCCTCCGCGCGGCCGAGCACGGCATCGGACTCCTCCGCGCGGCCGAGCACGGCATCGGACTCCTCCGCACGGCCGGGCACGGCATCGGCGGGCGGCACATCGCCGAGCAACGCGTCGGCCCTCCGACGCGCGGCAGCCGCCGTCTCCCCGGCCGGCCGCCCCCTGGCGCGGCGTCCCGGGCCCGCGCCGGAAACGGCGACGGCAGCGCCGGCGACCGGAGCGCCGGGGGCGTGGGCGGGGTCAGCGCGCAGGGGTTTCGCGGAGCCCGGAAGAACCAGGACGTCGAGGACGGGTGCGGAGGAGAGCGGACGCGCGGAAGCTGATCGAAGAGCCATGCCTCAGGACGTTAGGCACTCCCGCGCAGACCCGCTGAGCAGCCCCGATTTCCGTGGACAAACACCCAGTTGTGGATAACTCCGTCACTCGTGGGAGGGACGACGGAGGACGGGCCGATCGGTCATCGCGCCGAAATCACCGCGCCGAGCAGCCCCGGCCCCGTGTGCGCTCCGATCACCGCACCGACCTCGCTGACATGCAGGTCCACGAGCCCCGGTACCCGCTCCCGCAGGCGCTCCGCGAGCCGCTCCGCCCGGTCCGGGGCCGCGAGGTGGTGCACGGCGATGTCCACCGCACCCGTACCGGCCCGGTCGGCGACGATCTCCTCCAGCCGGGCGATGGCCTTGGAGGCCGTCCGCACCTTCTCCAGCAGCTCGATGCGCCCGCCGTCGAGCTGGAGCAGCGGCTTCACGGCGAGCGCGGACCCGAACAGTGCCTGGGCCGCCCCGATCCGGCCGCCCCGTCGCAAGTAGTCGAGGGTGTCCACGTAGAAGTAGGCGGAGGTGACGCGTGCCCGCCGCTCGGCCGCCAGTACCGCTTCGTCCAGTCCGCCGCCCGCCTCCGTGGCCTCGGCCGCCGCCAGCGCGCAGAAACCGAGGGCCATGGCGACCATCCCGGTGTCCACCACGCGCACCGGCACCGGGGCTTCCTTCGCCGCCAGGAGCGCGGCGTCGTACGTCCCCGAGAACTCGGCGGACAGGTGCAGCGAGACGACCCCGGCCGCGCCCGCTTCGGCCGCCGCCCGGTACGTCTCGGCGAAGACCTCCGGGCTGGGACGCGACGTGGTCACCGAGCGACGCTTCTGGAGGGCCACCGCGAGCGAACGGGCCGAGATCTCCGTGCCCTCCTCCAACGCCTGGTCGCCGAGGACGACGGTCAGCGGCACCGCTGTGATGCCGTGCCGCTCCATCGCCCGGGGAGGCAAGTAGGCCGTTGAATCGGTAACGATCGCGACATGGCGGGACATGAGCCGGAGATTACCTTCCGGAGCAGTGGTGCGGCAGCCCGACCCCGGGCCGCTGATCTTTACGGACGGTGCGGGAGGCATCTTGCCACCTGTCGGGACACCGCCCATCACTCCGCATGCCCCGTCGACCCGTACCCAAGGCCGTCGGGCAGTACCGCCGGACGGGACCGGCGGTACTGCGACCGCCGGACGGGAACCGCCGCCGTACGGGAACCGGCTCGGGCCGTTCCCCGCCGGGCTTTCAGTTCGTCGTCTCCGGCCGCGTCGATTTCTGCCACGGCCGGCTGATCCACCCGGCCGGGCCGGACTCCGGCAGCTCCCGCCCCGCCCCCGGCCCGGCCGGACCGGAGCCGGGGGTCGACTCGGACCGAGGAGCCTGAGAAGGCTGGGACGAACGAGGAGCCTGGGACGGCTGCGACGGCTGGGGAGCAGTCCCCCGCTCCTCGGTCGTCCAGTGCCGCAGCGCCCCGGCCTCCACGTCGATCTGAGCGTTGAGGGCGTCCAGGTCGTCGTCGGCGAACCGCCTGGCACGGTCCCTGGCCGCCCAGCGCAGCGAGTCGGCGGATCGCGTGATGCGCTCCGTGCGCTCCCGCAGTCCGGGCATCAGCTTCGCCAGCGTCGCCCGGTCGGGCTCGCGCTCCAGTCGCCTCAGCTCGTCGTCCAGCTCGCGGCCGTGCGCGCTGAGCCGCTGGAAGAGCCCCAGGGACTCCGACAAGGAGGCGTCCTCGGCGGCCGAGGCCCCCAGGGTCTCCTGGGTGGCGCGCATCGCGGTGCGGAGGGAGAGCCTCAACTGCGCCAGCTCGCCGCTGACACCGGGCTGGCCGTAACTCTTCGCCCGCAGGGTGGTCTCCTCGACCGTCCGGCGGGCCTGGGTGAGGGTCCTGTCGACGCCTCGCTTGGCCGCCTTGACGGCTTTCACCCCGGCGTACACGCCGAGGGCCACGAACGCGACGAAGAGCAGCGTCAGGATCAAGAGCAGGGTCTCCATGAACGCCCCTCGGCAGTCGACGGTCGATCGGACCGGGAAGTCGGATCGGGAAGCTGGTCGCACGCGGCTCCGGCGGCCACCGGTGACGGCCGCCCCTCCACCGTAAACGCAACGGGCAGGCCGAGGGTTCCGTCGGAACCCCCAACCTGCCCGTAGGGGAAAGCCCTGGCAACCGTGCCCGGCGGCCCGGGGCCCCGGGAGGCGCCTCGCACCGGGCGCTCTACCCAGGAACCCGGCACCTCACGCGGGGACGGTCACGCGGGGACGATGTTGACCAGCTTCGGAGCCCGCACGATCACCTTGCGGATCTCGGCCCCGCCCAGGGCGGCGACCACGGAGGCGTCGGCCAGGGCCAGCGCCTCCAGCTCGGCGTCCGTGATGGACGGGGAGATCTCCAGACGGGCCCTGACCTTGCCCTTGACCTGGACGACGCAGGTGACGGTCTCGTCCACGACGTACGCCGGGTCGGCCACCGGGAAGTCCTGGTGCACGACCGACTCGGTGTGGCCCAGCCGGCGCCACAGCTCCTCGGCGACGTGCGGGGCCAGCGGGGCCACCAGCAGGACCAGGCGCTCGGCCACCGAACGGGACAGCGGGCCGCCCGCCTTGGTCAGGTGGTTGTTCAGCTCGGTCACCTTGGCGATGGCCGTGTTGAAGCGCATTCCGGCCATGTCCTGGGTGACGCCGTCGATCGCCTTGTGCAGCGCGCGCAGCGTGTCCTCGCCGGGCTCCGTGTCCACGACGGTGACCTCGCCGGTCTCCTCGTCGACGACATTGCGCCACAGCCGCTGCAGCAGGCGGTACTGGCCGACCACGGCGCGGGTGTCCCAGGGGCGCGACACGTCCAGCGGGCCCATCGCCATCTCGTACAGGCGCAGGGTGTCCGCGCCGTACTCGGCACAGATCTCGTCCGGGGTGACGGCGTTCTTCAGGGACTTGCCCATCTTGCCCAGGACGCGGCTGACCTTCTCGCCCTGGAAGAAGAACTGTCCGTCCCGCTCCTCGACCTCGGCGGCCGGCACCGGGATGCCACGGGCGTCGCGGTAGACGAACGCCTGGATCATGCCCTGGTTGTACAGCTTGTGGAACGGCTCGGCGGACGAGACGTGGCCCAGGTCGTGCAGCACCTTGGACCAGAAACGCGCGTACAGCAGGTGCAGCACGGCGTGCTCGGCGCCGCCGACGTACAGGTCGACACCGCCGGTCGGCTGTCCCTCGCGCGGGCCCATCCAGTACTGCTCGATCGCCGGGTCGACCAGCGCGGACTCGTTGTTCGGGTCCAGGTAGCGCAGCTCGTACCAGCAGGAACCGGCCCAGTTCGGCATGGTGTTGGTCTCGCGCCGGTACGCGCGCGGGCCGTTGCCGTCGCCCAGGTCCAGGGTCACGTTGACCCAGTCGGCGTTCCGCGACAGCGGCGGCTCCGGCTTGGTGTCCGCGTCGTCCGGGTCGAAGGTGCGCGGCGAGTAGTCCTCGACCTCCGGCAGCTCCAGCGGCAGCATCGACTCGGGCAGCGGGTGGGCGATGCCGTCCTCGTCGTAGACGATCGGGAAGGGCTCGCCCCAGTAGCGCTGGCGGCTGAACAGCCAGTCGCGCAGCCGGAAGTTCACGGTGCCCTCGCCGACGCCGCGCGCCTTCAGCCACTCGGTGATCTTCGCCTTGGCGTCCACGACACCCAGGCCGTCCAGCGAGATCTCGTCGTTCGAGGAGTTGACCAGCTTCGCCTCGTACGAGGCGAAGGCGTCGTCCCACGTGGTCGTGTCGGTGCCACGGCCGTCCGAGGGCTCCACGACACAGCGCATCGGCAGCTCGAAGGCGCGGGCGAACGCGAAGTCACGGGTGTCGTGCGCCGGGACCGCCATGATCGCGCCGGTGCCGTAGCCCATCAGGACGTAGTCGGCGATGAAGACGGGGACCTGGTCTCCGCTGACCGGGTTGGTCGCGTACGCGCCGGTGAAGACGCCGGTCTTGTCCTTGGCCTCGGCCTGGCGCTCGACGTCCGACTTGGCGGCCGCCTGCTTGCGGTAGGCGTTGACGGCCTCGGCGGGCGTGGCGTGGCCGCCCGTCCAGACCGGGTGGGTGCCCTCGGGCCAGGCGGCCGGGATGATCCGCTCGACCAGCTCGTGCTCGGGCGCCAGCACCATGTAGGTGGCGCCGAACAGGGTGTCCTGGCGGGTGGTGAAGACGGTGACGGCACCGGCGCCGTCGACGGGGAAGTCGACGCGGGCACCCTCGGAGCGGCCGATCCAGTTGCGCTGCTGCAGCTTGATGGCGTCCGGCCAGTCCAGGCCGTCCAGGTCGTTCAGCAGGCGGTCGGCGTAGGCGGTGATGCGCATGTTCCACTGGCGCAGCTTGGCCTTGAAGACCGGGAAGTTACCGCGCTCGGAGCGTCCGTCGGCGGTCACCTCCTCGTTGGCCAGCACGGTGCCCAGACCCGGCGACCAGTTGACGGGGGCGTCGGAGGCATACGCCAGGCGGTACTCGCTCAGCAGGTCGGCACGCTCGACGGCGGACAGATCCCGCCAGGCACGGCCGTCCGGCGTGGGCCGCTCACCGCTCTCGAACAGGGCGACCAGCTCGGCGATCGGGCGGGCCTTGTCGGCGTCGGTGTCGTACCAGGAGTTGAAGATCTGCAGGAAGATCCACTGGGTCCACTTGTAGTAGTCCGCCTCGATCGTGGCGAACGAGCGGCGCTTGTCGTGGCCCAGGCCCAGCCGGCGCAGCTGGGCCCGCATGTTCTCCATGTTGGCTTCGGTGGAGATCCGCGGGTGCGTGCCGGTCTGCACGGCGTACTGCTCCGCGGGCAGGCCGAAGGCGTCGAAGCCCAGGGTGTGCAGGACGTTGTGGCCGGACATCCGCTGGTGGCGCGCGTACACGTCGGTGGCGATGTAACCCAGCGGGTGGCCGACGTGCAGACCCGCGCCCGAGGGGTACGGGAACATGTCCATGATGAATTTCTTGGGCTTGGCCACCAGCTCCGGGTCGCCCGCCAGGTCGCCGGTCGGATTGGGCGCCTCGTACGTGCCTTCGGCGTCCCAGAAGTCCTGCCAGCGTGCCTCGATGTCGGCGGCCATCGCCGCCGTGTAGCGGTGCGGCGCAGCCGTCTCGGCTGCGGAATTCGTCTCGCTCATGATCCTCAAAGCTCCATCGATCGTCATCTGCCGGCGCCCACGTCGAAGGACGCGCGTCTACGGAAACGAAAAATCCCCTCGCACAGGAGGGGACGCCGCGCCGAGTCCGACCAGGCGTTCTCACCGGTCGGCAGTGATCAGCGCGGCTCGCTAAGCAGAAGGCGTACGGCACGCATGGCGTCAGGGTACCGCACGGGGCCGGAGCCCCACCGGGAGCGACCGCCGACCGGACGGCCGTCCGGTCGGTGCGGGAGGGCCGACCGGGAAGCGGAAGGGCGCGGGGCGGCCGAAGGGACTGGAGCAAAGGGGAAGGCGGCCCGGAACCGGAAGGCGCGGAGGGCGACCGGGGAAGCCGGGCCCATGGAGCGCGGGAAGCCGACGAAGGGGGCGGCGGCAGCGGGGAACGAGAAAGACGAGAGAACAGAGAAGGCGGGTCATCCGATTCGGATGACCCGCCTTCTTCACTGTGGAGCTAAGGAGAATTGAACTCCTGACCTCCTGCATGCCATGCAGGCGCTCTACCAACTGAGCTATAGCCCCTCGTTTTGCCGCCGTCCGGTTTTCCTTGGCGACATCGAGAACATTACACGGCCTCCCCGGTGGTCCCCAAATCCATTCCTGATCCGCCCGATATGACCGATTCGCTCCGACATGCCGAGCGCGTGCCCCGCGCTTCCGCCACTCCCGTCAGGCCGTGGCGAAGGAGTAGAAGCGCTTGAGGGTGCAGTGCTCCTCCAGGAGCCGCCCGTAGATCGGCTCCCCCTCCAGCTCGCGGTACGTCTCGATGGGGTCGCCTTTTATGATCAGCGCCCGCGCGCACTCCTCGCACCAGTACTGGTAGTCCGGATTGACCGGATCCATGTCCCTGACGATGGGCGTACCGCTGCCACACCAGTCGCATTTCCGCCTGTGCGCACCCATGCAGTCAGCTCCAGCTGTGGCCGCTGGCCGTGCGTGCGCACCGGATCCCGCCGCCCCCCGGTGTCTGGACCACCTGGAAGGAACCGCGGGAAGGGCAGCCGGGACCGGACCGGTGTTCGGGAATCACGGTAACTACGGGACGGGCGGGCGGAGCTGGGGCAGCGGGCGCACACGGCTGACCGGGGACCCGCACGCGGCTCGCAGGCATCGCGCTCCCTCCCGATCGGTCCGTAGCCCCCTCCGGCGCTCCGATTCTGCCATGCCACCGCAAGACGGGTAGCCCGCCGAACCACACCTGGCAGGCGGCTGACGTCGCGTCAGTGCGGCCTGCCGGATCGCGGGCACCGGGGACGACGGCCGCCGGCCACGGATCGGGGCCGAGCGGACCGCTGCGGAAAGACGGCCGGAACGAGCGCCGGAACGTGGGCGAAAGGGGCCACAGGCGCCCTGCGGAGCGACGGCCGGGCTGCGACGGGACCGCCCGGACGGTACGACCTCCGGCACCCACCTCGGGTACGCAGAAGATCCCGCCCCCCAAAGGGACGGGATCTTCATCTGTGGAGCTAAGGAGAATTGAACTCCTGACCTCCTGCATGCCATGCAGGCGCTCTACCAACTGAGCTATAGCCCCGCTGTTCGCTGTCCTTCTCCGCGTCCTCACCGTTTCGGTGTTTTCCGCGCTGCGAACAAGAAGAACTCTAGCCTGTGACCTGCCGGAAAGTGAAATCCGGCCGGTACCGCCCTCCCGGAGCTGCTCTCCGGGAGATCGGGCGGCCCCTCAGGTGTCGTCGCCGAGCACCGGTTCGGGCAGGGTTCCGGCGTTGTGCTCCAGCAGACGCCAGCCGCGCGCGCCTTCGCCCAGCACCGACCAGCAGCAGTTGCTGAGTCCGCCGAGGCCCTCCCAGTGGTGGGCCTCCAGTCCGAGCAGCCGGCCGATCGTGGTCCGGATGGTGCCGCCGTGGCTGACCACGATGAGCGTGCCGCCGTCGGGAAGCCGGTCGGCGTGTTCCAGGACGACCGGAGCGGCCCGGTCGGCCACCTCGGTCTCCAGCTCGCCGCCGCCCCGGCGTACGGGCTCGCCCCGCTTCCAGGCGGCGTACTGCTCGCCGTACCGGCCGATGATCTCCTCGTGCGTGAGCCCTTGCCACTCCCCGGCGTAGGTCTCCCGCAGACCGGCGTCGTGGGAGACCGTGAGGCCCGTCACCGCGGACAGCTCGGCGGCCGTGGCCGCCGCGCGCCGCAGATCCGAGGCGACGACGGCGTGGGGTTTCAGGGACGCCAGAAGGCGGGCCGCCCGACGGGCCTGCCCGACTCCGGTGTCGGTCAACTCGATGTCCGTGGTGCCCTGGAAGCGTCGCTCCAGGTTCCACGCCGTCTGACCGTGCCGCCAGAGGACTACTCGGCGGCCCCGGCCGCTGTCGCCGCCGTTCAGCTCGCGTCACCTTCCGCGGTGCCGTTGAGCTGGGCGTGCTCCGCGGCCTTGCCCCGCGTCTTGAGCGCGTCCTCGGGGAGCGCGATCTCGGGGCAGTCCTTCCACAGGCGCTCCAGCGCGTAGAAGACGCGCTCCTCGCTGTGCTGGACGTGGATGACGATGTCGACGTAGTCGAGCAGGATCCAGCGGGCGTCGCGGTCGCCCTCGCGGCGCACCGGCTTGGCGCCGAGCTCCTTCTGGAGCCGCTCCTCGATCTCGTCGACGATCGACTTGACCTGGCGGTCGTTGGGGGCCGAGGCCAGCAGGAAGGCATCGGTGATCGACAGGACGTCACTGACGTCGTAGGCGATGATGTCGTGCGCGAGCCGGTCGGCCGCCGCCTGGGCGGCGGCGGTGATGAGCTCGATGGAGCGGTCCGTGGCGGTCACATGCAGGCTTTCGTCGGCGGTCGGGGCAGTCCCTGGAAGCTGTTCCGTCGTCCCTGGCGGATCGGCACGCGGGCGGAGCGGCGGGGTTCCGTCGCGGCCGTCACGTGCCCGCCAGAAATCGCGGGACTGTTCTTTAGGGTCTCACGGACCGCCGACAGTGCCGACTGGAAATTCCCCCGGTACGCCGCAGGGGCCCCCGCGCCGTCTCGGCGTGAGGGCCCCAGCGGGCCGGGTCGACGGGAGAGACCGACGACCCGGCCGGTACCGGAATCAGGACTTCGTGAAGACGTAGTCCTGGCCGAGCACCACGGAGACGTCCGCGTTCGCGGCTGCCTCCCCCTTCGTCACGACGCTCTCGGGCAGACCGAGCGTCTTCGCGACCTCCACCGCCTTGGCCTTGTCCTCGGCCGTGCCGTAGACGATCTCCGAGGTGGACCGGGTGTCCGCCTTGCCCGCGTCGACGAAGGAGTAGCCGCCGTTCACCAGCACCACCCGCGCCGCGTCGAGGGCCGCGGTGTCGCCGTAGGCGTTCTTCACGCCGACCCGGGTCGCCGCGTCCTTGTCCGGGACCCGGACCGTGCCGCCCAGGACGTCCTTCACCACGCTCTTCGTGGCCGCGTCGCTCAGGGTGCCGTCCTCCTGCACCGGCAGGACCTCGGTGGTGTAGTCGCCCACCTTGGCGTGCCCGGCGAGCTTGGCGAGCGAGGCGCCGAGGTCGGCCTCGGGAAGTGACGGGTCGAGGATCTGGGCCAGCGTCTGCACGGTGATCGTCGCCGCCTTCGGGTCCTCGGACAGCTTGCGCAGCACCCCGCGCAGCACCTGGCCGAACCGGGTCAGCTGCTTCGCCTCCGGCTCGCCCTTCGCCCGGTACGTGGCGTACGCCACGGCCATCGTGCCGCTCAGGGTCTGCGCCTCGCCCTTGCGGACGACGGGCGCGGCGCCCTTCTTGGTGTCGGGCACGTCGGTGTCGGTGTCGACCTCGATGTTGCCGACCAGCTCGACCAGGTTCTCCAGGTACGGGGTGTCCAGCCGCCAGGTGCCGCTGATCTTCGTACCGAGGAGGGTGTCGAGCGATTCGCGTGTTCCGGTGCTGCCGTCGTCCTCCACCGACTCGCCGAGCGTGGTGGTGGTGCCGTCGTCGTCGGCGACCGCGAGGGAGTTGGGCAGCAGGACGGTGGTGGCCTTCTTGGTGGTGACGTTGTCCACCAGCAGGGCCGTGGACGTCCCGCCGCCCTTGGTGTTGTGCAGGTGCACCACGATGACGTCGCGCTGCTGCGGACCGCCCGCGGTGGCGGCCTTGCCGTCCGCGCCGGAGGAACCGGGCAGCTTTCCGGCCGACCAGAGGTAGCCCACGCCGGCGACGAGGACGAGTGCCAGGACGACGATCAGCCCGACCAGGCGGTTGCGGCCCTTGCGCCGGGCCTCCTCGCGCCGTTCGCTGCGGCTCTCCGTGAACGCCAGCCAGTCGATGACGTCCTCGGAGTCCTCGTCCGGCTGCTCGATGAAGGAGAACTGTCCGGTGCGGTAGTCCTGGGAGGAGCGGCGCTGTTCGGGAACTCCGGGCTCCGTGCCCCCGGACTGCGGTTCCGGCGCGCGCACCGGGTCGGCCTCCTGCGGAGCGCCCCGGGCCGCGGACTGCTGGGGCGCGGACTGCTGGGGCGTCGGCTGCGGGGGCGCCACGTTCTGCTGCGGGACGTTCCACTGCTGGGCCGCCGCGTCGACCACGACGGGCTGCTGCCCGGTGTCGTAGCCGTAGCCGCCGCCGTACCCGTATCCCTGCTCGCCGCCCTGCTGCTGCGGCTGCTGCGGGTGGCCGGCGTACGGGTCGTACGGCTGGGCCGGCTGCTGCTGGGCGTACGGGTCGTAGCCGTAGCCCTGTCCGGCACCGTCCTGCGGGCCCTGCGCCTGCTGATCCTGCGGGTACTGGCCCTGCGGGTGCTGACCCGGCGTCGGCTGCCCGTAGGAGTACGGGTCCTGCGGGGAGGTGTACGGGTCGTAGCCCTGCTGCTCGGGCTGCTGGTACACCGGCTGCCCGTACGCGTCGTAGCCGATGATCTGCGGCTGTTGCCCGTACGGGTCGTACTGGTCCTGTCGGTCGTTCACCACCGGTGCCCCTCTCCGTGGCTCATTCGCCTCGGTACAGCTGGCGTTTGTCGATGTAGCGGACCACACCGTCGGGCACCAGATACCAGACCGGATCGCCCTGCGCGACCCTCAACCGGCAGTCCGTCGACGAGATGGCCAGGGCGGGAACCTCCACGAGGGAGACACCGCCTTCGGGCAGTCCCGCGTCGGTGAGCACATGGCCCGGCCGGGTCACACCGATGAAATGGGAGAGCGAGAAGAGTTCTTCCGCGTTTCGCCAGGTGAGAATCTGCGACAACGCGTCGGCGCCGGTGATGAAGAAGAGGTCCGCGTCCCCGTGGGTCTCCCGCAGGTCCCGCAGAGTGTCGATCGTGTACGTCGGCCCCCCGCGGTCGATGTCACTGCGGCTCACCGAGAACTGGGGGTTCGACGCCGTGGCGATGACCGTCATCAGATAGCGGTCCTCGGCCTGCGACACCTCTTTGTGGCTCTTCTGCCACGGCTGCCCGGTCGGCACGAAGACGACCTCGTCCAGGTGGAACTGGGCGGCCACTTCACTGGCCGCCACCAGGTGTCCATGATGGATCGGGTCGAACGTCCCGCCCATGACGCCGATTCGGCGCTTGCCGCGGCCGGTAGGCACTTCCTGCTCTCCCATGCGTGCAGACCCTACTGGCACGGCGTCACCGCTCAGCGGTCGCGGTTGAAACGGGTGGTGACGAAGAGCAGAAGCAGCAGGGCGACGAAGGCGCCACCGCCGGTCAGGTACGGGTTGAGGCTTTCGTGGTTGCCGCCTTCGCCGCCCTCGGAGGCGAGAAGGACCAGCTGGTGGGCGGTGCTCGTGAGGCTCATCTTCGGCAGGACCTATTCGTCGGGAGTCGGAAGGAAGACGTCGGGCACATCGTATGCGGGTCCGTCGGGCACGCTCACGGCGACTCAGTCGTTGGAGTCGTCGTTGCGGTAGCCACGCAACAGGAGCCAGGCCAGCAGGGCCGCCCCGACGAGCGAGACGAGCAGCACGATCCGCACCGTGTTGCCCGGTCCCTGGTCGTCCGCGGCGGCGGCAAGCAGTGCGACGGTGTGCGGCATTCCGGGTGCTCCTCTTGGTTGTCCACAGCCCCCCGCACACCGTAGCGCCAGCACCTAGGCTGGCCGTTGTCAGGGGGACGGGCGGCGTCCCGTATCGACAGGGGGATCAGATGAGCGACGACACCCGTACGAACGAACCCAGCAGGCGGCGCAGGCGGTTCCCGGGAATCTCCTCCCGGGCGTACGAACACCCGGCGGACCGCTCGGCGCTGGTGGCGCTGCGCAAGCTGACCGGGTTCGACACCGTCTTCAAGGCGCTCAGCGGCCTGCTGCCGGAGCGCAGCCTCCGGCTCCTCTACCTCTCCGACTCCGTGCGGGTGAGCGACGAGCAGTTCGCCCACCTGCACGCCATGCTGCGCGACGCCTGCTACGTCCTGGACCTGGCGAAGGTGCCCGCGATGTACGTCACGCAGAACCCGCAGCCCAACGCCATGTGCATCGGGCTCGACGAGCCGATCATCGTGGTGACCACCGGCCTGGTCGAGCTGCTGGACGAGGAGGAGATGCGGGCCGTCGTGGGCCACGAGGTGGGGCACGCCCTCTCCGGCCACTCCGTCTACCGCACGGTCCTGCTCTTCCTGACGAACCTCGCGCTGAAGGTGGCCTGGATACCGCTGGGCAATGTGGCGGTGCTGGCCATCGTGACGGCGTTGCGCGAGTGGTTCCGCAAGTCGGAACTCTCGGCCGACCGGGCCGGTCTGCTGGTGGGCCAGGACCTGCGGGCGTCCATGCGCGGTCTGATGAAGATCGCCGGCGGGAACCACCTCCACGAGATGAACGTCGACGCCTTCCTCGCCCAGGCGGACGAGTACGAGAAGGCGGGCGATCTCCGCGACTCCGTGCTCAAGATCCTCAATGTGCTGCCCCGTTCGCACCCCTTCACCACCGTGCGGGCGGCCGAGCTGAAGAGCTGGTCGGAGTCCCGGGACTACCAGCGCACCATGGACGGCCACTACCCGCGCCGCGAGGAGGACAAGGAGACCTCGGTGACGGATTCCTTCCGCGAGTCCGCCGCGCACTACGCCGACACCGTTCGTACCAGCAAGGACCCGTTGATCAAGCTGGTCGGCGACATAGCGGGGGGCGCCGGGGACCTCGGCGGCAAGCTCCGGGACAAGTTCACCGGGGGCGCCCGGAGCGAGGCGCCCGGCACCGGCCCCGCTCCGGAGTAGGCCCGCACGCGCGCGTAGGACCGGGCCGCGCCAGAGGGTTCGGCGCCCGGCCCGCTACGGGATCGGCACCGGGCCGTGCGCCGGACCCGACACCTGGCCCGGGGACACCTGGCCCGGGGACACCTGGCCCGGGGTCACCGGGGCAGGAGGGGCCTGGCCGAGCGCGGGGCTGATCTCCAGCGTTCCGCAGAGCCCGCCGGCGGGGGTCCCGGTCGCGTACGGATCGGTGCCCACGGGCCCCGCGGGGTCGGCGCGCTCCCCCGCGAGCAGCGGGTTCAGCGCCGGAGAGGTGCCCGAGGAGCAGGACTGCGGTCCTGCCTGTACGTAGGCGGTGCGCAGTTCCAGGCGGTGCAGCCGGAGATCGTCCCGGTCGAAGCGGAAGTGCAGCAGCCGGTGCACGGTGAACAGGGAGGCGCCGTCGGCCTGCTGGGGGCCGTTGACGGCGGGCCGCACGGTGTAGGTGAAGGTGTGGTCCGCGACGACCTCCAGCCTGCCCGCGTCCGTCTCGGAGTAGGAGAGGGTCCCGTAGACCCGGATCGCGGGGTCGGCGAGCTCGGCGCGGGACTGGTCGAAGCGGACCAGCCAGCCGGCTGCGGGATGCCGTCCGTCGCCCGCCGGGCTGTCCATGCTCAGGTCGAAGTCCGCGGCCTGGTCCGGGTCGAGCAGTGCCTTCACCGTCCCGGTTTCCCGCGCGCCGAGGACATCGGGGTCGAGTGAGGACTCCACCAGGAAGTCCTTGGCCGTGGCCAGGGCTGCCATGACCTGCGCGTCGGAGAAGTTGTCGGTCCGCCGGACCGCCGGCAGGTTGATCCCGGCCGCCCCGACACGGAAGTGCGCGGCCGGGCCGTGCTCGATGAGTGCCCGGGGGGACCCGCCGGGCACCGCTCCGCGCGGCGCGAGGGGTACGACGGTGGCCCGGAGCGGTTCCGCGCGGTCGGGGACGGTGTCGGGCAGCGGCTGGCGGAAGCCGATGTACACGGCGGAGGCGAAGGCCAGCGCGACGAGGACGACCAGAGTGGTGGCGAGACCCGGGCCCTTGCGCGAGGAGCGCCGGGGCACCGACCGCACGGCACGGGCGTGCTCACCCATGCGCTCCCGCGCGGAGAACTCCTGGAGCCGGGCAGCGCGGACGAAGGACTCGTCGAAGACGAGCGAGCGGTATTCGTCCTCGCCGCCGGCGGGGTTCTCGGGCGGCTCTTCCGGTGGATCTCCACGGCCTGCCATGACTTCTCCCGATCTCCACACCACCGGCCGAGGGCGTGTGGTGAAAGTGGCGCCGTCCGTCCGGAGGGCGGGCCCGGCAGCGTCCGGCGCGTGCGATCGCACGGCGGAGGATCGCCCCGTTACTGGATGTATCGGGGTGATCCCGACAACGCGGTGTGTGCCGGGCGTCGCCGGACAGGCGGGACTTTCACCACACGACCTGGGTCGGTGCGCAACGGTCTGCCCGGCCAGGCGGCCGAGGGCAGCGAGAAGCCCCCTCCGGAAGAGGGGTCACACTGTGAGGGTAGGTCGAATACCCCTTGTGTAAACGCGGTGGAGGGGGCCAACCGAGGAGTTCGCACGACTGGGCGCTACGACGCGACACGACCGAAAGGGTGACGCGCGGTGCGGGAACGGCCGGACGGACACTCGGCTCCCGGGGCCCGCCGTCCCACGCCCTCCAAGCGTGTGCGGGGCGGCCGGAGGCTTCAGTGCGTGTGCGAGGGGGCCGGAACCAAAGCGCCCACGGACGCGGACGGCAGAAGGCTCCCCGGTGCGCGGGCTTCCCTGCCCGCCCCCGGCACACCGGAGGTGTACGCGCCGAAGGGCGCCGGGCTCCCCGTCTCCTCGCCGGCCGGAGCCGGACCGCCGACCACCTCGTCCACCGCGCCCGTGGAGCCCGGGGCCGAGTCCGCGTCCGTGGAGTCCGGGACCGCAGTGTCCGGGTCCGCCGTGTCCGGGTCCGCCGGGCGCGCGGCCCCGGGCTGCCCGCCGTCGGGGCCCGCGGGCTCCGTGGCCGCGGCGTCCACGCCGTTGGTGGTGGGCGGGACGTGGTCCTGCCCGTCGGCCGAGGCGCCCCGATAGACGGCGCTGAAGGCGAGGGCGATCATCCCGATCCCCATCAGCAGCGCCAGGAGCCAGGCGATCGGACGGTGCCAGCGCGCGGAACCCCGGTAGGGCCGCAGAACTCCGCCGTGCGGGCCGTAGGGGCCTCTGGCGACATCGTGGTCGGGGTCGTAGTCGAGGTCGTCCGGGTCGGGCGGAGCGCCGCGCCCGCCGCCGTATCCGGCGCCGTAGTGGCCGTACGGGTCGCCGTCCCTGCCCGCACCCGCCGAGCGGGACCGGGACGCCTCGGCCTCCGCGCGCGCCTCGGCGGCGGCGACCAGCCGTTCCACCGCGGTGGGTTCGTGGATCCTCGCGGCCCGTACGAAGTCCTCGTCGAAGACCACGGTGGCGAAGTCCTCGTCCGCGCCCCCGCGGTCGTCGTCGTCGGGCTCCCGGCCGTCCTGAGACGGCCTGCCCCCCACGTCGTCCACGGATTCAGCGTAGCCCTGACGGGTCGGTTCGGTCAGGGAGACGGGGAAGTCTCCCTGACCGAACCGACCGCACCCGGCTACCGGGTGTGACCGTCCCCGGTGACGATGTACTTCGTCGTGGTCAGTTCGGGCAGCCCCATCGGGCCCCGGGCGTGCAGCTTCTGCGTGGAGATGCCGATCTCCGCGCCGAATCCGAACTGGCCACCGTCGGTGAAACGGGTGGAGGCGTTGACGGCGACCGTCGTCGAATCGACCAGTTGGGTGAACCGGCGCGCGGCGGCCTGGGAGGTGGTGACGATCGCCTCGGTGTGACCGGAGGACCAGAGCCGGATGTGCGCCACGGCGGCGTCCAGCGAGTCCACCACGGCGGCGGCGATGTCGTAGGAGAGGTACTCCGTCTCCCAGTCCTCCGGGGTGGCGGGCACGACGGTCGCCTTGGAACCCTCGGCGTACGTCAGGACGCGCTCGTCGCCGTGCACGGTCACCCCGGCGTCGGCCAGCGCTTCCAGCGCCAGCGGCAGGAACTGGTCGGCGACGTCCCGGTGGACGAGGAGCGTCTCGGCGGAGTTGCAGACGCTCGGCCGCTGCGCCTTCGAGTTGACCAGGATGTCGACTGCCATCGCCAGATCGGTCCGCGCGTCCACGTACACGTGGCAGTTGCCGGTGCCGGTCTCGATGACGGGGACGGTGGACTCCTCCACGACCCGGCGGATCAGCCCCGCGCCACCGCGCGGGATGAGGACGTCCACCAGGCCCCGGGCGCGCATGAGTTCGCGGACGGACTCGTGGCTCTCCCCCGGTACCAGCTGTACCGCGTCGGCCGGCAGTCCGGCACCGCCGACCGCGTCGCGCAGCACGCGCACGAGGGCGGTGTTGGAGGCGTACGCGGACGAGGAGCCGCGCAGCAGTACCGCGTTGCCGGACTTCAGGCAGAGGACGGCGGCGTCGACGGTGACGTTGGGGCGGGCCTCGTAGATGATCCCGACCACTCCGAGCGGCACGCGGACCTGACGCAGGTCGATGCCGTTGGGGAGGGTGGAGCCGCGCACGACCTCGCCGACCGGGTCGGGCAGGGAGGCGACCTGGCGCACGTCGGCGGCGATGGCGCGGATGCGCTCGGGCGTCAGCGTGAGCCGGTCGACGACCGATTCGGCGGTGCCCGCGGACCGGGCCCGCTCGACGTCCTGGGCGTTGGCCTCGATGATCTCGCCCGCGCGGACCTCCAGCGCGTCGGCCACGGCGAGCAGGGCGTCGTCCTTGGCGGCGCGCGGGAGCGGCGCGATGTCGGCGGCGGCAGCGCGCGCCCGGTAGGCGGCCTGCGCGACCGGGGACATGTTGTCGTACGGGGTGAGCGTGGTCATGCCCGCAGGGTAGTGCGCGGTCCCCGGGCGTCCGTCCGGTATCCCGTGATACGAGACGTCCGGGCGGGAAAAGCGCCTCGGGGCGGGAGCGGGCCGGACGCGCCCCGCTCCCGCCTCCGGGTCAGTACGGGTGCACGCCCACGGGTGCGGCGGGCGGCGGCCCGTACCCCTCGGCGACGCGCTGGTGGTAGGTCTCCCGGTCGATGACTTCGAGGCCGACGATCTCCCACGGGGGCAGCTGGGCGGTGGAGCGGTGCTCGCCCCAGAGCCGCAGGGCGACGGCCGCCGCGTCGTGCAGGTCCCGGGCCTCTTCCCAGTACCGGATCTCCGCGTGGTCGTTCGCGTACCGGCTGGTCAGCAGGAAGGGGTGGTCGTGGGCCAGTTGTTCCAGGCCGCGTCTGACCTCCCCGAGCGGTGTCTCGGTCCCGGACACGCAGAGCGTGATGTGCCACAGCCGGGACTGCGTGGTCTCCCCCTTCGCGGCTACCGGGTCGTGGCCGGTGGTGCGGTCCTCGGCCCGGTCGGACGTGCGGTCGGCGGGCGGACTCCGGTCGAAGCCGGTTCCCGCTCCCACGCTGGTCAGTGCGCGGGTGCCCGCTCCTCGGGGCGGCGCCCCCGGGCGCGCTCGTCTCACCGGCGGCCTCCTGTGGATGTGTTGCTGTGCTGTTCCCCTGCGTACCCCCGCTACAAAGTTGACCAGTCCGAGGCCCGGCGTGGGGCGGTTTTGGTGAAGGTCTCCGTCAGGAGTCCGGAGTTTCAGCCGATTCGGGGCGCCGAAGGGGGCATGAGAACGACGAGGTCGTCCCTGTGTACGACCTCGCGTTCGTAGGCGGGTCCGAGTTCGCGGGCCAGATCGTGCGTGGAGCGCCCCAGCAGTTGGGGGATCTCCCTGGCGTCGAAGTTGACGAGGCCGCGCGCGACCGCCCGGCCGGCGGGGTCGCGCAGTTCGACGGGGTCGCCGGCCGTGAAGTCGCCGTCCACGGCACTGATTCCCGCGGGCAGCAGGGAGGTGCGGCGTTCCACGACCGCCCGTACGGCCCCCTCGTCCAGGATCAGCGCGCCCTGCGGGGCCGAGGCGTGGGCCAGCCAGAGGAGGCGGTCCGCGGAGCGGCGGCCGGTGGGGTGGAAGTAGGTCCCGGTGTCCCGTCCGGCGAGCGCGTCGGCGGCGTGCCAGGCGGAGGTGAGGACGACGGGGATGCCGGCCGCGGTGGCGATCCGGGCCGCCTCCACCTTGGTGACCATGCCGCCGGTGCCGACCCCGGCCTTGCCCGCGCTGCCGATCGTGACGCCCGCCAGGTCTTGCGGGCCGGTGATCTCGGCGATCCGTGAGGTGCCCGGGGTGCTGGGGTCGCCGTCGTAGACCCCGTCCACGTCGGAGAGGAGGACGAGGAGGTCGGCGTGGACGAGGTGGGCGACGAGGGCGGCCAGGCGGTCGTTGTCGCCGAAGCGGATCTCGTCGGTGGCGACGGTGTCGTTCTCGTTGACGACGGGCAGGGCGCCCATCTCCAGCAGCTGGTCGAGGGTGCGGTAGGCGTTGCGGTAGTGGGCGCGGCGGCTGGTGTCGTCAGTCGTCAGCAGCACCTGGCCGACGCGTACGCCGTAGCGGGCGAAGGACGCCGTGTACCGGGCCACCAGGAGTCCCTGGCCGACGCTGGCAGCCGCCTGCTGCCGGGCGAGGTCCCTCGGTCTGCGGTGCAGGCCCAGGGGGGCGAGACCGGCGGCGATGGCACCGCTGGAGACGAGGACGACCTCCCGTTCGCCGCCGCTGCGGACCTTGGCGAGGACGTCCACGAGGGCGTCGACGCGGTCGGCGTCCAGCCCGCCCGCCGCGGTGGTGAGCGAGGAGGAGCCCACCTTGACGACGATCCTGCGGGCCTCGGTCACCTGCTGTCTTGCCACACTCTCCGCTACCGATGTCACAGGGGCGAATGTATGCCAGTCCGTGTGCCGGACGCACCGGGGTTCCGTTCCCTGGACGCGGGGTGGTAGAGCGGCCGGCGGGCGTCCCGGCACACGAGGAACGCCGGGCACACGGAACACACCGGGCACGAGGAACGCGCCGGACGCACGGGAACGCCCCGGCCGTGGCGGTCGGGGCGTTCCGGTGCGTGCGCGCGGGGCGTCCGGCGCAGGTGCGGGACGTACGGGCTCAGCCCACGCGGCTGCCGCTGTCCGCGAGCGGGCGGTCCTCGCCGGAGGAGCTCTCGGGCACGGCCTCCGTCTCCCCGGGGGGAGCGGGCTGGGCCGCCGGAGGGGCGGTGGGGGCGGAGCGCTTGCGCCCGATGTCCTTGAGCCGCATCGCGGGCTTCTCGATCAGGTGCCAGGAGACCGCCGCGACCGCCAGCGTGCCGGCGAGCGACATGGCGAGGTAGGGCCAGAAACCCCAGCGCGCGAAGCCGACGGCGGTCAGCGACTGCTGGATGGCGAAACCGTAGATGTAGACGCCGTAGGAGAGGTCGTTGCGGGCACCGATGCGGCGGAACGGGCCGGGGAGCCGGATCGCGAGCCAGAGCAACAGGTAGGCGAAGGCGGGGATGCCGACGACGAAGAAGTACCCGTAGTGGATGCTGCCGAGGATCACGAGGGCCGAGAGGACACCGAGCGGGTCGCTGACGGGGATGCGCTCGCGGTACATCTCGATCACGGCGCCGATGGCGAAGGCGAAGCCGAGGTAGATGAGGACGTCCGGGTCGAACTTGCCCATCACGGGGAAGATCTCGAAGCTCGTGGCGTACGACGAGTCGGAGAATCCCGCCCAGTGCGGGGTCGCCAGGGCCGGGTTGATCACGAAGAACCCGAGGACCACGGCCACCAGGAGCACGACGCGGCGGGCGCGGGCGAGCACTCCGGTCACGGCGAGCAGGGCGACCCCGAAGTAGCAGAGCACCTCGTAGCGCAGCGACCAGAGCGCGGCGTCGATGCTGGGGCTGTGGGCCAGGCCGGACCCGGCGGAGTGGGCGATGACCCCGGAGACGTCGTTCTGGCGGGGTGCGATGGCCCAGTTCGACTCCATGTAGTCGAGCGGCCCCCTTGCGTGCCCCCAGAAACCGTCCAGGCTCCCCTGCTGGCGCCAGTAGAGGAAGGGGGCGATGACGAAGGCGGTCACCGCGAGGCAGACCCAGAGCCCGGGCAGCAGGCGCAGAGCGCGGTGCCAGAGGTAGCGGCCCAGCGGGAGCCGGTTGCCGCTGCGGGTGACGAGAATGCCCGACAGGACGAAGAAGCCGTAGACGGAGATCTTGCCGAGGTCGGTCTGACCATGGCTGAACCAGTGGCCGAACTCCTTGTCCCCGAAGCCCAGTACGCTGGCGTGCGAGACGACGACGGCGGAGGCCAGACACAGGCGGATGAATCCGAGACTGTTGTTCCGGCCTTTGAAGCACTCTGCGACCGAGCCGTGGGACCATGGGATCCGGCCGATCGCAAGACGCGTGCGTGTGATGACGGCACCTCTCACGGAAGAAGCGGCGGACCGGCTTCCCGACCGGCCCGCGAGGTAAGTGCGAGAGCAACGCCGCAAGAGCGCAAGGACGTTGTTACGTACGCCACTTGGATGCGCAGGAGAGTCTCCCCGCCCCAAGACCTCAAGTGCACCGTACATGACATCGCCGCCGGACCGAACTGTTCGATGTGCCACAACCGCTATGGTGCTTGCGGGCGGCGGCCCTCGCCCTCAATCGGTCTCCGATCCCGACACCGCCTTCGCGTTCAGGGTTCCCACGAGAGATGGGACACAGTTGTGTCAGTCAAAGTCAGCGTCATCATTCCTGTGTACAACCCGGGGAAGTACATTGATCCCGCAATCGACTCGTTGCTGCGTCAGACCCTGCCCGCGAGCGAATTCGAAGTGCTGTTCGTCAATGACGGCTCGACCGACGACACACGTGAGCGTCTCGAAAAGCTTGCGACCGAGCACCCGCACTTCCGTGTGATCACCATCCCCAATTCCGGGTGGCCGGGCAAGCCTCGCAATATCGGCGTGGCGGAGGCCAAGGGCGAATACGTCCAGTTTCTCGACCAGGACGACTACTTGGCGTCCGAGGCCCTGCTGCGTCTCTACAACATGGGCCACCGCAACGGCTCCGACATCGTCATCGGCAAGGTGGCGAGCAACTTCCGCGGCGTTCCGCACGGAGTCTTCAAGGTCAACCGGGAGAAGTGCACCCTGCGTGACGCACCGCTCTACGACAGCCTGACCCCGCACAAGATGTTCCGGACGGAGTTCCTCCGCGAGAACGGGATCGCCTATCCCGAGGGCAAACGCCGCCTGGAAGACCAGCTCTACATGATGCAGGCGTACTTCCCGGCGAAGGTCGTTTCCATCCTTGGAAACTACACCTGCTACTACTACTCGCGGCGTGACGACGGCCAGAACGCCGGCTCCGCGAAGATCGTCCCTTCGGGCTACTACGGGAATCTCCGCGAGGTTCTCGACGTCGTCATGGAGAACACCGAGCCGGGCGAATTCCGCGACCTGCTGCTGCGCCGGTTCTACCGTGTGGAGATGTTGTCGCGACTCAGTGAACCCGCCGTGCAGAAGTACACGCCGGAGTACCGCGACGAGATGATCGACGCCGTCCAGCCCCTGGCACGTGACTTCATGCACGACGGCGTGCACGACGGACTCGGCCCGATCCAGCGGCTGCGCTCCACGCTGCTGCGCAACGACGACCGCCAGGGACTCCTGCGCATCGCCTCGCTCGCCGCCTCCATCAAGGCGACGGCCCGCCTGGAGAAGTTCGAGTGGCAGCCGGACGGCCGTGCCAGGCTCGACATCACCGGCCGGCTCGTGCACGGCGACGACCAGAAGCCCGTGACGCTGGTGCGCCGCGACGGCCGCCTGCACCTGCACCCCGACCTCACGGCGGACCTGCTGCCGGCCGGCGAGCTGCTGGACGTCGAGGACGACCTCGACGGCTACATGGCGGAGATCTCGCTGCGCAACCGTGAGACCGCCGTCGAGTGGCCCTGCCCCGCGAAGTTCACCTCGGAGGTCAAGGAGATCTCCTCCGGCGTCTTCGAGGTCGTGCTGACCGGCCACGGTCACGTGACCTCGGAGGGCGTCAAGAGCCGCGGGCGCGTCTCGCGCGGGTTCTGGGACATCTGGGTGCCGCTGCGCGGCCTCGGCGTGGTCCGCAAGGCCCGGCTCGGCGCCGACCGCGACCCCGCGGTCGACGCGGCCTGCCTGCCGGCCTCGCTGGGCTCGCCCGCCCGCGCCGTCATCCCGTACTTCACGGACCCGCACGGCAACCTCACGCTGGACGTGGCCCGGCGCGCCAAGAGGCTGGCCGAGTACCTGGAGGGCCGCCCGGTCCTGCGCACCCCCGGCAGCAGGACGGAACTGCGCCTGGACATCGTCACCACGACCTCCACGGCGCCCTCCAAGGCCGAGCTGGTGCTGACCTCCGCCGGCGGCACCGACCGGGTCCTCCCGACGACGCTCCGCCCGGTCCAGGGCCGCGCCCACGTGGAGCTGCCCGCCAAGGCCGCCGACGTGCCGCCGGGCGAATGGAAGCTCTCGATCCGTCTCGACGGCGCCAAGAACGCCGCCCTGCCGCTCGCCGACGTGCGGATCGAACGGGGCGGGAAGATCGTCCTCGTGTCGGACCTGTCCGAGGTCAGCTCCGCCATGCTGAGCGCGATGGCCTCGGCCCGCCGCAAGGCGACCGTGCGCAGCGCCCTGCGGAGTGTGGGCGGCCCGATCGTCCGCCGGCTGCCCGCCAAGGCCCGCAAGAAGGCCCGCGGGCTCGCGGGCGGCCTCGGCGGCTGACACCCGGTCCGTCCAGGACCTCACCGTCCCACGGCCGGACCCGAGCACGCGAAGTACCCGAGAAGCGACAAGAACAGGAACGTGAATCAGATGCGGCAGCTCGACATCGCCGGAGCCTGGGTCCAGGAGCCCAAGGTCTTCCCCGACAGCCGGGGAAGCTTCCACGAGTGGTTCCAGGCCGCCGACTTCACCGATGCGGCCGGCCACGGGCTCCGGCTCGCCCAGGCCAACTGCTCGGTGTCGAGCCGGGGCACCCTGCGCGGCGTCCACTTCGCCGACGTCCCGCCGAGCCAGGCGAAGTACGTCAAGTGCGTGCGCGGCGCGGTGCTGGACGTGATCGTGGACATCCGCGTCGGCTCCCCCACGTACAAGCAGTGGGAGGCCGTCCGGCTCGACGACGTGGACCACCACGCGGTCTACCTCTCCGAGGGCCTCGGCCACGCCTTCATAGCGCTGACCGACGACGCCACGGTCGTGTACCTCTGCTCCGAGGGGTACTCCCCGGGCCGCGAGCACGGGATCAACCCGCTCGACCCGGAGCTGGGCATCGAGTGGCCCGAGGGCATCACCCCGCTGCTCTCGGACAAGGACGCCGCCGCCCCGACGCTGGCCGAGGCCGAGGCGCAGGGGCTGCTGCCCTCCTTCGAGGACTGCCAGGCCTACTACGCGCAGCTGCGCGCCCGGGGCTGACCCGGCGACGGCACCCGCACGAGAGCGCCCGGCCGGGGAACACCGGCCGGGCGTTCCGCGTTCTCCCCGCCGCCGCGGGCCGGAACGCCGACGGCCGGGCCCCCGGCCCTGGTGGGCGGGGGTCCGGCCGTGGTGACGGGGGTTCGGGCGTCAGCCGCGCTCGGCGGCCACGAGGGCGTCGAACGCCTCCGCCAGCGCCTCGTGCCAGTCGCGGACCGGCGTGATCCCGGCGGCGGACCAGCGGTCGTGGCCGAGCACGCTGTACGCCGGGCGGGGGGCGGGCCGCACGAAGGCCTCGCTGGTGGTGGGACGGACCCGCTCGGGGTCCGCGCCCAGCAGCCGGAAGATCTCCCGGGTGAAGCCGAACCAGGTCGTCTCGCCACCGCTGGTGCCGTGGTAGACGCCGGCCGGGGCGTCGCCCGCGAGGGCGGCGCGGCCGAGGGCGACCAGGCGGTCCGCCAGGTCGACGGTCCAGGTCGGCTGGCCCCGCTGGTCGTCGACGACGTCCAGGGTGTCCTTGATGCCCTCCAGCTTGATCATCGTGCGGACGAAGTTGCCGCCGCCCGCTCCGTACAGCCAGGCCGTACGGACCACGTAGCCGGTCTCCGGGAGGGTCTCCAGCACCGCGCGCTCTCCGGCGAGCTTGGTCCGCCCGTAGGCGCTGCGCGGGGCGGTGGGGGCCTCCTCGGCGTACGGCTTGTCGGCGTCGCCGGCGAAGACGTAGTCCGTGGAGACCTGGAGCAGGACGGCGCCGTTCTCGCGGCACGCCTCGGCGAGGACCTGCGGGCCCGTGCCGTTGACCCGCAGCGCGGCCTCTTCCTGGCTCTCCGCGTCGTCCACGGCCGTCCAGGCGGCGCAGTTGACGACGACGGCCGGGCGGTGCTCGGCGAACGCGGCGGCCACGGCGGCCGGGTCGGCGATGTCGAGCGTCGCACGGTCGGCGGCGACGACGACGGCGTCGGTGCCTTCGGCGGCCAGCCTCGCCAGCACGTCGCGGCCGAGCATGCCGCCGGCTCCGGTCACCAGCCAGACGGGGCTCACAGGGCGGCCCGGTCCTTCAGCGGCTCCCACCAGGCGCGGTTGTCGCGGTACCACTGCACGGTCTCGGCGAGGCCCTGCTTGAAGTCCTTGCGCGGGACGTAGCCGAGCTCCTCGCGGATCTTGGTGCAGTCCACGGAGTAGCGGCGGTCGTGGCCCTTGCGGTCCTCGACGTAGGTGACGCTGGTCTCCCAGTCGGCGCCGCAGGCTTCCAGCAGCAGGCCGGTGAGCTCCTTGTTGGAGAGCTCGGTGCCGCCGCCGATGTTGTAGACCTCGCCGGCGCGGCCCTTCGTGCGGACCAGCTCGATGCCCTGGACGTGGTCGTCGATGTGCAGCCAGTCGCGGACGTTGGCGCCGTCGCCGTAGAGCGGGACGGTCTTGCCGTCGAGCAGGTTGGTGACGAAGAGCGGGATGACCTTCTCGGGGAAGTGGTGGTGCCCGTAGTTGTTGGAGCAGCGGGTCACCCGCACGTCGAGGCCGTGGGTGCGGTGGTACGAGAGCGCGATGAGGTCGCTGGACGCCTTCGCCGAGGAGTACGGCGAGTTGGGCTCCAGCGGGTGCGTCTCGGGCCAGGAGCCCTCGTCGATCGAGCCGTAGACCTCGTCGGTGGAGATGTGCACGAAGGTCTTGATCCCGGCCAGGTGCGCGGCGTGGATCAGGGTGTGGGTGCCCACGACGTTCGTACGGACGAACTCGGCGCCCCCGTCGATGGAGCGGTCCACGTGCGACTCGGCGGCGAAGTGCACCACCTGGTCGTGGTCGGCCATGAGCTTGCCGACGAGTTCGGCGTCGCAGATGTCGCCCTGGACGAAGGAGAAGCCCGGGTGGTCGCGGACCTCGTCGAGGTTGGCGGGGTTGCCCGCGTAGGTGAGCTTGTCCAGCACCGTGACGGTGATGTCGCCGGGACCCTGGGGGCCGAGGACGGTACGGACGTAGTGCGAGCCGATGAAGCCGGCTCCGCCGGTCACCAGGATGTTGGTCGTCATGAGGAGATCTGCACCTTGCTGTGGTCGCCGAGGACGAGTCGGTGGGCGGACGGGTTGCGGGGCGCCGGGGTGACCTCGACGTCGCGGCCGATGAGCGACGCCTCCACGCGGCGGACGCCGGTGATGGAGGCTCCCCGGAGCACGATGGAGTACTCGATCTCGCTGTCCTCGATCCGGCAGCCCTCGGAGACCGAGGTGAAGGGACCGACGTACGCGTCACTGATGACCGAGCCGGCGCCGATGATCGCGGGGCCGACGATGCGGCTGCCGGTGACCTTCGCGCCGGGCTCGATCCGCACGCGGCCGATGATCTCGCTGTGCTCGTCCACCTCCGCGCCGTCCGTGGCCGGTTCGACGGTCTCCAGGACGGACCGGTTGACCTCCAGCATGTCGGTGACGTTGCCGGTGTCCTTCCAGTAGCCGGAGATGGTGGTGGAGCGGACGTTGCGCTGCTGGTCGATCAACCACTGGATGGCGTGGGTGATCTCCAGCTCGCCGCGCCAGGACGGTTCGATCGAGCGGACGGCCTCGTGGATCGCCGGAGTGAAGAGGTAGACGCCGACGAGGGCGAGGTCGCTCTTGGGCTCCTTCGGCTTCTCCTCCAGCGCGACGACGCGTCCCCCGGCGTCCAGTTCGGCGACGCCGAAGGAGGTCGGGTTGGGGACCCGGGTCAGGAGGATCTGCGCGTCGGGGCGGTCCCCGCGGAAGCCCTCGACCAGGCCGGTGATGCCGCCGACGATGAAGTTGTCGCCGAGGTACATCACGAAGTCGTCGTCGGCGAGGAAGTCGCGCGCGATGAGCACCGCGTGCGCCAGGCCGAGGGGGGCGTCCTGCGGGATGTAGGTGACCTTGATGCCGAGCGCGGAACCGTCGCCGACCGCTTCGCGGATCTCCGCGGCGGTGTCGCCCACGATGATGCCGACCTCGGTGATGCCGGCGTCGGCGATCGCTTCGAGTCCGTAGAAGAGCACCGGCTTGTTGGCGACCGGCACCAATTGCTTCGCGGACGTGTGGGTGATCGGGCGCAGGCGGGTGCCCGCCCCACCGGAAAGTACGAGTGCCTTCACGTGTGCTGTCCCCAAGCTGCGTGGTCGGTGGCCGGAAGCCGGATGGCAGGCGTTCCCGAGGCCGCTTTCATTCCATGGGATATTACTTCGAGTTCCCGTGAGGTTTCCCGGGGAGTAACTCCGCCTCCGCCGCGGGCCGGCCGTCCGCCCGCGCTCCGTGGTGTCACACGGAGGACTTCCACCGCCGCATGTCGCGACGAACCCGGCGTACCACCCGGCGCGCCAGTGTGGGCGCGGTGCCGCCCTGCCCCGGCTTCGGCCTCGCGGGTGCCTGCAGCCGCTTGCTCACGGACCACTCCGGCACCGTCATCTCGAACACCTCGTCGGGCAGGCCCGCACCGGGCTTCCGGAAGTGCGGGTACGCGAGGTAGACGGTGTTCCCCCGAGCGGCCCGGACGACCTTCGGCGTGTGCCGGGCGGCGATGTAGCGGTGTATCTCGGCCAGCAGGTCCAGTCGGCCGCGGGCGACGCATTCCAGCCGGAGGCGCTCGTTCACCTTGATCAGCTTCGCCACGCCCGGGGTCCAGTACTTGGTGATCGGGGCAGCCAGCTCCAGCTTGTGGGCGCGGACCGTCTCGCTCTCGTCGACCACGCCCGGGCCGAACTGCTGGATCAGCCCCACGGTGAACGGACGCGCCATCAGGTAGTCCCGCTTCGGGCCCTCGGGCACCAGCGACGCGATGAGCTCGACCAGCGCCGTCAGCGCCTCGAACCGGGGCTCGTAGCCGCCGCTGCGGGTGACGTGGAGGCCGTCGTCGCGGCCCACCAGGTAGTAGCAGACGTACTCGGAGACGACGGAGACGCCGGCGCCCAGGAGGTACGCCGCCATGGTGAAGAGGGCGTCCTCGCCGGTGCTCATCGACTCGTCGAAGGTGATCCGATGACGGACGAGCAACTCACGGCGGAAGAGTTTCTGTGCGCTGAGGGTGAAGATCACGCGGGAGGAGTAGAGATCGACGCGCTCTTCGTCCCGGCGCTTCCACATCGACCCCGCTGCGCCGCGGTTGACCCCCACCATCTTGCCGAGCACCACGTCGGTGCCGGCCCTGTCGGCGAGGGCGACCATGCGCTCCAGCGCCTCGAAGCCGAGGAAGTCGTCGGCGTCGAGGAAGAAGACGAACCGGCCGCGCGCCTTGGCGAGGCCCACGTTGCGCGGACCGCTCGGGCCTCCGGAGTTGGCCTGGTGGATCACGGTGGTGGGGACGTCGGTGCGTGCGGCGAACTCGTCCAGGTAAGCACCGGTGCCATCCGTCGACCCGTCGTCGACCGCGATGATTTCGAAGCGGTTCGCGGGAAGGGTCTGCGCGTCTAAGGACTGGAGGCAGCGGACGAGGTAAGGCATCGCTTCATAGGCGCCGATGATCACGCTGACGTCTGGAATTCGAATGTCGTTCACGAATACACATGACAGCGAACACACAGAATTAGTTGTGCGCCTCCCACAAGTGCGAAAAGTGAGGTACGTCACAATGGCCCGTTCTGACCCCTTGCCGGGTCAGAACGGGCCATTGACAGCTACTTTTCGATCATCTATAGCGAAATTCAACCACCCACGGGCTCACCGAGATGAGCGGCACCGAGATTGCGCGCCTCCGCGCGGGCGGCCAGCGCCTGGACGGCGCGGTCGAACCGGACGAGCGAGGACGGCTCGTCGGGGCCGAGGAGGTACTCCTTCAGCTCCCGCCGGCCCTCGGCCAGGTCGTCCGCGGCCGGGTCGGACACGGCCGCGAGCAGCCGGTCCAGCTCGCTCGCGTCGTTGGAGAGGATCACCGCGGCCCGGACGGCCGTGTTCTGGCGCTTGAACTCCTCCTCGCCCAGCTCGGCCGAGTCGGTCACCGCGTACGGCTTACCGCTGGCGATGAAGTCGGAGACCACGCTGGAGATGTCCGACACCATCGCGTCCGACTCGTTGAAGCAGTCGTACAGACGCATGGTCGACCCGGAGATCACCTGGTGCTGCCACCAGCCCCGGGAGCGCCAGTAGGCGGTGTTCCAGTCGTCCCGCAGCTTCGCGGTCTCGGCCTCGCGTGCCGGGTCGGCCAGCGAGTTGCGCGAGAGCTCGGCCTCGTCGCGGGCCGTCTCGCCCGTGCCGCCGGCCAGCTCGGCGAGCCGTGCCTCGATACGGGCCAGCTCGGCCACGGCCTCGGCCTGCTCGCCCCGGAGCGCCGCGCTCTCCTCGGCCCAGCGCGCGTCGGTGGCACGGCGCGCCGCCGCGTCCTCGATCATCGCGGTGATCCGCAGATGGGCGGCGGCGGCCTTGCGGCTGCGGGTGCCGGTGAACGGGTGCGGCTTGTAGAGCACCCGGACGGGCTTCTCGGACTCCAGCAGCCTGCGCACGATGTTCTCACCGGCGAGCAGCAGCGAGGTGTTGCCCGGGTTGTCGTCCCAGCCCTCCCAGGTGGGGGCGTACAGCACGGTCGGAACGGCGTTCTTCGGCGTACCGCTCCAGGTGGTGATGGTGGCCAGCTGCGGCCGTCCCACCTCCACGATGTCGTCGTCGCGGACGCCGACGTCGGCCAGCGCGTAACGGTCGCGGCCCGCCCGGCCCGCCGTCCAGACCTCGTCGTACGCCTTGCTGTACGGGTTGACGCTGGCCAGCTTGTCGCTGTCGCCATGCCCGATGAAGACGTGCTTCATGGTCGGTACGCGCAGCATGTGGATGTTCTTGCCGACGTTGGCCGCGTAGAGCGCGACCCGCACCGTCGAGAGGTCCAGGTTCATCAGGTGCACGCCGCCCGGGACGCAGAGGACCGGGACGGAGGTGCCCGCGAGCTGCGGGACGATGGCCCGCTCGCGCAGCACGACCATCGGGCGGCCGTCCAGCTTCCCCATGGTCTCCAGCCACATGTTGACCTGGTAGGCCGAGTCCTTGGAACCGGAGAAGTAGAGGATGACGGTCGGCTCGTACTTCCGCAGCCACGTGTCGACGGCCGCCAGGACCTTGGCCTCCGGCGGCACGAGGCGGCTGGGCCGGACGTACGGCAGCAGGGCGAGGATGTAGACGACCGCGAGGAAGAGCGTCACCCCGAGGCCCGCGTAGGCGAACGCGTCGGTGCCGCTCTTGAGCGCGACCAGCACGCCCACCATGGCGAACACGTCGAAGTGGAGCATCTTCTCGGCCGGGCGGTTCATCAGGAGCCGCGGCGGGGCGTCCCCTATCCCGACGGGGCCGAGGTCGATGTTCCGGGTGACCACCGGCAGCTTGCGGCGGAGCCGGACGAGGGTCACCATCGCGCTCTGCGGCGCCTGGAGCCCGTAGAACGCCAGGAGGCAGGCGATCGTCGTGTAGAAGAACGCGCCCTCGCCGTATCCCATGCGTGACATGAGAAGGATCAGCAGCAGCTCACGCACGAGGAAACGAATCGACAAACCGGCCCGGACGGCGGCGAGGCGATTGACGAGATAACTGCCGCAGTGGTGCAAATACCGGTCGGCCAGATATGTGACGAGTACCGCTGCGGCGAAGAACCAAATGTTGGGGAGTATCGCCGCGAGCATGACGCACGGGAATCCCAGGGCCAGGAGAATTGCGGCGGCGAGCTCAGAACCACTGCCCACTCTCGCCACGCGAATGGCTTTCGAAAACACGAAGTACCGCTCCCGAGGGTTCCGACTTATACCTTGCGGGGGAATTGTGATGAATTAGCTTCACGAATTCGGACCCCTGCCGTTCACGCGAAGGTGAACGACAGGGGTCCGAATGGTGGATTGTCAAGCAGTATTACACATCGGCCTGTCGGTCCAGCACGGCGGCCAGCGCCTGCTCGAAGCCCGACGCCTCGGAGGCCCCCCGGGTCGGGTCCTGCTGCCGGACGTCGATGACGTGCCCGGTCATTTCGGAGAGCAGCACGTCGAGCGAGGTCCGGGCGACGGCCTCGGAGGAGAGCAGCGAGCCGGAGGGCTCGTCGCCGAAGGCCTTCGTGCGCATCGGGGTCGCGGTGCGCTCCGGGTTCACGCAGTTCACGCGCACCCCGTCGCCGGCCCACTCGTCCGAGAGCGCCTGGGTGAGGTTCACCATGGCGGCCTTGGTGGAGGAGTACAGGCTGTACTCGGCCCGGCCCCGGGTGTAGCTGCTGGAGGTGTAGAGGAGCAGCTGGCCCTTGGACTCGGCGAGGTACTTGTGCGAGGCGCGGGCGATCTGGACCGGCGCGAGGTAGTTGACGTTCAGGGCTTCCTGGATCGTCGCGTTGTCCGTCTCGGCCAGCTTGCCGATCCGCAGCACCCCGGCGGTGTTGACCACGTAGTCGACCCGGCCGGTCTCGGCGTAGGCCGTGGAGAGGGCGTCGTCGATGTGCTCCGGGTTCTCCACGTGCGTACCGGTGGTGGACCGGCCGAGCGCGTAGACCTTGGCGCCGAACGACTCGGCGAGGGCGGCGATGTCCGCGCCGATCCCGTAGGAGCCGCCGAAGACGACCATGGTCTTCCCGGTCAGCGCGTCCCGGTAGGCCGCGTCGTCGGCGGGCGACGGCACGGCGGTGGAGGCCAGCTGGAAGAGCTTGTCCGCGATGAAGACGTCGACCGGCTGGGTCACCTTCATGTTGTACTCGTCGCCCGCGACCACGTAGATCGGCACGTCGGGCAGGTACTTCAGGACCACCGAGCAGTCGTCGGTCGCCTGGAAGTTCGGGTCGCCGGCCGCGACCTCGTACGCCCGGCGGATGGTGGAGAGCTTGAACGCCTGCGGCGTCTGGCCCCGGCGCAGGCGGGAGCGGTCGGGGACCTCGGTGATGAACTCGCCGTCGCCGCCGTGCGTGCGGGTCACGATGATGGTGTCCGCGGACGGGATGGCGACGTCCACCGCCTCGTACCGCCCGAGGGCGTCCACGCAGTCCGTGATGACGCGCTGCGAGAGCAGGGGGCGCACGGCGTCGTGGAAGAGGACGTTGCGGTCCTCGCCCTCCGCCAGGCCCTCGCCGAGCACGGAGATGGCGCGCTCGGTCGTCTCGTTGCGCGTGGTCCCGCCCTCGATGACCTTGACGACCTTGGTGAGGCCGGCCTTGGCGACGATCTTCTCGACGTCGGGGACATAGCCGGGCGCCATCAGCACGATGATGTCGTCGATCGACTCGGACTGCTGGAAGATCGACAGGGTGTGCTCGATGACAGCCTTGCCTGCGATCTTCAGCAGCTGCTTGGGGATGGACAGCCCCACACGCTGACCGGTACCTCCGGCGAGCACGACTGCGGTGGTACGGGCTTGGGCTATGTGCTGCACAGACACAGACGACCTACCTTGCGAGGGCTCGGGAACCCCCCGATGGTTGCACTCTCCGTTACCATCTCGCAAGGTGGACGTCGAGTGGCGGTGGTGTCGACGACACCCGTCGTTCCTTTGTGAGCAGTGCTGTTACCTGCGAAGGCACCTCCCGGGCGGGTGACCGACGCCACACGGTTGAGCGTTCCCCGGCCCGCCTGAGCGGTGCGGACGGCCGCACCGTTTCACCCGACCGGCCGACACGGGCCGCGCCGCCCCACCCGTACGGGCGTGACGCGTCCCACCGGTTCCGGGCCCTTCCGACGCCGGCGGCACCCGCCTCCGGCCGTGCCGGGCACGACGGCCGCGCCGGGCACCGACGGCCGTGCCGGGCCCCGGCTGCCACAGCCCCGGAAACGCCGGAGGGCCCCTCCCCGGCGACCGTGCGGGACCCGTGGGTCCCGCTGCGGTGTCCGGCGGAGAGGCCCGCACCGGGCTTCGCGCCCGGCGCCCCTCACGTGCTTTAGAAGGGGTCGAACTCGTCGTATTCCTTCTGTGCGTCGTCGCGCTCGGCGTCGCGGTCCCGTCGGCGCTGCGCGGCCGGGCGGGGGGCCTCCATACGGTGGTCCTCGCCGCGGCGGCCGAGCATCTCGGCGCCGGCCATCATCGTCGGCTCCCAGTCGAAGACGACCGCGTTCTCCTCGGGGCCGATCGCCACGCCGTCGCCCGCGCGGGCTCCGGCCTTCATCAGGGCCGTCTCGACGCCGAGGCGGTTGAGCCGGTCCGCGAGGTAGCCGACGGCCTCGTCGTTGCTGAAGTCGGTCTGGCGCACCCAGCGTTCGGGCTTCTCGCCGCGCACCCGGTAGATGCCCTCTTCGTCGACGGCCACGGTGAACCCGGTGTCGTCCACGGCCTTCGGGCGGATGACGACCCGGGTCGCCTCCTCCACCGGCTTGGCGGCACGCGACTCGGCGACGATCCCGGCCAGCGCGTACGAGAGGTCGTTGAGCCCCTTGTGCGCGAGGGCGGAGACCTCGAAGACGCGGTAGCCGCGGGCCTCCAGCTCCGGCCGGATCATGTCGGCGAGGTCCTGGCCGTCAGGGATGTCGACCTTGTTCAGGACGACGATGCGGGGCCGGTCCTCCAGGCCGCCGTACTGACGCAGCTCCTCCTCGATGATGTCGAGGTCCGAGACGGGGTCGCGGTCGGACTCCAGCGTCGCCGTGTCCAGCACGTGCACGAGCACCGAGCACCGCTCGACGTGGCGGAGGAACTCCAGGCCCAGTCCGCGGCCCTGGCTGGCGCCGGGGATGAGGCCGGGGACGTCGGCGATGGTGTAGACGTTCGCACCGGCGGTGACGACACCGAGGTTCGGTACGAGCGTGGTGAACGGGTAGTCCGCGATCTTCGGCTTGGCGGCCGAGAGCACCGAGATCAGCGAGGACTTGCCCGCGCTCGGGTAGCCGACCAGCGCCACGTCGGCGACGGTCTTGAGCTCCAGGACGATGTCGCGCGACTCGCCCGGCTCGCCGAGGAGCGCGAACCCGGGGGCCTTGCGGCGGGCCGAGGCCAGTGCCGCGTTGCCGAGGCCGCCGCGGCCGCCCTGTCCGGCGACGAAGGTGGTGCCCTGTCCGACCAGGTCGGCGAGGACGTTGCCTTCCTTGTCGAGGACGACGGTGCCGTCCGGCACGAGCAGGACCAGGTCCTGCCCGTCCTTGCCCGAACGGTTGTCGCCCGCGCCCGGCTGACCGCTGGTGGCCTTGCGGTGGGGGTGGTGGTGGTATTCCAGCAGGGTGGTCACGGCCTGATCGACGACGAGGGTCACGTCGCCGCCGCGTCCGCCGTTGCCGCCGTCGGGTCCACCGAGAGGCTTGAACTTCTCACGGTGGACGGAGGCACAGCCGTGGCCTCCGTTACCCGCGGCGGCATGGAGCTCGACGCGGTCCACGAAGGTGGTCATGGTGGGTGCCTCCAGGTACTGCTGTCTACGGATGTGTCTCTGATGTAACACGCCGAGGGCGGACCCGCTTCCCCGTCGACCGGGAAAGCTGGGATCCGCCCTCGGAAGGTGTTGCGTCGTTACCGTGCTCGCCGGAAGATCAGGCGGCGACGGGAACGATGTTGACGACCTTGCGGCCGCGGTGCGTACCGAACTCCACCGCACCGGCGGTCAGCGCGAACAGCGTGTCGTCGCCGCCACGGCCGACGCCCGTGCCCGGGTGGAAGTGGGTGCCGCGCTGGCGGACCAGGATCTCACCGGCGTTGACGGCCTGACCGCCGAAGCGCTTCACGCCGAGCCGCTGAGCATTGGAGTCGCGCCCGTTCCGAGTGGACGATGCGCCCTTCTTGTGTGCCATGTCTCAGTCCCTTACTTCGCAGCCGCGGGGATACCGGTGACCTTGATCGCCGTGTACTGCTGGCGGTGACCCTGGCGACGGCGGTAGCCGGTCTTGTTCTTGTAGCGAAGGATGTCGATCTTCGCACCCTTGTGGTGGTCCACGATCTCGGCCTGGACCTTGATGCCGGCCAGGACCCACGGGTCGCTGGTCACGGCGTCGCCGTCGACAACGAGCAGGGTCGAGAGCTCGACCGTGTCGCCAACCTTGGCAGTGGAAATCTTGTCAACCTCAACGATGTCACCGACAGCAACCTTGTGCTGGCGGCCACCGCTGCGCACGATGGCGTACACGCGGATCTCTCTCTCGCTCGGAACGGATCCCCTGATGCCAGCCGCTCGCACGGGCCGGGGCCCGGGACGATCCGGAAGGATGAGCGGCCTCTCCTGGCGCGGAACCGCGCCGGGAGGGATGTGCTCAGGGGTAGGCGCACAGGAAAACACGCCGAGGGTCAAGGCTACGGGGCCACCGCCCGACCGGTCAAACCGCCTCCGGCGCGGGCCCCCCGACCGTGCCGGGCGCCCCCCGCCCGGAGTCCCCGGCCGGAGTCCCCGGCCGGAGTCCCCGGCCGGACACGGCCCGGGGACGCCGGCTCAGCCCCCGCCTCAGCGCCGCCCCGGCAGCCGACGCCGGACCGCCGCGGCGTACCTGCGTACGGCCTTGCGCGGCCCGGGGGGAAGCCGCCGCAGCGCGCCGCGGTAGATCCGGCGCAGCCCGGTCGGCGGCGGCTTGACCGCGACCGGCTTCGGAGCGGGCTTGGGCTTCGTGACGACGAGCCTCAGCTGGCCGCCCCTGCCCGACCAGTCCACGCGCACGGTGCGTCCTGTGCCCCCCAGCGGAACCGGGCCGAACGCCACCCGCTGGGCGGCGTCGGCCGGGGTGAGCCGGGGGCGGCGGCCGACACCCAGCACCTGGACCCCGAGCCACACCTCGTACGTGCCGGGCCGGAGCGGTTCACCGCCCGCCAGGGTCAGCGGGTCGAGCACGGCTCCGCCCTCGACCACCACGTGGCTCCGCCCGTCCTCCAGGCTCTCGACCCGCGGACGGAGGGTGTCCTCGGCGTGCCACCAGACGTTGCGGCTGAGGTCGTGGACGAGCACCTCGCCGTTCGCGTAGGAGAGCGGGTCGGGGACGGGCAGGCCCCCGGCTGCCTCGGCCCCCTCGATGCCCTCGGTGAACGCGGGGTCGAGCACGTACCCGTCGGCCTCGGTCCCGGCGAGGGCCAGCGGGCCGGTGAGGGCCAGCGGATCGGCGCCGGTGTGCTGGAGGGTGGCTCGGATGCGCAGCGACAGCCGCCCGGCGGCGTCCTGCCCGGCTGCCCCGACCTCGATGCGGGGCCTGACCTCCCGCACCCGCCGGGCCACTTCCCGCAGGGCCTCGGGACGGTCCTCCGCCAGAAGGGTCGCGCGCAGCCGCTGCACCGCCGGCATGCCCGCGGTCACCCCGGGCGGGAAGCATTCGACCGCCAGCGGGCGCGTCAGCTCGTAGGCTTCCCGGCGTTCCTCGTCCTCCGCGTCGACGACGAAGGGCTCGGAGACCGACCGCATCAGCTCGACGCGGTACAGGCGGCGCAGCAGCCGGTCCTGGAGCTCTCCGGGTTCGGTGGCGTCGGCCAGCGCCTCGATGATCGTGCGCAGCCGGCGGAAGTTGCCCGCGAGGTCGAACTCCGCCTCGCTGTTGTTCCCGCCGTCCTCCCTGCGGTCCCAGATGTAGCAGGGGTAGTCGGCGAGTATCGAGACGACCTTGGCCCGGGGGTACGCGCGGACCATGAAGAGCAGGTCCTCCATGCGCCAGTACCCCTCGGGGAAGCGGAGTCCGGATTCCTCCAGGAACGCGCGGCGGAACATCCGGTGCGCCGTGAGCGTCTCGATCAGCGGCGCGTCCTCCACCGTGCAGCGTTCGCGGCTGCGGCGGAAGACGGGCGAGGGCCCGACCATGGAGCCGGCCATCTTGCCGAGCACGATGTCGGAGCCGTTGCGGCTGCCCATGGCGTACAAGCGTTCCAGCGCCTCGGGGGCCAGCCGGTCGTCCTGGTCGACGAGTTGTATGTACTCGCCGCGCGCCATGGCCATGCCGACGTTGCGCGGCTTGCCCGGCCAGCCCGAGTTCTCCTGGTGGTGCACCCGTATCCGGGGGTGCTCGGCGGCGAGCCGGTCGAGCACCTCGGCCGAACCGTCGGTCGATCCGTCGTCCACGTAGACGATCTCGTACTCGTCCTCGCCCAAGCTCTGGCCGAGCAGAGACGGCGCACAACGCTCGATGTACGGCCCCGCGTTGTACACGGGCACCACGACACTGACCTTCAGCATTTCCTCGTCCCCCCACACATGAGTCCCCCTCATGAAACCGAACGCGATCGGTGCCGCCCCGGCGGGGGCGGGCACACCGTGCTCCCGCCGTCTCCCGGCGCCGGGAAAGGCGTACGCCCCCCACGCACCGGTGGGCCGCTTCCCCGCGTCGGGGAGAACGGCCCACCGATGGTGGTACGGGGGTCAGCCCGCGGTCACTCCTCGGACGAACCGGCCGACGCCTGCTCGGCTGCGACGGCCTTCTTCGTCGCCCGCTTCGCCGGCGCCTTCTTGGCCGTCGTCGTCTTCTTCGCGGTCGCCGCCTTCTTGGCCGGGGCCGCCTTCTTCACGGCCGCCGCCTTCTTGGCCGGGGCCGCCTTCTTCGCCGGAGCCTTCTTGGCGGTCTTGCGCGCCGCCGTCTTCTTGGCGGGCGCCGCCTCCTCGGCCGTGTCACCGGCTTCGGCGGCGGGCGCCTCGGCGACCTCGTCCCGCGCGGCGGGCGTACCCGTCACGACGACGATCTCGGCCTGCTCGGCGCCGGACGGCGAGCCCGCCGGGGCGGTCGCCTTCCGGGTCGCCCGGCGACGGGCCCGCGGCGCGGCCGGAGCCGCTTCCTCGGGTGCCTCGGCCGGGGTCTCGGCGAGGGGCGCGGGCGCCTCGACGACCGGGTCCTCGACGGCCACCGGCTCGGCGGTGGGCTCGACCGGGGCCAGCGGCTCCGCCGGGGCGGCCTGCTTCGGCGAGCCCGCCGGAGACGTCGCCTTACGGGTCGCCCTGCGGCGCGAACGGCCCTGGGGCGCGGCCTCGGGCTCGGCGGCCGCCGGAGTCTCCTCCACCGGCTCAACGACCGGCTCCGGCTCCACGACCTCGACCGGCTGCTCCTCGACGACCGGCGCCTGAGCGGCGACCGGTGCCTGAGCGGCACCCCGGGGGGTACCGGCCGGGGCCGACACCTTACGGGTCGCCCGACGACGCCCGCGGCCGCGCGAAGCCGCCGCCTCCGCCTCGGCGGGGCTGCTGTACAGCTCCTCGTCCGGGACGAACTCCGGCTCCGGCAGCGCCACCGGCTCGGCCACCTCGGCGGCGACCTCGGCCTCGGACTCGTGCTCGTCCTCGTGCGCCTGGTCGTCGTGCTGGTGGTCCTGCTCGTGACCGTGCTCGTGGCCCTGGTCCGCTCCACCGCGGCCGCGCTTCTTGGACCGCTTGCCGCCACCGCCGCCACCGGCGGTCGTCGGCTGCTCCATGTGCACGATGACGCCGCGCCCGTTGCAGTGGACGCAGGTCTCGGAGAACGACTCCAGCAGGCCCTGGCCGACCCGCTTACGGGTCATCTGGACGAGCCCCAGCGAAGTCACCTCGGCGACCTGGTGCTTCGTACGGTCGCGTCCCAGGCACTCCAGCAGGCGCCGGAGCACCAGGTCGCGGTTGGACTCCAGCACCATGTCGATGAAGTCCACGACGACGATGCCGCCGAGGTCGCGCAGCCGCAGCTGACGCACGATCTCCTCGGCCGCCTCCAGGTTGTTCTTGGTGACGGTCTCTTCGAGGTTGCCGCCCTGACCGGTGAACTTGCCGGTGTTGACGTCGACGACGACCATCGCCTCGGTCTTGTCGATGACCAGCGAACCGCCGCTCGGCAGGTAGACCTTGCGGTCCAGAGCCTTCATCAGCTGCTCGTCGATGCGGTACGTCGCGAAGATGTCGACCTCGGACGTCCAGCGCGACAGACGGTCCGTCAGGTCGGGGGCGACCTGCGAGACGTATCCGTGGATCGTCTCCCAGGCGTCGTTGCCGCTGACGATGACCTTGGAGAAGTCCTCGTTGAAGATGTCGCGGACGACCCGGACGGTCATGTCCGGCTCGCCGTAGAGCAGCGTCGGCGCGTTGGAGCTGCCGGTGTTGCGCGACTTCTGCTGGATCTCCTCCCACTGCCCCTGGAGACGCTCGACGTCACGGCGGAGCTCGTCCTCGCTCGCGCCCTCGGCGGCGGTGCGCACGATGACGCCCGCGTCCTCGGGAACGATCTTCTTGAGGATGGTCTTCAGCCGGGCGCGCTCGGTGTCCGGGAGCTTGCGGCTGATCCCGGTCATCGAGCCCTCGGGCACGTAGACGAGGTAGCGGCCGGGCAGGGAGACCTGGCTGGTCAGGCGGGCGCCCTTGTGGCCGATCGGGTCCTTCGTCACCTGGACGAGCACCGACTGGCCGGACTTGAGGGCGGTCTCGATGCGGCGCGGCCCGTGGGCCATGCCGAGCGCCTCGAAGTTGACCTCACCGGCGTACAGCACGGCGTTGCGGCCCTTGCCGATGTCGACGAACGCGGCCTCCATCGACGGCAGCACGTTCTGGACCTTGCCCAGGTAGACGTTGCCGACGTAGCTGGTGGCCTGCTCCTTGTTGACGTAGTGCTCCACGAGCACGTTGTCCTCGAGGACGCCGATCTGGGTGCGCTCGCCGCTCTGGCGGACGACCATGACGCGCTCGACGGCCTCGCGGCGGGCCAGGAACTCGGCCTCGGTGATGATCGGGACGCGGCGGCGGCCCTGCTCGCGGCCCTCGCGGCGGCGCTGCTTCTTCGCCTCCATACGGGTCGAGCCCTTGATGGACTGGACCTCGTCGAAGCCGGTGCCGGGCTCGCGCTCGGCCGTCTCACGGCTCCGGCGCTCGCGCGGCTCGCGGACCTTGACGACCGTACGCTCCGGGTCGTCGGAACCGCCGGAGCCGTGGGCTCCGTTGTCGGTGCCGTTGTCGGCCCCGTCACCGCTGCGACGGCGACGGCGACGGCGGCGACGGCTGCTGCTGGACCCGCCGGCGGCGGAGTCGTGGCGGTCGTCGTCGTTGTCGTCGTCGGCGTAGGCGTCGGTCTCGGACAGGGCCGGCTGCTGCTCGTCGGCGTGGTCGGCGGAGGTGTCGGACACCGCGGCGTGCTCGGTGTCGTAGCCCTCGTCACCGTCGCCCGCGTCTCCGCGACGGCGGCGGCGGCCACCGCGACGGCGGCGGCGCGACGGGCGGTCGCCGTACTCGGTGTCGTCGGCGGCCTCGTGCTCCGCCTCGGTCTCGGTCTCGGTCTCGGTCGCGTCCTCGGCCTCGGGCTCCGCCGCCGGCTCCGGCTCGACGGGTGCGGCGGTCTGCTCGGCCTCGGGGGCCTCGCCGCGACGCCGGCGACGGCGACGCGGGGTCTGCCCGGTGGGCTCGACGGGCGCGGGCGCCTCGACGGCCTGCGGCGCCTGGTCGACCTCGTCGGTCTCGTCTTCCGGCTCGACGTACGGAGGGGCTGCGGCAGCCGCGGCGGCAGCGGTCTCCGGGGTCTGGAACATGGGCTCGGAGAACACCGGAGCCTGGAAGACGGCCACGGCCGGGCGGGTCGCGCGACGTCCGCGGCGGACGGGCTCCTCGGTGGCGGTGAACTCAGGGCGGGAGGTGGGAGCGGGCTGGCGGGAGGTGGGAGCGGGCTGGCGGGAGGTGGGAGCGGGCTCGCGGGAGGTGGGAGCGGGCTCGCGGGAGGTGGGAGCGGGCTCGCGGGAGGTGGGAGCGACGGGCTGGCCTGCGGGGGCGGTGGCGCGGCGGCGCTGACGGCCGCGCGGCGCGGACTCCGCGACCTCCTCGGGCTCGGCGGCGAGCTCCTCGGCGACGGCCTCGGGCAGGGCCTCACCGACCGGCTCGGCGGGCTCGACGGGCGCGGCTGCCTGCGGCGCGCCGGCGGGCGAGGTGGCCTTGCGGGAGGCGCGGCGGCGCGGACGGGCGGGGGCGGCTTCGTCGACCGGCTCGGCCTGCTCCACGACGGCCTCGGCCACCGGAGCGGCCTCGGCCACGATCTCCTCGGGGGCCTCCTGCTCGGCGGCCTGCGGGGCACCCGCCGGGGCGGTCGCCTTACGGACCGCGCGACGACGGGCACGCGGCGCCGGAGCCTCGGCGGGCTCCTCGGCAACCGGCTCCTCGACCGGGGCGGCCTCCGTCACCGAGGTCTCCTCGGCGGCGGCCTTCGGCGCACCGGCCGGGGAGGTCGCCTTACGGACCGCACGACGGCGGCCACGCGGCGCTTCGGCCTGCTCCACGACGGCCTCGGCCGCCGGAGCGGCCTCGACCACGATCTCCTCGGGGGCCTCCTGCTCGGCGGCCTGCGGGGCACCCGCCGGGGCGGTCGCCTTACGGACCGCGCGACGACGGGCACGCGGCGCCGGAGCCTCGGCGGGCTCCTCGGTGGCCTGTTCCTCCACCGAGGCCGCCGGAGCGGCCGGAGCAACCACGACCTCGGCGGCCTCCGTCACCGGGGCCGCCTCGGCGGCGGCCTTCGGCGCACCGGCCGGGGAGGTCGCCTTACGGACCGCACGACGGCGCGGGCGGGCCGGAGCCGCCGCGTCGGGGGTCTCGTCCTGGACGTCGGCGGAGGGTGCCACGGCCTCGGCGGCCGGGGCCTCGTCCTGCGTCTTCGCGGCGCCCCCGGACGGCGGGCCCGCGGGGCGGGAAGCGGCGCGGCGCCTGCGGCGCGGCGGCAGCTTGTCCCCGGGGGTGTTGTCTTCGTCGTTGTTTCCGGTCGTGCCGGGTTCGGTCGACTCAAGCATGCGGGCGGTTCTCCCGTCGCGCTCCCGGGCGCCGCGCCTGATCCGGTCCGGCGGGGTTGTCGCGTGGTGCGCGACCCCGCCGTCCGGGGCGCGGGCGCCGCACGGGAGCTGATGTCTGGCTCGCCGGTTCCCTACGCGTGGTGCGTACGGCCTGGCGAAAGTCTTCTGGTCAGTGCGCGGCCCGACCCGGGTGAGTTCCTGAGCCGCGGGGCCGCGCTACAACGACCGCCTTACGCGGAACCCGAACCTTCAGGCGCCGTCGCGACACTCCCGGGGGCCGTCGCTGGGACGGCCGGGGGTGCGTCGCGGTCGGGCGCGAGCGGGTCGGTCACCGTGCCGGACTCCTCGTCGAAGAGCCCCTGCGCCAGCCTGGTCACCGCTACGGGGACCGGCGGCGCCAGGTCGGCCACAGCTCGGAGACCGGACAGGACGTCGTCGGGTCGTACGGCGGGTGTCATGTGCCGCACTACCAGGCGCAGTATCGCACAAGCGGTGTCCGCGGACCCATCGGGCCGTGGATCGAGGGCCTCCAGGCCGACCACGGCCTCGCGGGCGTCGAAGGTGCGCACACCGTTCTTCGCCCGGCGCTGGACCTCGACCGTCTCGGCGGCGAGGAAGGCGGCCACGGCCGCTTCGGCGTCCTGGAGGGTGACGCCGTCGAGGCGCATCTCCCAGACGGAGGCGGTCAGCCGGTCGGCGAGCCCGGAGGTCCGGGCTTCCACGGCGTCGGTGATGTCGAGGCCGTCCGGCAGGGATTCGTTGAGGAGGTCGCGCAGGAGCTGCGGGTCGCGGTGCTCGGTGAGCGCGATCTCCAGGAACTCGGCCTCGCTGCCGGTGCCGGTCGGAGCGGCGTTGGCGTACGAAACCTTGGGGTGCGGGGTGAAGCCCGCCGAGTAGGCCATGGGTACCTCGGAGCGGCGCAGGGCCCGCTCGAAGGCACGCTGGAAGTCTCGGTGGCTGGTGAACCGGAGGCGGCCGCGCTTGGTGTAGCGCAGTCGGATGCGCTGCACTGCCGGTGCGGGCGGCGGGCCTTCGGGCTGTCGCTTGCCCAGTGGTTCTTCTCCTCGGTGCGGGGCGGGCGCGGTGGCGCGCCGCCCACGAAGTACAGGTCGTCACGGGGGGCCGCTCCGGCTCACCCCCTCCGGCCTGTGGTTCCGCCGGGCGGGGAGATCTCGGGTGCGGGCGCCACGCCGTGCACGGGTGTCGCATGGTGCTCCTCACCCAGAGTACGCGCAGTAACCCTCCCGGGTCCGCCGACCTCCGGCTTCGCCGGTCCGCCGGTGAACGCGCGCCAGACGTCCCGCCGTGCTTGGCCCACGGCCTCGCGCGCCGTCCGCAGCGTGTCCCGCACCGCCCGCCCGGTCGCCGCGACGGCCTTCCGGGCGGGCTTCCACACCCAGTCCCGTACGACGTGCCCGACCGGTGTGCAGAGGGTGCGGTAGCACCAGGTCAACGGCGCGACGAGCAGCGTCCGCAAGAGCCACGCCACCGCACGCCCGATCGCGCGGCTGATCATGCCGGTGACCCGCCAGGCCACCACGAGCGCCGCCCCTGTCTCGCGCAGCACCGGGTGGAGGACGCGGGCCCAGAGCCAGGCGACGGGGACGACGAGCAGCGCCCGCAGGCACCACACCAGGCCGTACCCGAGTGCCCGGAACAGCCGGAGCGTGCCGCGTCCGAGCGGGCGCAGCACCGACCGCCAGAACCAGAGCGACGGCACCACCAGCAGGGTGCGCGCCAGCCGGGCGACGGCGAGGCCGAGTGGCGTGAGGACGTACCGCCGGAGGAAGACCAAGGGAATGACGAAGAGCGCGAGGCCGAGCCACCGCACCGCCCCGAGCAGCCCGTGCCCCAGCGGGGTCAGCAAGGAGCGGTAGAGGCTCCGCACTCCGTGCCCGACCGGGGTGAGCACCCAGCGGTACAGACGGACCAGCGGGACGACCACCAGGCAACGCCACGCCCAGGCCAGCGGGACCACCACCAGATACCGCCACGCCCAGGCCAGCGGGACGACCACCAGATACCGCCACACCCAAGCCACCGGACGCACCACCAGATGCGCCCACACCCAAGCCACCGGACGCACCACCAGATACGCCCACACCCAAGCCACCGGACGCACCACCAGATACGCCCACACCCAGGCCACCGGACGGGCGACCAGGTGCTGCCAGGCCCAGGCGGCGGCACGGCCCAGGGGCCGCAGCAGCACCCGGTGCAGGGCGCGCAGGGTGAGGACGAGCAGGTCCCAGGCCATCCGTACCGGCAGTACGACGAGAACCGCGACGATCCGGACCGGGACGCGTACGAACGCGACGAGGCAGCCGTCGCCCCGCTCGTACGTCACGGGCGCCTGGTGCCGGCCGTACTCCGGCCGCTGCCGCGGCACCCGGGCCGGCCGCTCCCGGCCGCCCGCCTTCTCGCTCTCCATGCGGTACATCATGCGGAAGACCCGCCCGGGGGGACTACCCCGGGCGGGTCTTCGGGACACGGTTGGTACGCCCCGCGTAGGCGCCGGTCACCGCACGCGCGGGTCACCGCACACGAGGGTTGCTTCCCACACGGATCACTTCACCACGGTGAGCGGCAGCAGCTTCTTGCCGGTGGGGCCGATCTGGATGTCCAGGTCGAGCTGCGGGCAGACGCCGCAGTCGAAGCAGGGGGTCCAGCGGCAGTCCTCGACCTCGGTCTCGTCGAGCGAGTCCTGCCAGTCCTCCCAGAGCCAGTCCTTGTCCAGGCCGGAGTCGAGGTGGTCCCAGGGCAGGACCTCCTCGTAGGTCCGCTCGCGGGTGGTGTACCAGTCGACGTCGAGACCGAAGCCGGGCAGCGTCTTCTCGGCGCAGGCCATCCAGCGGTCGTAGCTGAAGTGCTCGCGCCAGCCGTCGAAGCGGCCGCCGTCCTCGTACACCGCGCGGATGACGGAGCCGACGCGGCGGTCGCCGCGCGAGAGGAGTCCCTCGACGATGCCGGGCTTGCCGTCGTGGTAGCGGAATCCGATGGAGCGGCCGTACTTCTTGTCGCCCCGGATCTTGTCGCGGAGCTTCTTGAGCCGCGCGTCGGTGTCCTCGGCGCTCAGCTGCGGCGCCCACTGGAACGGGGTGTGGGGCTTGGGGACGAACCCGCCGATGGAGACGGTGCAGCGGATGTCGTTCTGACCGGACACCTCGCGGCCCTTGGCGATCACGTTGACCGCCATGTCGCCGATCTGGAGGACGTCCTCGTCGGTCTCGGTGGGCAGGCCGCACATGAAGTACAGCTTCACCTGGCGCCAGCCGTTGCCGTACGCGGTGGAGACCGTACGGATCAGGTCCTCCTCCGAGACCATCTTGTTGATGACCTTGCGCATGCGCTCGGAGCCGCCCTCGGGGGCGAAGGTGAGACCGGAACGGCGGCCGTTGCGGGTCAGCTCGTTGGCGAGGTCCACGTTGAACGCGTCGACGCGGGTGGACGGCAGGGAAAGGCCGACCTTGTCCTCGGTGTACCGGTCGGCGAGGCCCTTGGCGATCTCGCCGATCTCGGAGTGGTCGGCGGACGAGAGCGAGAGCAGGCCGACCTCCTCGAAGCCGGTCGCCTTCAGACCGCGGTCGACCATCTCGCCGATGCCGGTGATGCTTCGCTCCCGCACGGGGCGCGTGATCATGCCGGCCTGGCAGAAACGGCAGCCGCGGGTGCAGCCGCGGAAGATCTCGACGGACATCCGCTCGTGGACGGTCTCGGCGAGCGGGACCAGCGGCTGCTTCGGGTAGGGCCACTCGTCGAGGTCCATGACGGTGTGCTTGGACACACGCCACGGCACGCCCGACTTGTTGGGCACCACACGGGCGATACGGCCGTCCGGGAGGTACTCGACGTCGTAGAAGCGCGGGACGTAGACGCCGCCGGTACGGGCGAGGCGGAACAACACCTCGTCGCGGCCGCCGGGCCGGCCTTCGGCCTTCCAGGCGCGGACGATCTCGGTGATCTCCAGGACCGCCTGCTCACCGTCGCCGATGACCGCGCAGTCGATGAAGTCGGCGATGGGCTCGGGGTTGAACGCGGCGTGACCGCCCGCGAGCACGATCGGGTCGTCCATCGTGCGGTCCTTGGCCTCCAGCGGGATGCCCGCCAGGTCCAGGGCCGTGAGCATGTTGGTGTAGCCGAGCTCGGTGGAGAAGCTCAGCCCGAAGACGTCGAACGCGCCGACGGGCCGGTGGCTGTCCACCGTGAACTGCGGCACCTCGTGCTCGCGCATCAGCTCTTCGAGGTCCGGCCAGACGCTGTACGTGCGCTCGGCGAGGACCCCTTCGCGCTCGTTGAGCACCTCGTAGAGGATCATGACGCCCTGGTTGGGCAGACCGACCTCGTAGGCGTCGGGGTACATGAGCGCCCAGCGGACGTCGCATTCGTCCCACGGCTTGACGGTGGAGTTCAGCTCACCGCCGACGTACTGGATGGGCTTCTGCACATGCGGGAGCAGAGCTTCGAGCTGTGGGAAGACCGACTCGGCAGACATCTCGCGAACCTTCGTGAGCTGGCAGGGGTGACCATCCAGCGTACCCCGCCGCTCAGCTCTTCAGCGCCGCCCGCAACCGGGCCTCGGACGCCCGCGCCCACACGTGCGGCAGCCGGTGCTCCAGCCGGGCCGCCGCCGCCTCCTCCCGGCCGTACAGAAGTCCCCAGGTGAAAGCGGACTCACCGGCTCCGTGGGCGTGCACGGCCAGAGCGCGCAGGGCGTCCCGGGCGACCACCCCGTCCTGGTGGTCGCCGAGCAGGCTCTGGACCGCCTTGACCCGTTTGGCGAGCCGCTTGGCGGGCTTGCCCAGGACGGGGCGGGCGGCCTCGCCCGCGTACCGGGTGCGCTTGGCGGCCTTGCGGGCCTCGTGCATCGCCAGGTCGCGGCCGGGGCCCGGCGGCAGGTCAAGGGCGTGCTCGACGCGGGCGGTGAGCCGGTCGTGGTCCTTCAGCACCGCGCGGGTGAGGGTCCCGGCGGCGTCCTCGCCGGCCGCGGGCAGCAGGGGCGGGTCGGCGACCAGCGCGTCCAGGGTGCCGAGCAGCGCGAGATACCGCTCCCCGTCGAGCACCGCCAGGATGCGGCGGCGGGCCCCGGTGCGTTCGGCCGCTCCCCACCGCTCCAGCCGGCCGCGTACGGGTCCCAGCAGCAGGGCGGGTTCCACCTCGTCGACGCGCTGGAGCAGTCGCGCCTCCAGCACCTCGTGGTCCCGGCCGGTGCCCAGCTCGGCGGCGAGCCACTTCAGCTCCGCGCCGACCGGATCGGTGACGGTCCGGTCGAGGACCTTCCGGTACGTCTTGAAGGCGCTGCGCAGCCGCCGGGTGGCGACCCGCATCCGGTGCACCGCGTCGGGCAGGTCGCGGCGGACCGCGGGGTCGAGGGTGACGATCGTCCCGATCTGCCGGCGCACGTGGGCGAGGACCTGGCCGCCCGCGGTGTCCCCGGGCTCCTCGTCCCCCGTTTCCGGCGCCGTCCGCTCCCCCGGTGCCGTCTCGGCGAGCGCGCGGGCCACCTTGGAGCCGGAGGCCGAGGGCCTTACGCCGGCGGCCGCGAGCCGCTCCTCCACGGCGTCCAGGTAGTCGGGGTCGCCGTCGTCGGCGAGTTCGACCTCGATCTCGGTCCACCCGGTGGTGGCTCCGGCGCCGTCCTCGGCCAGCCGCTCCGCGAGGACGGTGTCGACGCTCAGCTCGGCGAGCAGCCTGCCCTCGGCGTCGGCGAGGTGGTGGACGTCCCGTGAGGAGAGCAGCCGGACGACCGGGACCACGGGCCGGTCGCGGACCCGGGAGCGGATCAGCTCCGCGAGCTCGTCGGGCAGCGTGGCGGAGAGCGGCGCGCGGATCTCGTCGCGTACGCCGGGGGCGACGGGGAACTTCACGTGCCAGCCCTCCTCGTCGCCGCCGGTCCTGCGGCGCAGGGTGACGGAGCCGGCCGCCAGCCGGAAGTCGTCGGTGTCGTAGTAGACGGCGTCGAGTTCCACGACCCCGCGTGGCACGGACGCGGCCGTTCCGGCCACCCCGGTGAGGTCGGGCAGCCTGATTTCGGGAGCCGCTTCGTACTTCCGCTCGATCTCGCGCTTCACGTCGGCCATGGTTCCGAATCTAAGGGTTGTCCCGCCATGAGGTGCGCGTCGCGGGTGCTAGGCCGTCATCGGCCGCTGCACCCTGATCGACTGGAGCAGCCCGATCGCCACCCAGACGGCGAACATCGACGACCCTCCGTACGAGACGAAGGGCAGCGGCAGACCGGCGACCGGCATGATGCCGAGGGTCATCCCGATGTTCTCGAACGCCTGGAAGGCGAACCAGGCGATGATCCCGGCGGCCACGATCGTGCCGTAGAGCTCGGTGGTCTCACGGGCGATGCGGCAGGCGCGCCAGAGGACGACGCCGAGGAGCACGATGATCAGCCCGGCTCCCGCGAAGCCGAGTTCCTCGCCCGCGACCGTGAAGACGAAGTCGGTCTGCTGCTCGGGGACGAACTGGCCGGTGGTCTGCGTGCCGTGGAAGAGCCCGGTGCCGGTGAGGCCGCCGGAACCGATGGCGATGCGCGCCTGGTTGGTGTTGTATCCGACGCCCGCCGGGTCCAGGGCCGGGTTGGCGAAGGCCGCGAACCGGGCGATCTGGTAGTCGTCCAGGAGCCCGAGCTGCCAGACGGAGACCGCGCCGAGGGCGCCCGCGCCGAGGAGGCCGAAGACCCAGCGGTTGGAGGCGCCGGAGGCGAGGAGCACGCCGAGGACGATGAAGACCATCACCATGACCGAGCCCAGGTCGGGCATCAGCATGACGATGCCCATCGGTACCGCCGCCACCCCGAGCGCCTTGGCGACGGTGCGGTGGTCGGGGTGGAGCTGGTCGCCCGCGTCGACGCGGGAGGCGAGCAGCATCGCCATGCCCAGGATGATGGTGATCTTGGTGAACTCGGAGGGCTGGAGCGAGAAGCCGCCACCGATGATGATCCAGGCGTGCGCGCCGTTGACGGTGGCGCCGAGCGGGCTGAGGACCGCCAGCACCAGGACGACGGAGAGCCCGTAGAGGATCGGTACGGCTCCGCGCAGGGTGCGGTGGCCGAGCCAGATCGTGCCGATCATCAGGCCGAAGCCGATGCCGGTGTTGAGGGCGTGGCGGAAGAGGAAGTAGTACGGGTCGCCGTGGGTGAGGGAGTCGCGGCCCCGGGTCGCCGAGTAGACGAGCAGGGACCCGATGAAGGAGAGTGCGAGCGCGGAACCGAGCAGGGGCCAGTCGAGCCGCCGCACGACGGAGTCGCGTGCGGTGAGCCAGGCCCAGGAGGACCGCTCGGGGCCGTACCCGGAGACGGAGAAGCCGCCGGCCATCAGTCCCGCCTCCCGAGCGTCGCGGCGAGCGCCTGCTGCCCCTCGCCGAGGGGCTTGTCGGCGTCGGGGTCGTAAGGCTTGACCTTCGGGGCGTTGATCGTCCCATCGGGCTGGATCTTCGGGAGGGTCTTCTGCGGCGTGGGCAGCAGCGCCTTCTTGAGGTCCTGCTTGCCTTCCGCGTCCAGGCCGTAGAGGGCGTTGTAGATGTTGCGCACGGCGGGGCCGGAGGCGCCGGAGCCGGTACCACCCTGGGAGATCGTCATGACGATCGAGTAGTCCTTGGTGTAGGTGGCGAACCATGAGGTCGTCTGCTTGCCGTAGACCTCGGCGGTACCCGTCTTGGCGTGCATCGGGATCTTGTCCTGGGGCCAGCCGCCGAACCGCCAGGCGGCGCTGCCCCGGGTCGCGACACCCGCGAGGGCTTCGTCTATGTCGTCGCGCGTGGACCCGGTGAAGGGCAGCTTGCCGTGCGGGACGGGCTTGATCTCCTGGACGGTCTTGCCGTCGCCGCTGACGATCGCCTTGCCGACGGTGGGGTCGTAGAGGGTGCCGCCGTTGGAGATCGCGGCGTAGATGGTGGCCATCTGGATCGGGGTGACGAGGGTGTCGCCCTGGCCGATCGAGTAGTTGACGGAGTCACCGGCGCGCATCTTGTCGCCTTCGAGGCAGTTCTCGTACTCGATCTGCTGGGCGTACGTGCCGTCCTTCTTGCCGTCCTTGCACCAGAAGGCCTTGTTGGCCTTGAAGAAGCTCTCCTTCCACTGGCGGTCGGGGACACGGCCGGTGACCTCGTTGGGGAGGTCGATGCCGGTCTCCTTGCCGAGGCCGAACTGGTGCGCGGTCTTGTAGAACCAGTCGCCGGGGTTCTTCTTCGGGTTGGTGCCGCCGTCCTTCAGCCACTCCTTGTGCGCGATGCCGTAGTAGACGGTGTCGCAGGAGACCTCCAGGGCGCGGCCGATGGTGATGGAGCCGTACCCCTGCGACTCGAAGTTCTTGAAGGTCTGGCCGCCGATGGAGTACGAGCTCGGGCACGGGTAGTTGCCGTCGAACGGGTACCCGGCGTTGACGGCGGCCGTGGAGGAGACGACCTTGAAGATGGAGCCGGGGGCCGCCTGGCCCTGGATCGCGCGGTTCAGCAGCGGGTAGTTGGACTTCTTGGTGGTGAGCTTGTCGTAGTCCTTGGCCGAGATGCCGCCGACCCACGCGTTGGGGTCGTAGTCCGGCAGCGAGGCCATCGCGACGACCCGACCGGTCTTGGCCTCCATCACGACGACGGCGCCGGAGTCGGCCTTGTAGTTCTCGTTGGTGTTCTTGTCGAACTCCTTGCGGGCCGTCTTCATCGCCTTGTCGAGCTCGTACTCGGCGACGGACTGGACGCGGGCGTCTATCGAGGTGACGACGGACGCGCCGGGCTCGGCCGGGTCGTTCGCGGCCTGCCCGATGACCCGGCCGAGGTTGTCGACCTCGTATCGGGTGACACCGGCCTTGCCGCGCAGCTCCCGGTCGTACGTGCGCTCCAGGCCGGAGCGGCCCACCTGGTCGGAGCGGAGGTACGGCGACTCGGTGTCCTGGGCCTTGGTGATCTCCTCGTCGGTGACCGGGGAGAGGTAGCCGAGGACCTGGGCGGTGTTGGCGCCGCCGGGGGCCGCGTACCGGCGTACGGCGGTGGGTTCGGCGGTGATGCCGGGGAAGTCCTCGGCGCGCTCGCGGATCTGGAGCGCCTGCTGGGTGGTGGCCTCGTCGGTGACCGGGATCGGCTGGTAGGGCGAGCCGTTCCAGCAGGGCTGGGGGGTCTTCGCGTCGCAGAGCCGGACCTTGTCCTTGACGTCCTTCGGCTTCATGTCGAGGACGGCCGCGAGGCGGGTGAGGACGGCGTCCCCGTCGTCCTCCATCTTCAGCAGCTCGGTGCGGCTGGCGGAGACGACGAGGCGGGTCTCGTTGTCGGCCAGCGGCACACCGCGCGCGTCGAGGATGGCGCCCCGGACGGCGGGCTGGACGACCTGCTGGACGTGGTTGTTCTTGGCCTCGTCGGTGTACTCCTGGCCGTTGCGGATCTGGAGGTACCAGAGCCGGCCGCCGAGCGTCAGGAGGAGGGAGAAGACGAGGATCTGGATGACGACGAGGCGGATCTGGACGCGCTGGGTCCGGCCGGTCTCGGGGATGTTGCTCACGGTGCGCCCCCGTCGGTGGTGCTCGGGTGCTGGTCCGGCCTCACAGTCGCTTGACCCCCTTGATCCTTCCCGCGCGCGCGGCGCGATTGCGGGCGGCCCGGACCCGGAGTCCGCCGCGCTGGTTGCCGATCGTCAGGCCGGTGCCCGAGGAGAGCCAGCCGGCGGAGACGTCGCCGCCGGCCGACTCGGAGACCGGGTCGTTCTCGGTGCGTCTGGCGAGCCCCATGATCAGCGGTACGACGAACGGCGCGAGCAGCAGGTCGTACACGGTGGCCGTGAACACCAGGCTGGTGAGGCCGACGTGCCGGGCCGCGGTGTCACCGACCAGGGCGCCCACGAGCGCGTACAGCAGGGTGGTGCCGACGGCCGCCACGACGACGAACGCCATCGGGCCGAAAGCCGACTTGAGCTGCCCGTTCTCCGGCCGGACCAGCCCCGCGAGGTAGCCGATGACGCAGAGCACCAGGGCGTAGCGCCCGGCGGCGTGGTCGGCGGGCGGGGCCAGGTCGGCGAGCAGACCCGCGCCGAAGCCGATCAGCGCCCCGCTGACGTGGCCGTACACGAAGGCGAGTCCGAGGACGGTGAGCAGCAGCAGGTCGGGGACGGCTCCGGGGAGCTGGAGTCTGGCGAGTACGGAGACCTGGACCACGAGGGCGATCACGACGAGGGCGACGGAGAGCAGCGTCCGGTTCAAGCGCATGGGATCAGCCCTACTCCTGGTCGTCTGCCTGGCCGTCTGGGTCGGCGGCAGCGTCTGTATCGGCGTCGGTGTTCGCGTCGGCGTCGGTGGCGGGCAGCGTGGCGACGTCGGTGGCACCGGCTGCCTGGCCCGAGGCCGTCGCGCCGGGCGTCTGGTGGATGTTGCCGACGACCTTGCCGTTGCCGTCGACGAGGTCGCCGTTGGGCTGGACGGTCACGGTGACGGTGGGGGTGGGCTTCGGCTTGGCCGGCTTGGCGGGCTTCTTCGGCAGGACCGCGTCGCGCGGGTCCGTGCGCGGGGCCTGGACGACGATGCCGACGATGTCGAGCTTGGTGAAGCCGACGAACGGCTTGACGTAGACGGTACGGGTGAGATCGCCGCCGGACGGGTCGACGCGGACGACCTCGCCGACCGGGACGCCGGGCACGAACGGCTTGTCCTTGCTGGAGCCGAAGGTGACGAGCCGGTCTCCCTCGGCCACCTTCGCCTTGCCGTTGAGGAACTGCACCGAGAGCGGGCTGTTGCCCTGGCCGGTGGCGAAGCCGAGTTCGTCGGTCGCCTCCATCCGGGTCCCGACGGTGAAGTCCGGGTCGTTGGCGAGGAGTACGGTCGCCGTGTTCGGGCCGACGGTGGTGACGCGGCCGACGAGTCCCTCGCCGTTGAGGACGGTCATGTCGCGGGCGACGCCGTCCTTGGAGCCCGCGTCGATGGTGATCGTCCAGGAGAAGCCCTGGGCCGCTCCTATGGCGATGACCTGGGCGCCCTTGATGCCGTACTGGCCGGCGTCGGCGTTCTTCAGGATGGCGTCGAGCTGGCGGACCCGGCTGTTGGTGCGGGCGTCGCTGCCGAGCTCCGTCTTGAGCGCCGCGTTCTCCTTCTCCAGGGCCGCGATCCGGTCGTGCCGGTCGCCGGAGTCCCGGACGGCGCCGATGGCGTTGCCCACCGGGTCCACCGCCGCCGCCACACCGTTCTCGACGGGTCCGAAGACCGTCGCGGCGGCCTGCCTGGCGCCGTCCACCGGCGAGTCCTCGCCGCCGCGGATGTCCACCGTGATCAGTGCGAACGCGATGACGATCAGCAGCACCAGGAGCAGCCGGCTCTCTCGTGTGTCCCTCACGTGCGGCGGCCGTGCCTTCCTCGTAGGAATGTTCGTGCCTGTATATCAACGATCTGCCGTACGGGGCGGCAGCGCCCGCACGGCAGACCGAAGGTGTGTCAAGGGAAGGGGCCGGCCCCGGCTACCGCCGGGGCTGCGCGTCCAGGACCTGCTGGAGCGCCTCGAACTCCTCGACGCACTTGCCCGATCCGAGCGCCACCGAGTCCAGCGGGTCCTCGGCGATGTGGATCGGCATGCCCGTCTCGCGGCGCAGCCGCTCGTCCAGCCCGCGCAGCAGCGCGCCACCGCCGGTGAGGACGATGCCGCGGTCCATCACGTCGCCGGAGAGCTCGGGCGGGCACTTGTCGAGCGTGGTCTTCACGGCGTCGACGATCGCGTTGACCGGCTCCTCGATGGCCTTGCGGACCTCGGCGGCCGAGATGACGACCGTCTTGGGCAGTCCGGAGACGAGGTCACGCCCGCGGATCTCGGTGTGCTCGTCCTTGTCCATGTCGTACGCGGAACCGATCGTGATCTTGATCTGTTCGGCGGTGCGCTCACCGAGGAGGAGGGAGTACTCCTTCTTGATGTGCTGGATGATCGCGTTGTCCAGTTCGTCGCCGGCGACCCGGATCGACTGGGCAGTGACGATTCCGCCGAGGGAGATCACCGCGACCTCGGTGGTGCCGCCGCCGATGTCGACGACCATGTTGCCGGTGGCCTCGTGGACGGGGAGGCCGGAGCCGATGGCCGCCGCCATGGGCTCCTCGATGATGTGCACCTGGCGGGCACCTGCCTGCGTCGACGCCTCGATGACGGCGCGGCGCTCGACCCCCGTGATGCCGGAGGGCACGCAGACGACGACCCGCGGGCGGGCCAGGTAGCGACGCTTGTGGATCTTGAGGATGAAGTAGCGGAGCATCCGCTCGGTGATCTCGAAGTCGGCGATGACGCCGTCCTTCAGCGGCCGCACGGCAACGATGTTGCCCGGCGTACGGCCGATCATCTTCTTGGCCTCGGAGCCGACCGCGAGGATGCCGCCGGTGTTGGTGTTGATGGCCACGACGGACGGCTCGTTCAGGACGATGCCGCGCCCCCTGACGTACACCAGCGTGTTGGCAGTCCCGAGGTCGATAGCCATGTCACGACCGATGAACGACATTGATTCCCCTTGTTCCCCATGAGGATGCGGCGGTGCCTTCCCGAAGAAAGCATGATGGCTGGATCTGGTCGGCGAATCCGGCGCGCTGCGGGTGTGGAAGCTTCCATCGTAGTGCCGGGTGCACGGACACAGCGCGAGGGGCATTCGCCTTACCGGGTGGAACGGCTACGCGCTCCACCTATGGTGACGTTACGTCGGTGGGATGCGTTCCCGCGATCGGACCACGTATACCGAAGGGCGACCGAATTAATTCGGTCGCCCCGGGTCAGCAGCGCTGTTTGGCCGATCAACCGTCAGGACAGACCCGGAAAGAAAAGCTTCAGCTCCCGCTCCGCGGACTCCTCGGAGTCCGAGGCGTGGATGAGGTTCTCGCGGGTGATCGTCCCGAAGTCGCCGCGGACGGAACCGGGCGCGGCGGCGATCGGGTCGGTCGGGCCGGCCAGGGCGCGGACGCCCTCGATGACCCGCTCGCCCTCGGCGACCAGGGCCACGACGGGACCGGAGGCCATGAACTCCACGAGCGGCTCGTAGAACGGGCGGCCCCGGTGCTCGCCGTAGTGGGCTTCCAGCGTGTCCCCGTCGAGCGTGCGCATCTCCAGGGCGGTGATCCGCCAGCCCGCCTTGCGCTCGATGCGGCCGACGATCTCACCGATCAGCCCACGCCGGACCGCGTCCGGCTTGAGGAGAACGAGGGTGCGCTGGGTCATGTGGAGCGGCTCCTTGCGAGTGACGGGGTGCGGGAGAGCGAGATTACAGGGGCCGGCCCGAGCGCCGACGGGTGGGGTTGCGCCGCGTCGGGCCCGGGGTGGCGCAGGACTGCCCCGCGGGTCAGCCGGCCGCCGGAGCGGTCCGGGAGGCGGCCTCCATGGCCGCCCATCGGGCCTTCGCCTCGTCGATCTTCCGGCCGTAGTGCACCGACGCCCACCACAGGGCGGCGAAGGCGACGCCGAGGAAGTACATCACCGGCACGAAGACACCGCTCACCACGAGCGCGATCTGCAGCGCCCAGCCCAGCGCGACACCGCCGGGCCGGCCGAGCATGCCGCAGAGCAGGACGGAGAGCAGCATGCCGATGCCGCACACGGTCCAGACGGTCGCGGTCGTCAGGTCGTCGGACTTCATCGCGACGAGTCCGGCGAAGCCGATCACGAAGAACTCGCCGATCAGCGTCGACGCGCAGAGCGTACGCACAGGGTCAGCCCCTTCCCAGAAGCAGCCGGGCCTCGCCGACCGTGATCACGGAACCGGTCACCAGCACGCCGGCGCCCGCGTATTCGTCCTCTTCCTCGGCGAGGGTGATCGCCGCTTCCAGCGCGTCGTCGAGCCGGGGCTCCACCTGGACGCGCTCGTCGCCGAAGACCTCGACGGCGACGGCGGCCAGGGCGTCCGCGTCCATCGCCCGGGCGCTGGAGTTCTGGGTGACGACGATCTCGGCGAAGATCGGCTCGAAGGCTTCGAGGAGTCCGCGCACGTCCTTGTCGTCGCTGGCGCCGACGACACCGATGAGCCGGGAGAAGCTGAAGGCCTCGGTCAGACCCTCGGCGGAGGCACGGGCGCCGGCCGGGTTGTGGGCGGCGTCCAGGACGACGGTCGGGCTGGAGCGGACGACTTCCAGGCGGCCGGGCGAGCGGACCGAGGCGAAGGCCGTGCGGATCGCGTCGATGTCGAGCGAGCGGGTCTGCTCACCGCCGATACCGAAGAACGCCTCCACCGCGGCGAGCGCCACCGCGGCGTTGTGCGCCTGGTGGGCGCCGTACAGCGGGAGGAAGACGTCGGTGTACTCGGAGGCCGGGCCACCGAGTCCGCGCAGTGTCAGCAGCTGGCCGCCGACCGCGATCTCGCGGGAGACGACTCCGAACTCCATGCCCTCGCGGGCCACCGTCGCGTCGACCTCGACGGCCTTCTTGAGCATCACCTGGGCGGCGTCCACCGGCTGCTGGGCCAGTACGACCGTCGCGCCCTGCTTGATGATCCCGGACTTCTCCCCGGCGATCTCGGCGGGCGTGTTGCCGAGCCGGTCGGTGTGGTCGAGCGAGATGGGGGTGACGACGGCGACGCTCGCGTCGATCACGTTGGTGGCGTCCCAGGTGCCGCCCATGCCGACCTCGACCACGGCGACGTCGACCGGCGCGTCGGCGAAGGCCGCGTACGCCATGCCCGTCAGCACCTCGAAGAAGGAGAGGCGGTACGGCTGCTGGGCGTCGACCATCTCGACGTACGGCTTGATGTCCTGGTACGTCTCGACGAACCGCTCGGGGGCGATCGGGGAACCGTCCAGGCTGATCCGCTCGGTGATCGACTGCACGTGCGGCGAGGTGTAGCGGCCGGTGCGCAGGTCGAAGGCGTTGAGCAGGGCCTCGATCATGCGGGCCGTGCTGGTCTTGCCGTTCGTCCCGGTGATGTGGATGGAGGGGTACGCGCGCTGGGGCTCGCCGAGCACGTCCATCAGGGCGGCGATCCGGGTGACGGAGGGTTCGAGCTTGGTCTCACCCCAGCGGCCGGCCAGCTCCTGCTCCACGGCGCGCAGCGCCTTGGCGGTCTCGGGGTCCGCGGGCATGGCCGGGGGCGCGTCCGACACGGGCGGCCCGGACTGGGTGCGCAGGGTGCGGCTCCCGGCCTCGATCACCGCCAGGTCGGGGTCGCGCTGGGTTGCTTCGTCCACGATCTCCGCGAAGGTGTCGTCGGACTCTGACGCGTCGTGCCGGTCTGAAGGGCGGGGCTCACTCACGGGGCCCAGTCTACGGATCGCCGCGGACATCGCGCGCAGCGCCCGTGGCGGGCCGCCTGGGACGGGAACGGCGAGGCCCCCGCACCGGGAACGGCGAGGCCCCCGCACCCCTTGGTCGTCAGGGGTACGGGGGCCTCGCCCGGGTCAATCAGCCCTGCGGCAGGTTCGCCAGCTGGGCGGTGATCCGCTCGATGTCGGCGTTCGCCTTGGCGAGCCGGGCGTGGATCTTCCCGACCACGTTGTCCGGCGCCTTGGCGAGGAAGGCCTCGTTGCCGAGCTTGCCCTCGGCCTGGGCCTTCTCCTTCCCGGCGGCGCCCAGGTCCTTCGTGAGGCGCTTGCGCTCGGCCTCGACGTCGATGGTCCCGGACAGGTCGAGGGCGACCTGCGCACCGGCCACCGGCAGGGTGGCGGTGGCGTGGAAGCCCTCCTCGGCCGGCTGGAGACGGAGCAGCTGGCGGATGGCCGCCTCGTGCGGGGCGAGCGCCGTGCCGGTCAGGGTCAGCCGGGCCGGGACCTTCTGGCCGGCCTTGAGACCCTGGTCGCCCTTGAAGCGGCGGACCTCGGTGACGACCTGCTGGACCAGCTCGATCTCGGCCTCGGCCGCCTCGTCGCGGAAGCCGGAGTCCTTCGGCCAGTCGGCGACGACGACGGACTCGCCACCGGTGAGGGTGGTCCAGAGCGTCTCGGTGACGAACGGCACGATCGGGTGGAGCAGCCGCAGCGTCACGTCGAGGACCTCGCCGAGGACCCGGCCGGAGACCTTGGCCTGCTCGCCGCCGGCGAAGAACGTGGTCTTCGACAGCTCGACGTACCAGTCGAAGACCTCGTCCCACGCGAAGTGGTAGAGGGCGTCGCTGAGCTTGGCGAACTGGAAGTCGTCGTAGAACGCGTCGGCGGCGGAGACCGTCTTGTTCAGGCGCGACAGGATCCACCGGTCGGTGGCCGAGAGCTGCTCGACCGGCGGGAGGTCTCCCTCCACGGTCGCGCCGTTCATCATCGCGAAGCGGGTGGCGTTCCAGATCTTGTTGGCGAAGTTCCGGGACGCCTGGACCCAGTCCTCGCCGATCGGGACGTCGGTGCCCGGGTTGGCGCCCCTGGCGAGGGTGAAGCGGACGGCGTCGGAGCCGTACGTGTCCATCCAGTCGAGCGGGTCGACGACGTTGCCGAAGGACTTCGACATCTTCTTGCCGCGCTCGTCGCGGACGAGGCCGGTGAGGGCGATCGTCTTGAACGGGACCTCCCCGTCCATGACGTACAGGCCGAACATCATCATCCGGGCGACCCAGAAGAAGATGATGTCGTGGCCGGTGACGAGGACGTCGGTCGGATAGAACTTCTTGAGGTCCGGCGTCTTCTCCGGCCAGCCCAGCGTGGAGAACGGCCACAGGCCGGAGGAGAACCAGGTGTCCAGGACGTCGGTGTCCTGGGTCCATCCCTCGCCCGTGGGCGGCTGCTCGTCGGGGCCGACGCAGACGACCTGACCCTCGGGGCCGTACCAGACGGGGATGCGGTGGCCCCACCAGAGCTGGCGCGAGATGCACCAGTCGCGGAGGTTGTCGACCCAGTCGAAGTACCGCTTCTCCATGTCCTTGGGGTGGATCGCGACCCGGCCGTCGCGGACCGCGTCACCGGCGTCCTTGGCGAGGGTCTCGACCTTGACCCACCACTGGAGGGAGAGCCGGGGCTCGACCGTCGTACGGCAGCGGGAGCAGTGTCCGACGGAGTGGACGTACGGACGCTTCTCGGCCACGATGCGGCCCTGCTCGCGCAGCGCGCCGACGATGGCGGACCGGGCCTCGAAACGGTCGAGGCCCTCGAACGGACCGGGGACGGTGATGACGCCCCGCTCGTCCATGACGGTCAGCGACTCCAGACCGTGGCGCTGGCCGATCGCGAAGTCGTTCGGGTCGTGCGCCGGGGTCACCTTGACGGCGCCCGTGCCGAACTCCGGGTCGACGTGCGTGTCGGCGACGACGGGGATCGTGCGGTCGGTGAGCGGAAGCTTGATCCGCTTGCCGACGAGGTGCGCGTAGCGCTCGTCGTCCGGGTGGACGGCGACCGCGGTGTCGCCGAGCATCGTCTCGGCGCGGGTGGTGGCGACGACCAGCGTCTCCTCGCCCTCGCCGTACTGGAGGGAGACGAGCTCGCCGTCGTCGTCCTGGTAGTCGACCTCGATGTCCGAGATGGCCGTCAGACAGCGCGGGCACCAGTTGATGATGCGCTCGGCGCGGTAGATCAGCTCGTCGTCGTACATCTTCTTGAAGACGGTCTGGACGGCGGCCGAGAGGCCCTCGTCCATGGTGAAACGCTCGCGGGACCAGTCGACTCCGTCGCCGAGACGGCGCATCTGGCCGAGGATCTTGCCGCCGTACTCTTCCTTCCACTGCCAGACGCGCTCGACGAACTCCTCGCGCCCCAGGTCGTGGCGGGACTTGCCCTCCTCGCCGAGCTGCTGCTCGACCTTGTTCTGGGTGGCGATGCCCGCGTGGTCCATGCCCGGCAGCCACAGGGCCTCGAAGCCCTGCATCCGCTTGCGGCGGGTCAGGGCGTCCATCAGCGTGTGCTGGAAGGCGTGGCCGAGGTGCAGGGAGCCCGTGACGTTCGGCGGCGGGATGACGATGGTGTACGGGGGCTTGTCGCTCGTGGCGTCCGCCGTGAAGTAACCGCGCTCCACCCAGCGCTCGTACAGCTCCCCCTCTACCTCGGCCGGCGCGTACTGGGTCGGCAGTTCGGGGTTGCTGGCTGGCGCATGCGATGAGTTCTCGGTCACGGGAGACAGTTTAGGGCCGTCACAGTCCTGCTCCGAAACCGGTTTGTTCAGTAACGGTGTGCCCTCCGGTGTCCCACACGGGGGCGGCTTCCGCGAGGATGTTCGGAACGCATAAGCATTCTGGAGGGGACAGCGTCATGAGCGACAACCAGCCGGGTCCGTACGGCGGCCAGCCGCCGCAGGGTCAGCCCGGACCCTACGGCCAGCAGCCCGGTCCGTACGGCCAGCAGCCGAACCCGTACGGCCAGCCGCCGCAGGGCGGTCAGCCCGGCTACGGCTACCCGCAGCAGGCCCCCCAGGGCGTCCCCCCGCAGCAGCCCCCGGCCCCGCCCGCGCAGGGCTACGGCTACCCGCAGGGCCAGCAGCCCGGTCCGTACGGCCAGCAGCCGGGACCGTACGGGCAGCAGCCGCCCACTCCCCCGTACGGCGGCCAGCCGGCCTACCCGGGTCAGCCGGGCATGCCTCCGTTCGAGCAGCCCAAGAAGAAGCGGACCGGCCTGATCGTCGCAGCCGTCGTCGTGGCGCTGGCGGTCATCGCCGGCGGGGCGTACCTGCTGACCTCGGGCGGCGGCAACAGTGACGTGGCCGACTCCACGAAGGGGTACAAGATCACGCCCCCCGATTCGGTGGAGGCGTACAAGCGCGACACCTCGGAGGACGAGCCGGGCAAGGCGATGACCGGCAAGGACAAGACCGACGCCGAGGCGATGGGGATCAAGAACCCCAGCAAGGTCTCCACCGAGTACGTGAGCGGCGACCTGGAGACGAACCCGCTCACCACGAAAATGCTGATCGTGGAGGGCAGCTGGGGCGAGATCGCGGATCCGGAGAAGACCATCAACGCGTCCTTCGCGAGTGCCGCGAAGGAGGCGGCGTCCAGCGAGGACTCCCAGGGATCGCTGGTCGGAAGCCCCAAGAAGGTCGAGCCGGCCGGTTTCAAGGGCGCCCTGATGAAGTGCCAGGACGCCAAGATCGTCAACTCCGAGGCCGACGGCTCCGCCGAGAAGGGCCCCAAGGAGATGACCATGCCGGTCTGCGTCTGGGCCGACTACAGCACCGTGGGCGTGGTGATCGGCTTCGACATCGGTGGCGCCATGACCAACAAGCCGATGAGCCAGGAGGACGCGGCGGCTCTCGCGGCGAAGCTCTACAACACCTCCCGCACCAAGATCTGAGTCGCGCAGGGATCATCCGGGTCACCGGAGACTCGACGCGCGAGGGGCGCCCGGCCGATGGCCGGGCGCCCCTCGCGCGTCGTACCGGGCGGGAGTTACGCGGACTTCTCGTGCCTGCCGCCGTCGTTCTTGCCGATCGTGCGCGGCTCGCGCGGGACCAGCGTGGGGTTCACGTTGTTGCGGACCACGTCCGGGGTGATGACCACGCGGGCGACGTCCTTGCGGGACGGCACCTCGTACATCACGGACTGGAGGACTTCCTCCATGATGGCGCGCAGGCCGCGGGCGCCGGTCTGGCGCAGGATCGCCTGGTCGGCGATGGCCTCCAGCGCCTCGCGCTCGAAGTCCAGCTCCACACCGTCGAGTTCGAAGAGCCGCTGGTACTGCTTCACCAGGGCGTTCCGCGGCTCGATGAGGATCTGGAGCAGCGCCTCACGGTCCAGGTTGTGCACCGAGGTGAGGACGGGGAGCCGGCCGATGAACTCGGGGATCATGCCGAACTTGACCAGGTCCTCCGGCATGACCTCCTGGAACTGGTCGCTCGCCTGGATCTCCAGCTTGGACCGGATCGTCGCGCCGAAGCCGATGCCCTTGGCGCCGGACCGGGACTCGATGATCTTCTCCAGGCCGGAGAAGGCGCCGCCCACGATGAACAGGACGTTCGTCGTGTCGATCTGGATGAACTCCTGGTGCGGGTGCTTCCGGCCGCCCTGCGGCGGCACGGAGGCGGTGGTGCCCTCCAGGATCTTCAGCAGCGCCTGCTGCACGCCCTCGCCCGAGACGTCGCGCGTGATCGACGGGTTCTCGCTCTTGCGGGCGACCTTGTCGATCTCGTCGATGTAGATGATCCCGGTCTCGGCCTTCTTGACGTCGTAGTCGGCCGCCTGGATCAGCTTCAGCAGGATGTTCTCGACGTCCTCGCCGACGTAGCCGGCCTCCGTCAGCGCCGTCGCGTCGGCGATGGCGAACGGGACGTTGAGCATGCGGGCCAGTGTCTGCGCCAGCAGGGTCTTGCCGGAACCCGTGGGGCCCAGCAGGAGGATGTTCGACTTGGCGAGCTCGATGGCGTCGTCCCGGCTGGAACCGCCGCCGTTCTCCCCGGCCTGGACCCGCTTGTAGTGGTTGTACACCGCGACGGACAGGGCCTTCTTCGCGGGCTCCTGCCCGACGACGTACCCCTCCAGGAACTCGTAGATCTCGCGTGGCTTGGGGAGTTCCTCCCAGCGCACTTCCGAGGTCTCGGCGAGTTCCTCTTCGATGATCTCGTTGCAGAGATCGATGCACTCGTCGCAGATGTACACACCGGGTCCCGCGATGAGCTTCTTCACCTGCTTCTGGCTCTTTCCGCAGAACGAGCACTTGAGCAGGTCGCCGCCATCACCGATGCGTGCCACGAGGTGCTTCCCCTTCGCCTGGGAGACGCCTGGTTCAGCGACTCCTGGTGCCTCTATTCGACGGTACCTTGCCTGGCCCCCCGTTCGGGCCCCCCTTGGCACGGTTCACTCGGCCCGAGACCGGGCGGTTGAGCGTGCCAAGGGGAAAAGACCGAGGTCAGACCGCGGCTCCGGCCGAGGTCTTACGGGTGGTGACGATCTGGTCCACCAGACCGTACGCCAGGGCCTCCTCGGCCGTCAGGATCTTGTCGCGCTCGATGTCCTCGCTGATCTTCTCCAGCGGGGTGGTCGAGTGCTTCGCCAGCATCTCCTCCAGCTGGGTGCGCATGCGCAGGATCTCGTTGGCCGCGATCTCCAGGTCGGAGAGCTGCTCACGGCCGGTCTGCGAGGACGGCTGGTGGATCAGGACACGGGCGTGCGGGAGCGCCATGCGCTTGCCCGGGGTACCGGCGGCCAGCAGGATGGCGGCGGCGGAGGCGGCCTGGCCCATGCAGACGGTCTGGATGTCCGGCTTCACGAACTGCATCGTGTCGTAGATCGCGGTGAGCGCGGTGAACGAGCCGCCGGGGCTGTTGATGTAGATCGAGATGTCCCGGTCCGGGTCCATCGACTCCAGGCACATCAGCTGCGCCATCACGTCGTTGGCCGAGGCGTCGTCGATCTGCACGCCGAGGAAGATGATGCGCTCCTCGAAGAGCTTCGCGTAGGGGTCGTACTCGCGCACGCCCTGCGAGGTGCGCTCCACGAAGCGCGGCACGATGTAGCGGTTGTCCACCTGCGGGCCGGTGTAGAGGCCGCTCGCGGAGGCGCCGGGGAAGTTGTTCATGTGGGTCTTCACCATCCTGGTGGCGTTCTGTGGGCTGGTTTCTCGGCGCATGTTCTTGGCGTACGAGAGGTGTGCGGGCGCGGTGCCGTCCGGTGCGGGCCGGATCAGGCGCCGGTGCCGCCGCCGCCCGGGATGCCCGACGCGGCCGTGATGATCTCGTCGATGAGGCCGTACTCCTTGGCCTCCTCGGCGGTGTACCAGCGGTCGCGGTCGCCGTCGCGGATGATCGTCTCGACGGTCTGGCCGGAGTGGCGGGCGGTGATCTCCGCCATCCGCGTCTTGGTGCGGAGCAGGTACTGCGCCTGGATCTTGATGTCCGAGGCGGTACCGCCGATGCCGGCCGAACCCTGGTGCATGAGGATGTCGGTGTTCGGGAGCGCGAAGCGCTTGCCCGCGGCCCCGCCGGTGAGCAGGAACTGGCCCATCGAGGCCGCCATGCCCATGCCGATGGTGACGACGTCGTTCGGGATGTACTGCATGGTGTCGTAGACCGCCATGCCGGCCGTCACCGAGCCACCGGGGCTGTTGATGTAGAGGTAGATGTCCTTGTCGGGGTCGGCGGCAAGGAGCAGCAACTGTGCGGTGATCCTGTTGGCGATGTCATCGTCGACCTGCTGACCGAGGAAGATGATGCGCTCGCCGAGCAGTCGGCTGTAGACCTGGTCGCCGAGGCCACCACCGAGGGACGGCTCTCCGGCGGCGTAGGGCATCAGATTCGTCACGTATCCACCTGCTCGTCTCTGACGGCTCCGGCCGTCTCAGCGTCTTCGTACCGGGTGGGCCGGGACTACCCGACCCTTCCTCTTCATGGACCCTAACGCGCAGGTGGAACAAGACCATCCCGCTTCCATAACTGTTCGCTGGGAGCGCAAGGTACGCAGTGCGCACAAGGGTTCTGAGGGTTCGTCGCGACCGCTCCGGAGCGGCCCGCGAGGCCCCTCCCGGGAGGGTACGGGCCCGCGGGTGCGGGCACGCCCCCCGGGGGGCCACGGCGGCGCCCCGGGGCCACCGCGGGCGGGATCACGGGCCCCGGGCCCCCGGGCGGGCAGAGGACGACGGGCCCCGGACGGGCCGGGGCGGGTACGACGACGGGCCCCGGACGGCGTGATGCGTCCGGGGCCCGTCGTGCGGATCAGTCGTGCCGATCAGAGGGAGGCTCAGGCCTCCGTCTTCTCCTCGGCGGATTCGGCGGCGGCCTCGGCCGTCTCCTCCTCGGTCTCTTCGTCGTCTTCCAGGTCGACGATCTCACCGTTGGTGTCGGTGACCTTCGCGGCCTCGACGACCAGCGCGAGCGCCTTGCCGCGGGCGACCTCGCCGACGAGCATCGGCACCTGGCCACCCTCGACGACGGCCTGGGCGAACTGGTCGGGGCTCATGCCGGAGGAAGCAGCGCGCCGCATGAGGTGCTCGGTGAGCTCCTCCTGGTTGACGTTCAGCTTCTCCTTGTTGACGATCTCGTCCAGCAGGAACTGGGTCTTGATGCCCTTGACGGCCTGCTCCGAGGTCTCGGCCTCGAACTCCTCGGCGGACTTGCCCTGGATCTCCAGGAACTTCTCCAGGTCGAGGCCCATCTGGCCGAGCTGGTGGTGCTCCAGGTTGTGCTTGCGGGTGTTGATCTCGTCCGCGAGCAGCTTCTCCGGGATCGGGACCTCGGCGAGCTTCAGCAGCTCCTCGAGGACGCGCTCCTGGGCCTGGGTGGCCTGGTCGTACTGCTTGGTGTTCTCCAGGCGCTTGCGGCTGTCGGCGCGCAGCTCCTCCAGCGTGTCGAACTCGCTCGCCATCTGGGCGAACTCGTCGTCCAGCTCGGGCAGTTCGCGGGCGGCGACGGCGGTGACCTTGACGGTGACCTCCGCTTCCTTGCCCTCGGCGGAGCCGCCCTTCAGCTCGGAGGTGAAGGTGACCTCGCCACCGGCCTCCAGGCCCGTGACGGCCTCGTCGATGCCGTCGAGGAGCTCGCCGGAACCGATGGTGTACGAGACACCGTCGGCGACGCCGTCCTCCAGGATCTCGCCGTCGACCTTGGCCTGCAGGTCGATCGTCACGACGTCGCCCTCGGCGGCGGCGCGCTCGACCGGGTTGGTGGACGCGAAGCGCTCGCGGAGCTGCTCCACGGCCTTCTCGATGTCCTCGTCGCTGACCTCGAGGGCGTCCACGGTGACCTCGATGCCGGAGTAGTCCGGGATCTCGATCTCGGGGCGCACGTCCACCTCGGCGGTGAAGGAGAGCAGCTCGCCGTCCTTCAGCTCGGTGATGTCGACGTCGGGCTGGCCGAGGACATTCAGCTCACCCTCGTTGACCGCCTCGGTGTAGAACTTCGGGAGGGCGTCGTTGACGGCCTCCTCCAGAACCGCACCGCGGCCGAACCGCTGGTCGATGACCCGGGCCGGGATCTTGCCCTTACGGAAGCCCTTCACCGTGACCTGCTGGTTGATCTTCTTGTACGCCGCGTCGAGGCTGTCCTTGAGCTCCTCGAAGGGCACCTCGATGCTGAGCCGAACCCGGGTCGGGTTCAGGGTCTCCACGGCGCTCTTCACGGTTCGGTCTCCTTGGTGGCTGACTTCGGGGGGTCCCGCCCGCCGCCTGTCGGCGGCTTCGCGGATCGGCCCGGCTCATCAGACACACGGGCACGCAATTTGCATAGTAACGGCAAGGGGGATGTCTCCCCCAATGCGATCTTCCTGGTGGTCGGGGTGGCCGGATTCGAACCGACGACCTTCCGCTCCCAAAGCGGACGCGCTACCAAGCTGCGCCACACCCCGTCGGTGCGACACAGAGGGTACATGCAGAAAGGGCGCCCTTCCGCCGCTTTCCGGGGGCCCTGCGGCAGATGGCCCGCCCCGGCTACCGCAGCGGGCGGGGCGCACCGGGCGCACCGCCGGCCCCGGCGGGGTGCGCCCCCGGAATACGGGTGTGCGGGCACCGGCTCCGACCCGCTACGATGCTCTTCGTACCCGGGGCCGGATCGACGGCTCCGGTGCGGTCCTGCGGGCGTAGCTCAATGGTAGAGCCCTAGTCTTCCAAACTAGCTACGCGGGTTCGATTCCCGTCGCCCGCTCCATGACGAAGGCCCGGTGCCGCGTCCCGTGATCACACGGACGCGGCGCCGGGCCTTCGCCGTAGGCGGGTCGTACGACGGACGCACGTGGACGACGCGCGCCGCGTCGCCGGCCGTGGGGACGGCGGCCGGCGACGCGGCGGTCTTCGAGCGGGACGAGCGGGCGGGGACGCGTGCCGGAAGTCCCGCCCGCCAGGCGTCGCCCGGCTACGCACGCTCGCCCGGCTCAGAAGCTGATCTGGTTGATCGTGTCCGCTATCGAGTTCATGAACCTGTTGATCGAGGGCGCCATGCCCGTCGACGCCAGGAAGAACCCGAAGAGGATCGCGACGATCGCCGGCCCGGCCTTGATGGATCCGCCACGGATCAGCACCACCAGGATGATCGCCAACATCAGCACCACAGACAGTGAAATGGCCACGACTGCTCACACCCTAGGTCGGTCCGCCTTGCCGGCCCGGGGGCGTGCTCCGTCGCGCGCCCACCGTTCACTCCATCGTGCCATCAACTCCCGTGAGGGCGCCGACTGCTGACGGGGCGACCTGGCTGATTTTCGCCATTCACGCCGTCCGTACGCCCTCGGAGCCTCCCGGAACCGCCGGGCGCGCGGGCGGGCGGTGCCCGTCTCCCGCCCGCGCGAAAGCGCCGTACGGCGCCCCCGGGTGGTCACACGTCGCTCCGGGGCGGGCCCGAAGTGCGCGCGACAAGAATTCACTCACTCCCCACAGGCCGCACGCATACGGCCCGATCGGGGAGGGTGTCGTAATTCACGCGCCTGAATCCAGAGGCGATTTGCCCGGTTCGGTAAGGAATTTAATCGACATACTGGACATAACTCACCTGTTTCGGCCTCGAATTGACGGGCAGGCGCGAGGCTTCCGATGCGCTTCAAGAAAAGCGAAAGACGGGTTTAGGTTTTTCGAATGCTTCCTGCTCCGAGTCGTACACAGCGGACCACGCTCCCGCCGGAGGCCCTGGACCCGGAGCCCGGACACAGATCCGCGGCGACCGCCGCCACGGCTCTTCCGGCGCCCGATCCGACGTCGGCGGAGTCCGCTCCGACGGCCGGGAAGCGCGATCCGTACTTCGACAACGTGAAGTATCTGGCCATCGTGCTGGTCGCCGTGGCGCACTCCTGGGAGCCGGTGATGGGCGACAGCCGGGCGGCCCGCGCGCTGTACATGATCATCTACACCTTCCACATGCCCGCGTTCATCCTCGTCTCGGGTTACTTCTCCCGGTCCTTCGACGCGAGTCCGGCCAGGATGAAGCGGCTCGTCACCGGAGTCGCGGTCCCCTATGTGGTCTTCGAGACGGCCTATTCGCTGTTCAGGCGGTACGCGGGCGGCGAACCGGACGCGCCGATCACTCTGCTCGACCCGCTCTTCCTGACCTGGTTCCTGGCCGCCCTGCTCATCTGGCGGCTCACCACCCCGCTCTGGCGGACGCTCCGCCACCCGCTCCCCGTCGCCCTCGCCGTGGCCGCCCTCGCCTCGGTCTGCCCCGGCATCGGAGACGATCTGGACCTGCAACGCGTCCTGCAGTTCCTGCCGTTCTTCGTCCTGGGCGTGATGGCCCGCCCCGAGCACTTCGAGCGGGTGCGCCGGCGCGAGGTACGGCTGCTCTCGCTGCCCCTGTTCGCCGGTGCGCTGGTCTTCGCGTACGCGGTGGCCCCGCACATGCGGCTCGACTGGTTCTACCGCAGCGACAGCGCCCAGGAGATCGGCGCACCCTGGTGGTCCGGCGTCATGATGACGCTGCTGATGTTCGGGTGCGCGCTGCTGCTCACCGCCGGATTCCTGTCCTGGGTGCCGGCCCGGAAGACCTGGTTCTCGGTGCTGGGCGCCGGAACGATCTGCGGATACCTTCTGCACGGCTTCCTGATCCGGGGCGCCGAGTACGCGGGGTTGATCGACGAGAACGCGTGGCTCTCCGGCCCCGCCGGACTGGCGTTCCTCTCCGTGGTCGCGGCCGCCGCCGTGACGCTGCTGTGCACCCCGCCGGTCCGCAGGGCGATGCGGTTCGCGACCGAGCCGGACATGGACTGGGCCTTCCGCCGCAGTACCGCCCCCGGCCGGCCCGGCCCGGCGGACGGATCGGCCGCCCGCACGGCGGCCCGCTGACCCGCCCCGGCCACCCGCTCACCCGCCGGCCCCGCCGGCCCTTCACCCGGCGAAGAAGACGGTGCCACCGCCCCACCGGGTGGTGGCACCGTCTTCTTGTGGACGTTCCCGGGGTGACTCCCACGCCGGCCCTGGAGGTCACCGCCCGGGAGGTCACCGCCCGGGAGCTCTCCGCCCGGACGGGCCGGTCTCAGTTCGGGCCAGGGTTGGCCGAATTCGTTCGGTCCGGAGACGATTCATCGACTTGGAGACCCAGAAGTCGCCGCACATGGGCATATTTCTCGGTCAGCCGGTCACGGGTAGCCGGCTCCAGCAGCGCCAGACGGGCCGGATCAGCGTTGTGGGCGAGGTCCGCCCTCTTGATCAGCAAGGCACCCGGGGTGGCGAGAATCCTCGCGGTGTACGCGGCAGGCTCCTCGCCCTTCCCCCGGGTGAGAGCCAGCACCAGCTCTTTGACGCGGGGGTCGAGTGCCGCCCCGTCCAGCCACTCCCTGCTCACCGCCCCGTCCTCGACGGAGTCGTGGAGCCAGGCGGCGGCGATCTGTTCGGCGCTGCCGCCCGTGGCCCGTACCCCTTCGGCCACGGCCGCCAGGTGTTCGGCGTACGGGCGGCCCGCTTTGTCGGTCTGGGCGGCGTGCGCGGCGCGGGCGAGCGCCTCCACCTCGGTCAGGGTCCACAGGGGCTCCGGCATGGGCCGACTCTACGGCCGCGCACCGGCCGGGGGTGAAGAGTCGTGTCGGGTCCCGCCGCGCCCGCCCACAGCCGTCCCCGCACCCCCGTCCGGACGGCTTCCGGGCCGGTCCGCCGCCCGCCCGCTCGTGGACGCCGCCGGCTGCGGGGCGCGTCCGATAGCGCCCGTACGGAGAATTCTTGACTCCTTCTTTGCCTTCTGTCTCGACTTGTCGACCTGCCGAAGGAGCGGGCCCGTCGGACACGCCGACACCCTCATCGCCGTGGGAGGACGCCTTTCTGGCCGCCGCCGTGCTCGGGCATCCTGCTGCTGGCGGACCCGCACGATCTGTAGATGCTCGCGGCGCTCGGCCTGGTGCTGCTGCTCCTCCGCCCCGGCCTGGAGTTCCACCTCGACGATCCGCGGACCGGTGGTCGCAGGATGACGATCGCCGGCGGCGTCCACCTGGCCCCGAACGTGGGCGGCGGTCTCGGCTTCGGTTACGCGCTGGGCCGAGGAACCTCGGAGGCACCGGTACTCGCCGGAGTGCTCGGTATCCCGTCCTCGGCGATCCGCCACCGAGGTCCTCGTGGACCTCGGGAGGCTCGGAACCGGGAGACCAGGCCGCTCCTCGGCATCATGGGCTCGCCAGTCCGTTGCGGGACGCGTTCGGCGCGATCTTCTTCTAGGTCCGCGCACCCCTCGCCGCGAGACGTTCCTCCTGGCCGGCGAGGTGGCTGTCCGGCGGGACACCCGGCGGAAAGTCCGGCGGGACGCCTGGCCGGGCGGTGTCGCAGAGCCCTTGAGCCGGCTCAGCCCCGGCGGGAAAGCAGGAGCAGCGCGCGGTCGTCGTTGACGTCCTTCGCGCATGCCTCGATCAGATGCCAGGCCGCGCCTTCGAAGCCGGTCGTGACGTACCGGTCCGCCTCGCCGGTCAGCCGGTCGATGCCGTCGGCGATGTCCCGGTCCGAGGCCTCGACCAAGCCGTCCGTGAAGAGCATCAGCACGTCGCCGGAGGCCAGTGAGCCCTTGACCGCGTCGAACTCCGCTCCGTCGTAGACGCCGAGCAGCGGCCCCTCGGCGGCCTTCTCCTCCCATTGCCCGGTCGCGGAGTTCAACTGCAGGGCGGGAGGGTGGCCGGCCGAGAGGATCTCGTAGTCGCCGGTCTCCAGGTCCAGCACCAGGTGGATCGAGGTGGCGAACCCCTCGTCCCAGTCCTGGCGCAGCAGGTACCCGTTGGCGGCGGGCAGGAAGCCGTGCGGGGGCAGCGAGCCGAGGAGGCCGCCGAAGGCGCCGGAGAGCAGCAGGGCGCGGGAGCCGGCGTCCATGCCCTTGCCGGAGACGTCGGTGAGGACGACCTCCAGCGTGCGTCCGCCGTGGGTGCGTGCCGCGACGACGAAGTCGCCCGAGAAGGACTGGCCCCCGGCGGGCCGCAGCGACATCTCGCAGTGCCAGCCCTTCGGCAGCCGCGGCAGCGCGCTCTGGACGCGGATGCGTTCGCGCAGGTCGAAGAGCATGGTGCCTCCGCGCCGCCAGGGCACTCCGACACGGGCCCGGAACTGGGCGAGCACCAGCCCGAAGAAGCCGCAGGCTCCGACCACGAGCACATTGCCCGGAGTGACCGTGACATCGGCCGGGGCCGTGCCGAGGGTGAAGGACTCGACGATCAGGGCGCCTGCCGCGACCGCGTACAGGGTGAGCAGGCTGGCGGGGCGGAGCAGCAGGCCGCCGGCGACGATCGGCAGCACCAGGGCGGTGGGCGAGAACCATTCCGGGTTCCACACGGTGGCCAGAGTGAGGGCGGGAATCGTCAGCAACAGGCCCGCGAAGGCTATCCAGTCGGCCCCGTCGCCGCGGAAGTAGTCGACCCCGGACCGGCGCAGCGCGATGCGGACCCGGTGTGCCGTTCGCCGCCACCGGGCCATGGACGCGTTCACTCCGTCGCGAGAGGCCATTGTCGGGACCTTATCGACCGAACGGCTCCCCGTGCAGGGGGACCCCGGTGGGGAGAGGTACGAGAAAGGGTCGCCCCGCCGGTGGAGACGCTGGTAGGCGTGGCGTACGACCGTGGAACCGGACGCCTCCGGCCCCTCGCCCGGGGGCCGCGGACCGCCGTGCGTGAACGTGCTTTCGACGGGGTGGAAACGCGCGGACCGGGACACGCGAAGCCCTCGGCGTACGTGCGGCGGTGGCCGGTCCGGCGGTGCGGTCAGCGCTTCTGGCAGGTGGGGCACCAGAAGAGGTTGCGGGCGGCCAGTCCGGCGGTGCGGACGTCGGTGCCGCAGACGTGGCAGGGCCGCCGGTCGCGCCGGTAGACGTAGACCTCGCCGCCGTGGTCGTCGACGCGGGGCGGGCGGCCCATCGCCTCGGGCAGGTGCTCGGGGCGGACGGTGTCGATGCGGTTGTTCCGTACCCCTTCGCGCATCAGCAGGACGAGGTCGGCCCAGATCGCGTCCCACTCGGCGCGGGTGAGGTCCGTGCCGGGGCGGTACGGGTCGATGCCGTGGCGGAAGAGGACCTCGGCGCGGTAGACGTTGCCGACGCCGGAGACGACCTTCTGGTCCATCAGCAGGGCGGCGACGGTGACCCGGCTGCGTGAGATCCGCTGCCAGGCGCGCGTTCCGTTTTCGTCGGTGCGCAGCGGGTCCGGGCCGAGGCGCTCGTGTATCGCCCGCTTCTCGGGCTCGGTGATGAGGGCGCAGGTGGTGGGGCCCCGCAGATCGGCGTAGTGGTGCTCGCCGCGCAGCCGGAGGCGGACGGTGTCGGTGGGCGGCGGGGCCGGGACGGTACCGAAGCCGAGCTTCCCGAAGAGTCCGAGGTGGATGTGGACCCAGCCGGTGGCGCCGAAACCGAGGAAGAGGTGCTTGCCGTGGGCGTCGACGGCGTCGAGCACCCGGCCGTCGAGCAGCGCCGCGCTGTCGGAGAACTTCCCCTGCGGACTGCTGACGCGCACCGGCCGCCCGGCGAACCGCTCGCGATGGTCGGCGGCCAGGCGGTGGATCGTGTGTCCCTCGGGCACGGACGCTCTCCTGACGGGCGGGATGGCCGGCGCGCGCGGAACGGCCGGCGTGGGACGGGCTGCCGGCGGAACGGGCCGTGCCGCCGGGCGAGGGCGTGTCCGGGAAGCGGCGCCGTCCGCCCGGAAGGCGGGGCCGGTGGTGTCCGTGCGTGCCGGACACCGCCGGGTCGGCGGGACTTTCCGAACACGCCCGGGGCCCTGGCGGCACGGTGGGCAGTCGGCGGGTGCGGTGCGGCCGGGGTCAGCCCTGCTGCGGGTGGTGGGCGGGGATCGGCGGGAGGGCGCCGGTCTCCTCGTACGCCGAGAGCATCTCGATGCGCCGGGTGTGGCGCTCCTCGTTCGAGTACGGCGTGCTGAGGAAGATCTCGACGAACTTGGTGGACTCCTCCTCGGAGTGCATCCGGCCGCCGATGGCCACCACGTTGGCGTTGTTGTGCTCACGGCCGAGAGCGGCGGTCTGCTCGCTCCAGGCCAGCGCCGCACGGACGCCCTTGACCTTGTTGGCGGCGATCTGCTCGCCGTTGCCGGAGCCGCCGATCACGACGCCGAGGCTGTCCGGGTCCGCGGCCGTCTTCTCGGCGGCTCGGAGGCAGAACGGCGGGTAGTCGTCCTGGGCGTCGTAGATGTGGGGTCCGCAGTCGACGGCCTCGTGGCCGTGGGCCGTCAGCCACTCGACGAGGTGGTTCTTGAGTTCGTAGCCGGCATGGTCCGATCCGAGGTACACGCGCATGCCGGAAAGTGTGGCACGGACGCGGCAGGGTAGCCGTCAGCGGGGTCGGAGCCCTTCGCGGGGTCGCGGCCGGGACACCGTTCGTACCGCCACGGACCTGCGGGGACCGCGGACGCGCGCGGTCCCGGCTCGGGCAGGGCGGTTCGCAGCGATCCGCCCGGACCAGCCGTGCGCAGGCCGTACGAAAGCCGCGCTGAGGCGTTACGTGAGGACTCCAGCCATGACGTCGGGAACGGCAGTGACGGAAGCGGGCGGCGAGCCCGGCGGGCCGGACCGCTCCGGGGGCTCCGGGGGCTCCGGGGGCTCCGGAGCCCCCGGGGGTGAGCTCAAGGCCGGGCTCAAGAACCGTCACCTCTCGATGATCGCCATCGGCGGGGTGATCGGCGCCGGCCTCTTCGTGGGTTCCGGCGCGGGCATCGCCGCCGCCGGTCCCGCGATCCTCGTCTCGTACGCCCTGGTCGGCACGATGGTGGTGCTGGTGATGCGGATGCTCGGCGAGATGGCGGCCGCGCGGCCCAGCTCGGGTTCCTTCTCCGCCTACGCCGACCAGGCGCTCGGGCGTTGGGCGGGGTTCTCCATCGGCTGGCTGTACTGGTTCTTCTGGGTGGTCGTGCTCGCCGTGGAGGCCACGGCGGGCGCCGCGATCCTGGAGAGCTGGGTGCCGGCCGTACCGCAGTGGGGGTGGGCGCTGATCGTGATGTCCGTGCTGACCGCCACGAACCTGATCTCGGTCGGCAGTTACGGCGAGTTCGAGTTCTGGTTCGCCGGGATCAAGGTCGTCGCCATCGGCGCCTTCGTGATCGTCGGGCTGCTCGCGGTCTTCGGGGTACTGCCCGGTTCCGACAACCCGGGTTCCGGGTTCGCCCATCTCACCGACAGCGGCGGCTTCCTGCCGAAGGGGCCGGGGGCGATCCTGACCGGGGTGCTGATGGTGGTCTTCTCCTTCATGGGCAGCGAGATCGTCACGCTCGCCGCCGGTGAGTCCTCGGACCCCCGGCGCGCCGTCTCGAAGGCGACCAACAGCGTCATCTGGCGGATCGCCGTCTTCTACCTGGGCTCGATCTTCGTGGTGCTGACGCTGCTGCCGTGGAACGACCCGTCGATCGTGGACAAGGGCAGTTACGTCGCCGCGCTCGACTCCATCGGCATCCCGCACGCCGGGCAGGTGATGGACGTCATCGTGCTGACGGCCGTGCTGTCCTGCCTCAACTCCGGCCTCTACACGGCCTCCCGGATGGCCTACTCGCTCGGCGGCCGTGGCGACGCGCCCCGGGCCTTCACCCGGGTGAACAAGCGGGGCGTCCCGCAGGCGGCGATCCTCTCCTCGGTGGTCTTCGGCTTCGTGGCGGTCTTCTTCAACTACCGGTGGCCGGACACCGTCTTCGCCTTCCTGCTGAACTCCTCGGGAGCGGTGGCGCTCTTCGTCTGGCTGGTCATCTGCTTCACCCAGCTGCGGATGCGCCCCATGATCGAGCGCGAGTCGCCCGAGAAGCCGGTCGTGCGGATGTGGCTCTTCCCGTATCTGACCTGGGCGACGATCGCGATGATCTCGTTCGTCCTGGTCTACATGCTGACCGACGACGCGGGCCGCGAGCAGGTGCTGCTCTCCCTGCTGGTCGCGGCGGTGGTGGTCGCCGTGTCGCTGGTACGGGAGCGGCGCGGGCGCCGGGCGGCGGTGCGGGACTGACGCTCGTACGCGGACAGCGCGAAAGGCCCGCCGGAACGCGTCCGGCGGGCCTTTCGGGGGTCGTACGGGAGAAGCTCAGCCGCGGCGGCCGAGGAGCTTCCAGGAGACGGGCAGCGCGCCCATCGCCAGCAGGGCCTTCACGGCGTCGCCGATGAGGAAGGGCGTCAGACCGGCGGCGACGGCGGCGCTCGCCGACATGCCGGTGGAGAGGGCGAGGTACGGGACGCCGACGGCGTAGGTGAGGGCGGAGCCGATCACCATGGTGCCCGCGGTACGCGGCACGGAGCGGTCGCCGCCCCGGCGGGCGAGGGCGCCGACGACGGTGGCGGCGAGCAGCATGCCGAGGATGTAGCCGAAGCTGGCGCCGCCCGCGCCGGAGGTGCCGCCGGAGAACCACGGCACACCCGCCATGCCGACGACCGCGTACAGCGCCATCGAGAGGAAGCCGCGGCGGGCGCCGAGCGCGCTGCCGATGAGGAGCGCGGCGAAGGTCTGGCCGGTGACGGGGACCGGGGAGCCGGGGATCGGGACCGCTATCTGCGCGGCGAGACCGGTGAGGGCGGCTCCGCCCAGGACGAGGGCCGTGTCGACGGCCACGCGGTGCCGGGCCGCGGGCAGCAGGTCGGCGAGGACCACTCCGGTACGGACGGGGGCGGCAGCAGTGCTCATCGGGACTCCGCGGGTGAGGGTGGAGAGACGGACGTGAGGGCGGGCAGGAGCCGAAAAGGCGAGCCTGCGGCTGACGTTAGCCCAAGGGCACGGCGCTGATCACCGTGTGCCGCCCACAAAGGCCCCGACCGGGACTTGGTGGGGTTCGCACAAAGGCGCGGAGGCAACCACACCTCGGCGTGAGCCTCATCACTCCGGTCGTGCAGCACAGACGTCTCTCCGAGGCCGTCTCGCTCCGTGAGACGCTGTTGGTTCCCCACTAAACCGACCAGAGCGGCCTGACCTCCATGCGCGACGCACCGCCTCCCGCCCCCGCCGAGCCGCTCTCCCCGGGGCTCAAGCAACGGCATCTGACGATGCTCGGCCTGGGCGGGGTGATCGGGGCCGGGCTGTTCGTCGGTTCGGGCGCCGGGATCGCGGTCGCGGGGCCGGCCATCGTCGTTTCGTACCTGGTCGCGGGCGCGCTCGCGGTGCTGGTGATGCGGATGCTCGGGGAGATGTCGGCGGCGATGCCCGCTTCGGGTTCCTTCTCCGTGCACGCCGAGCGCGCGCTGGGGCGCTGGGCGGGGTTCAGCGTGGGCTGGCTCTACTGGTTCCTGCTGGTGGTGGTGCTCGCCGTGGAGGCGACCGCGGCGGCGCGGATCGCGCACGGCTGGGTGCCGGCGGTCGAGCCGTGGGCGTGGGTGCTGGTCTTCATGGTGGTCTTCACGACGGCCAACCTCACCGCGGTGAAGAACTTCGGCGAGTTCGAGTTCTGGTTCGCCGCACTGAAGGTGTGCGCGATCGTGGCCTTCCTGGTGCTGGGCACGCTCGCCGTCTTCGGGCTGCTGCCGGAGACCGATCCGGTGGGCCTGACGAACCTCACGGGCCGGGGCGGGTTCCTGCCGAACGGCTGGAGCGGGGTGGTGTCCGGGGTGCTGACGGTGGTCTTCGCGTTCGGCGGGCTTGAGGTCCTCACCATCGCCGCCGCCGAGACGGACGATCCGGCGCGCGCGGTGGGACGGGCGGTGCGCAGCGCGGTGGTGCGCATCCTCTTCTTCTACGTCGGCTCGATGCTGGTGATCGTGACGGTGCTGCCGTGGACCGCGCAGCAGGCGGGGCTGAGCCCGTACGTGACGGTGCTGGACTCGATCGGGGTGCCGTCCGCCGGGCAGATCATGAACGTCGTGATCTTCGTGGCGCTGCTCTCCGCGCTCAACGCGAACCTCTACGGCTCCTCACGGATGGTCTTCTCGCTCGCCGAGCGGGGCGAGGCGCCGCGCGGGCTGCTCAAGGTGTCGGGGGTGACGGAGCGCGGGGGCGGGGTGCCGCGCCGGGCGGTGCTCGCCTCGGTGGCCTTCGGCTTCGTCTCGGTACTCCTCAATCTGGAGTGGCCGGACACCGTCTTCCTGTACCTGCTGAACTCGGTCGGGGCGGTGCTGTTGTTCGTCTGGGCGCTGATCGCCCTGTCCCAGCTGCGGCTGCGGCCGCGCATCGACCGGGAGGCCGCCGCTTCGGGGCCGGCGCGGGGGCCGGTGCTGCGGATGTGGTGCTACCCGTACATGACCTGGCTGACGCTGGTGGCGCTGTGCGCGGTGCTGGTGCTGATGCTCGCCGACGACTCGGCGCGCGGGCAGGTGCTCTGGTCGGCGGGGGCGACGGCGGTGGTGCTTTTGGTGGCGTGGGTACGCGAGGTCAGGGCGCGCCGGAGGCCGGCGGCGGGGCGCTGATCCGGCGTCACCACGGCCGGAGCGGGTGGTCCGGGACGGGGGGTGCGGGCGGACCGGGTGTGCGCGGTGTGCGGACCTGGTGACCGTATTGCGGACAGATCTGCCCGGTGAGCGGTACATCCGCTCAGATTGAAAGGTCCGACGAGCCGCACCCCCCACCCAGCCTGGAACGTCCGGGCCGGCGGCTCGAACGCCCCCGCGGTCCCACCCCCGGGCCCGCCGACCGAACTGAGCTCGTCGATGCCCCGCACCCGCACGTCCTCCCCCGCCGCCGGTCCACCGGCCACCTCCGGGTCCCCCGCCCCGGCCCCCGCTCCGGACGGTTCCTCGCTCGGCAACGGTCTCCGGCAACGCCATCTGTCGATGATCGCGCTCGGCGGGGTCATCGGCGCCGGACTCTTCGTCGGCTCCGGGGCGGGAATCGCCTCGGCCGGCCCGTCGATCGTCGTCGCCTACGCGGTGTCCGGGCTGCTGGTCATGCTCGTGATGCGGATGCTCGGCGAGATGTCGGCCGCCCACCCGGCGTCCGGTTCCTTCTCGGTGCACGCCGAGCGGGCGCTCGGGCCGTGGGCCGGGTTCACCGCGGGCTGGTCGTTCTGGGTGCTGCTCTCGGTCGCGGTCGGGCTGGAGGGGATCGGTGCGGCGGACATCGTGACGGGCTGGCTCCCGGGCACCCCGCAGTGGATGTGGGTGGCGCTCTTCATGGCCGCCTTCCTGGGCACGAACCTGGCGGCGGTGCGGAACTTCGGCGAGTTCGAGTTCTGGTTCGCCGCACTGAAGGTCGCCGCGATCTCGCTCTTCCTGGTCCTCGGCGTGCTGGCGATCACCGGCGTACTGCCCGACGTGGACGCCCCCGGCTCCGCCCACCTCGCCGGTGACGGCGGTTTCCTGCCGCACGGGGCGAACGGCTTCATCATCGGGCTGCTGGCCTCCGTCTTCGCGTACGGCGGGCTGGAGACGGTCACCATCGCGGCGGCCGAGTCGGAGAACCCGGTGCGCGGGGTCGCGAAGGCGGTCCGTACGGCGATGTGGCGGATCGCGCTCTTCTACGTCGGGTCGATGGCGGTCATCGTGGTGCTGGTGCCGTGGGACGACCCGAAGGTCGTCGAGAAGGGCCCGTACGTCGCCACCCTCGACCACCTGGGCATCCCGGCGGCGGGCCGGATCATGGACGTGGTGATCCTGGTGGCGCTGCTCTCCGCGATGAACGCCAACATCTACGGCGCCTCCCGGATGGCGGGTTCGCTGGTGGCCCGGGGCCAGGGCCCGCAGGTGCTCGGCCGGATCTCGTCCGGGGTGCCGCGCAACGCGGTGCTGGCCTCCTCGGTCTTCGGCTTCCTCTGCGTGCTGCTGAGCTACTGGCGGCCGGACGACGTCTTCCCGTGGCTGCTCAACATGATCGGCGCGGTGATCCTGGTCGTCTGGATCTTCATCGCCCTCTCCCAGCTGGTCCTGCGCGGGCGCACCGAGCGCGAGGAGCCCGAGAAGCTGGTGGTGCGGATGTGGCTGTTCCCGGTGGCGACGGTGGCCGCGCTGCTGGCGATGGCCGGGATCTTCGTACTGATGCTCCGCCAGCCCGACACCCGTGACCAGTTGCTGGCCACCGGCGCGCTGACGGTGGTGCTGATCGCGATCGGGCTGATCCGTCAGCGGCGGGCTGCGGCGGCGCGCTGACGGTCGTACACGCGTTCAGGGAGCGGCGGTCCGGGGATTCCCCGGGCCGCCGCTCTTTCCGTACCGGCACTTCCGCCGGGCCCTCCCCCGTCGCGATCTTCTTCCTGCTAGCCTGCACTTGCATATGAGTTGCAATAACAACTGCTGAGCATCCGAAGGGTTCGCACCATGACCACGTACACGCTCCCGGAACTCCCTTACGACTACGCGGCGCTGGAACCGGTCATCAACCCGCAGATCATCGAGCTCCACCACGACAAGCACCACGCCGCGTACGTGAAGGGCGCGAACGACACCCTGGAGCAGCTGGAAGAGGCGCGGGACAAGGAGGCGTGGGGTGCGATCAACGGGCTCCAGAAGAACCTCGCGTTCCACCTCTCCGGCCACGTCCTGCACTCGATCTACTGGCACAACATGACCGGCGACGGCGGCGGCGAACCGCTCGCGGCGGACGGCGTGGGCGACCTCGCGGACGCGATCACCGCGTCCTTCGGCTCCTTCACCGGCTTCAAGTCCCAGCTGACGAAGGCCGCCGCCACCACCCAGGGTTCGGGCTGGGGCGTCCTCGCGTACGAGCCGCTCAGCGGCCGGCTGGTCGTCGAGCAGGTCTACGACCACCAGGGCAACGTCGGCCAGGGCTCCGTCCCGATCCTGGTCTTCGACGCCTGGGAGCACGCCTTCTACCTCCAGTACAAGAACCAGAAGGTCGACTTCATCGAGGCGATGTGGCGGGTCGTCAACTGGCAGGACGTGGCGAAGCGGTACGCCGCGGCCAAGGCGCGCGAGAACGTCCTGCTGCTCGCCCCCTGACCGTCGCCGGCCCACCCCGGACGTCCTGCCTCGTGATCGTCTTCTCACCCTTCACCCGGCAGGCGGATGAACGAAGAACCCCCGCGAAGACATGGTTCGCGGGGGTTCTTCCACGTGTGCGAGCGGGCTCAGACCCGGAACACCGCGCCGATGAACTCCGCGAGCAGCCGTTCCTTCAGGGCACCCGGCAGGGCGTCCAGCAGCACGAGGACCGGGGCCATCCGGCCGGGCAGCCCGGCGTCCCCGTCCAGTCCGGCGAAGGCGAGCACCCCCGCGACCTCCTCCGGCCCGAGCGTGTCCGGGTCCAGGGTGGCGGCCAGCGCGGCGAGGGCGGGGTCGACCGCGACCGGCTCCAGCGCACGGGCGGCGACCAGGGCCTTGGCCAGGTCGGCGAGGAGGGCGTCGACCTGGCCGACCGTGGCCGGGGTGAGCGTCAGGTGCAGGTTGGGCGGCAGGCCGTCGAAGGAGAGCTGGGGCTGGAGGTACCAGCCGAGTTCCCGCATCTCGTCGGCGAGGTGGAGGAGCAGGCTGAGGTCGGGCGCCCCTTCACCTGACGCCCGGTCCTCGCCGTCCGCCCGCGCCCCGGCGCCCGGTCCGAGCACGGTGAACGCCACCAGTCCGGCGGCGGGTTCGCCGAGGACCCGGAGGCCGGGCAGGGCGCGGAGTCCGGCCAGCAGCCGGTCGGAGGCCTCGGCGACCCGGCCGGCGAGCGCGGTGTACCCGTCCTCTCCGACGTGCTGGAGCGCCGCCCACGCCTGGGCGAGCAGCCCGCCGGACTTGGTGCCCTGCACGGTGGGGTTGACGACGGGGTAGCCGGGCCACCCGGCGTGGGCGAAGTACTGGTGGCGGCGGAGTTCCGCGTCCCGGTAGAGCACCACGGAGGCGCCCTTGTCGGCGTACCCGTACTTGTGGAGGTCGACGGAGAGCGAGGTGACGCCGGGTACCGACAGGTCGAAGGGCGGGATGTCCCGTCCGGCGCGCCGCAGATGGGGCAGCAGCCAGCCGCCGATGCAGGCGTCGACGTGGCAGAGCACCCCGCGCGCGGAGGCGGCTGCGGCGATCTCGGCGACCGGGTCGATCACCCCGTGGGCGTACGAGGGGGTGGAGGCCACCACCAGGGCGGTGCGGTCGGTGAGGGCAGCCGCCGTCGCCCCGGCGTCGGCCCGGAAGGTGACCGGGTCGACGGGGACGACGACCGGCTCCACGCCAAGGTAGTGGGCGGCCTTGTGGAAGGCCGCGTGGGCCGTGGACGGCAGCACCAGCTGGGGGTCCGTCACTCCGCGTACGGCGCGGGCGTGGTCACGGGCGGTCTTCACGGCGAGCAGGATGCTCTCGGTGCCGCCGCTGGTGAAGGTGCCCTGGGCGCCCGGCACGCCGAGGAGGTCGACCGCGGCGCGGACCAGGTCGTTCTCCAGCCGGGCGACGCTGGGGAAGACGGTGGGGTCGAGTCCGTTGACGGTGGCGAAGGCGGTGTACGCCTCGGCGGTCAGCTCGTCGAGCCCGTCCAGCCCGGCGTCGTAGACGTAGGCGAAGGTGCGCCCGCCCCGGGTGGGGGCGTCGGCGCCGCGCAGGGCGCGCAGCTCGGCCAGCACCTCGGCGGCGGGCCTGCCGGTTCCAGGGGTGGGTACGGCGTCAGTCGGCACGGGTCAGGTCCTTGTCAGGTACGGAAGGGGGTGCGAAAGGGGTCTCGGGAGGGGTCTGCGCCTCCTCGCGGTAGCGGTGCAGCAGCCAGAGGCTCGCGGTGGCGAGGACGGCGGGCAGCAGGCTCATGCCGGCGGTGATCCCGGTGAGGGCGGCGTCCGGCTGGGCGACCTCGTGGTCGGCGTCCGAGGAGCGGAACCCGGTCACCGCGAGGACCAGCGCGAACACCCCGGCGCCCAGCGCGAAGGCGAGGGTCTCGGCGGCCGTCCACAGTCCGGTGAAGGTGGCGGTCCTGCGCCTGCCGGTCCGGACGGCGTCGGCGGCCAGGGTGTCGGCCAGCAGCGTCAGCGGCAGCAGTTGCAGACCGGCGTACGCGATGCCGACCGCGGCCACCGCGAAGTAGCCGAGCACCGGGCCGGCCGCCCCGGTGAAGGCGAGGGCGACGGCCCCGGCGATGTAGAGCAGCGAGGCGCACCACTGGGCGTACCGGGTGCCCTTGCGGCGGGCGAGGCGGTTCCACAGCGGCATGAAGAGCACCAGCGGGCCGATCATGCAGGCGAAGAGCGGGGTCACCGCGGAGGCCGAGCCGAGGGTGTAGGTGGCGAAGTACTGGACGCCCGCGAGCATCACGCCGATCGCCAGCGCCTGGAGGGTCCACATCCCGGCGAGGTGGAGGAAGGGCCGGTTGGTGCGGGCGGCGGCGAGCTGGGCGCGGAGCGAGGGCTCGGCCTCGCTCCGGGCGACGGTGGGGGCCCACCGGGTGGTGAACCAGGCGCCGAACATGCCGGCGGCGAGGAGTACGGCGACGATCACGCCCATCAGCCGGTAGCTCGCGGGGGTGTCGCCGTCCGCGTGCGCGATCGCGGGGGCCAGCGCGCCGGAGAGCAGGATGGCGACGCCGAGGAACGCCACCCGCCAGGCCAGCACCCGGCCGCGCTCGGCCGGGTCCTCGGTCATCTCGGCGGGCATCGTCACGTACGGCACCTGGAAGACGGCGTACGCGGTCGCGGCGAGCAGGAAGAGCACGGCGACGTACCCGGCGGCGGCTCCGCCGCGCAGGGACGGGGCGGCGAAGATCAGCGCGAAGAGCGGCGGCAGGGTGCAGGCGCCGATCAGCAGGAAGGGACGGCGGGGGCCGCCGCGCAGCCGGCTGCGGTCGGAGACCACGCCGACCAGCGGATTGACGAGGACGTCCCATGCCTTCGGGAGGAAGACTGCGGCCCCGGCCACGGCGGCGGGAACGGCCAGCACGTCGGTGAGGTAGTAGAGCAGGACGAGACCCGGCACGGTGGAGAAGGCGCCGGTGGCGAGGGAACCCAGGCCGTAGCCGACGCGCACCCGGCGGGGCAGGGCGGGCACGGGCTGCGGAGGTCTGTCGGCGGGCATGGGGCCGATCATGCGGCCAGTCCACCGGGGGAACAAGGGTTCGCGTGTTGCGGGTGTGCGAACGCGTGCGGGGCGCCGGGACGGGTGCGGGGCGGGCGGCCCGGCCATCCGCCCCGCCCGCCCCGCGCCGTCGTGCGGATCAGTCGAAGACCGGGCCCCGGGTGCGGGTCCGCTTGATCTCGTAGAAGCCGGGGACCGAGGCCACCAGGAGGGTGCCGTCCCAGAGCTTCGCGGCGTCCTCGCCCTTGGGTGCCGGGGTCACGACCGGGCCGAAGAAGGCGACCTGCTCGCCGTCGGCGCCGGGCACCGCGATGACCGGGGTGCCGACCTCCTGTCCGACCTTGTCGATGCCCTCCTTGTGGGAGGCGCGCAGCTCGGTGTCGTAGGTGCCGTCGTCCATGAAGTCGGCGAGCGAGGCGGGCAGGTCCACGTCGGCGAGCGCGCCGAGGACGGCCTCGCGGGTCGGGCCCTCGCCGTTGTTGTGGAAGCGGGTGCCCAGCGCGGTGTAGAGGCCGGGGACGACCTCGTCACCGTGCAGTTGCTGGGCGGCGACGACGACCCGGACCGGGCCCCACGCCTTCTTCTCCAGCAGCTCGCGGTACTCGGCGGGCAGATCGTCCAGCTTGTCCTCGTTGAGGACGGCCAGGCTCATCACGTGCCAGCGGACCTCGACGTCGCGTACCTTCTCGACCTCCAGCATCCAGCGGGAGGTCATCCACGCCCACGGGCAGAGCGGGTCGAACCAGAAGTCCGCGGGGATCTTGCCAGGTGCGGTGGTGGTGTCGGACATGTCTCTCCTTGGCAGCGTCGGTCTCCGCGCGGACAACGCGTGGGACCGTCCGGACATTCCCCGGAGAGCGGCATGCGAGGATCAAAACATTCGATATCGAGTCACGAAGGAGTGCCGGTGCCCGGTGAGAACCTGTCCCGCGAAGAGGCCCACGAGCGGGCGGAGCTGCTGACGGTCGACGGATACGAGATCGCGCTCGACCTGCGGTCCGCCGTCGACGGGGCCGAGGAGGGTGGCGCCCCCCGCACCTTCCGCTCCGTCACCACCATCCGCTTCCGTTCGGCGCGCGCCGGCGCCTCCACCTTCGCCGACCTGATCGCCCCCGGCGTGGACGCGGTGACCCTGAACGGGACCGCGCTCGACCCGGCGGCCGTCTTCGACGGGACCCGCGTGGCGCTGGACTCCCTGGCCGAGGGCGAGAACGTCCTGGTGGTCGACGCGCGGTGCGCGTACAGCCGGACCGGCGAGGGGATGCACCGCTTCGTCGATCCGGAGGACGGCGAGGTCTACCTCTACACGCAGTACGAACCCGCCGACGCCCGCCGGGTCTTCGCCAACTTCGAGCAGCCCGACCTGAAGGCCCCGTACCGCTTCCGGGTGACGGCCCCCGAGGGCTGGCGGGTCTGGAGCAACGGCGCCGAGGAGTCCCACGAGGGCGGGGAGTGGCGGTTCGCCGAGACCAAGCCGATCTCGACGTACATCACCACCGTGGTCGCGGGTCCGTACCACTACGTGACGGACCACTACTCCCGCACGTTCGAGGACGGCAGCACGCTGGAGATCCCGCTCGGCGCGATGTGCCGCAAGGGTCTCGCCCGCCACTTCGACGCGGACGACGTCTTCCTCATCACCAAGCAGGGCCTGGACTTCTTCCACGACCACTTCGACTACCCGTACCCGTTCGGGAAGTACGACCAGGCGTTCGTGCCGGAGTACAACCTCGGCGCGATGGAGAACCCGGGCCTGGTCACCTTCCGCGAGGAGTACATCTACCGCGGCAAGGTCACCACGGCGTCCTACGAGCGCCGGGCCAACGTCATCCTGCACGAGATGGCGCACATGTGGTTCGGCGACCTCGTCACCATGAGCTGGTGGGACGACCTGTGGCTGAAGGAGTCCTTCGCGGACTTCATGGGCTCCTTCTCGATGGTGGAGGCCACCCGCTTCACCAACGGCTGGATCACCTTCGCCAACAACCGCAAGGCGTGGGCCTACCGCGCCGACCAGCTGCCCTCCACCCACCCGGTCACGGCCGACATCCGTGACCTGGAGGACGCCAAGCTGAACTTCGACGGCATCACGTACGCCAAGGGCGCCTCCGTCCTGAAGCAGCTGGTGGCGTACGTCGGGCGGGACGCGTTCCTCGAAGGCGCCCGGCGCTACTTCAAGCAGCACGCCTACGGCAACACCCGCCTCGGCGACCTGCTGTCGGTGCTCGCCGACACCTCCGGCCGCGACATGACGGCCTGGTCCCGCGCCTGGCTCCAGACGGCGGGCGTCAACAGCCTCACGCCGGTCCTGTCGTACGACTCCGAGGGCCGGATCGCCGAACTCGCCGTGGTCCAGGAGGCCGCCGCCTCCCACCCGGAGCTGCGCCCGCACCGGATCGCGGTGGGCCTGTACCGGAAGGACGGCAGCGGCGCGCTGACGCGGTACGCCCGCGCCGAGACGGACGTGGCCGGGGCGCGCACGGTCGTCGCGGAGCTGGCCGGGGCCGAGAAGCCCGAACTGGTCCTCGTCAACGACGACGACCTGACGTACTGCAAGGTCCGCTTCGACGAGGAGTCCCTCGCCACCCTGCGCGACCACCTCGGCGCCGTCACCGACCCGCTGGCCCGCGCGCTCTGCTGGTCGGCGCTGTGGAACATGACGCGCGACGGGCTGATGCCGGCCCGCGACTTCATCGCCCTGGTACTCGCCTTCGCCGGGCGCGAGTCGGACATCGGCGTGCTCCAGATGCTGCACAACTGGGCCCACTCCGCGCTCACCCACTACGCGGCCCCCGCCTGGCGCGAGGAGGGCGGCCGGCTGCTGGCCGAGGGTGCGCTGCGCGAGCTGCGGCTCGCCGTGCCGGGCGGTCAGGACCAGCTGACCTGGGCCCGGTTCTTCGCATCGTCGGCCTCCTCGGACGAGGATCTCCGGCTGCTGGGCGAGCTGCTCGACGGCTCCGCCGTGATCGACGGCCTCGACGTCGACCAGGAGCTGCGCTGGGCGTTCCTCTTCCCGCTGGCCGCCCGCGGGGTGGCGGACGAGGCCGCGATCGACGCCGAACTGGCCCGGGACGACACGGCGTCGGGCAAGCGCCACCAGGTGCGCTGCCTGGCCGCGCGCCCCTCGGCGGCGGTCAAGGACCAGGCGTGGGCGGCGGTCGTGGAGTCCGACCGGCTCTCCAACGCGCTGGTGGAGGCGACGATCGCCGGTTTCGTCCGGCCCTCGCAGCGCGCACTCCTCGCGCCCTACACCGGGAAGTACTTCGCGGCGATCGAGCGGGTGTGGAAGGAGCGCTCCATCCAGATCGGGATGCACGTGGTCTCGGGGCTGTTCCCGGGGCTCCAGGACGATCCCGCGACGCTGGACGCGACCGACGCCTGGCTGAAGGAGCACGAGGACGCGGCGCCCGCGCTGCGCCGCCTGGTGCTGGAGGCCCGTGACGACCTGGCGCGCGCGCTGCGCGGTCAGGAGTGCGACGCGGCGGCGTAGGGCCTCTCGTCCGGGTCATGCTGGGCTCGATCCACCCGGCAGACGCTGACCCCGGCCGCTCCCCCGTGCGGGCCGCCCCCCTTCGTCCGAGGGGGGGCGGCCCGCACGGTCGTGTGCGGGGCGCGTGCGGGGTGGAGCGTGCGGGCTGCACAGGACCACCCCGGCCTGCCGCGACCGCCCGCGCAACTTCCGCACGGCGGGCCTTTTCGATCACCGGTCCGCACGCAGGGGGCCCGTGCTGTCCTGGTATGTCGACGGGCCTGTAACAGGGGTTAGCGGCCGGTCCGGCGACGGAAAGTGCCTCTGCATGAACCACGACACCTCCCTGTCCTCCCCCCGCGTCCTCCCCCGCACACCCGGGGCCGAGCCGCGGGTCGTCACCGGCGCGCAACTGCGGGAGGAGGGCCTGACCGCCGCGCAGGTCTCCGGGCGCTGCACGCCCCGGGGCCCCTGGCAACAGCTGCTGCCGGGCGTCTACCTGCTGGACACGGGACCGGTCGGCGGGCGCGAGCGGCTGCGGGCGGCGCTGCTCTACGCGGGGCGGCCGGCCGCTGGTCGCCGAGGCTCGCGGAGCGGTCGCGAAGGGGCCGGCACGGACCGTACGGGAACCGCCGCCGGGACCGAGGGGGCGGCCGTCACCGGGGTGGCGGCGCTGGCGTTGCACGGCTTCGCCGCCGCGCCGCCCGTACCCGCGCTCACCCACGTCGACGTGCTCGTGCCGCGCACCCGGCGGCTGCGGACGGCGGGCTTCGTCCGGGTGGTGCGCGTGGCCCTCCTTCCGCCAGAGTCGTCGGTGGTCGACGGGTTCCCGGTGGTGCCTGCGGAGCGGGCCGTCGCCGACGTGGTGGCCGGGCTCGACGACCCGGCCGCGGTGCGCCTGCTGCTGGCCGAGGCGGCCCGCGACGGGCACTGCGAACCCGCCGCCCTCGTGGCCGAATTGAGCGCGGCGAAGCTGCTGGGCCGGCCCGCGGTGGCCCGTGCGGTCGAGTTGCTGCTCGCGGAGGGCCGGAGCCTCGCCGAGGAGCGGCTGTACACCCTGGTGCGGGTGCACGGGCTTCCCGAGCCGGTGTGGAACGTGGATCTGCGGCTGCCCGGCGGACCGCACCTGGGCAGCGTGGACGCCTACTGGCCCGAGGAGGCGGTGGCGGTGGAGCTGGACACCGCGCGGGCGCCCCGGTGCGCCGCCGCGTCCTGGCCGGCGCCGCGCGGCTCGGGGGGCCGGGCGGAACCCGAGCCGGGCCCGGCCGCGCACGCGGTGCGGCGGGAGCAGCTGGAGCGGCTCGGGGTCACGGTGGTGCGGCTCTCGGCGGAGGCACTGCGCGAGGCGGCGGAGCGGCAGGCGGGCGCGGTGCGGACGGCGCTGTGCGCGGCGCGGGACAGGCGACCCGCGGCGTACGTGGAGGCCTTGCCGCGCTGAGCGGAGCGGCGGGCTCCGGACGAACGGCCCGTTCCGCCGGTGACGAAGGCACGGTCTGACACCTTTTCTCCCCGGTGACGCAGGGGCAACGGTGGCGGATCTACGCCATGTCGTCTACACGCCTCAGTCAACTCTCCACAAAACCCTGTCAGATACGAAAGGGTGAGCGGTCATCCGGTACCGAATTCCGGACTCTTTCTTCCGAATAATCAGGGATGCTGATGACCAAGGATTCCCCCGGTTCCATACCGGCGGCCGGACGCGTGGCCCGGGTGGCCGCCGCGGCGGGTCTGGTGGCAGCGCTCGCCGCCACCGCCACCGCTCCGGTCTTCGCCGCGGACGACCCGACCGCGACCACCGTCAAGCCCGCCGCCGCGAGCGACGCGGGCGACAAGCTCGGCAAGTCCGACGCCGAAGTCCTGGCGCGGGCCGAGGCCAAGGGCGAGAAGTCCGTCACGCTGATGGTCGCCACGAAGCCCGGCTCCACCGAGCAGGTCAAGAGCCAGCTCGACGCGGTCAGCGGGTCCGTGCCCGGCATCACGTACGACAAGCTCGGCTACGTCCGGGCGACCGTCCCGACGAGGACGGCGAAGGCCACCATCGCGTCGGCCTCGAAGCTGTCGTCCGTGCTCGGCATCGACCTCCGGCAGGAGATCGAGCTGGACGACCCGACGCCGTCGGCCGACCGTGCCGCCGGCGCGAAGACGGCCACGACGTCCACCACGTACGCGGCGCCCTCGAAGAAGACGCCCGCGAAGAACCCGTACAACCCGTCCTTCGAGACGGGTGCGGTCGACTTCGTGAAGCAGCACCCGAAGGCGGACGGCCGGGGCGTCACCATCGGCATCCTGGACTCCGGTGTGGACCTCGCCCACCCGGCGCTCCAGAAGACCAGCACCGGCGAGCGCAAGATCGTCGACTGGGTCACCGCGACCGACCCGGTCAGCGACGCGGACGGCACCTGGCTGCGGATGACGCAGGCGGTCTCCGGCCCCTCCTTCGCGCTCGGGGGCGTCACCTACAAGGCGCCCGCCGGCTCGTACAAGTTCAGCCTGTTCCGGGAGTCCGCCACCAACGGCGGCGAGATGCAGGGCGACCTCAACCGTGACGGTGACAACACCGACACCTGGGGCGTGCTGTACGACCCGGTCACCGGCACGACCCGGGTGGACCTGAACAACAACGCCGACTTCTCCGACGACACGGTCCTCCTGCCGTACAAGGAGAAGCACCAGGTCTCGTACTTCGGCACGGACGACCCGCGCACCGACGTCGCCGAGCGCATCCCGTTCGTCGTGGAGACGCGCAAGAACGTCGTCTACAACGCGGCGGGCGCCACCTCGGACTACGTCAGCATCGGCGTCATCGAGGGCGAGCACGGCACGCACGTCGCGGGCATCACCGCGGCCAACGGCCTGTTCGGCGGCGCGATGAACGGCGCGGCCCCCGGCGCGAAGATCGTCTCCTCGCGCGCCTGCACCTGGACCGGCGGCTGCACCAACATCGCGCTCACCGAGGGCATGATCGATCTCGTCGTGAACCGCGGTGTCGACGTCGTCAACATGTCGATCGGCGGCCTGCCGCCGCTCAACGACGGCAACAACGCCCGTGCCGAGCTGTACAAGCAGCTCATCGACATCTACGGCGTCCAGCTGGTCATCTCGGCCGGCAACGACGGCCCCGGAGTCAACACCATCGGTGACCCCGGTCTCGCCGACCACGTGGTCTCGGTGGGCGCGTCGATCTCCAAGGAGACGTGGGCGGCCAACTACGGCTCCCTCGTGACCAAGAAGTACGACATGCTGCCCTTCTCCTCGCGCGGTCCGCGTGAGGACGGCGGCTTCGCGCCGATCATCACCGCCCCCGGCGCGGCCATCAACACCACCCCGACGTGGCTGCCCGGCGTACCGGTCAAGGAGGCGGGCTACGCCCTCCCGGCCGGCTACTCGATGCTCCAGGGCACCTCGATGGCCTCTCCGCAGGCCGCCGGCGCCACCGCGCTGCTGCTCTCCGCCGCGAAGCAGAAGGGCATCGACCTGGCCCCGGCCGACCTGCGCACCGCGCTGACCAGCTCCGCGACCCAGATCAAGGACGTCACCGCGCACGCCCAGGGTTCCGGTCTGATCAACATCCTGGACGCGTGGAAGCTCATCAAGAAGGGCGCCACGGCCAACGAGTACGCGGTCAGGGCCCCGGTCGACACCTCGATCGACTTCGCGCTCAAGGACCCGGGCTTCGGCACCGGCCTGTACGACCGTGAGGGCGGCCTGAAGACCGGCCAGAAGAAGACGTACGACGTGGTCATCACCCGTACGACCGGCGCGGACCGCGACCTCCCGCACAAGCTGTCGTGGAAGAACGGCGACGGCACCTTCAAGCTGGTCGGCCCGAGCACCGTCAAGCTGCCGCTCGGCACGCCGGTGACCGTGAAGGTCCAGGCGCAGCCGCGCTCGGTCGGCGTGCACAGTGCCATCCTCGTGGTGGACGACACCAAGACCGTGGGCGTGGACCAGCAGATCCTGACCACCGTCGTCGTCGCCACCGACATCAAGGCCCCCACGAACGCGTTCACGGCGTCCGGCTCGGTGCAGCGCAACGGCACCACGTCGTACTTCCTGAACGTGCCGGAGGGCGCCAAGACGCTGGAGGTCGCGCTCGGCGCCCTGCGCGCGGGCAGCCAGACGCGGTTCATCTCGATCCACCCGTACGGGGTCGCGGTCGAGGACAGCTCGACGATCTACTGCTACCCGAACTACGAGAGCCCGACCAACACCTGCCGTCCGGACGCACGGTCCTACAAGGACCCGCAGCCCGGCGTCTGGGAGATCGAGATCGAGGCCCGGCGTACGTCGCCGCTCCTGGACAACCCGTTCAAGCTCGACGTCTCACTGCTCGGCGCCACCTTCGACCCGGCGGTGCAGACCATCGCCGAAGCGAAGATCGGCACCCCCGCCGCGGTGGACTGGACCGTCACCAACGAGGCCGCCGCACTGACCGGCCACCTCAAGGGCGGCTCGCTCGGTTCGGCAGCGGTCGAGCGCCCGTCGATCTCGACGGGGCAGGCGCAGCAGTTCGAGGTGACCGTCCCGGCGGGCGCCGAGAAGCTCGACGTCGCCATCGGCTCCACCACGGACGCCAACGCCGACATCGACCTGTACGTCTACCTCGGGGCCACCCAGGTGGGCGCCTCCACCACCGCGGGTTCCGAGGAGTCGGTGAGCATCGCCTCGCCGGCCGCCGGTACCTACACGGTCGTGGTGGACGGGTACGACGTTCCGTCCGGCACCACCGCGTACGACTACCGCGACGTGTTCTACTCCGCGGCGCTCGGCACGATCAAGGTGGACGAGACGACGCCGGTGAACCTGGCGGCCGGCGCGTCCGCCCAGGTCGGCGCGCAGGTGATCGTCGCCGGTGCGGCCCCCGAGGGGCGGCAGTTCTTCGGTGAGGTCCACCTCGTGAACGCCCACGGCACCGCCGCGGGCACCGGCAGTGTGGTGATCGAGAAGGTCACCGAGTAGCACCTCCGTCCGGCCGGTCCCCGCGACCGGCCGGACGAAACCGCGGGGCGGGCGCTCTCACGGGCGCCCGCCCCGCGGTGCGTCCGCCCCTCAGTACGTGCGCCGCACCGTGCGCCGGCCGAGGGTCCGCGTCCGCGCGTCGGGGCGTCGGGGCGTCCACCCGCGTGCGGCACGCCCCTGCGGCCCCCGCCGAAGATGTTCGCTCCCCGGGCCCGCGCGAGCGCAGAACCTGCGGCCGGGGCCGCGCCCGTCCGCAGGCCGGACAATGGATTGGACAAGGTGGGCAGGGACATACGCATCATGGGGCGGCAAAGGGCCGCACCGCACCCGCCCACCAGGGGCGACCGGGACAGCCCCCAGGGCCGCACACACGTACAGAGGAGTCTTCCGTGAAGGTCGGAATCGTCGGCGCCACCGGTCAGGTCGGCACAGTCCTGCGCAAGATCCTGGCCGAGCGGGAGTTCCCGGTCACGCAGCTGCGGCTGTTCGCCTCCGCGCGCTCGGCGGGCTCCACCATCGACTTCCAGGGCACCCCTGTCACCGTCGAGGACGCCTCCACCGCCGACTACACGGGCCTGCAGATCGTCATCTTCTCCGCCGGCGGCGCCACCTCCCGGGCGCTGGCCGAGAAGGTCGCCTCCCAGGGCGCCGTCGTGATCGACAACTCCTCCGCCTGGCGCATGGACCCCGAGGTCCCGCTGGTCGTCTCCGAGGTCAACCCGAAGGCCGCGCTGGACCGCCCCAAGGGCATCATCGCCAACCCGAACTGCACCACGATGGCCGCCATGCCCGTGCTGCGCCCCCTGCACGAGGAGGCGGGCCTGGAGACCCTCACCGTCGCCACCTACCAGGCGGTCTCCGGCTCCGGTGTCGCCGGTGTCTCGGAGCTGCACGGCCAGGCGTCCAAGGTCGTCGCCGACGCGGACAAGCTGACGCACGACGGCGGGGCGGTGGACTTCCCGGAGCCCGGCGTCTACAAGCGCCCGATCGCCTTCAACGTGGTGCCGCTGGCCGGCTCGATCGTGGACGACGGTTCGTACGAGACGGACGAGGAGCAGAAGCTCCGCAACGAGTCCCGCAAGATCCTCGGCATCCCGGAGCTCAAGGTCTCCGGCACCTGCGTGCGCGTGCCGGTCTTCTCCGGCCACTCGCTGCAGATCAACGCCCGGTTCGCCCGGCCGATCAGTGTCGAGCGCGCCCTGGACCTGCTCAAGGACGCCGAGGGCGTCGAGCTCTCCGAGATCCCGACCCCGCTCCAGGCGGCCGGCAAGGACCCCAGTTACGTGGGCCGCGTCCGGGTCGACGAGACGGTCGAGCACGGCCTCGCGCTCTTCGTCTCCAACGACAACCTCCGCAAGGGCGCGGCCCTGAACGCGGTGCAGATCGCCGAGCTGGTGGCGGCCGAGCTCAACGGCTGATCCACCCCGCGCCACGAGGCAGTGACCGTCCGAGGGGGCGGCCACCGGTGACCACCGGTGGCCGCCCCCTCGCGCTTGGTTCTTCCGGCTCCGCTCCGCGCGAAAGCCCGTGACGCGGCCTCCCCCTGACGTGGAAGGATGACCCGAAACGTCACCATAGAAGGAGATGACCGGGTGCCTGGCACGAATCTGACCCGCGAAGAGGCGCAGGAGCGGGCACGTCTGCTGACCGTGGACGCCTACGAGGTCGAGCTCGACCTCTCCGGAGCGCAGGAGGGCGGGTCCTTCCGGTCCGTCACCACGGTGCGCTTCGACTCCGCGGAGGCCGGTGCGGAAACCTTCATCGACCTCGTCGCCCCCGCCGTGCACGACGTCGTCCTCAACGGCGCCCCGCTGGACGTCGCCGCCGTCTTCCGCGACGCGCGGATCGCCCTGCCGCACCTGCGCGAGGGCGCGAACGAGCTGAAGGTCGTCGCCGACTGCGCGTACACCAACACCGGTGAGGGCCTGCACCGCTTCGTCGACCCGGTCGACGAGCAGGCGTACCTCTACACCCAGTTCGAGGTGCCGGACGCGCGACGGGTGTTCGCCAGCTTCGAGCAGCCCGACCTGAAGGCCACCTTCGCCTTCACGGTCAAGGCCCCCGCGGGCTGGACCGTGATCTCGAACTCCCCGACGCCCGAGCCGGTGGACGACGTCTGGACGTTCGCGCCGACGCCGCACATCTCGACGTACATCACGGCGCTGATCGCCGGCCCGTACCACTCGGTGCACAGCAGTTACGAGCGCGACGGCCAGGCCGTGCCGCTCGGTATCTACTGCCGGCCCTCGCTCGCCGAACACCTCGACGCGGACCACATCTTCGAGGTCACCCGGCTGGGCTTCGACTGGTTCCAGGAGCAGTTCGACTACGCGTACCCGTTCGCCAAGTACGACCAGCTCTTCGTGCCGGAGTTCAACGCGGGCGCCATGGAGAACGCGGGCGCGGTCACCATCCGCGACCAGTACGTCTTCCGCTCCAAGGTCACCGACGCCGCGTACGAGGGCCGGGCGGAGACCATCCTCCACGAGCTGGCCCACATGTGGTTCGGCGACCTGGTCACCATGGAGTGGTGGAACGACCTCTGGCTGAACGAGTCGTTCGCCACCTACACCTCGATCGCCTGCCTCGCGGACGCCGAGGGCTCCCGGTGGCCGCAGTCGTGGACCACGTTCGCCAACTCCATGAAGACCTGGGCGTACCGGCAGGACCAGCTGCCGTCCACCCACCCGATCATGGCGGACATCAACGACCTGGACGACGTCCTCGTCAACTTCGACGGGATCACGTACGCCAAGGGCGCCTCGGTCCTCAAGCAGCTCGTGGCGTACGTCGGCCGGGACGAGTTCTTCGCGGGCGTGCAGGCGTACTTCAAGGCGCACGCCTTCGGCAACACCCGGCTCACCGACCTGCTGGGCGCGCTGGAGGAGACCTCCGGCCGCGATCTGAAGACCTGGTCGAAGTCCTGGCTGGAAACCGCCGGTATCAACATCCTGCGCCCGTCGCTGGAGACGGACGCCGAGGGCCGTATCACCTCGTTCGCCGTGCTCCAGGAGGCCCCGGCGCTCCCGGCCGGCGCCAAGGGCGAGCCGACGCTGCGCCCGCACCGCATCGCGATCGGCTTCTACGACCTCGGCGCCGACGGCAAGCTGGTCCGCGGCGAGCGGATCGAGCTGGACGTGGACGGCGAGCGCACCGAGGTGGAGCTGCCCGAGGGCACGAAGCGTCCGGCCGTCGTCCTGCTCAACGACGACGACCTCAGCTACGCGAAGGTCCGGCTCGACGAGGAGTCGCTGCGGTTCGTCACCGAGCACCTGGGCGACTTCGCCGAGTCGCTGCCGCGCGCGCTGTGCTGGGCCTCGGCCTGGGACATGACCCGCGACGGCGAGCTGGCGACCCGCGACTACCTGGAGCTGGTGCTGGCCGGTATCGGCAAGGAGTCGGACATCGGCGTGGTGCAGTCGCTGCACCGTCAGCTGAAGCTGGCGCTCGACCAGTACGCGGCGCCGGAGTCCCGTGAGGCGCTGCTGACCCGCTGGACGGACGCCACCCTGGCGCACCTGAACGCGGCCGAGGCCGGCAGCGACCACCAGCTGGCCTGGGCCCGCGCCTTCGCGGCGACCGCCCGTACCCCGCAGCAGCTGGACCTGCTTCAGGGGCTGCTGGACGGCACCAAGGCGGTCGAGGGACTGGCCGTCGACACCGAGCTGCGCTGGGTGTTCGTGCAGCGGCTCGCCGCGACCGGTCTGCTGGACGAGGAGGAGATCGCCGCCGAGTACGAGCGCGACCGGACCGCGGCGGGCGAACGGCACGCGGCCGAGGCCCGCGCCGCGCGTCCCTCCGAGGAGGCCAAGGCGGAGGCCTGGGCGCTGGTCGTGGAGTCCGACAAGCTGCCGAACGCCGTCCAGGAGGCGGTCATCGGCGGCTTCGTCCAGACCGAGCAGCGCGAGCTGCTCGCGCCGTACGCGGAGAAGTACTTCGCCGCGGTCAAGGACGTCTGGGAGACCCGCAGCCACGAGATGGCCCAGCAGGTCGCGATCGGCCTCTACCCGGCGATCCAGGTCTCCCAGGAGACGCTGGACGCCACGGACGCCTGGCTCGCCTCCGCCGAGCCGAACGCCGCGCTGCGCCGGCTGATGTCGGAGTCCCGCGCGGGCGTCGAGCGCGCGCTGCGCGCCCAGGCGGCGGACGCCGCCGCCGCGACCGCGTAACGGCGCCGGACGAACGGAGGGCGCCCTCCCCGGGTACGACCGGGGAGGGCGCCTTCGTGCGTACCTGGTGGCGCGGGCACGCCCGTATCCGGACATGCGTGTGCGCCGCGCGGTAACCCGTACCGGCGGCGCACACGGCGTGAGCGTGTGAGGCGGTTACGCCTTCTTCTTGGACTTGTCGAGCACCACGACCAGGCCCGCGATCACCACGAACAGCGCGAGGGGCGCGAGGACGTACAGGCTGATGGTCTCGATGACCGACAGACCGTGTTGACCCGGGTCATCGCCGTCGTCGCGCGTGAAAGCGAGAGCGGGGGACGACATGAGCAGCATCATCAGCGTCGTACCGGCCGCGACGGCGCCGGCGCGCATAGCGTTCTTCTTGTCCACGGTGCAAACGTAGCGAACGCCTAAGGACGCCGCGCGTCCGGGGGTGCCGTACGTGGGGCCGGGGGGGTCAGTCCGTCCATCAGCCGGTGCAGTCGGGGCGAGCCGGTGATCTGTTCCAGCGTCAGGGGACGGCCCTCCCCGTCGGCGATGGGCAGGCGCCAGTTGGGGTACTGGTCCCAGGTCCCGGGGAGGTTCTGCGGGCGCCGGTCGCCCACGGTGTCCGGGAGCCAGATGCCGGTCAGCCGGGCGGGCGTGCGCAGCAGGAAGCGGTGCACGGCGCGTACGGCGGCCTCCTCGTCGCCCTCGCCCTCGGGCAGCAGCCGCAGCCGTGCCAGGCAGCCGAGCCATTCGGCGGTGTCGGCGGCGTCCTCGGCGAGCTCCTCCTCCAGGCCGCGGGTGAGCAGGCCGAGTTCGTGGCGGAGCGTCACGTGGTCGCCGGAGAGGCGGGCGGCGGTGGACGGCAGGTCGTGGGTGGTGGCGGTGGCCATGCAGTCCCGGCGCCAGTGCTCCGGGGCCAGCGGGCGGCCCGTGCCCTCCCAGTCGCGTTCGAACCAGAGGACGGACGTGCCGAGGACACCGCGCCGGGCCAGCGCCTCGCGCACGCCCGGCTCGACCGTGCCGAGGTCCTCGCCCAGGACGACGGCCCCGGCGCGGTGGGCTTCCAGGACGAGGACGGCGAGCATCGCCTCGCCGTCCTGGCTGACGTAGGTGCCCTCGGTGGGCGGCTTGCCCTCGGGGACCCACCAGAGCCGGAAGAGGCCCATGACGTGGTCGACGCGGAGCGCCCCGGCGTGCGCGAGCAGGCCGCGCAGCAGGTCCCGGAAGGGGGCGTAGCCGGAGGCGGCGAGGGCGTCGGGCCGCCAGGGCGGCAGGCCCCAGTCCTGGCCGCGCGCGTTGAAGGCGTCGGGGGGCGCGCCGACGGAGATGCGGCGCGCGTAGTCGTCCTGCCCCGCCCAGGTGTCGGCGCCGGACGGGTGCACGCCGACCGCGAGGTCGTGGATGACTCCGACCGCCATCCCGGCGTCCCGGGCGGCCCGCTGGGCCTCGGCGAGCTGGGTGTCGGTCAGCCAGGCGAGCCGGCTGTGGAAGTCCACCCGGTCGAGGAGCCCGGTACGGGCGCGGGCGGTCTCCCGGGAGCGGGGGTCGCGCAGCGGCTCGGGCCAGGTGTGCCAGTCGGGGCCGTGCACCTCGGCCAGCGCGCACCAGAGCGCGTGGTCCTCCAGGGCCTGGCCCCGGGCGGAGAGGAAGTCGCAGTACGCGGCCCGGCGGCCGGGGGTCAGCGGCACCTGGTGGATGAGCTCCAGCGCCTGCCGCTTCAGCTCCCAGACGGCGTCCCGGTCGATGAGCGCGCCCTTGTTGAGCACGGCCTCCGAGAGCGCGGCGGCGTCCTGGCGGAGGTCGTCCAGCACTGCCCGTGCGCGGACCTGGCCGTACTCGGGGATCGACTCGACGTGGAGATGGACGGGGTCGGGGAAGAGCCGCGAGGAGGGGCGGTACGGCGAAGGGTCGGTCGGCCGCCCCGGGACGGCCGCGTGCAGCGGGTTGATCTGGACGAACCCGGCGCCGAGGGTGCGTCCGGCCCAGGAGGCGAGGTCGGCCAGGTCGCCGAGGTCGCCCATGCCCCAGGACCGCCCGGAGAGCAGGGAGTAGAGCTGGACGAGGAAGCCCTGGGCGCGGGCGGCGGGCCGGGGCGCACGGGCGGGCGCGACGACGAGGGTCGCGGTGCCCTGCCGGTGGTCGAGGGTGCGGGCGGTCACCCGGTGCACGCCGGAGGGCAGGTCGGGCCACCAGACGGGGACCGTGGACGGCGGGGGCGTGTCGGGGACGTCCGCCTGCGCGCCCGTGACGCGCAGGCGGACCGGCTCGGGCCGCCCGGCGCCCGCTTCGGCCTCCGGGACGACGGTCAGGGCCGTACCGATCGGCAGCGTGGCGAGGGCGGACGGCAGCGGCTCGCCCGCCCAGACCACCACGGTGGGCGGGAGCAGCCGGGAGCCCGCCCTCGATTCGGCGGCGGCGAGCGACCTCCGTACGTCCTCCGGGGTGCCGGCGGCCACACCCAGCGCGGCGAGCACGGCGGTGACCGTGTCGTCGGGGACGGGCACCGTGACACCCGCGGACGGGGAGTAGGAAGTGGCGACGCCGTGCAGGGCGGCGAGCCGGGACAGGCCCATTCAGACTCCTGGAGACTCCATGGCCCCCGCGACACCGGGGGCGGTCGGTTCGCTGGTGAGCGGAGCGACGACGGCGAGCGGCGGCTCGCTCGTCAGGGGGGCGGCGTCGGCGAGCGGGGGCTCGCTGGTGAGGGGTGCGGCGCCGGTGGCGAGGGGTACGTCGAGCGCGGGAGTGACGAGGGCGCCGTCGGTGCGGTCGGTGCGGTCGGTGCGGTCGGTGCGGTCGGTGCCGCGCGGTCCGCCGACGGGACGGGGCACGGCGGCGGACGGGAGGGGCGGTTCACTGGTCAGCGGCGCCGGGCCGGGGACCTGTTTGGAGAGGGCGGGGAGCGGGAGTCGCGCGGCTGCGGGCAAGGTGGCCTCCTGGCCGTGGGAGCAGGACGGTAGAGAGACCTACCCAGCCCTCGGGTGCGCAGACGTGAGCGTGACATAGGTCCGATGCCAACGTCCTCAACGTGCCGTGGGTCACATTCCGTTCCCCCGGACGGCAGATATGGGCCATTTTCAGCCACCGTGTCGCCCGCCCGGGACGGCTCCCGCCGGCTCACCGGCCCGGGGCGTTCAGGCGGAGACGCCGTCGATCCGGGCCATCGCGTCGTCCGCGCCGAACGGCTGGAGGTAGGGCAGCCAGCGCGGGTCGCGGTGACCGGTGCCGATGATCCGCCACGCCAGCCCGGTGGGCGGCGCGGGCTGGTGGCGCAGGCGCCAGCCCAGTTCGGGGAGGTGCCGGTCGGCCTTGACGTGGTTGCAGCGGCGGCAGGCCGCCACCACGTTGTCCCACGCGTGCAGACCGCCCCGGCTGCGCGGCACGACGTGGTCGACGCTGGTGGCGGCGGCCCCGCAGTACACGCAGCGGCCGCCGTCCCGGGCGAAGAGCGCGCGGCGGGTGAGCGGGACGGGCCCCCGGTAGGGGACCCGTACGAAACGCTTGAGGCGGACCACGCTGGGGGCCGGCACGACGGTGGTGGGGCTGCGCAGGAGGGCGCCGGACTCTTCGAGGCAGACGGCCTTGTTTTCGAGGACGAGGACGAGCGCGCGGTGGAGCGGTACGACGCCGAGCGGCTCGTACGACGCGTTGAGAACCAGGACGTGCGGCACGGTGGATGCCTCCTTGTACGCCGGCGGCGCGTGGCTCGCGCCGGGACGATCCGCTCTCAGTCTCTCCTCATGCCTGGTCCGGGCGCCACCACGTGCGGGTAATGGGCCGGACCGATTCCGCCCGGACGGCCGCACGGCCCCCGCACGGCCACCGCCGGGTCGACGCCCGGGTCGACGCCGGGTCGGCGGCGGGACCGGCGGGGCGGCCGACGGCGGGACCGGCGGGCTGGACCGGCGGGGCCGAGGCGACCGTGCGGCGGGCGGTCGGTTTCGCGAAGAAACGCGGCACAAAGGTGTGATTTCCGGATGAGACGCGTCTCTCGGTGGGCTGCGGACATCATCCGGGCCGCGCCCGTCGTTAACCTGGTTGATCCACTGTCGCCCGTGCTGGAGGTCCCACCGTGTCCCCGTCCGTTCTGTTGGCCGCCACTCCGTCGACGGGGTCGGGAGGCTCGCTCGACGAGGCCGCCCGGCAGGCCGGCGACGCAGCGGGCTGGGTCGAGCAGAACTGGTCCACCTGGCTGAGCACCGGCCTGCGCATCATCCTGATCGCCGCCGTGGCGATCGTGCTGCGCTACCTGATCCGTCGCGCCCTCACCAATCTGATCGAGCGGATGAACCGCAGCGCCCAGGCCGTGGAGGGCACCGCCCTCGGCGGGCTGCTGGTCAACGCCGAGCGGCGCCGCCAGCGCTCGGAGGCGATCGGTTCGGTGCTCCGGTCGGTGAGCTCCTTCCTGATCCTGGGCACGGCCGCGCTGATGATCCTGGGCGCCTTCGAGATCAACCTGGCGCCCCTGCTGGCCTCCGCCGGTGTCGCCGGTGTCGCGCTCGGTTTCGGCGCGCGCAACCTCGTCACCGACTTCCTCTCCGGGGTCTTCATGATCCTGGAGGACCAGTACGGCGTCGGGGACACGGTCGACGCCGGAGTCGCGTCCGGCGAGGTCATCGAGGTGGGGCTGCGCGTCACCAAGCTGCGCGGCGACAACGGCGAGATCTGGTACGTGCGCAACGGCGAGGTGAAGCGGATCGGCAACCTCAGCCAGGGCTGGTCCACCGCCGGCGTCGACGTGACGGTCCGGCCGACCGAGGATCTGGACCGGGTCCGTGCGGCCATCACCGCCGCGTCCGAGGTCATGGCGAAGGAGGAGCCGTGGAGCGAGCGGCTCTGGGGCCCGGTGGAGATCCTCGGCCTGGACGCCGTACTGCTGGACTCGATGACCGTACGGGTCACCGCCAAGACCATGCCGGGCAAGGCGCTGACCGTGGAGCGCGAGCTGCGCTGGCGCATCAAGCGGTCGCTGGACGAGGCGGGCATCCGCATGATCGGTGCCGTGCCCGCGCAGCCGGAGGGCGAGTCGAAGGCCGATCCGACGGCGGCGATGGCCGCCCCGTCCGCGTACGCCTCGGCGACCTCGCCGCAGTCGCTCGCCGCGACGCCGCTCGCCCCGCCGAGCATCACCAAGTAGACGACCGCTCCGGGAGGGCCTCCGCGCATGGCGCGGAGGCCCTCCCGCGCGTTTCGGGGCGGCTCCCACGCGGGCCCGCGGGTAACGCTTTCGTTGCCCGGCCGCCTCCCGGGCTCCGCCCCATTGACGCCCCGGGCACGGACGCCTATTTTCCTCTCACCGGATAGGAAACTTTCCTAACAGAGAGCGGAAACCCACCTCCATGCCAGGAACCACACCGGGCGCCGGCGTCCCCGGGACCCCTCGGCTGCTGCGCGCCATGAACGACCGCGCCGCACTCGATCTGCTGCTGGAGCACGGCCCGCTCTCCCGCACCCGGATCGGCAAGCTCACCGGTCTCTCCAAGCCGACCGCCTCGCAGCTGCTGGCCCGCCTGGAAGCGGCCGGGCTGGTACGGATCACCGGCACCACCGAAGGCCGTCCGGGGCCGAACGCGCAGCTGTACGCGGTCGATCCGGGGGCCGCGTACGTGGCAGGGCTCGACGTGAACGCCCAGCGCATCGTGGCCGCGGTCGCCGACGTCACCGGCGAGACGGTGGGCGAATTCGAGCTCCGCACCCCCGACCGGGGCGCGGAGAGCGCGGCCCACCAGGTCGTCCGGGCGCTGGACGGGGCGGTGGAGACCGCCGGGCTGGACCGGTCCGCGATCCACCGGGTGGTGATCGGCACCCCGGGCGCCTTCGACCCGGGTACCGGCCGGCTGCGCTACGCCTCGCACCTGCCGGGCTGGCACTCCCCCACCCTGCTCGACGAGCTGGCGGCGGCGCTGCCGATGCCCGTCGAGTACGAGAACGACGTGAACCTGGTCGCGGTGGCCGAGCAGCGGCGCGGGGCGGCCCGGGGCCACGACGACTTCGTCCTGCTCTGGAACGAGGAGGGCCTCGGCGGCGCCCTCGTCATCAACGGCCGGCTGCACCGCGGCTTCACCGGCGGCGCCGGGGAGGTCGGGTTCCTGCCGGTGCCGGGCACCCCGCTCGTACGCCAGGTCGTCAAGGCCAACAGCGGCGGCTTCCAGGAGCTGGCGGGCGCCCAGGCGATCCCCCGGCTCGCCGCGTCGCTGGGCATCGACACCCCGCAGCAGCCCTATCCGGAGGTCGCCGCCGCCCTGCTGACCCGTGCCGCCGCCGCGTACGGGCAGGACGATCGGCTGACCGAGCTGCTGCGGAGCTACGCGCAGCGGCTCGCCACCGGGCTCGCCTCCCTGACGGCCGTGCTCGACCCCGGGCTGATCGTGCTGGCCGGCGGGCTGATCTCGGCCGGTGGCGAACGGCTGCGTGCGCTGATCCAGTCGGAACTCGCCGAGCTGGCGGCCTCCCGGCCCCCGCTCGTCCTCGCCGAGACCGTCCGCCTGCCGGTCCTGCGCGGCGCCCTCGAACGGGCCCTCGCGGACACCCGCGACGAAGTGTTCGACACCTCCCGCCCCTGACCTCCCGACTCCGTCCCCGTACCTCTGTTGCTTCTCCTTCACCCCGTCCAAGGAGCTTCGCCATGCGCAGAATCAGCCTCACCACCGCAGCCGTCGCGGTCGCCGCGATATCCGTCCTCGCCACCGCGTGTACCGGCCAGTCGCAGAGCGGCGCCTCGGACGACCCGGACGCCAAGACCACCATCAACTTCTGGCACGGCTGGAGTGCGCCGTCCGAGGTCAAGGCGGTCCAGGACAACGTGGACCGCTTCGAGAAGGCCCACCCGAACATCAAGGTGAAGGTCGTCGGCAACATCAACGACGACAAGCTCAACCAGGCGCTGCGCGCCGGGGGTTCGAACGGACCGGACGTCGTGTCCTCGTTCACCACGTCGAACGTCGGCAAGTTCTGCTCGTCCGGCGCCTTCGCCGACCTGACGCCGTTCATCGAGAAGTCGAAGCTCGACCTGGAGAAGACCTTCCCCAAGGTGCTCCTGGACTACACGCAGTTCGAGGGCAAGCGCTGCTCGCTGCCCCTGCTGGCCGACGCGTACGGGCTGTACTACAACAAGGACGCCTTCGCGAAGGCCGGGATCGCCGCGCCGCCGAAGACCCTCTCCGAGTTCGCCGCCGACGCCGAGAAGCTGACCGTCACCAAGGGCGACGGCTACGAACAGCTCGGCTTCATGCCGACCTTCCACGGCTACGAGTCGGTCGCCGACCACTACCTGGGCTCCTGGGACCACGCGTACTTCGACGCGGACGGCAAGTCGAACATCGCCAAGGACCCGGCCTTCGCGGAGATGTTCACGTACCAGAAGAAGCTGGTCGAGGACCTCGGCGGCTACGACAGGCTGGAGAAGTACCGGGGCTCCTTCGGTGACGAGTGGGGCGCGAAGCACCCGTTCCAGACCGGCCAGGTCGCCATGCAGATGGACGGCGAGTGGCGGCTCGGCATGGCCGAGGAGGCGGGGGCGGACTTCGAGATCGGGGTCGCGCCGATGCCCGTCGCCGACGACGAGGCCGACACCTACGGCAAGGGCTTCCTCTCCGGCACGATCATGGGCATCGCGCCCGCCAGCAAGAAGCAGAACGCCGCGTGGGAGCTGGTGAAGTTCATGACCAGCGACACGCAGGCGGTGGTCGACTTCGCCAACGGCATCAAGAACGTGCCCTCCACCTTCGAGGCGCTGAAGTCTCCCGACCTGAAGTTCGACCCGCGCTTCAAGACCTTCCTGGACATCGCGCGGAACCCGCACTCCAACACCCCGGACGGGGCCGTCAACGGGGCCACGTACCAGCAGACCCTCCAGGACTTCGGCTACCAGTACGAGAAGGGCTCGGTGAAGGACCTCCAGGCCGGTCTGGAGAAGACCGCCGCGCAGATCGACACCGACATCGCCAAGGCCAAGTAGCCTCCGATGACCACGTACACGCTCCGCTCCAAGCGCCGCAGGTCGGCGCTGCGCACGGTGGCGTTCCTGTCGCCCTGGCTGGTCGGCTTCTGCTTCTTCTTCGCGTACCCGATGATCTCGACCGTCTACTTCTCGTTCACGAAGTACGACGGGTTCGGGGCGCCGGTCTTCAACGGGCTGACGAACTGGACGTATGTCTTCACCGACTATCCGATGTTCTGGCCGTCGCTGCGGAACACCCTCTGGCTGGTGGTCGTCATGGTCACCTGCCGGGTGGTGTTCGGGCTCGGCATCGGGCTGCTGATCACCCGGATCAAGACCGCCACCGGGCTCTTCCGCACCTTGTTCTACCTGCCCTACCTCGCGCCCCCGGTGGCCGCGACCCTCGCCTTCGTCTTCCTGCTCAACCCGGGGACGGGGCCGGTCGACTCGATCCTGGGCGACCTCGGGCTGCCGACGCCCGGCTGGTTCAACGACGCGTCCTGGTCGAAGCCTGCGCTGACCATGCTCGCGGTCTGGGGCATCGGCGACCTGATGGTGATCTTCATGGCGGCGCTGCTGGACGTGCCCGTCGAGCAGTACGAGGCGGCCGAGCTGGACGGCGCCTCCGCCTGGCAGCGGTTCCGCTTCGTCACCCTGCCGAACATCTCGCCCATCGTGATGTTCGCCGTGGTCACCGGGGTCATCCAGGCCATGCAGTACTACACGCAGCCCCTGGTGGCGGGGAAGGTGGCGTCCGGCGTGATCGGCGGCTCCGGGCAGTCCTTCGAGCCCGGCTACCCCGACAAGTCGACGCTGACGCTCCCCCAGCTCGTCTACAACCTCGGCTTCCAGCGCTTCGACTACGGCTCCGCCTGTGTCGTCGCCCTGGTCCTGTTCGCCCTGGCCATGGCCTTCACCGCGCTGTTGATGCGGGGCCGCAACAACCTCGTCCAGGCCGGTGACTGAATCATGACCCGACTCTCCGTCGTCCCCGCCACCCCGGCCGGGACCGCCCGTGGTGCGCGCACCGCCGCCGAACGCACCGCCCGCCGCAAGGCGCTGCTGCGGTGGATCGCGGTGCACTCGCTCGGCGTCGCCGCCGCGCTCTTCTTCGTCCTCCCGCTGGTCTTCGTCCTGCTGACCTCGCTGATGAGCGACCAGCAGGCGCTGACCCGCGACCTCACCCCCGACACCTGGGAGTGGGAGAACTACCGGCGGGTCTTCGACACCCCCGGCTTCCTGACGTGGTGGCGCAACACCCTGCTCTACGCCGGGGCCGGCACCGTGCTGACCGTGGTGTCCTCGGTGCCCGTCGCCTACGCGCTCGCGAAGTTCCGCTTCAAGGGCCGCAAGCTGTCGCTGATGCTGGTCGTCTCGATGATGATGCTGCCGCCACAGGTCGTGATCATCCCGATGTACCTGTTCTGGGCCAAGCAGATGGACCTCTCCGGGACGCTCTGGCCGCTGATCGTCCCGATGGCCTTCGGTGACGCCTTCTCCATCTTCCTGCTGCGCCAGTTCCTGCTGACCATCCCGGACGAGTACCTGGACGCGGCGCGGATCGACGGCTGCGGCGAACTGCGCACCCTGCTGCGGGTGGTGCTTCCGATGGCGAAGCCGGGCATCGCCGCCATCGCGCTGTTCCAGTTCTTCGCCGCCTGGAACGACTACTTCGGGCCGCAGATCTACGCCTCCGAGAACCCGGCCGCCTGGACGCTCAGTTACGGCCTGGAGTCCTTCAAGGGCGCACACCACACCGACTGGAACCTGACCATGGCCGCGACCGTTCTGGTCATGGCCCCCGTGATCGCCGTCTTCTTCTTCGCTCAGAAGGCATTCGTCGAGGGCGTCACACTGACCGGAGTGAAGGGCTGAGATGAAGCTCGCAGTAGTGGGTGGCGGTTCCACGTACACCCCCGAACTGATCGACGGGTTCGCCCGTCTGCGGGACACCCTGCCGATCGAGGAGCTCGTGCTCGTCGACCCGGCGGCCGACCGCCTCGACCTCGTGGGCGGCCTCGCCCGGCGGATCTTCGCCAAGCAGGGCCACCCCGGCACCATCACCACCACCTCGGACCTGGACGCCGGGGTGGAAGGCGCCGACGCGGTCCTGCTCCAGTTGCGCGTCGGCGGACAGGCCGCGCGCAACCAGGACGAGACCTGGCCGCTGGAGTGCGGCTGCGTCGGCCAGGAGACCACCGGCGCGGGCGGCCTCGCCAAGGCGCTGCGCACCGTGCCCGTCGTGCTGGACATCGCCGAGCGGGTCCGGCGCACCAACCCGGACGCCTGGATCATCGACTTCACCAATCCGGTGGGCATCGTCACCCGGGCACTGCTCCAGGCCGGCCACAAGGCCGTCGGCCTCTGCAACGTCGCGATCGGCTTCCAGCGGAAGTTCGCGGCGCTGCTGGACGTCTCCCCCGCCGAGGTGCACCTCGACCACGTCGGGCTGAACCACCTCTCCTGGGAGCTCGGCGTGCGCCTCGGCGGCCCCGAGGGCGAGAACGTGCTGCCGAGGCTGCTGGCCGAGCACGGCGCGTCCATCGCCGCCGACCTGCACATGCCGCGCGAGATCGTGGACCGGCTCGGTGTGGTCCCCTCGTACTACCTGCGGTACTTCTACTCCCACGACGAGGTCGTCCGGGAGCTCGGCACCAAGCCGTCCCGGGCCGCCGAGGTCGCCGCGATGGAGAAGGAACTCCTCGCGATGTACGGCGACCCGGCGCTGGACGAGAAGCCGGCGCTGCTCGCCAGGCGCGGCGGCGCCTTCTACTCCGAGGCGGCGGTCGACCTGGCCTCCTCGCTGCTCGGCGGGGGCGCCGCCACCGTGCAGGTGGTCAACACCCTCAACAACGGCACCCTGCCGTTCCTCCCCGACGACGCGGTGATCGAGACGCAGGCGCGCGTCGACGGCTCGGGCGCCGTCCCGCTCGCCGTGCCGGCGCTGGACCCGCTGTACGCCGGGCTGATCGCCCACGTCACCGCTTACGAGGACCTGGCGCTGAAGGCGGCTCTGCACGGCGGCCGGGACCGCGTCTTCCAGGCGCTGCTCGCGCACCCCCTGGTCGGACAGTACGAGCTGGCCGAGGGCCTCACGGACCGGCTGATCGCGCACAACCGGGAGCACCTGGCGTGGGCGTGAACGCTTCGGTCCTCGCCATCGACGCGGGCAACAGCAAGACCGACGTGGCGCTGATCGGCGAGGACGGCACGGTGCTCGGCACGGGCCGGGGCGGCGGTTTCCAGCCTCCCGTGGTCGGGATTCCCGCCGCGCTGGACGTGCTCGCCACCGCCGTGGAAGGGGCGTTCGCCTCGGCCGGTGAGCCGGTGTCGCCCGTCGCGCACGTGTCGGCCTGCCTCGCCAACGCCGACCTCCCGGTGGAGGAGCTGGAGTTGACGGCCGCGTTGCACGCGCGCGGCTGGGCCCGGACGGTCGAGGTGCGCAACGACACCTTCGCCGTCCTGCGCTCCGGGGTGGACGAGCCCCGGGGCGTCGCCGTGGTGTGCGGCGCCGGGATCAACTGCGTCGGCATGCTCCCGGACGGCCGTACCGCCCGCTTCCCCGCGATCGGCCGGATATCGGGCGACTGGGGCGGCGGTTCGGGGCTCGCCGAGGAGGCGCTCTGGTTCGCCGCCCGCGCCGAGGACGGCCGGGGCGAGCCGACCGAGCTGGCCCGGGCGCTCCCGGCGCACTTCGGGCTCGGTTCGATGTACGAGCTGATCGAGGCGCTGCACCGGGAGCGCATCCCGTACGAGCGCCGGCACGAGTTGACCCCGGTCCTCTTCGCGACGGGCGCGGCCGGTGACCCGGTGGCGCGGGCGGTGGTGGACCGGCTCGCCGAGGAGGTCGTCGCGATGGCCTCGGTGGCGCTGGACCGGCTGGGGCTTCTGGAGAGCCACGTTCCGGTGATTCTCGGCGGCAGCGTGCTGGCCGCGCGCCACCCGGACCTGGACGGCCGGATCGCCTCCCTGCTCGCGGCCCGCGCGCCCCTGGCCCGTATCAGCGTGGTGGCACAACCGCCGGTGCTCGGGGCCGCGTTGCTGGGCCTGGACCGCACGGGGGCGCCGCCCGGGGCGCACGCCAGGCTGCGCGCGCGGTACGCCTGAGGGTGCGCGGGACCGCCCGGCGGCGGCTCCCCGGGGGCCGCCGCCGGGCTTCGGTCCGTCAACTCCCATACGAAGGCGCACCGGACGCCCCTCGCGTACGGGAACCGATCAGTTGTCCCGATCGTGTTCACACCGGGGGGAATCGGTCCGCTACGGGGCGGCCTCGGGACGGGGACGCCGGGTCGCCGGCACCACGCGACGGCCGCGCTCACGGCCGGCACGGCTCCTCCGCCGGGACCGGAGGACGCGGAGAGCGGTGCGAGATCCAGGTATTCCTGGTGGATGCCGGTCCCTGCGGCCATACTTCAGGCCGGGCGCCACTCCTCCGACCGGCCGGGGGCGACGGCGCCGTCAGTGACCGAGGGGGAAGCCGAGTGACACACCCGCCGATCGGGGGCCCGCCGCGACAGCACGGAGCGGAGCGGGTGTCCGGCGTGCCCGCGCAGCGGCGCGGGGCGGTATCCACACCGGTGGGGCTGCTGCGCGGCGCCGCGACGACCGAGCCGGGCCGGCTGCGGATCGTCACGGCCGTGCTCGTCCTGCTCGTCGTGGCGTTCGGGGCGGTGACCGCCGTGGAGGCCTCCGGGCGGGCCGCCGCGGCGGACGACGTGGTGAGCCGCAGCCAACCGCTGAGCGCGGACGCGGCGGCCGTCTACCGCTCGCTCGCCGACGCGGACACGATGGCGGCGAGCGGCTTCCTCGCGGGCGCCGACGAGCCTTCGAGCGTCCGCGCCCAGTACACGAAGGACATCGAGAACGCCTCTCGGCTGCTGGTCAAGGCGGCGGCGAACACGGAGTCCGGCACCTCTTCGGGCCGCGAGATCCGCACGATGAACGAACTCCTCCCGGTCTACACCGGCCTGGTCGAGCGGGCCCGCGCCAACAACCGCCTCGGGCTTCCGCTGGGCGGCGCCTACCTCCGGTACGCCAACCAGAAGATGAGCGGTGAACTCCTGCCCGCCGCCGAGCGGTTGTACGTGACGGAGACGGGCCGGCTCGACGCGGACCAGCGCGACGCCCGGCAGTGGCCGCTGGTCGCCCTCGCCGCCGGATTCATGGCGCTGACCGTGCTGGCCTGGGCCCAGCGCCGCGACTACCGCCGGACCAACCGGGTCTTCAGCCCCGGCCTGCTCGCCGCGACCGCCGCGACCGCCGCCGTACTGGTGTGGCTGGCCGTCGGCCAGACGCTGGCCAGGACCGAGCTGCACGACGCCATGACGAACGGCCAGGCCTCGCTCGACGTGCTGAACGATGCCCGGATCGCCTCCCTCAAGGCGCGCGCCAACGAGAACCTCACCCTGGTCGCCCGGGGCGCGGTGCTCACCGCCGACGGTTCCGCCGACCAGTACCAGACCGACTACGCCTCGGACATGGACACGCTCCGCACCGAGCTGGACAGGGCGGGGAAGCTGGCGGACGACGACCTCGGGAGCGCCCCGGTGGCGACCGCCGTCGGCAGCGTGACGGAGTGGCAGAAGCGCCACGCCGACGCCCGCGCGACCGACGACGGCGGGGACTACGAGGGCGCGCTCGCCCTGGTCGTCGGGGCGAAGGACTCCACCGGCGAGTGCTTCTCGAAGGTGGACGCGGCCCTGGAGACGGCCCTGGCCCACGAGCAGGAGCAGTTCGACGCGGCGGCCGGGAAGGGCCGCGGCGCACTGGACGGGCTGCCGGTCGGGGCGGGGGTCCTGGCGTTGCTGGGAGCGGTCGCCGCGATCACGGGGACCGGCCGGAGACTCGGGGAGTACCGGTGAACGAGCGAGCACCCGTACCGGCCGCGGAGCCGGCTCAGGCAGGAGCGGGGGGAGGAGAGACGATGACACGGACACCGACGTGGACACGGACCGGCGGGGGCGGCCTGCGCGGCTGGGGCGGGGTGACGGCCATGGCCGTGGCCTGTGTGCTCACCGCCCTGTTCGCCCTGCTGCCGCTCGGGCACGAGACCTCCGGCTCCTTCGCCGGCGGCTCCGGACCGGGTGCGGCCCCGGCCACCCAGGTGCGCGCGGACACCTGCGACGAGCCGGAGGCGAGCCTGCCGCCGTCCCGGACCGACGGGCCGGGGGTGGCGCGGATCAAGGAGCGCGGCAAGCTCATCGCCGGGGTGGACCAGAACAGCTACCGCTGGGGTTACCGCAATCCGGCGACCGGGAAGCTGGAGGGCTTCGACATCGACCTCGTCCGGGCCATCGCCCGGGACATCCTCGGCGACTCCTCCAAGGTGGTGTTCCGCGCCATCCCGACCAGCCAGCGGATCGCGGCGCTGGAGAGCGGCCGGGTCGACGTGGTGGTGCGGACGATGACGATCAACTGCGCGCGGCTGAAGCAGGTCGCGTTCTCCACCGCCTACTTCCAGGCGGGTCAGCAGGTGCTCGCCCCGGTGGCCTCGGACATCACCGGGTACAACGCCTCGCTGCGTGGGAAGCGGGTCTGCACCGCCGAGGGCTCCACCGCCTACGAGGCCCTGAGGAAGCAGTCGTACGGCGCGGTCTTCGAGGACGCGCACGACGGCACCGCCGAGGACGAGGACCGGCTGACCGTTCCCAGTCAGCTCGACTGCCTGGTACGGCTCCAGCTCGGCGAGGTGGACGCCGTGGTGACGGACAACGCGCTGGCGGCGGGCCAGGTGGCCCAGGACCCGACGGTGGAGCTCAAGGGCGGCCCGTTCACCACGGAGTACTACGGTGTCGCCGCCAAGCTCGGCTCCGACGACCTGGTGGCCCGGGTCAACCAGGTGCTGGCGGACTACCGCGGCGGCGGTGCGGGGAGCCCGTGGATGCGCTCGTACCGCACGTGGCTGGAGGCCGGACTGCCCGGCATCACGGCGCCCCCGGCGCCCACGTACCGGAGCAACTGATCCCGGCGGGCCCACGGGCCGTCGGGGAGAGCGGAGAGGTGAGCGATGGGCGTCGCGGGACCCTTTCCCGGCTACGCGGCAAGGCCCCCGGGACCGGTCATGGACCGGGACGAGGCGGACCGTGCGCTGGCCCGGCTCGGCGCGGAGCACGAGGCGATCGAGACCTCGCTCCTCGCCCTGCAGGACCACGCGGGCCGGCGTCTGCTGGAGGGCGCCGACCTGACCGGGGTGACCAAGGAGCGCTGGGCGACCACCGAGCGCTCGATCACCCTGCTCTGGGGGTACTTCGACGCGTACGCCGACGCGCTCGGTGAGGCGCGCGCGGTGCGCGCCCGCAGGCGGCACCCCAACCGGGACGACCTGCAGACCCTCACCGGGCTGCTCCGGGGCAGGGAGATCACCGTGGCGCACGGGGCGGTGGCGCCCGATCCCTCGGTCGCCGGTCCGGCCCGGCTCGCCGAGCGCTTCTCGCTGGAGGAGCTGGTGGGCCGGATGAACACGCTCTACGCGCGCTCGCTGGACATGGTGGTGGCCTCCGACTCCGTCTGGTCGGCGCTGCCCGCCCGGATCGACCTGCTCGCCGCCGAACTCCACCGCACCCGCTCGCTGGCCCACTCCGTCGGGGTCAGGCCGGGCGAGCACCCGTCCGGCGACGACCTGGAGTCGATCACCCAGGAGCTGGCCGGGCTGCGGGCCCAGGTCATCGCCGACCCGCTGGCGTTCTGGCTGCCGGGCTCCGGCAGCGCGGCGCCGGGCGGCGGTCGCGCGGACACCGCGCGGTACGACCGGGCGGCCCTCGCGCTGGAGGAGGTGCGACGGGAGATCGAGGCGGTCCTCGCCGTCCGGCGGGACGCCGAACACCGGCTCGCGCGGCTGCGGGACGTGCTGTCGCGCGCGGACCGCACGCTGGCCGAAGCGCGGGTCGCCCGGGTCGAGGTACTGGCGAAGATCGCGGCCTCGGAGGTGCCGGCGGTCAGCGGCCCGCCGACCGCGCTCCAGGAGCGGCTGGCCGCCGCCTCCGAGCACCGCAGGCACGCCCGCTGGCACCGGCTCCCGCCGCTGCTCGAACAGTTGGAGCGGGAGGCGGAGGAGGAACTGCTGCGCGCCCGCGAGTCGCTGACCTCGGTCACCGCGCCGCTCGCCGTGCGGGCGGAGCTGCGGGGCCGGCTCGACGCGTACCGCGCGAAGGTGGCGCGGCACGGGCTCGCGGAGGACCCGCTGCTGATCGAGCGGTACGACGCGGCCCGCCGGATGCTGTGGAGCGCGCCCTGCGATCTGCGGGTCGCCGGGCAGGCGGTGCTGCGCTACCAGCACGCGGCCACCGAGATGATGGCGCCGGGCCGGACGTCCTCGCCCGAGGACCGGCCCCGCGACGAGGGGGAGACACGATGAGTACCCGGTGCCAGCGCCCCACGTGCGAGGGCTCCTACGAGGACATGGGCGAGGGGGAGCTGTACTGCGACACCTGCGGTCTGGCCCCCGTCGTCTCCCCGAACGGCATGGTCGCCTCGCCGCCCACCGGGATCGCGGGTGCGGCGCGCGGCGGTTCGGCCTCCTCGCCGGCCGGTTCGCGCGCTTCGGCCCGCGCCTCCTCGCGGTCCTCGACCTCGCGTCGGTCCGTCTCGGGCCGGCTGTCGCGGGGCCTGTCCGCCGGGGCGGGGAGCGCGCCGTCCGTGTCGGTGCGGGCCTCGGGCGCCTCGGCCGGGGCCTCCGGCCGGGGGCGCCTCGGCGCGGGTCTGGTGCAGGTGCCGGACGTACCGCGCCCCGACCCGCGGGCGGCCGTGATGGCGAACCCGGAGGTCCCCGAGCGGAAGCGGTTCTGCTCGCGCTCGGACTGCGGGGCGCCGGTGGGCCGGGCGCGCGGCGAACGGCCCGGCCGCACGGAGGGGTTCTGCACCAAGTGCGGACACCCGTACTCCTTCGTACCGAAGCTGCGCGGCGGTGACGTGGTGCACGGGCAGTACGAAGTGGCGGGCTGCCTCGCGCACGGCGGGCTGGGCTGGGTGTACCTCGCGGTGGACCGGGCCGTCTCCGACCGCTGGGTGGTCCTCAAGGGCCTGCTGGACACCGGTGACCAGGACGCCATGGCGGCGGCGATCTCGGAGCGCCGCTTCCTCGCGGAGATCGAGCACTCCAACATCGTCCGGATCTACAACTTCGTCGAGCACCTCGACCAGCGGACCGGTTCGCTGGACGGATACATCGTGATGGAGTACGTCGGCGGCAAGGCCCTCAAGGAGATCGCCAACGACCGCCGCACACCGTCCGGGAGGCGCGATCCGCTGCCGGTGGAGCAGGCGTGCGCGTACGGGATCGAGGCGCTGGAGGCGCTCGGCCACCTGCACAGCCGCAACCTCCTCTACTGCGACTTCAAGGTCGACAACGCGATCCAGACGGAGAACCAGCTCAAGCTGATCGACATGGGCGCGGTGCGCCGGATGGACGACGAGGAGTCGGCCATCTACGGCACGGTGGGCTACCAGGCCCCCGAGGTCGGGGAGGTCGGCCCGTCGGTCGCCTCCGACCTGTACACGGTGGCGCGCACCCTCGCGGTGCTCACCTTCGACTTCCAGGGCTACACCAACGTCTTCGTGGACTCGCTGCCGGACCCGGAGAACATAGAGGTCTTCCGGACGTACGAGTCCTTCTACCGGCTGCTGGTACGCGCCACCGATCCCGACCCCGCGCGGCGTTTCGCCTCGGCGGAGGAGATGGCCGAGCAGCTGACGGGGGTGCTGCGGGAGGTCGTCTCGCTCCAGTCGGGGCGCCCGCGCCCGGCCCTGTCCACCCTGTTCGGCCCGGAACTGCGGGTGACGGACACGGAGTTGTTCGCCGAGCTGACCGGCGACGTCTCGCGCCTCGGCAGCCGTCGTGCCCCGTCCGCGCGCCGCCCGAAGCGGAGCCGCAAGCCCACCGGGTCCGTGGCCCCGGGCGCGGCCGTCCCGGCGGTCGCGGCGGCGCTGCCGGTGGGCTCCGGCCCGTACGGCGCGGTCCCTGCGGCCCGGACCGGAGCGGTCGGGCCGCAGCCCCCGGGGTACGCGCAGCCCGCCCCCGGGTACGCGCCTCCCCCGGCACACACGCAGTCGTCCGGACACACCCAGCCTTCCGGACACACTCCGCCCGCCGGATACGTGCCGGCCGGGTACCAGCCTCAGCCCTCGGCGGCGGCGCTGACGGCCCCGCCCACCCACGCGAGCGGCTCGGCGGGCCGGGCGTGGGGCGGCGCCCCCTCGGCCGCCGGCCCGCACCTCCCCGCGGCGCGCCCGGCGACGGGCGCTCCGGTGACGCCGTCCGGTGCGGGCGCGGGACCGGCCGGAGCCGGCCAGTGGCTCGGCGGGCTCGACGCGGGCCGCACCGCGCTCTCGCTGCCGGTGCCGCGCGTCGACGCGAGCGACCCCAACGCCGGCTTCCTGGCCGGGGTGATGGCGGCGGCCCCCACGGAGCTGATCGGCGCGCTGCGCACCGTCCCCGCCCCCTCGCCGGAGACCCGGCTGCGCGAACTGCGCGCCCTGCTGGAGCTGGCGGAGTACCCGGCGGCCGCCCATGTGCTGGGTGAGCTGGAGGCCCGGTACCCGGACGACTGGCGGGTGGTCTGGTACCGGGGGGTGGTCTCCCTGGTGACCGGCGACCGCGAGCGCGCGGCGCTCTCCTTCGACGCGGTGTACGACGCGTTCCCGGGCGAACCGGCGCCCAAGCTGGCGCTCGGGATCTGCGCGGAGGTGCTGGGGCAGCTGGACAACGCCGCCGACTACTACCACCTCGTCTGGACCACCGATCCGAGCTTCGTCAGCGCCGCGTTCGGGCTCGCCCGGGTGCGCTTCGCCGCCGGGGACCGTACCGGCGCGGTACGCACGCTGGAGTCGGTGCCCGCCGCCTCGATCCACTTCACGGCCGCCCGGGTCGCCTCGGTCCGCGCGCGGCTGCGCGGGCGGGACCCCGCGGAGCCGCTGGCGGACGACCTGGCGGCCGCGTCGGACCAGATCACGGCACTGGCCGGGCTGGGGCTGGACGCGGTGCGCCGCGAACGGCTCTCGACCGAGGTGCTGGGGACCGCGCTGGACTGGGTACTCTCCACAGGACCCGCCCGGGTGTCCGCGGGCCCTGCGGTCTCCGGGCCGGCCGCGCGGAAGCTGCTCGGCAGCGAACTGGACGAGCGGGGGCTCCGGTTCGGGCTGGAACGCTCTTATCGGATGCTCGCCCGGCTGGCTCAGCGGGGCGACGAGAGGATCGAACTGGTGGAGCGGGCCAACCGTTTCCGCCCCCGGACGTGGGTGTGAAGATGTCACAGATCCACCAGCAGACGGCCTCCCTGCCGACGTGCCCCGGCTGTGCGGAGCCGCTGGAGCCGGCCGATTTGTTCTGCGGCGCCTGCGGCTACGACCTGTCGGCCGTGCCCGAACGGCCGGGCGACCGGCCGACGATGGCGATCACGCCTGCGCCTGCGCCGTCGGCTCCTCCGGTACCGGCCGCGCCACCGGTGGCTCCGGCCACGCCTGCGGCGACCCAGTGGCCGGAGGCCTCCGAGACCGACACCTCGGACCAGCCCGCGCCCGTCCACCGCCCGGCCGACCTCCCGGGCGTCGACTCCGCGGGGCACCCGCTGCCCGCCCGTGCGGCCGCCCCGGCGGCACTCGCCGCATCCGCCGCGCCGGTCGTCGTACCGCCCGCCGTGCGGCACGACGACCGGGCCGCGCCGGGACAGCCGCGCACCGGCGCGGGCTCCGCCACCGGCACCGACGCCTCCGGGGACTTCGAGCTCGCCGCACCCGAACCCACCCCCGGTCTCGCACCGGCCGCCGTTCCGGAGGGCGGCGCATCCGCCTCCGACCCGCGCGGTGCGGGCGCCGCGACCGGGGCGGGCGCCGCCGCCGGTGCGAGGCTCTGTGTCGCCTGCCGGGCCGGCCGGGTCGACGCCGACGGGTACTGCGAGACCTGTGGCCACGCCCAGCCGCGCGAACGCGACCACATGGAGCGGGAGCTCGGTCCGGTCGCGGCGGTCAGCGACCGCGGACTGCGCCACCACCGCAACGAGGACTCCTTCGCGGTGTCGGCCACCGCACTGCCGGACGGTTCGCCCGCCGTCGTCGCGATCGTCTGTGACGGGGTGTCCTCGGCGCACCGGCCCGACGAGGCCTCGGCCGCCGCAGCTGCCGCCGCCGACGAGTCCCTCCTGGAGTCGCTGCCGCGCGGCAAACACCCGCAGCAGGCGATGCACGACGCGATCGTCGCGGCCTCCCGGGCAGTCAACGCCCTGGCCGAGGAGCAGGAGGGCGCGGCGGAGCACGACCCGCACCGCCACCAGAACGCTCCGGCCTGCACGCTGGTCGGCGCGGTCGCCGCCGGTGGTCTGCTGGTCGTCGGCTGGGTCGGCGACAGCCGCGTCTACTGGGTGCCGTCCGACCGTACGGAGCAGCCCGTCAGGCTCACCGAGGACGACTCCTGGGCCGCGCAGATGGTGGCGGCCGGGCTGATGAGCGAGGAGCAGGCGTACGCGGACGAGCGCGCCCACGCGATCACCGGCTGGCTCGGCGCCGACGCCTACGAACTCGACCCGCACACCGCCGCGTTCAAGCCGGACCGGCCGGGCACGGTGGTGGTCTGCACCGACGGTCTGTGGAACTACGCGGAGACCGCCGAGGAGATGGCCGCCGCCCTGCCCCGGGACGCCCACGAACGCCCGTTGCACGGTGCGCGGGTGCTGGTGGGCCACGCGCTCGACGGCGGGGGCCACGACAACGTAACGGTGGCGCTGCTGCCGTTCGCCGTACAGCCCGCCGGGGCACACTCCGGCTGATGCTCCCGGCTGACGCCCAGCCACCCGCGAAGCCGCGTCCGGCGTCTCCCGGACCGCCTCCTGAGGCCTTCCGGACCACCCCAGACCGATCCCGACCGATCCTGACTGTTTTACAGCTGCTTTCCGGCCTTTCCCGGCCGCTTCCCCGCACCGGGCACCCAGGTTCCCGGCGAGGTCGCCCGCCCGGGCAGGTACGTCGTCCGGTGCGTCAACCGCACACCCGTATCCGTCCCACCGGTGGGGCACCGAGGAGCCGCTCCATGGCCAACTTCTCCAAGTCGCAAGAGCCGCAGTTCTCCGTGGACGTGTACCAGAACAGCTACCTCCCCGAGGGGGGCCGCGAGGTCAACGCGATCGTCACGGTCACGTCCACGGGCGGCGGCACGTCCGGGGGTGTGCCGCTCGCCGGGGGCGTGGCGCCCGCGTCGAACACGGCGGTCGTGCTCATGGTCGACTGCTCCGGCTCGATGGACTACCCGCCCACGAAGATGCGCAACGCCCGGGACGCCACGGCGGCGGCCATCGACACCCTGCGCGACGGCACCCTCTTCGCGGTGGTGGCCGGTACGCACGTGGCGAAGGACGTCTACCCGGGCAATGGCCGGCTCGCCAAGGCCGACCGTCTGACCAAGGCGCAGGCCAAGGACGCGCTGCGCGGGCTGAGCGCGGGAGGCGGTACGGCGATCGGCACCTGGCTCAGGCTCGCCGACCGGCTGTTCGGCACCACCGGGGTGGGTCTGCGGCACGGCATCCTGCTGACCGACGGGCGCAACGAGCACGAGGCGCCGGAGGACCTGCGGGCGGCGCTGGACGCCTGCGCGGGCCGGTTCACCTGTGACGCCCGGGGTGTCGGCACGGACTGGGAGGTGAAAGAGGTCACGGCCGTCGCCTCCGCCCTGCTGGGCACCGCCGACATCGTCGCCGACCCGGCCGGGCTGGCCGCGGACTTCACGGGGATGATGGAGAACGCCATGGGCAAGGAGGTCGCGGACGTGGCGCTGCGACTCTGGACGCCGGTGGACACCGAGATCCTCTTCGTGAAGCAGGTCGCTCCGGCGGTCGCCGATCTGACCGGGCGCCGGACACAGGCGGGACCGCGTGCCGGGGACTATCCGACCGGCTCCTGGGGTGACGAATCCCGCGATTATCACGTGTGCGTCAGGGTTCCCGAGGCCCGGCTCGGCCAGGAGATGCTGGCGGCGCGCGTCTCCCTGGTCCTCCCCGCGCCCCCGGGCGGTGGCGCTCCGCAGACCCTCTCGCAGGGGCTGGTGCGGGCGGTGTGGACGGACGACCTGGTGGCGTCCACGGCGATGAATCCGCAGGTCGCGCACTATACGGGCCAGGCCGAGCTGGCCCGGGTGATCCAGCAGGGACTCGACGCCCGCAAGGCCGGCGACCTGGACGGAGCGACCGCGAAACTGGGCCGGGCGGTGCAGCTCGCGACGGTCTCCGGCAACGAGGACACCGCGAAGCTGCTTTCGAAGGTGGTCGACGTGGTCGACGCCGCGACGGGTACTGTGCGACTGAAAGCGAAGGTTGCGGAAGCGGACGAGATGACCCTCGAAACGCGCTCCACCAAGACCGTTCGCGTCAAGAAGTAGCAAGAGAACGACACAGACGAAGCCGAGCGACAGAGTCGTCCGCACGGCCGAGGGCGGGCCCTCCGCCCCGCCGCGCGTACGGCGATCGACCAGCATGACGGCCCCCGGGCCGGACGAGGAGAGGGGGAAGCGCCGACATGCCGACCTGCCCGAACGGACACCAGTCGGGTTCCGAGGACTGGTGCGAGGTCTGCGGACATCGCATGACCGGAGCCGGTACGCCCGGTGCGGTCCCTCCGCCCCCGCCTCCGCCGCCCGCGCCCGGATACGGATATCCGCAGGGCCCCGGCCCCGGTGGACAGCCGACGGCCGGAGTCGAGCTCTGCCCGCAGTGCCGTACCCCGCGCGAGCCCGGTGGGCCGTTCTGCGAGGAGTGCCGGTGGAACTTCCTCACCAACACGGCGACCTCGTACACCCCGCTGGCTCCGCAGCCCGGCGCCGGTGGCGGGCAGGCGCCCGGCCTCAATCTGCCGCCCGGCTTCCAGGCGCAGCCCGGCCCCCGGCAGGCACCCCCGGCTCCGCACGCTCCGGGCCCGCAGCCCCCGCAGCCGCGTGACCCCTTCGAGTACCAGGGCTCGCGTCCCTCGCAGCTGAACCGCCCGGCGGAGCCGCTCGTGCCGGACCGCGACGGCCGGCAGGCGCCGCCGAGCGCCTTCCAGCAGAACCAGCAGCCCCCGGCCTTCCCCCAGGCGCAGCAGGGCCGGCCGGGTCCGCAGGAGCAGCAGTCGCCGTTCCCGCAGGCTGGACAGCCCCAGTTCCCCGGGCAGCCCGGCCACCCCGGCCACCCCGGGCAGCAGTCCTTCCCGCAGAACCAGCCGGGCCAGCCGGGACAGCAGGGGCCGCCGCCTGCCGCGTTCCAGCAGGGACCGCCGGCCGCGTACCAGCAGAGCCCGCCGCAGGCGTTCCAGCAGAGCGCGCCGCCCGCGCCCGGTCCGTCCTCCCCGCCGGAGGCGGACGACTGGATGCTGCCGCCGCCCTCGCAGGCCCAGGGCCGGACGCAGGCGCCGCACGCGCCCGCGCACCAGCAGCCGCCGCACCCCTTCCAGCAGCAGAGTCCGCAGCAGGTGGCCTTCTCGCCGCCCTTCCCCGGCCAGGGCGGCTTCCCGGGCGCCCAGGCGGGTCCCGGCGGCCCCGGAGCGCAGGGCGGTCCCGGTGGGCAGGCGGGTCCCGGTGGGCAGGAGCCTCAGCGGGCCGCCACCTGGACCGCGGTGATCGCGCCCGACCGTGACTACTTCCTGGCGATGATGCAGCGCAGCGGCCCGGAGGCGACCGGGCTGAACCTGCCCGCGTACTCCCCCGAGCAGCACCTCGAACTCGCGGGCAGCCAGGTCACCATCGGACGCCGCCGGCACAGCACCGGCGAGTCGCCCGACATCGACCTGTCGGTGCCGCCGGAGGACCCGGGCGTCTCGCACCAGCACGCGATCCTGGTGAAGCAGCCGGACGGGGGCTGGGCGGTGGTGGACCAGAACTCCACCAACGGCACCACGCTCAACGGTGCCGAGGACCCGATCCAGCCCTACGTGCCGGTTCCGCTCCAGGACGGCGACCAGGTGCATGTCGGCGCGTGGACGACGATCACGGTCCGCCGGGGCTGATTCCGCCGTCGGACGCGGCCTGACGCCGTCATGGCCCCTCACCGCCCCTGGTGGCCGGTGAGGGGCCATACGTACGGGCCCTCGGGGTCGTCGAGCCAGGCCCACTGGCGATCCCGGTCGACGGTCAGGCCGAAGCGCTCCCGGCCGGGGCGTCCCTCCCCCTCCCAGAGGTTCATCGCCTCGTCCGCACCGAGCGAGCCGCCCGCCAGCGTGAGCAGGAACGAGAAGAGGTCGTTCCCCGTCATCCGCCGGGCCGGCCCCCCGGTCCGCTCCGGTGTCCCTCGCAGCGGTACGAAGAACGCCGGGGTGTGCAGGAAGTGCCCCTCCGCCCGGCGTCCGCCCGCCGAATCCCGTACCCGGAGCGAGATCAGGCCGGTGGCGAAGGGGGCCAGGACGCGTGCGTCCGGGGCGCACTGGGCGAGCCAGTCCTCGGGGATCAGCGGCAGGGTGCAGGTCGCGATGATCCGGTCGTACGGGCTCCGTCCGGGGCAGCCGCGCGCCCCGTCGCCGGTGACGACGGTGGGGCGGTATCCGGCTGCGGCAAGGTGGCGGCGGGCGGACTCGGTGATCTCCGGGTCGAGATCGACGGTGGTGACCGCCCGGTCACCGAGCCGGTGGGCGAGCAGGGCCGCGTTGTAGCCGGTGCCCGCGCCGATCTCCAGCACGGTCTGGCCGTCGCGCACGTCGAGTTCGTCGAGCATGAGCGCCATCAGGGAGGGCTGGCTGCTGGAGGAGACGAGCTCGCCGTCCTTCATCCGGGTGGCCAGCGGCCCGTCCGCGTACGCCCCGCGCAGCCACTGCTCGCGGCGTACGGGGTCGGCGTCCTCGCACCACAGGCGCACGGCGCCGAGGAGCCCGCCCTCGTAGTAGTACGGCACGAACAGGTGGCGCGGCACGTCCTCGAAGGCCGCGCGCCAGCCGAGGTCGCGCAGCCCGCCGCCGGCCACGATGAGCCGCACCATGGCCTGCCGGGCCGCGGCCCCCTCGGCTTCGAACGGATCACGCGTCTCGCGCGCTCGGGCACCCATGCCTCCACTCTCCTGCCGCGGTGCGCGGTGGGCGACCGGCGCGCGCCCGCCACGGGTGCGGGGCGGTCACGGGCGCGGGGCGGCCAGGGGCGCGGGGCGGTCACGGGCGCGCGCCCGCCACGGGTGCGGGGCGGCCAGAGGCGCGGGGCGGTCACGGGTGCCCGGGCCGCGCGTCCGGGTACGGGCCGGCTGCGGCGTAGAGGGTCTCGCGCAGGCCCGGCAGGGCCGACTCGCGGTCCGCGCGCCAGACGAGACGCAGGCAGAGGTCGGGGAGGGGCAGGCCGAGGGGGACCAGGACGCCGGTCCGGAGGCTGTCGGCGACCGCGAAGCGGGGCAGCAGCGAGATCCCGAGGCCGTGTTCGGCCCAGGCGCGCATCACGGGGACCCCGCCTGCCCGGATCCGCTCGGGCCCGGCGCCGAGAGCCCGCTCCCCGGCCATCCAGAAGGAGCACTCGGGAACGTTGACCAGCAGCCGTACGCCGTCGAGGTCCGCCGGGGTCAGCGCCGTCCGGCCGGCCAGCGGGTGCCCGGGCGCCGAGACCAGGACGAGCGGGACCGGGTCGAGATCGACGAAGGCCAGGGGTTCGGCGGGCGGGGGGAACCCCAGTGCGCCGATCTCCTCGCCCGAGTCCAGGAGCAGGGCCGCGTCGAGGCGCCCCGCCACCACGTCGGCGAACAGCCCCTCGCGGGTGCGGTCGGAGCGCACATCGACGTCGAGGCCGGGCCGCCGCTCGGCCAGCCGGGTGAGGATCAGTGGGACGTGCGAGCCGGCCAGGGTCTCCAGCGCGCCGAGCCGCAGGTTCCGGCGCCCGGTCCTGACGTCGTGGACGGCCTGTTCGGCGGTGTCGAGCAGGGAACGCGCCCAGCCGCGCATCCGCTGCCCCGCGGGGGTCAGCTCCATCCCTCCGGGGCCCCGGACGAACAGGGTGACCCCGAGGGCCGTTTCGAGGGTGCGGATCTGCTGCGAGACCGACGAGGGGGCCAGCCCGAGCGCGACGGCCGCGCCGGTCACCGTCCGGTGCTCCACGACGGCGGCGAAGGACCTGAGTTGGCGTAACTCCATGTCGGAGGAGAACCCGGCGGAGCGTTCGGAAATTCCGAACGCGGTGTGCGGGGCAGCCGGTGGAGCGCCCGCGCCGGAGCGGCCAGAGTGAGCCGTCCCGCCCCGACCCCCCTGGAGGCCGTCCCCTCATGGCTGTCGTCAACCTGCCCGATTCACAGGGCCGTTCCCTGCCGAGGAGATGGCGTGCCCTCGCGCTCACCGGCATCTCGCTGGGCTATTTCATGGTGCTCCTCGACACCACGGTGCTGTCGGTCGCCGAACCCGATCTCGCCTCCTCCCTGGCCACTTCGACGGCCGGACTCCAATGGGCGGTCACCGGCTACACCGTGGCCTTCGCGGCGCTGCTGCTCCCGGCGGGGGCGGCGGCCGACAAGTACGGTGCCGAGCGGCTCTTCCGGGGCGGCGTCGCGGTGTTCGTCCTCGCGTCCCTGCTCAGCTCCGTCGCCCCCGGCCTTGCCGCCCTGCTGGTGCTCCGGGCGCTCTCGGGCGCCGCCGCCGCGGCGTGCGTACCCGCCTCCATGGCGATGATCGGCCGGCTGTACCCGGAGCCCGCCGCGCGGGCACGCGCCGTCTCGGTGTGGGCCGCGGTCAGCGGTGCCGCCGTCGCGGCCGGCCCGATCGCCGGGGGCGCCCTGGTCGGGGCGGCCGGATGGCGTGCGGTGTTCCTGGTCAACGTGCCCGTCGGGGTGGTGGTGCTGGCCCTCACCCGGAGCCGTGCGGTGCGCTGTCCGCGCGGTGCCCGCGCCATCGACTGGCCGGCCCAGATGGCGGCCGGTGCGGCGCTGGCGCTGCTCACGGACGCGCTGATCGCCGCCGGGGCCCGCTCCTGGGGCCACGCGGCGGTGTCCTCGGTGGGATGCACCGTCGCGACGTGGGCTTTCGTCGGACGCGAACGCCGGAGCCCGTCGCCGGTGCTCGACCCGGTGCTGATCCGGTCCGCCCGGGTGCGGGCCGTCCTGCTGGCGGCGGCGGCCACCGGCTTCGCGCTGGCCGGCGCGCTCTTCGTACTGCCGCTGCTGCTCCAGGAGCAGCGGCACCTGAGCCCGCTGGAGACCGGGCTCGCGTTCCTTCCGCTGACCGTCCCCTTCGCCGCGAACCCGCCGCTGACCGGCCGGATCGTGGCAGCCAGAGGCCCTCGGCTTCCCGTCCTGACCGGCCTGTCCCTGCTGACCGCCGGTGGCGCCGCGCTCGCCTGCACCGTGCTCGCCGACGGGGCCTCCCTCTGGCTCGCGCCGGGCCTGCTGCTCACCGGCTTCGGCATCTCCTTCGTGCTGCCCGCCGTCGTCGCGGCCGTCGTCGACGCCGCCCCGGTGGGCGGCGCGGGGGCGGCCGGTGGCCTGCTCAACGCGGTACGCCAGGTCGGCGCCACCCTCGGCGTCGCCGTCATGGGAGCCGCGGCGACCTCGCGTCCCGGGTGGTCCCTGCTGATGTCGGCCGGAGTCTGCGCGCTCGCCGGGCTCGTCTTCGCCGCCGCGCGCCCCGCCGCGAGGCAGCGGTGAAGGAGCCAGTGGCAGGTCAGCGGCCGGTGGCGGACCGTACCCCGCCGTGGACCGCCGGAGCGCTCGGGAGCCGGGAGCCGGGAGGGTCCTAGGACCCCCGGCCTCGGCCGCTACGTCTGCGACCATGGACGGGTGACAGAGAACCCGCACGACACGCTTCAGGAGCAGACCTTCTACGAGCAGGTCGGCGGCGAGGCGACTTTCCGGCGCCTGGTGCACCGCTTCTACGAGGGGGTGGCCGAGGACCCGCTGCTGCGGCCGATGTACCCGGAGGAGGACCTGGGCCCGGCCGAGGAGCGGTTCGCGCTCTTCCTGATGCAGTACTGGGGCGGCCCCCGGACGTACAGCGACCACCGGGGCCATCCCCGGCTGCGGATGCGGCACCAGCCCTTCCAGGTGGACCGGGCGGCGCACGACGCCTGGCTCGGGCACATGCGGGTCGCCCTGGACGAGCAGGGGCTCTCGCCCGAGCACGAGCAGAAGCTGTGGTCCTACCTCACCTACGCGGCGGCCTCGATGGTGAACACGGCCGACTGAACCACCGGCGTGCGGTGGCCCGCGCGGCGGTTCGGCGCCTTCAGCGCCGGCCGACGGACAGCTGGAGCGCGCCGAGGCCGCCGCTGCCCTCCGTACGCAGGGCGACCGAGCCGTACGGGCTCCGCAGGCGCAGCCAGGACCCCGCGGCCAGCAGGCCGACCGGCAGGTCCGGCTGGGGGCGGAGGAAGCCGAGCGACTGGGCGGCATGCACGGCGCGCAGCGGGAGCGGGGTCCCGCCAACCGGCCGGGACCAGATCTCGCGGCCGATCAGATCGCGTTCGGCCCGGGTGCGACGGTCCTCGGGCAGCGCCTCGTCCCGCGCGCGGAACTCGCCGACCGCCGTGTTCAGCGCGGTGCGCAGCTCCTGCGGCCCCGGCAGCCCGGGGAGTTCGCGCCAAGGGCCGCGCGGCGGCAGCATGCCGGTCCACGGCGGTCCGGTCACGGGGCCGGGCAGGACTCCCGCCACCCCCGTGGGGCTTTCGGGGTCGAGCGTCTCCAGGAACTCCCCCGCCGACACCGTGGTGTCGAAGGTCGCGGGACTCCCGGTACCGGCTCCGGCTCCCGCTCCGGCTACGGCCAGGCGCGCCGTACGGATCGCCAGCACGTCGAAGGACGGCGGGCGTCCGAACACGGCCAGCGCCCCGCCGGCCGCCTGGAGGCGGACGGCGGCGGCGCGGTCGTAGTGGAGCAGCCGGCCGAGGAAGGCGGCCAGATCGGCCGCCTCCCCCGGATCGGCGAAGAGCACGGAGTGCACGGGCATCGTCATGCCGCGGCGGGCTCCTGCTCCATGTACTCCTGGAGGAAGAGCTTCTCCTCGGCGGAGATCCGCCGGGGCCGCCCTTCCACCAGGTTGTAGGGCACGACGACCGTGGAAGCCCGCACGTACACCAGGTCCGCGTCCTTGATCTCGTACGCGATCGTCAGCGACGCCGCGCCGATCTTCGTGACCCAGGACTCGACGGTGACCGGCGCGTGGCGGTGGACCAGCGGCCGGAGGTAGTCGATCTCGTGGCGGGCCACGACGGAACCGCCCGCGAAGGACGGCGAACCGTCCCCCGGGGCGAGCCGGAACATGAAGTCGATGCGCGCCTCCTCCAGGTAGCGGAGGAAGACCACGTTGTTGACGTGGCCGAAGGCGTCCATGTCCGACCAGCGGAGCGGGCAGGGGTAGAGGTGACGGGCCACGGTGATCAGCCCCGGGTGAGCTTCTTGTACGTGGCGCGGTGCGGGCGGGCCGCGTCCGCGCCGAGGCGCTCGACCTTGTTCTTCTCGTACGACTCGAAGTTGCCCTCGAACCAGTACCACTTGGAGTCGCCCTCGTACGCCAGGATGTGCGTGGCGACGCGGTCCAGGAACCAGCGGTCGTGGGAGATGACCACAGCGGCACCGGGGAACTCCAGCAGGGCGTTCTCCAGCGACGACAGGGTCTCGACGTCCAGGTCGTTGGTGGGCTCGTCGAGGAGCAGCAGGTTGCCGCCCTCCTTGAGCGTCAGCGCGAGGTTCAGGCGGTTGCGCTCACCACCGGAGAGGACACCGGCCGGCTTCTGCTGGTCCGGGCCCTTGAAGCCGAACGCGGAGACGTACGCCCGCGAGGGCATCTCGACCTGGCCGACGTTGATGTAGTCCAGCTCGTCCGAGACGACGGCCCAGAGGGTCTTCTTCGGGTCGATGTTGGCGCGGGACTGGTCGACGTACGAGATCTTGACCGTCTCACCGATCTTGACCGTGCCGGAGTCCGGCGTCTCCAGGCCCTGGAGCATCTTGAACAGCGTGGTCTTGCCCGCGCCGTTCGGACCGATGATGCCGACGATGCCGTTGCGCGGCAGCGTGAACGACAGGTCGTCGATCAGGACCTTGTCGCCGAAGGCCTTCGAGAGGTGCTCGACCTCGACGACGATGGAACCGAGGCGCGGGCCCGGCGGGATCTGGATCTCCTCGAAGTCCAGCTTCCGCATCTTGTCGGCTTCGGCGGCCATCTCCTCGTAACGGGCGAGGCGGGCCTTGGACTTGGTCTGGCGGCCCTTGGCGTTGGACCGGACCCACTCCAGCTCTTCCTTGAGCCGCTTGGCGCGCTTCTCGTCCTTGCGGCCCTCGACCTTGAGGCGAGTGGCCTTCTTGTCGAGGTACGTGGAGTAGTTGCCCTCGTACGGGAGCGCGCGGCCGCGGTCCAGTTCGAGGATCCACTCGGCGACGTTGTTGAGGAAGTACCGGTCGTGGGTGACGGCGACGACCGCACCCGCGTACTTCGAGAGGTGCTGCTCCAGCCAGTTCACCGACTCGGCGTCGAGGTGGTTGGTGGGCTCGTCGAGGAGGAGCAGGTCCGGGGCCTCGATGAGCAGCTTGCAGAGCGCCACGCGGCGCTTCTCGCCACCGGAGAGGTTGGTGACGGGCCAGTCGCCGGGCGGGCAGCCCAGGGCGTCCATGGCCTGCTCCAGCTGGGCGTCCAGGTCCCACGCGTTGGCGTGGTCCAGGTCCTCCTGGAGCTTGCCCATCTCGTCCAGCAGCGCGTCGGAGTAGTCGGTCGCCATGAGCTCGGCGACCTCGTTGAAGCGCTTCAGCTTGCCCATGACCTCGGCGGCGCCGTCCTGCACGTTCTGCAGGACGGTCTTCTCCTCGTCGAGCTTCGGCTCCTGCATGAGGATGCCGACGCTGAAGCCGGGCGAGAGGAACGCGTCACCGTTGGACGGCTGCTCCAGGCCGGCCATGATCTTGAGCACCGTGGACTTACCGGCGCCGTTGGGGCCCACGACACCGATCTTCGCGCCGGGCAGGAAGTTCAAGGTGACGTCATCCAGAATCACCTTGTCGCCGTGCGCCTTGCGCGTCTTGCGCATGGTGTAGATGTACTCAGCCAAGAGAAACCGTCCGGCAGCAATAGGGGTGGGAGCAGATACACCCCATCTTGCCTGACGACAAGCCCACGGGGGAAACCCGTCCCACCCGGGGCCGCTGACCTGGGCGGCAGCGAAGGCCGCCGTACCCGGACGAGGACACCGACGGACGCGAGATCCCGACGCGGGGCGTCCTCGGCGTCGCCGGAGGGTCCCGGGGACTGTCCCGGCGCGGCGCCGCACCGCGGGCCCCGGGCCGTGACCCCGGGCCGTGACCAGGGCCGGCACCCGATCCCGTACGGGTACGCCCTCGAACGCACGAGGGCCCCGGCACCCCCTGGAATCCTGGGTGCCGGGGCCTTCGGCCGTACGGTCCTGCTGTTCGGCTCGCCTACTCAGCTCAGCTGCTCAGCCACGGTGCGGCGCGCGCGGTGACCGTGCGCGTCCGGCCGTTACTGGGCGGCCGCGGCCGACTTCTTGCGACGGAGGAAGAACACCGCTCCACCACCGAGGACGACGAGCGCGACGGCGACACCGGCGATGACCGGGGTGGCGCTGGAACCACCGGTGGCGGCGAGGTCGCCCTCACCACCGCCGGTCACGGCGCCGGCGGCGACGGTCGTGGCCGGGCTCGGCGAGGCGCCGGTCTGCGTGTCGGTGCCCTCGTCGCCGCCCGGAGCCGGGGTGGCCGCGGTGACGCAGTCGAGGACGCCCTTGAAGTTCTGCTTGAAGTCGCTGTCGACGCCGACGACCGTGATGTCGTACGCCTTGTCCTCACCGACGCCGACCGGCACGGTCTTCGAACCGCCGGGCTCGACGGTGTAGACGTCGCCGGCCGCCGCGAACGTGAACTTGAACGGCTGGTCGCCATTGTTGGTCACCGTGAACTCCACGGCGCCCTTGCTGCAGTCCTTCTTCGCGGTCACCGCGGGAACCGGGCCCTTGGCGGCCCAGTTGGCGGTGGCCTGCGCGGAGACGACGGACTCGCTGGAGCCGGCCAGGATCTGCGTCTGGCTCTTGCTCTCACCGACGAAGACGCGGCCGACCGGAACCGAGGTGGTGGCCTGCACGGTGAGCGAGGCGGAACCGTCCGCGGCGCCCTTCGGCACGTCGAAGTAGAGCTCGGTGCCGTCGGTCGCCTTCGAGAGGGGGTTGCCGTCCTTGTCGGTGATCTTGATGCCGCTGGCGACGGCGTCGGCCGGCGGAGCCACCGCGGCCTCGGCCGCATCGGTGTGCACGGTGACCGGGCCGAGCACGCCGCCGGCCTGACCGGAGACGGCCGCCGGGCTCAGGGTCAGCGACGCCTGGGGCTCGGTCGAGTTCTGGGCCGCACCCTGGAGGTAGTCGGCGAGCTTCTCGGCGTCCTTGTTCACCGCGGTGACGTCGGCGTTGTCCGAGAAGCGCCAGATGGCGACCTGGGTGCCCGCGGCAGCGGTGCCCGCGGTGAGGGACTTGGCGCCGGCCGCCTTCGCGAGCGAGGCGAGGTCGTCGACCTGCGGGTAGGAGTGCTCCAGGATCCACCGGATGCGGCCGGCGTTGTCGTTCTTGCCGAGCGAGGACTCCGCCCAGGGCGTCTCCTTGTACTCCGCGTTGCCCTGGGTGGGGTTGTGGATGTCGATGCAGTACGTCTTGAGCGTGCCGCCACCGTTGACGGTCATCTCGAAGAGCCCGGCGGAGACCGACTGGGTCCCCTTGTCCGTCTTGATCTTGGCGTCGTCGTACGTCTTCAGCCCGTCCAGGACGGCGATCGCGCCGCCCGGGTGCTGGGGGGCCGCGTCATCGGCTGCCGCCGTGCCCGCGCCGGCGAGGGCGCCCGCCGCGACGAGGCCGGTGACCAGTGCGGCGGAGGCCAGGCGGGTCAGCCCGTTGCCCCGTCCCCGCAGCGGCCGGCGCGTGCCCGAACCGGCGCCGATGGCCGGGCCGTTCGCTATGCCGGAATCTTGAAGCGCTGATATCTCAGAAAAAGCAGAAGTCACAGAATTCCCCTCCGGGGCGGGGCCCTCGCGCTCGGTGCGCGTGTGGGGAGTGCCCCGCCGACAGACTCAAGTGCCCATGAGTACGGGGGAATCCTATGGAGGGGGGTGCAAACCGCTCCCCTGTCTTGCTCTCGCACAACCATTCCGAATCGCAATCGTTATCACCGCCACTCCCGCCCCAAGGAGCACGGCGAAAACCATCAGCACCCCGTCACCAGGCGCTCACCGAGCGCGCGTCAAGGTTGTCAAGATGTCGACATGACGCTTGTAGGCCCTTTCTGACGGCCCGTCCGCGCACGCGATCCGCCTCCCGTGCCCGGCGGTCCGGTCGCCCTCGTACGGGCGGGCGGCTCGCCGGCGGGCTCCCTCTCCCAGGACGGGCCGTCACCTGCGGATTCGCTCACGAAAACCGGACCGTTCTCGTCCCCTCCTCCAGGCCCCGCGCCCGGTCCCGCGCCCGGTCGCGCCTCCCGTCCCGTCCCCGGCCCTCCTCCTGGGCTCCCTGGGCCTCCCGGGCCCGCTCCGAAGCCCTCGCCCGCGCCCATCCCCGCCCCCATGCCCGTCCCTGCGCCCGTCCCGCCGCCCGCCCCCGTGCCCGTCCCTGCGTCCATCTCCATGCCGAACGGCGGCTCGCGTCGTACCGCCCGCCGGAAGGCTGCGGAGCCCCGGCTCAGGTCGTGGCCCACCGCGACCGCCTCGACGTCCACGAACGTCCTTCGCGCGCCCTCGCGTTCCTCCTCGCGGACCTTCAGCCGGCCGTGCACCAGCAGGGGTTCGCCCACGGAGACCGAGGCCGCCACGTTCGACGCGAGGCTCCGCCACGCCCACACCGTGTAGAAGCTCGTGTGCCCGTCGGCCCAGAGCTGTTTCTCCCGGTCCCAGCGGCGCGGGGTCACGGCGAGGCGGAACCGGGCCATCCCGCCCGAGGCCGTCTCCCGGAAGTCCACCCCCGTCGCGGCATTGCCGACCAGCGTCACCAAGGTCTCGTTCATGTCCTGTCCCCCCGTATTCGCTTCCTGTGTGTACGAACAGCCGACCGCGTACCGGACAGTCGCCCGCGTGCGAGCATCCCTCCGTGCGCGAGCGGGTCCGGAACGCGGGAGAGCCCCGCGGGCCGGTGGGCTCGCGAGGCTCTCCCGCGCCCCGTCCTGCCGCCTCCCGTCACCGGGCCCGATGACGGACCGGTGCTGGTCCCTGTCCGACCAGGACTCCATGCTGGACGAGGTGCGGCGTTCCTGCCGGGGCCTGTGGACTACCCGCCGGTTGTGGAAAACTCCGTCACCGCCCCGTACCGCTCGCGCACTTCGCGGTAGCGGGCGAGTTCGGCGGCCACCGGATCGAGGACCCTGGCCCGGCCGCATCCGGCCGCCGCGTCCCGCAACCGCCGCTCGATCTCCTGCCCGTACCGGCGCGCCGGTCCCCGCGCGGCGGCCGCGCACGCCCACTCCACCAGCGGACCACCGACGACTCCGGCGAGCATCACGAGCGCGGGGACGATCAGTCCCGGTTCCAGAACGCCGGCGATCTGGCCGACCAGCCACAGTCCGCCGAAGATCTGCAGCAGGGTCATGGACGCCTGGACCACCACCGCCGCCGGCCACCACCTGGGGCGCGCCGGCCTGGCGGGGCGGCCCGGGAGCAGGGGCGAACCCTGGGCACCGCCGGCTCCGGTCTCCGTACCGGCCCCCCGGGAACGGCTCCGTCCGAACCGGCCCGGGCCGCGCACCCGGCCGGCGCCGTGCTCCCTTCCCTCCCCTCCCTCCCCGGAGGCTCCCGCACCGTCTCCCGTACCGCTTTCCGCGTCGCTTCCCCTACCGCCGCCGGTCCTCCGGCCACGGACGGGAGCAGCCGAACCCGCCTTATCCGCCAGTTCGTCCAGCGCCTCGGACAGCCCCTTCGCCCCGTTGTGCGCGGCTTCGCGCACGGCCTGCGCCCACGGGTCCGGGAGCCCCGCGGCGGCGTCGTCCGCCACGATCCGTACTGCCTGCTCGACCCGCTGCCGCGCGGTGGCCTGCTCCTCCTCGCGTGGCGGTGCGAGGACCTGGCCCATCCGTTCCAGGCCGCCGAGCCTGCGCGTCGACTCGTACCAGCGCCAGAGCCGGAGCCACGGAGTGCCGCAGGCCCGACCCGCGTTACGGCGCCACTCCCGCTCGGCCGCCTGCCCGGCCGCCGAAGCGCCGACCGCGTCCGCGAGCCGGTCGGTGAACTCCTCCCGCGCCCGCTCGCCCAGCCCGGGCCGCCCCTGCGCGACGTACACCGGCCGCAGCCGCGCGGCGGCGGCGTCCACGTCGGCGGAGAGCCGGCGCTGTGCGGCCGTACGCTCCTGCACGAACTTGCCCAGCGACTCGCGCAGTTCCCCCACCCCTTCGCCGGTGAGGGCGGACAGGGCGAGCACGGTGGCGCCGGGGTCGCCGTGCTCACCCACCGCCATGCCGTCCTCGTCGAGCAGCCTGCGCAGATCGTCGAGGACCAGGTCGGCGGCCTCGCCGGGCAGCCGGTCGATCTGGTTGAGCACGACGAAGCTGACTTCCGCGTGTCCGGCGAGCGGGCGCAGATAGCGCTCGTGCAGGGCCGCGTCGCCGTACTTCTCCGGGTCCACGACCCAGACCACCGCGTCCACCAGCGCGAGGACCCGGTCCACCTGCTCCCGGTGCCCGGCAGCCGCCGAGTCGTGGTCGGGGAGGTCCACCAGGACGAGCCCCTGGAGCGCCGGGTCGGCCGCCGCCGTCCCCGGCTGCGGCCTGCGTCGGAGCCGGCCCGGGATCGCCAGGCGGTCGAGGAGGCCGGCCGCCCCGTCCGTCCAACTGCACGCGATCGGGGAGGAGGTGGTCGGCCGGCGTACCCCGGTGTCGGAGATCTGGGCTCCGGCGAGGGCGTTGAACAGGGAGGACTTCCCGCTGCCCGTCGCCCCGGCGAGGGCGACCACGGTGTGCCGGGAGGAAAGCCGCTGACGCGCGGCGGCCTCTTCGAGTACCCGGCCGGCCTCGGCGAGCGCCCCCTGGTCGAGCCGTGCGCGGGAGAGACCGACCAGCTCACGCAGCGCTTCGAGCCGCGGCCGGAGCGTACCGCCGGACGGTACGTACGCCTCCACCTCGGGTCCAGGTTCGTCCTCCCGCACCGCCCGCCCCAGGTCGTGGCCCTTGGCCCGGGAGGCGGCGGCCCGGCGTGCGATCAGCCCGTCGTCCCAGTGGGAGGGCAGGCCCGAGGGGGTGACGGCGGTGTCCTGCGGCTCCGGCTCACCAGCGGATCGGGGTACGGCAGGCCCGTCCGGCCCGCCCCGCTCACCCGTCGGTCCCGGCACGCCGCCCCGCTCTCCGGGTGCGTCCGCCGACCCGGGCGCCCCCGCGTTCCGGGCCGTACGCCCGGCTCCCGGGGCCTCCGGGTCACCGGTTGCCGCGGCACCCCCGGGCCGGGCCGCCGGGCTGGAAACCTCCGGGCCGCCATCGGACTCCTCCGGCGCCCTCGCATCGGTCCCGCCACCGCCCGCGTCCGCCTCGACCCGCCCAGGGCTCCCCTCTTCCCCCTGCGCCCTGCCCTGATCGCCTTGTCCCCGGCCCCGATCGCCGTGTTCCCAAGCTCGATCCCCTTGCTCCGGGCCCTGATCGCCTTGTTCCCGGTCCTGATCCACGACGGCAGTCATCGCTGCCTCCTCTCCTTCTGCAGCACGGACAGTGCGGCGATCAGCTCTGCTTGCGGTTCGGGGGCGATGTCGAGCGCGTCGAGCGGGGCGAGCCGCCGTTCCCGCTCCACCCGCAGCACCTGGTCCAGATAACTGGTGAGCAGGGACCCGCCCTTGTCCCGCAACCGCAGGGCGCCCTGGGCGCCGATGCGTTCGGCGAGCTGCTCCCCGGCGCTACGGGCACGGCGACCGCCGAGCAAGGCGGCGGCGAGCAGCGCGGCGACGGTCTCCGAATCCGGCGCGACGCTGCGGTCGAGCCGGCCCACCTCTTCCTCGGCCAGCTCTTCGACGACCCGCCGCCACCGGCGTACCGCTACCGCGATCCGCCCTTCGACGTCCTCCGCCGGACCCCAGCCGCCGCTCTCCTTGCCGGAGCCCTCGAAGCGGAACGCCGCCGCTGCCGGATCACGCCGCCAGGTCGTACGGATCTTCTCGTCGGCAGCGGCGACGGCGCACTGGATCAACGCGACCAGGCTCTCCACCAGCGCTTCCAGCACCTCGCACGCCGAACTGTCCAGCGGGTACCCACGCCAGCGCGTCCGGGCGTCCCCCGCCAGCACGGCCCCGTTTCCGAGCCGGCGGCGGATGCGCTCGGCCTCCTTCTCGTACGCGTCCTCGACCGCTCCGGTCAGCCTGACGGCCGCCGCGTACTGCTGGGCGACGGCCCCGGCCAGGGCGGGAATCCGTACGTTCAGCGACTCGATGACCCCGGACGCCGTACGCCCCACGGCTTGCTGGCGGGCGGCGGGGTCCTGGGCCCGGTGGGTGAGCCAGGCGCGCAGCGGGGCTACGGCCGTGGTGGGCAGCAGCCCACTGGCACCGCCCGCCGACTCGGGCAACTCGGGGATGGTGAACCGGGGTACGTCTCCGAGCCCGGCCCGGGTCATCAGCGCCGCGTACTGGCGGGACACCTCCCCCACCACCTGGTGCGGCACCCGGTCGAGGACGCTGACCAGCGAGGCGTCGTACTCCTTCGCCGTACGCAGCATGTGCCAGGGCACCGCGTCGGCGTACCGGGACGCCGTGGTCACCATCACCCACACATCGGCCGCGCAGACGAGTTCGGCGGCGAGGACCCGGTTGCGTTCGACGAGCGAGTCGATGTCGGGGGCGTCCAGCAGCGCGAGGCCGCGCGGCAGGCTCATCGCCGTCTCGATCCGCAGTTCCGGTACCGCCCCGCGAGCGCGTCCGACACCCGCCTCCTCGATCCCGTCCGCCCCGGCCCCCCGCCCAGGCGGCAGCCAGACCCGGATCAGCTCCGGCAGCACCCGTACGTCCGCGAACCAGTGGTGGTCGTCCGGGTGGCAGACCAGCACCGGCGTCCGGGTCGTCGGCCGCAGCACCCCCGCCTCGCTGACCCGGCAGCCGACGAGCGAGTTGACCAACGTGGACTTCCCCGCCCCGGTGGACCCGCCGATCACCGCGAGCAGCGGCGCCTCGGGGGCCCGGAGCCGGGGCAGCAGGTAGTCGTCGAGCTGCGCGAGGAGTTCGGCCCTGGTCTGACGGGCCCGCTCCGATCCGGGGAGCGGTAGTGGCAGACGCACGGCAGCGACACGGTCGCGCAGGACGGAGAGTGCGTCGATGAGCTGAGGCCGTACATCCAAGGTCACCACATGCGAAGAATGCCCGCTTTAGGTGCCTTTTTGAAGCGTATGGCCACCCGTGCGCGGCGGTTCCACTCCGAGAGCAGCGGAGACCCGCACAGCGCGGGCATAACGAGTGCACAACACCCACGCGATCCGACCCGAAAACCGATGCGCGATCCGTACCCAGCTGCGATTATCGGTTCGCTTCACCGAACCTCCACAAGGTGCCACGCAGGCGAAGCAACCGGGACACCGCGACAAGAGCCCTATCCTTGTCCGGGCACGGCCAGGGACTCCCCCACCACAGGACCCCCGTCCGTCACAGCCCACACCCGGCCCCCGTAGCTCAGTGGATAGAGCAGGCGCCTTCTAAGCGCTTGGCCGCAGGTTCGAGTCCTGCCGGGGGCACTGCCTGAAGCCCTCCCAGATGGGAGGGCTTTTCGCTGGTCAGGGCAGGTTTCGGCGGGGACGGTGAAGCCCCGGACCCTCCCCCGATGATCAAGGAAAAGTCCGGGGCCGTACGGCTGTCACCGGGGTTCTGCGGGTGGCTGTGCCGAATACGTGCCGAAGTTTTCCGCCGTCCCGTCAGCCTGCGGGCGGCGGTTCGGGTAGGTCTCCCGCCGCTTCGAGCCGCCTCTTGAGATCGGGAAGTTGTCCTTCCACGCATCGCGCGTACGTGGCCAGAAGCACCGGAACACTATTGCCCGCCCAGTCCGCGACCTGGGCCGGCGGGACGCCGTCATTCAGCCACTTCGTCAGGCGCGTGTGCCGGTTGTCGTACACCCGCCGTCCGGTGGGCGATTCGATGACATGTGGAGCCAACACCGCCTCGCGCGCACTGCGCCAGGCCCGCCGGATCACCGAGCCCGCGAGGACGCCGCCTGTCTCACCCTGGAAGAGGAGATCACCGGGCTGGAGGGCTTCGTCCGCGATGTGCTGCCGCAGGACCCGCGTCAGGGCGGGATGCCCCGGCACTGTGCGTGTCTCCCCCTCGGCACGGCCCTTGAGGTCGCGTTCCTCGTGGATCTTGCCGGTGTCGGTCCACTGCTTGCCCACCTCCGGGGTCGCCGTGTGGATCAGCAGTTCACACCACTGGTCCGCGACACCCAGCGCGGGTAGCGACACGTCCTTGACCCGCATGGCCACGGCTTCCTCAGGGCGCAGACCGCAGTAGTACAGCGTCACGAAGAACGCGTGCAGCCGCTTGCCTCCGCGAGGCCGTCGCCGTATCCAGTCGAGCAGGGCCGCCGCCTGATCGGGGTTCATCAGCGACCGCTTGTCCACGGCGTTCGTGGTCTTGGCGACGGCCGTCGCCTCCTTCCCCTTGGGGAGCGGGTTGGTCCGCAGAACGCGCCGGCGGATCGCGTGCTTCATGACGACGTTGAGGATGCGGCGGTGACGCTTGCGCGACCAGGCGGCGGCTTGCTTGCCGTCAAGGCGCGTGTCGATGGCTCGTAGAACCTCGTCGACCTTGCCAGGGTCCTCCCAGGTCGAGACGGGCAGCGAGTTCCGCTCCACCCATCGGAGGATGGTCTCCACGTCGTCAGGGGCCGTACTCCGCCGGTTCGTGTTGAACGCCCACTCGCGCAGCGCGGTACGCACCGCCACGGGCTCGAACTGGGCAGGCCGGGTGCGCAGAAGCGCGATGGTGGTCGCGGTCAGCGTCTTCGCGAGGTTCTTCCGGCTGTTGCCGCCGAGTTGGGACCAGCGCGCGTCCACGTACTCGGTGGCGAAGGCGTACCAGCTCACGGCGGCGGACTTCGAACGATGCGAGACCGGCAGGCCGGTCGCGATGACGAACGCCTCACCCTTGCCCGTCGCCGTGATGAGTCCGGAACGGAAGCCCTCGGCGAGCGCGACCGTGTCGAACTGCTCGCGCCAGCGTTTTCCGGCGACTTCCCATCGCACCGTGTAGCTGGACTTCCGGGTGCCCTTGTAGACGTAGATCTTGTAGACCTTGACGTCGTAGGTCGTCTCCATCAGGCGGCGTCCTCACGGTCGTCAAGCCAGTGGTCGAGGTCGAGCCGTCGAATTCTCAGGTCGCCGTTCGGCAGCTTGATGCAGCGGGGCGCCCGGTGCTTGGCCCGCCAGTCGTAGAAGGTCGAGCGCGAGACGGCCAGTTCGTCACAGACCTCGGCGAGGGTGAGCAGCGTGGTGCGGGACCGGACGGCGGTGGTCATGACTCGCTCCCTTCGCTCCGGAGGGCGTCGCGGGCGGTCTCCCGGTTGAGCTGGAGGTCCCGGGCGATGGTGGCGGCGAGTGCGGCCTCACCCGGGGTGTGGCCGTGGCCGGCGTACTGCCAGTCGGTCAGGACGAGGACGGTGTCCGGCTCCCGGTCGTCGAGGTCGAAGGCCGGTGATTCCTGAGCGGCGCGGTAGTCGGCGCGAGCTTGGCGAAGGGCGCCGAGGGTGGTCGAGTACGTGCGCGACTTGGACGAGAAGTGCCCGCGGAAGCCGAGCATGTGCGCCCAAGCCCAGATGCGCCGGTCCGGGTAGAGCGGGTCCAGATCGCGGCAGGCGACGATGAGACGCCGGGTGTGGTCCGGGACCCCGTGACGGTCGAGTTCGGAGAGTTCGCCGATGCGGTGGTCCAGGGTGCCGGTGTTCTCGGCGGCCTTGGTGGCGTACTTCGCCACGTAGGAGGCGACGGCCTGTTCGCTGAGATCGGAGCCGCCGTCGAAGGCTTTCACCGGGCGCACGTCGAGCTGTCGGCCCCATCGGAAGGTACGGGCAGGCTGGTCGCCGGAAGCGGGGATCGAGACGGATGTGTACGTGTGCGCGGCTGCGGCACGTATCGCGTCGGTCAGGAGCGCGACCGTGCCCCACGCGGGCGGAGGCGTCCCCGGACCGGCCGGACCGTCGAGGCGTACGACCGCGTGGAAGTGCAGGGCGCCGCGCTTCTGGAACTCGGCGACCTTGCCGTACGACAGACGGACATGGGCGGCGAGTTCGCTTCGCGGCAGGCCGGCGCGGGCGGCGAGTTCACGGCGGAGCCGGGTGGTGAAGCGCTGCCAGAGCTGTCCGGCGAGGTTGTTGAAGAGCACGGCGCCCGCGTAGTCGTAGGTGTCGGGGTCGAGGGCCGTTCCCAACTCCGGTGCGTTGGCCGCGTGGTGGGTGCCGCAGCGGCAGGTGCCGTGATCGGGGCGGTTGTGGACCGGGCCGAACGAGGGAGCCGTGAGGGTGGCGAAGACGCGCGGGTGGTCGCGGACGCTCGCCGGGATGTCTCGGCGGTCGTCCCCGGCCAGTCCGGCGCGGATCAGGTGGTAGGTGTCGCCCGCGTAGGTCCACGCGCAGGAGGGACAGCGGGACGCGCGGCGGTTTCCGCAGGCGATGCGGAGGCGTCCGCCCGGTTCGCCCGCCGTGGAGTAGTGGTGCAGGCTCTCGCCGGTGGTCTTGTCCTTGTGGAGGACCCAGCCGCTCAGGTGGATCGGGTCGGCGCAGCCGCCGGTGCGGCGGATCTGGTCCTCCCAGCGGGGGTAGCCGGGGTCCGAGGCGACCCGGAGCACGTCGCCGAGGACGATCGGGTCGAGCGGTCGGACAGTTGTGGGCGCATTCTTCGTCGTGAACGGGGCCCGGTGGGGCATGCTGAAGGTTCCTTCCGGTTGCGAGATCGGACGGGTACGGCTCCCGGGCGGCGGATGCTTGGCGGTATCAGAGCCGCCCGGGGCCGGTCAGACGTGGCAGGAAGTGGGCTGGTCAGCGCCGCTTGGTGCCGGACGCGAGCAGGGAGCGCAGCACGACGGCGCAGACCGCGACCGAGGCGCCCGTGATGGCGACCGCGAGCAGCAGGGAAACGAGTACGGCCCCGAGGACCAGGACCACGGCCGTACCGGCGCCGACGAGGGCGAGCACGGCACCCGGGGTGATCTGAACGACCGGGCGGGCCGGCTGCGGGACGACGGTGGGCACCGTCGGCAGGACCGGGGCGCTCGGAGTGACGGTGGTCGGCTGGATGACGGCGGGCGGCGTGATCAACCCGGTGGGCTGCGGCATGGTCGGAACCTTGGGCTGGAACATGAGCGGGTCTCCTTTCGGGGTTACTTGACGGCGGGGTCGATGACGGAGGCGAAGAGGCTGTCGGCGAGGAGGTAGCCGCCGAGGAGGAACACGCAGACCAGCCACCAAGGCGGGCGGACGAGCTTCACGCCGAGATAGCCGACGACCACGAGCGCGAACCAGAGGGGGACGTCCATGGGTGGTGCCTCCTAGCGGACGGTGCAGCGGTGGGTGCGGGCAGCGAGCTGGGCGGCGGTACGGCTGGAGTAGTCAGCGGACCAGCCGCAGCGGTCGGCGGTGCAGACGGCGGCGTGCACGGTCCGGCCGTTGCGGTCGCGGTGGGTGCCGATCTGCACGGGGCCGATCCGCATCAGGGAGTGGAAGTTGTCGCGTGCGGGCATGGCGGTCTCTCCTTGCTGGTCAGGCGAGGTGGGAGGCGATGGCGGCGGCGAGGTGGGGCGGGACGCCGAGGCGAGAGCGCAGGGTGTCGGTGTCGATCGGAGAGCCGGTGCGGTCGCGGTACTCGTCGGCGACCTTGCGGGCGTGATTGACCAGCGCGGCGGGGACGGGCGGGACCGGGGAGGGCTGGACGGGAGGGGCGGACGCTTCGTCGTCCGGTACCGGCACCGGGACGACGTCAGCCGGGGGTACGGGGCCGGTGTCGACCGTGTCTTCGACCGCCACCGCGTCCGTAGCGGTGGCCGGCATCATCGGCTCCCGGCCCGTAGCCGAGTGAGCCAGGAGGGTGCCGCCGAGGAAGGCCAGCGCGGGCCATCCGGCGATGCCGAGGCGGAGCGGGGCGGGCGGGTCGGCCAGGTCGAGGAATCCGGCGGTGGCGATGTTGGCGCCGAGCGAGGCGACCAGCGCCACCAGGAACCAGCACCAGGCCAGTCGGGACGGCCCTTCGGCCCGGAGCCGCCGCCAGGCCGCGACAAGGAGGAGGTCGACGCTGACCGGGTAGGCCCACGCCTTCCAGCCGTCCTGCCCGGCAGCGGCGGCCAGGTCGTGCAGGTGGGCGAAGGACAGGGCCCCGGCGATCACGGCTTGGATCAACACCGCGTCGATCCGGAGACGGGACCGGGCGCCCATCAGAAGCCCTCACACGGGCCGCTGTCGGGGTCGTAGCCCTCCGGGAGCCAGTCGATCGGCGCGACGAGCAGCGACACGGCGAGGGACTGGCTGACGATCTCCGCGAAGTCGAGGTCGGCGCCGGGGGTCTCGGCGTACAGGGCGGCTTGACCGAGCAGGCGCACGGTGCGGACGAAGTCCTCGCAGTCCGGGCACATGGTGGTTCTCCCTCTCTGGGGCATGGCGGGGGTAGGGACCTGGCGCAAAGGCGGTCGCGCCGACCGGGAAGGGTGGAGGAAGGCTCAGGCGGTGAGGGGCGGGAAGGCTCAGGCGGTGGCGGTCGGCGAAGCGACGGCCGACGGCACGGGAGCGGAGACGACGAGAACGGGGCGGAAGGCTGCCAGTTCAGGCAGGTCCGGGGTCCGGTCGGCGTACCGGTTGCAGAGGTTCACGGCTTGGCGCAGCGAGGTGTGCGGGGCGCGGATGCGATGCCACCCGCCGGACGAGTCGCCCGCTATGGCGATGCCCTGCTTGTCAGCCGGTATCTGGATGGCGGCGAGGACGGCGTCCGGTGAGATGTCGCCGAAGGCCATGTTGGCGGAGGTCTCGTCGTTGACGCGGTGGGCGGTACGGCCGGTGAGCTGAGCGCGGAGCATGGTGATGCCCTTGCCGAGTTCGGAGCCGAACCGCTGCCCGCAGATTTCGAGGTAGATGCCCGCGGCCCTGCCGAGCTGGGCGAGGCGTACGAGGGCGGTGATGATGCGGTCCCGGCGCTTCTCTTCTTCCTTGCTCGCGTACAGGGCGAGTTCGGCGACTTCATCGACCAGGACCACGACCGGGGTGGGGCGCAGGTCGTCGGGCAGGTCCCAGATGTCCGCGGCGATCTCCGCATCCGGTAAGTCGGCGGTGATCCGCTGCTGGACGCGGATGAGTCGGTAGACGTCCGCCATCCGTTCGACGAGGGCGTCGAGGAGTTCGGCGGCGGCGTCCGGGTTGTCGGCGAGCGCGGAGAACCGGCGGGCCAGCGGGAACAGTTCGACCCCACGCTTGCAGTCGATCCCGACGAGGGCGACGTCCATCGGGGCGAGACCGGCGACCAGGTTGCGCTGGTAGACGGACTTCCCGGACTCCGTGGCCCCGAGCGTGAGGGCGTGGGGTATCGCCCGGTAGTCGCGGTAGTGCACCGCTCCGTCCTCCCGCAGGGCGACCGGCACACGCATCGGCCGGGTATCGACCTTGGCCGGCATCTGCACCCGCTTCAGCACGTCGTAGCCGGTCATCCGCACTTCGACCACGCCGGACCGCAGCTCGCGCGAGGTCACGCCGTACATCGAGAAGGAGTGCCGGAGCCGGTCCGAGGCGGCGGAGACGTCGAAGGCGTCCTGTCCGGGGCGGAGCTTGAGGCGCAGGACCAGGCCGGTACGGGTCGGCCGCAGCCGGAGGATGCGCGGTGGACGCGGCTCCGGCATCTCCCGGTTGGTGACCCGCGCCAGGGCGAGCCGCCACCGTGCGGGCGGAACGGTGAGCCCGCACGCATCCATGACCGAGCCGTACCGGACCAGGACCCGCAGGGCGGCCAGGGTGGCCCCGAACGCCAGCCAGTACCAGGCGGGGCGCCGCCACCGCAGGAGGCCCGCGACGGCGACGACGAGCACCAGGGCGACCATGAAGGTGGTCATGGTCAAGCCGCCTTGGACCCTGCGGAGGCGGCGGCGAGCGAGGTGACCGCGACGGCGCGGAACGCGATGCCGTGCCGCTTCTGGCCGTTGAAGTCGTTCTCCCAGGGCCGGGCGATGAGCCCCGTGAGCGCGACCGGCGAGCCCATCACCAGCTCACCGCTGATCCCGGTCTCCGGGACGGTGACGGACAGGATCTCCACTTCGTCGTTGGCCGCGAACATGACGTCGACCGTCATGAGCTTCGCTCCGGTCTCGGTGTCGGTGGCGATCTCGCCGGTACGGCGGTCCCGCAGCTTCACCTGCGGGGACTTGGCGACCATCACGACCGCGCTGGAGGTGTCGACAGGAATCTGACGCACAGCAGATCACTCCTCTATATGTGCTGGACTCCGTCACTCATGTACATGAGTGACATGAAGAAGAGTGCATCACTCCTATACATGAGTCAACCCGCCGCGAGCAGGAACTCACGACGGGTTGTGAGGAGTTGAGCGCGCGTCAGCTGTCAGCGGGGATGCGGTACTCGAAAACGAACTGGTCAGCGGCCATGAGGGTGTCGCAGACCTCCACCACGAGCCCCGCGGCGGTACGAGCCTCACGGATCAGATGGACCACCGGCGTACCCGGGCTGAGAGCGAGCTCCACTGCCTCCGCCTTCGAGGCCGGACGCGCTTGCAGCGTCTCGACGAACTCCGCGAACTCATGCCCGTGATCTTCGAGTCGGGCGTAGATGCCACCACCGCCGGGGTTCTCGGCGAACAGCTCCGGGATGTCCTTCACAACCTCCCAGGGGAGGTAGGACGTTGCGGTCTCGACCGGAGTGCCGTCACGGAAGTAGAGGCGGCGACGGGCCAGCACCTGTTCGCCGGCGGGGACGCCCAGCCGCGCGGCGGCATCCTCGGGTGCTTCCATAGGCCCGATGTAGAGGACGCTCACCTTGGCGGTGGCACCGGACTGAGCGGACTCCGCGAGGTAGGCAGCCTTACCGCCCTGTCGGAGCGAGCGCCGGAAACGGTCGGACGAACGGTGCCGCACCGGTGGCCGGTTCTTCACGATCGAGCCCTTGCCGTGCCGGGTCTCGACCAGGCCGCTCGCCCGCACCTCGACCATGGCCTTGCGGATCGTTCCGCCGGAGACGCCGTAGCGGTCCACCAGCTCGGATTCGCTCGGCACCATGTCCCCGGCCTTGAGAACCCCCGCCCGGATCTGCTGCACGATCTCATCCGCGATCTGCACGTACCGGGGGCCGGAACCGACCCCTCCCGCCGCAGTTCCCATAGTCCTTCTCTGCCTCCTATGCTCCTCTACATGAGTCAATCACAGGAAGCGACCACCCCTCCCCTGCACTCCGTGTCCGTTGCCGGAGTAGTGGTGCGCGAGGACGGGCGACTCCTGGCGATCCGCAGAGCCGACAACGGCACCTGGGAACTCCCCGGCGGCATCCTCGAACTCGACGAGACTCCGGAGGCCGGCGTCGCCCGCGAGGTCCTGGAGGAGACCGGCATCCACGTCGAGATCGACGAACTCACCGGCGTCTACAAGAACATGACCCGCGGCATCGTCGCCCTGGTCTTCCGCTGCAAGCCGTCGGGCGGGGCGGAGCGCACATCCGGCGAGACCACGGCCGTCTCCTGGCTCACCCCCGACGAGGTCACCGACCGCATGAGCGAGGCGTACGCGGTACGGCTCCTGGACGCGTTGGACGGGAACGGGCCCCACGTCCGGAGCCACGACGGGAAGAACCTGATCCCAACGGGATAAGACTTTCTCTACTTCATCAAGGCGGCTCGCTCCGCTCGCCGCGCGCTCCCCGGCTCACCGCCGGGGCCCGACGCTCCTGCCTTCGGCCCGCTCTGGCCCCGGCTACGCCGGTCGCGCGGCTGAAGCGAGCACCGTGGTGGGGAGAAACCCTCTGTGGCTGGGGCGGTCGGCTCCACGGCTTTAGCCACCTCCCCGGTTCGGGTCCCGCGCCGAGCAAGACCAGGGGGCCACTCGTTCAAATTCCGGGCAGGTCCACAGCCTGCCCGAGTTGCCGGCCAGCGTACGGCCCCCTGATCATGCTCGACCCCAAACCGGGCAGGACACCGGCCAAACCCGCTCCGCCGACCTCAACTGCACACCAGCGAGTCGGCATGTTCGATCCGCCAGAAGAGACGTCTCTGGAAAGCGCTACCGCGCACGCTCACAACCTCCTAGCATGTGACCCCGACCACAGTAAGGGGGCCCCATGGAATCGTTCGAAAGCGATGGGCTTTTTTGGCTGCCCGACGACGAAGAAAACCGGGTGGCAGGGCGCATCTCATTCGACCCCGCGAAGGGAACTCTTCTTACGCTGATCGGAAGCTTCTCCGAGACGCACTTCGGCGAAGATCTCGACGACACCATAAACAGGGAAGCCATTCATGGCGTCGCAGGAAAGAGGTACCTAACCCTCGTCAATTGCAGACGCGTAAGCGGGCGCTTCGAATCCCCAGGATTCCAACGAGAGGACTATCGAGCTGAATCTCTCTTCGCAGGCATGGGACTACTAGACCCAAACGATCTCCGATTCGACCAAGTAACAGTAGAATTCAACAACCTATTCGACTGGATGTCACAGACCGCCGTATCGCGTGAGTACGCAGTCAATGACTCATCAAAGAAACTAGAGAGAGCAACGCTGACCCTAAAAACGATTCCCACCGAGGAGATCTCTGCCGAGGGCTTCAAGTTGGCCATAACAAACTCATGGAAAATTCTTGGAAGCAAGCAGAATCCGGGCTTCGAGCAAGACTTCAGCTTTCGAATTACCTACGACCATGAGGTCGAGTACTCGAAAATCAAGCATGACATTTCCTCCCTCCAGGACCTACTCACTGCACTCACAGACTCAACCGCAAGTCCGACAGGCATTGGACTTTGGGTTTCAGACTCGGATGAAAACGAACCCAAAAGCAGAAGAGTAAGGGTTAGCGCTTACGGTCAGCAGTCTACGAACCCAACGGCGACACCAAAGGCATCCCATGAGATGCTTTTGAACTACCAGCAAGCTGGAGGGCTTCAGGCGCTGGTCAGATGGCTCGAATTCACTCGGGACCGCCGAGTCGTGCTCGGGCTTTCCCTTTCTTCTCGCTACAGGCAAATGTACGTGGAGAACAAGTTCTTCAACGCTGTCTCCGCAGCAGAAACACTCCACCGAATGGAGTTTCCCAACGAGGTCAGCCCGGCCGCAGAGTACAAGAATTTTCGCAAAATGATTGTTCGTTACGTGCCCAAAAAACATCGTGGATGGCTCAGCCAACAGTTGGCCTATTCGAACGAGCCTCGATTGAGGAATCGCCTCAGGGAACTTGCCGAGTTTGGTCAACTCTCCACCATCATCGGGTGCGAACCCAAAGAGTGGGCGGACATGGTGACAAATTCACGCAACCGAATGGTTCACCACGACAAGGGCAAGGGTGCCGGAGCATCCTCAGCAGAGCTCTATTGGCTCTCGGAGTCTCTGCATTTGCTTGTTCTGGCATGCCTAATGAGGTTCTGCAACTTCAAGGAGGGATACCTCGAAACGATGCGAAATAACGACTCCGTACAATTCACTGCCGAGCAAACTCAGGAAATAATCGCAGCGGCGAAATCGGCGTAAACGGCCCATCCCGGCCTCGAAACGCAACAGATGGGCGCACGGAGGTCCCCAACTGTTGCCAGTTGGGGACCTCCGGCACCAGGTCTAGTAGTACCGTCGCCTGATCAGCTGGATTCCGCCTTCGCGGATAGCGACTGCTCTGTTCAAACAGGGCGAGATTCACTTGGTCCCGAGAAGCGGCTCCGGCTGACCGCCACACGTATCACGTCTCGTAGCGCTTGGGTCAACTCCCCGCAACCTCTCGCAACTCCTCCGAGCACGCATCGTCGTCGCCAAGGACATCAACCGCCCACCTCGAGAGATCAGCGGCCAGGCTCATTTGGGTCGCTTCAATCGTGTCCGCCAGGCGGGACAAGTGGCTATCATCGTCATTTGTGCTTAGGTAACAAGACTTTTCCTCCGGCCCGACCCACGGGAGCAGGCGTAGTTCCCTTTGTTCCATCATGGCTGCGATGGCCCCTCACTGGCTGCGTGGTGGACGATGAAGACCGCGTCGGTGCGGTCTCCCGGGAAGGTCAGAAGCGCGGCTTCCACAACGCGCCCAGCGGAGTCAGTGGCGGCGCGCGTGATCGCGAGGACTGCCGCGGTTGGACTGATCCGCAGCGCCGAGACTTCGTCCGGTGTCGGCGGGCGGGCACAGACCGTCTCGCGGACCTCGACCGGCGATGAACTCAGCACGGCGAACCGCTTGGCCGCTTGCTCGTACGAAGGCTCCTCGCCCAGGAGGCCGGCGTGGGGCAGGTGGTGCGGGAGATATATCCGGGCCAGGCCGAGTGGCGACGCCCCCTCATGGCTAACGCAGACGTACTCCGCGACGGGGCTGCCTGAGGGCACGTCCAGCAGGCCGGCCAGAAGCCCCTGCGCTGGAACCGTGGCCGTGCGAACGGTGACTCGGAGCGAGGCGTCCGCGGCGGTCCACGGGTCGAACGTCCCCCACCCGCCGACGTACATGAACCTGCGCAGAGGACGGCGAACGAAGTTCCCTCGGCCGTGGAACTTGTCGATCAGCCCTTCCCCCTGGAGCACAGAGAGGGCACGCCGCAGGGTTCCCGTGCTCACCGCGTACTGCGCGGCCAACGCCGGCTCGGACGGGAGGCGTTCGCCGGGGCCGAGACGGCCGGTCGTGATCTGTTGCCGTAGATCGTCGGCGATTTCGCGATGACGGAAGGGCACCGTCGGGTCACCGCCTTCTCATCATGCGCACGGCGACAAAGCGGGTCCGCGGGTGCATCGTCAGGAGTTCGCCGGAGTCGAGAAGGAGTTGCTTGGCTCCGTGGGGCAACTGGAGGAGATTGGTCACGCGGCAGGCACGGCCGCCGACTTGGATGATGTCCCCGCACAGGACGGTGGTCGAGGTGATGTCCACATGCGACGCCAGGAGCCGCCCAGCCCCGTTTCCCCTCACCGTTTGTGCTCCGCCTGTACGGGGCGGCCGGACTGCACATGGCAGGGGCAATCGCACACCTCGTAGACCAAAGGGAGGGCGATGGGTGCTAGGAGCGCCGGAAACTCCGTGCAGGCGTCGTGGGTCCCGACCCGACAGGTGGCCGAACGGTAGGGAGGGTCCTCGATCGACGCGACAACGCCCCTCAGGCGCAGAGCCATCAGGATGCCCCCGTGAGCGACGACCAGGCCGCGGCGGACAGGTGGGGAGCCACGAACAGCGAACGAGGCTGCGTGCGCTTCTCCCAAGCCGCCAGGACGTACGGGCGGACGAGCGCGGAGTCCTCTCCCGCGAGCGCGTACCGGTGGCGCCCGCTGTCGCCGTCCGAGTCCTGGTTGACCCTCGGCGCGTGAGCGGGTGCCGTCACGCTGGCTCCGCCAGACGGCCTGGTGGGTACTTCCAGCCGACGATGCCGACCCTTGAACGCGTGCCCGCTTCTGGTGATCGAGAGGGCACGGCGGATACGGTTGAACATGCTGTTCAGCTCCTATCGCTGATAGCCCGGTCCCCCGACATAGCCCGTCGTGGGGACCGCTTTGCGTACGACCGCCCAGAGGGTGCGGACGTTAGAACTGGTGGCGAGGAGGCCGAATCGGTCCGCCTCGCCCACCGCCGCCAGGACCTCGCCCCAGGACTCGGCCGGCAGGGATTCCGGGACCGTCGCTTCGACCGCCGTGTACCGGGCGTGTTCCTTGATGCGTGGGCGCAGCCCGAGGGCGGACAGCCGAGCAGCGATCGACGCCGCACTTACTCCCGAGCTGGGCACAGGCAGCCTCCGTTAACAGCGATCACTTTGAGTGAAGCTAGTTAACTAGATTAGGGCTAGTGGACTAGATTTTCCATATGCCTGAGCAAGCGCCTTATCTCCGCATCGCCGACGAGCTGCGGCGGCGGATCGCAGAGCACGTCTGGGAACCCGGAGACCGCCTGCCGTCCCGCGCCCAGATCGGCCAGGAGTACGGCGTGGGCGAGAACGTGGTGCGCCGGGCGCAGGAACTACTGATCTCCCAGGGCCTGCTGGAGGGCCGCGCGGGATCGGGCACCTACGTGGCCGAACCCAGGGAGCGCGTGCGGATGGTCCGCTCTTCGGCGCGCGAGCAGCCGGACGGTTCACCGTTCCGGGCGGACATGAAGGCCGTGGGCAGGCAGAGCGACTGGGAGAGCCGGTCCGACGTGAAGGTCCCGGCGCCGGCGGACATCGCGGCGCGTCTCGGTATCGCCGAGGGTGATCTGTGCGTCCGGACGGTGTACGAGTTCCTGGCGAACGGGCGGCCAGTGCAGCTGTCGACGAGTTGGGAGCCGTACGAACTCACGGTCGGCACACTCGTCGTCCTCCCCGAGGGAGGCCCGCACGCCGGGGTCGGCGTGGTGAACCGGATGGCCGTCATCGGCATCACTGTCGGGCACGCAGTGGAACAGCCGGAGCCGCGCGGGGCAACCGCGGAGGAGGCGTCACTCCTCGGCATCCAGAACGGCGCGTACGTGACGCACATCCGCCGGACGTACTACTCCGACCAGGGCCGGCCCGTCGAGACGGCCGACATCGTGGTGCCGGTCGCGCACTGCGAGATCGTCTACGAGATCCCGATCAATCGGTAGTAGACCCCGGCCAGTCGGAAGCGCCGGAGGAGGCAGAGCCAATCATGGGCGCCAGTCGAATGTGTGCCGAAGACCCGTCGCAAGGGCGAGACAGTCACGCTGAGCAGCAGGTCAGACAGGGTACGGACCGAAACGCACCAAGCGCCTTCTAAGCGCTTGGCCGCAGGTTCGAGTCCTGCCGGGGGCACTGCCGAGAGCCCTCCCCATCGGGAGGGCTTTTCGCTGGTCAGGGCAGGTTTTGGTGGGGGCGGCGAAGCCCCGGAGTCCGCCTCTGCGATCAAGGTCGGACACCGGGACCGTACGGCTGTCACCGGGTTTTTGCGGGTGGCCGAGTCGAATACGAGTCGAAGTTTTCGGCGGACGGTCAATCGGCGTCCGGCGGCTCCGGGAGGTCCCCCGCCGCTTCGAGCCGCCTCTTGAGATCGGGATGTTGCCCGTCCACGCACCGCGCATAGGTGGCCAGAAGTACCGGAACACTGTTGCCCGCCCAGTCCGCGACCTGGGCCGGCGGAACGCCGTCATTCAGCCACTTCGTCAGGCGCGTGTGCCGGTTGTCGTACACCCGCCGCCCGGTGGGCGTCGGCCCACCCTGCCGCGGGGACGATCAGCGCGGGAGGGTGGGCCTGCGGGTGTCGTGGACCTAGATGGGCCTAGATGGACAGGGATGGACCGGGATGGTCAGGGATGGACCGCGACGGGTCCGCGGCGGACCGGCCGGACCGCGCGTCAGCCGCTGGAGCAGACCGTGCCGTTGAGGCGGAAGGCCGTCGGGTCGGGGTTGGGTCCGTCGTTGGCGCCGACGAATCCGAAGGAGGCCGTCGAGCCGCCGTCCGGAGCCAGCTGCCCCGCGCCGTCGGGTGCGGTCACCCGCACGTGGGAGCCGGTCTGCTGGAACGTGGCGTTCCAGCCGGAGTCCACCTTCTGAGTACCGGTCGGCCAGTCCCAGTCGACGGTCCAGCCGGTGATCGGCACGTCGGAGAGGTTGCGGACGGTGACCGTGGACACGAATCCGTTGCCCCAGCTCGTGTCACGGTGGTAGGTCACCGCGCATGCCGCGTCCGACGGGACGCCGGTGGTGAAGGTCAGCGGGGAGGACGCTCCGGAAAGCCGTCCCGAGGCGTCGGCCGCCAGTACGTTGACCGTGTGGGTGCTGCCCGGGGGCAGGTTCCGCAGGGTCACGGAGGTGCCGGTGGTCTCACCGATCAGGTAGGTGTGCGCGCCGTCGCGCTCCTGGACCAGGTAGCGGGCGGCGCCCGTCGCGCTGCTCCAGGACAGCCGCGCGGTGGTGTCGGTCACCCCCTCCAGTTTCGGGGTGGCCGGGGTTCCGGCGGCCGAGGCCCCCGGACCGGTGCCGGCTCGCGGTTCGAGGGTGATGGTGAGCAGGGCGGACGCCGGCACGGTGACCCGGGACGTGGACGCCTGCCCGGCGGCCAGCGCGGTGATGTCGCTGTCGCCCGGTGCGTACCGGCTGGCCTTGGGCGCGGTGGCGGCCGGAGTGAAGCCCGCGTACGCGAGGTCCACGGTCCGGGCTTCCGGGTTCTTGTTGACGAGCAGGACGCTCAGCCTCCCGTCGCGACGGAGAACCGCGTGTGCCGAGACGTCCTGCGCGGAGGACGCGGCAGCGACCATGGTGTCGCCCTCGGTGCCCAGTTGGCTGGTCATCTTCATGCCGTAGTAGGGGTGGAACGGCGTGTTCGGTGCCGGCTCGCACACGTCACCGGCGCACGCGCCGCTGGAGAGCATCCCCATGTCGCCGTAGTCCGTCTCGCCGTCGACGGTCGTGATCTGGCCGACGCCGTTGTGGGTGTTCCACCAGTCGACGTTGAACACGCCGTTCTCCAGGGCCGTCATGAACGCGTCGGCGGCGAAGAGTCCGTTGGGGCGGGCGGTGAGCCGAGCACCACCCGTGTTGGTGTTGATCTCGGTGAGGGCGATGCCGATGCCCGGTGAGTCGGCCCCCGCGTACCGGTCGAGCTGGCTGCGCACCTCCCGCAGTTCACCCGGCAGCCTCGCCAGCCTGGCCGAGGCGTCCGCCGCGGTGGTGTCGGACCCACCCGCGTACCAGTGGACGCTCACAAAGTCGATGACGTCGGCCACTTCGGGCAGCACGGTGTTGTTCCAGTCACCGGGGTCCCCCTCGCCGACCACGCCGTCCGGCCATTCGCCCGGAGAGGTGAGGACCGCGCCGATCTTGATGGTCGGGTCGACGGCCTTCATGGCCGCGGCGTAGGCGCGCACCTGGCGGGCGTACTCGCTGGGGCTCTTGTCCTGGTGGTCGTCCTGCTCCCAGCCGCTGCCGTAATGACCGTTGCCGTAGATCTCGTTGCCGATCTCCCAGTACTTCGCGCCGTACTTCTTCGTGACGTTCGCGTACCTGACCCAGCCGGCCGCCTCCTCGGGCGTGCCCGAGCCGTAGTTGGCGATCAGGATGGGTTGCGCGCCGGTGGCGGCGACGGTGCCCATGAAGGCGTCGAAACCGGTGCCCGGGGCGACATAGCCCCCGGGTGCCGTGTGCGTCTCCCAGTGGTAGATGTCCGCGTACGACCCGCCGGGGTAGCGCATCGCGCCCACGTCGGCCGCCTTCATGAGGTCGGCCACCTCGGGATCGTTCATGTGCGAGTCCCACACCGCGGTGTTGACGCCGCGGGCGGTGTCGGACAGCCGGCCCAGCGCCGCTTGGGCGTTGACCTGGACGGCGACGTCCGCGACATCGGTCGCCGAAGACGCGGCGGGCGCGACGCCGACCAGCGACGTCAGCAGGGCCGAGGCCACGGCCAGAACGGCCGCGCCGCGCGCGAGGGGGCGTAAGCCGGTGGCGGCCGGGCGGCCGGTTCCGTGCGGTGCTGGCATGAGAGTCCTCACTGGGTGGTCCGTCGTCACGAGCGGGTCGGTGGATGTCGGGCCGTGCCGCTGAGCAGGCGCACGACCGGCGTGGCAGGTGAAGCGTCGACCGGGCGGCAGAACGTTCCGACCGGGCAGCGGAACGTGCCGCGCGGGCGGCGCGGAAGACGAAACGTGAGCGCGGTGCGGCCGGGCACATACGGGTCGGCCGGATCCCGCCAATGGGAGCGCTCCCATACTGGGAGCGGGGTGACGCCCTGTCAACGCCCGTGCATCAAAGTGATTTCGGAGGCCCTACGACGAGTCCGGGTCGGTTCGGCGCTCACCCGCCCGACCAGCACGCCACGGTCGCCTTCGCGCACCCACCGGACGCACAGTTTCAGCCACACGGCGTGGAAGTGGCGCGTTCGCACATTGCCGCTTCGTTTCACGGCGCGGCAATCTGAAGCGCGGGAGCGCTCCCACAGCGCCTCACGCCGCCGCCATGGCCGACGCTCCTCCATGGAAAGAAGACATCATGGCTTGTCAGGTACACACAAAGCACCGGATCGCGCCTCAGCGGAGGTGGCATGCCTCCCGCGCCTCCGCGTAGGTGGCCTGCTTCGCCCATGGGCCAGCCGTACTTCCTGCGCGGCGACGTGGACCTCGGCTGACCCCGCTGTCCGACGGGCCGTCCCGCCGGCCCGGGAATCCCTCCGACGGGACACGCCCGCATCCGCGGGCACGGTTCGCGTTCGACCAGGAACGCCTCCGCCATCGGCCGCACCGCCCGGTACACCGCTCCGACGCACCGAACCCCCGCCGCCCGCCGCCGCCCACCCACGGAACCGAAAGGCGATCCCTTGCGCCTGCCAGCCCTCCCGCACTCGCCCCGCACGCTCCTCCCGCCCTCCCCTCCCCGCCGTGCCCCCCAAGCACGTCGTTCCCGCTGGGGCGTCGCCCTCGCCGGTGTGACCGCTCTGCTCGCCGCCGCCCTCACGCCGCTCGCCGCGGCTCCTGCCGTGGCCGCACCCACGTTCGCCTACGGCGAGGCGCTGCAGAAGTCGCTCTTCTTCTACGAGGCCCAGCGCTCCGGCCGCCTGCCCGACGACAACCGGGTCTCATGGCGCGGCGACTCGGGTCTGGACGACGGCAAGGACGCCGGTCTGGACCTGACCGGCGGCTGGTACGACGCCGGCGACCACGTCAAGTTCGGTCTGCCCATGGCGTACAGCACCACCGTCCTGGCCTGGGGCGGCGTGGAGCAGAAGGCCGCGTACGCCGCGTCGGGGCAGCTGAAGTACCTCAAGGACAGCCTGCGCTTCGTCAACGACTACTTCGTCAAGGCCCACCCGTCTCCGAACGTGCTGTACGGCCAGGTGGGCAACGGCGCCGACGACCACAAGTGGTGGGGTCCGGCCGAGGTGATGCCGATGGCCCGGCCCGCCTACCGGATCGACGCCTCCTGCCCCGGTACGGACCTCGCGGGGCAGACGGCCGCCGCGATGGCCTCCTCCTCCATGCTGTTCGCCGACGACGACCCGGCCTACGCGGCGAAGCTCGTCACCCACGCGAAGCAGTTGTACGCGTTCGCCGACACCTACCGCGGCAAGTACAGCGACTGCATCACCGACGCGAAGTCGTACTACAACTCCTGGAGCGGATACCAGGACGAGCTGGTGTGGGGTGCAGTCTGGCTCTACCGGGCCACCGGTGACGCCGCCTATCTCGCCAAGGCCGAGCAGTACTACGACGGCCTCTCCACCGAGCCGCAGACCACCACCCGCTCGTACCGGTGGACACTCTCCTGGGACGACACCTCCTACGGCTCCTACGTGCTGCTCGCCAAGATCACCGGAAAGCAGAAGTACATCGACGACACCAACCGGTGGCTGGACTGGTGGACGTCCGGGGTGAACGGTGAGAAGGTCCGCTACTCTCCCGGCGGCGAGGCCGTACTGGACTCGTGGGGCTCCCTGCGGTACGCGGCCAACACCGCGTTCGCCGCACTCTCCTACAGCGACTGGCTGACGGGCGACGCGACCCGCAAGGCGCGCTACCACGACTTCGCGGTGCGCCAGATCGACTACGCGCTCGGCGACAACCCGCGCAAGGCGAGCTACGTCGTCGGCTTCGGCGACACACCTCCCACCAAGCCGCACCACCGGACCTCGCACGGCTCATGGACCGACCAGATCACCAGCCCCGCCGAAAGCCGTCACACGCTCTACGGGGCCCTCGTCGGCGGACCGAGCGCTCCCGACGACGCCTACACGGACGACCGGCAGAACTACACGAACAACGAGGTCGCCACCGACTACAACGCGGCGTTCACCGGCGCCCTCGCCCGCCTGTACGCCGAGTACGGCGGCGCCCCGCTCACCGCCTTCCCGCCGACCGAGCAGCCGGACGGGCCGCAGGTGCTGGCGCAGGCGTCGGTGAACGCCTCCGGGAGCAACTTCACCGAGATCAAGGCGTACCTGGTGAACAAGTCGGCCTGGCCCGCCCGGTCGCTGACGAACGCCTCCCTGCGGTACTACTTCACGCTGGAACCCGGCGTCTCGCCGGCGGACATCACGGTCACCACCAACTACAACCAGTGCGGCACGGCGAGCGCCCCCACGCGGTACGCGGGCGACGTGTACTACGTGAGCGTGGACTGCTCGAACACGGTGATCGCGCCGGCCGGGCAGTCCGCGTACCGCAAGGAGGTCCAGTTCCGCATCAGTTCCTCGGGCGCGTGGGACCCGAGCGACGACTGGTCCCTCCAGGGCCTGCCCAGCACCCCGGGCGCCACCCCGGCGGACGCGCCGCACCTGGTGCTGCTGGACGGGGACGTGCGTCAGTGGGGGGCGCTTCCGGACGGATCCGGTCCGACGCCCACCCCGACCCCGACGCCCACTCCCACCCCGACCCCTACGCCCACCCCGACACCTACACCTACACCGACCCCTACGCCCACGCCCACGCCGACGCCCACGCCGGGCGCCGGTTGCGCCGTCGCCTACAAGGTCGGCTCCTCCTGGGGCGGCGGCTTCACCGCCGACGTCACCATACGCAACACCGGCACCACCGCGGTGAACGGATGGCGTCTCGTCTGGAGTTTCGTCGGTGGCGAGAGGGTCACCAGCGCGTGGAACGCGACCGCCACCCAGACCGGCGTGGCCGTGACGGCCTCCGACGCCGGCCACAACAAGGCCATTTCGCCGGGCGGTTCGGCGTCCTTCGGATTCCAGGGAACCGGTGTCCCCGGCGCCGCGCCGACGGGCTTCGCCCTGAACGGCGTTTCCTGCGCCTGAGAACGTGATCGGTCGCGGCGTCGACGGCGCCGCGACCGTGAACGTGACAGTGATGGACCGCCCCATGGGGCCCGCCGCCGGGTGGGGGGCGGCGGGCGGGACCGCGTTCGCCCATGGCTGCATCGGTGTACCGCGACCGGCGTCACCGCTGGTGTCTCCCGGAACGGCGTGCCACCTGCCGTTACGTTCCTGGCATCCAACACCGGGAGAAGGCCATGCGGGTCAGTCGTCGTTCGCTGCTGAGACTGGGGAGTGCGGGTACGGTCGCCGCCGGGCTCGGGGCCATGGGGCCCGGGGCCGCCGCCTCCAGTACGGACACAGGGGGAGGCGCCAGAGGTGCGAGCGGCAAGGCCGCGAGCGCCGAAGCACCGCGCGTCGCAGGAGCCGCGCCCGTGTCCGTCGGCCCCGTGACGCAGCCCGGGTCGGCGCAGGCCCGGGCGAGTGCCGTCGAGTTGGTCGCGCGGATGACGACGGACGAGAAGATCGCCCTGCTCCACGGGGTGAACGTCAAGGCGGAGGTGGCCCGGCCCGGGTTCATCGGCAAGGTGCCGGGCAACGAGCGCCTCGGCATCCCCGCGACGATCCTGGCCGACGGGCCGAGCGGTGTGGGCAACGGGTCGACGGGGGTGACCCAGTGGCCTTGTTCCAAGGCGCTGGCCGCGACCTGGGACCCGGCCGCGGCCGAGACGTACGGGAGGGCGTACGGGGGTGAGCAGGCGGCCAAGGGGCACAACGTGGCGCTCGGGCCGTGCGTCAACATCCTGCGGACGCCCCGGTGGGGCCGGTCCTTCGAGACGTTCACCGAGGACCCGCACCTCAACGCGGCGCTGGCGGCGCCCGTCGTACGGGGCATCCAGTCGCAGCACGTCATCGCGACGGTGAAGCACTTCGCGGCCAACAACCAGGAGACGCTGCGGCACTCCATCGACGTGGTGGTGTCCCAGCGCGCGCTGCACGAGATCTACTTCCCGGCGTTCCGGGCCGCCGTCCAGCAGGGCGGTGTGGGCGCGGTGATGACCGCGTACAACAAGGTCAACGGGGTCTGGACGCACGAGAACCGCACCCTGGTCCAGGACGTGCTGCGGGACGGCTGGGGCTTCGACGGCATGGTGATGTCGGACTGGGGCGGGACGCACAGCACGGTGCGGACGGCCGAGGCGGGGTCCACCACCGAGATGCCGGGGTCGACGTACTTCGGTACGGCGCTCGCGTCGGCGGTCGCGCGGGGGGCGGTCACCGGGGAGGTGCTCGACACGATGGCCGTGCAGGTGCTGACGGCGATGTACCGGGTCGGACTGTTCGACCACCCGCTCCCCGACCCGCTGACGCTGCTGGACACGGTCGTCTCCACCGAGGAGAACCGGTCGCTGGCCCGTCGGATCGGGGTCCAGGGGAGTGTGCTGCTGAAGAACGCGGGCGGGGTGCTGCCGTTCGCCGCTCCCCGGTCCGTGGCGGTCGTCGGGGACGCGGCCGGCGCCGGGTACCGGTCGCACGGCGGTGGTTCGGGCAGCGTCGACCCGTACGGCGGGGTGGTGACCCCGCTCGCCGGGATCACGGCCCGCGCCGCGAGCGCTTCGACGCCCGTCCCGGTGACGTACGCCCGCGGCACCCTCGGGGTCGGCGCCCTGCCCGCCGTACCCGCGTCCGCCCTGGGCGGGGGGTTGCGTGCCGTCTACTACGCGTCGGCCGACCTCACCGGCACGGTCCTCGCCACAACGACCACCGACCGTCTCGACTGGACGGCCGCGCCCACCCCGGTGAGCGGGCGGACCGGGGCCTGGTCGGTGCGGTACAGCGGTACGTACACGGTGTCGGTCGCCGGACGTCACCGGTTCTCGCTGAGCGGCGGCGGCGCGGTGGTGCTCACGGTCGACGGGACGGTCGTGGCGGATTACGCGACCGGCGCCGAGGTGGTGCAGAACGGCTTCGTGACCCTGGCGGAGGGTCCGCACTCCATCGAGGTCACCTACCGCCACACCTCCGGTACCGCGAGCCTGCGGGTGGGTCACCAGCCGGGGCAGGACCGGCTGATCGCCGAGGCGGCGGCCACCGCCGCGGCGGCCGAGGTCGCGGTGGTGGTCGTGGTGGACGTGACGGCCGAGAGCATGGACCGTTCCACGCTGGCCCTCGCCGCCGACCAGGACGAGCTGATCGCCGCGGTCGCCGCGGCCAACCCCCGTACCGTCGTGGTGCTCAACACCTCGGGCGCCGTACTGATGCCGTGGCTGCCGGAGGTTCCGGCGGTGGTGGCCAACTGGTACGGGGGCCAGGAGCAGGGCAACGCGGTCGCCGCGATGCTCTTCGGCGACGCGGAGCCCGGCGGGCGGCTGCCCGAGACCTTCCCCGCGACGGAGACGCAGGGCCCGGCCAAGCGGCCGGTGGAGTTCCCGGGCGACGGCAAGCAGGTCTACTACGACGAGGGGCTGGCTGTCGGGTACCGCTGGTACGCGCGGTCGGGCGAGCGGCCGCTCTTCCCGTTCGGCCACGGCCTGTCGTACACCACCTTCGCGCTCTTTGGGCTGAAGGTCGCCCGAGCCGGTTCGGGCCACCGGGCGACCTTGCGGGTCCGCAACACCGGGGCCCGCGCGGGCAGCGAGGTCGTACAGCTCTACGTCACCTTCCCCTCGGTGGCGGGCGAACCCCCCTCGCAGCTCAAGGCGTTCGCCAAGGTGACGCTGGAGCCGGGCGCCTCCACGGCCGTCGTCCTGGACGTCCCCCGGGAGGCGCTGGCCGTGTGGCGGTCGGTGGAGGACGGCTGGACCCTGCTGCCGGGCTCGTACGAGTTCGCGGTGGGGCGCTCCTCGGCGGACCTGACCCTGCGTACGCAGGTACGGATCGCCACCCGGTAGGACGGGGATCGGTCTCCTCGGTCACCGGGGCGGAGCGGGGCGCGATACGCTGCGCGCCCCTTCGCCCCGGTGACCGACGGTTGGGAAGGGGTTACGGAGGGGCACAATTTTTCCGTACGACCGCGCAGACGAAGTTGCACCGAGGGAGCACCACCATGGCAACCCCCTTGACCGCCGACACCCTGCTGAAGGCCCTCCGCGACGAGGGACTGAAGGTGGTGGAGTACAAGAACTGGCGCACGAACAACCGTGACCACAAAGGCCCCTGGGGCCCCGTCAATGGCGTGATGATCCATCACACCGTCACGTCCGGTACCCCGAACTCCGTGGAGCTGTGCTATTCGGGCCGCTCCGACCTCCCCGGGCCGCTCTGCCACGGGGTCATCGACAAGGAGGGCACCGTCCACCTGGTCGGAAACGGCCGCGCCAACCACGCCGGTCTCGGCGACGGGGACGTGCTGCGCGCGGTGATCGCCGAGGCTGCGGCGCTGCCCGCCGACAACGAGGCCGACACGGACGGCAACGCCCGTTTCTACGGCTTCGAGTGCGTCAACCTCGGCGACGGCCAGGACCCCTGGCCGGCCGCCCAGTTGCTGGCGATCGAGCGGGCGGCGGCGGCGATCTGCCGTACCCACAAGTGGTCCGAGCGCTCGGTCATCGGGCACCTGGAGTGGCAGCCGGGGAAGGTGGACCCGCGCGGCTTCCCGATGACCGCGATGCGCGACCGGATCGGTGTCCGGCTGGGCGCCGCTCCGGACGGGCCGCTGCCGGAGCCGTACGAGCCGTTCCCCGGGGCCGGGTTCTTCACCACGGGCCGCAACAGTCCGATCATCACCGCCATGGGCAAGCGGCTGGTGGCGGAGGGCTGCGACCTGTACGCGGTCGGGCCCGGGCCCAGCTGGTCGGCGTCCGACCGCGCTTCGTACGCCGCCTGGCAGCGCAAGCTCGGGTACGTCGGCGACGCGGCCGACGGCGTACCGGGTGAGGACAGCTGGGCGAAGCTCAAGGTGCCGAACGTGTGAGGTGGGGACGCGGCGGGGCGGCACGGCCGGTGACTCCGGCCGTGCGCCCCGCCGGCCCCCGGCAGGTCCCGCGCTCAGTCGATCTCGCCCTCGGCGGGGACGGCCGGCATCTCGTCCGCAGCGCCCTTCAGTACGGCGGCCTGGCTGATGGCGTCGGCCAGCCGGGCCACCGAGCCGTCCTCGGTCTCCGCCGCCAGCTTCCTCGCCCGGGAGGCGAGTTCACCGAGATGCGGGGTGCCGGGGAGGGTGCCGCCGCGCAGGATGTCGGCGAAGTAGGCCGCCGTCGCGGTCACTTGGAGGCGTTCGTCGGAGGTGCCCCAGAGCGCTTGGTCGAGGGCGTCGGCCTCCACCGAGCCGGTCGCCTCCCGCGCCTTCCGGGTCGCCGGGTCGAGCCAGCGCACCGTGGCGGTGGCGACGTGGCCCGACGCTCCCGGGCGCAGGCGTACGGCGTAGAGCGCGGTCACCGTGTGGCCGGGGCCGACCTCGCCGCCGTCCACGTCGTCGTCGCGGAAGTCCTCGTCGGCGACGGCCCGGTTCTCGTACCCGATGAGCTTGAACTGCCGGACCGTCTTCCGGTCGAACGCGACCTGCGCCTTGGCGTCGCGGGCGCGCAGTTCGACGTGGGCGGGGAGCTGGTCGACGAAGACCTTGCGGGCCTGGGCCTCGTCGGCGACGTAGGTGGTGTCGCCGTCGCCCTTGTCGGCGAGCCGCTCCATCAGCGCGTCTCCGTAGTCGCTGCCGACGCCGACCCCGAAGAGGGTGATGCCGTACTCGCGCCGCGAGCTGCCGATCCGCTCCAGGATCGCGTCGGCGTCCGTCTCCCCGGTGTTGGCGAGGGCGTCGGAGAGCAGCACGACCCGGTTGGTGGCGCCTTCGCGGCGGCCTTCCACGGCCTCGTCGTAGCCGCGTTCCACCCCGGCGGCGACGTTGGTGGCGCTGTCGGTGCGCAGCGATTCGACGGCCTCGCGGATCTTCGTGCGGTGGCCGCGCAGCCCGGTCATCGGGACCACGGTCTCGGCTTCGTCGCTGAAGGTGACCAGGGCCACCGAGTCGTCGTCGCGCAGTTGCTCGGTGAGGTACGCGAGCGAGGTGCGCACCAGGTCCAGGCGGCCGGTCTCGGCCATGGAACCGGAGATGTCCACGACGAAGGTGAGGGCGGCGGGCGGCCTCGGGACGGTGTCGTCGGCCGCTTTGGTGGCCAGTCCGACCCGCAGCAGCGACCAGTCGTCCGCCCCTTCCCCGGTGCGCGCTCCGTCGACGCTGACGGAGAATCCGTTGCCGCTCGGGCGCTCGTACCCCTGTTTGAAGCTGTTGACGAACTCCTCGGGCCGGACGGTCTCCGGCTTGGGGAGCTGCCCGTCGCCGAGGACGCGGCGCGCGTATCCGTAGCTCGCGGTGTCCACGTCCAGCGCGAAGGTGGAGAGGTAGTCGGGTGCGGCCTCGTCCCCCTTCTCCTGCTTGCCCGCCTCGTCCGGCGCGGTGGCCGCGGGGGCGGGTACGGGGCCGCCCCGCTCGTCCGCGGCGAAACCGTCGGACGAGTGGCCGCCCGACCCGCTCGCCGAGCATCCGGCGAGCAGTGCGGCGCTCACCAGCAGCGCGGCGAGCGCCGCGCCCGCCCGCGCCGGGCCGGCCGGGTGTCTCGATGTGCCGTGGTTCATCTCTGGCCCCCTGTCGTCGACATCTGTGAAGGGGACGCGCGAGGGGGCCACCGGGAGCAGTCGAACCGGTTGCGGATGAGTCTCGATGCGGTGACGGAGAGCAGCCGAAGAGGTTCCGGGCGGCGGAACATCAGGTTCCGGACACGATGTCCCTACGAAGCGGTGTCCGCGCCGTGGTCCGGGGTCGTCGGGCGATCGCCTCGGCCCGCCGAGCCCGCGTCCGCGGACCCCGTGCCCGGCGCGTCGTAGGTGGCGCGGGCGGCGCGCACCTCCTCCATGTGCTCCTCCGCCCAGCCCTTGATCGCGCGCATGACCGGCAGCAGCGAACGGCCGAGCGGGGTCAGCTCGTACGCGACGCGGACCGGGACGGCCGGGGTCACGGTCCGCGACACCAGCCCGTCGCGTTCCAGATTCCGCAGAGTCTGGGTGAGCATTTTCTGGCTCACGCTCGCCAGTCGGCGCTGCAGTCCGGTGTACCGCTGCGGGCCGTCGGCGAGTGCGTTGACGGCGAGGCTGACCCACTTGTCGGAGATGCGGTCCAGCAGCTGTCGGGCAGGGCATTCGGCGAGGTACGCGTCGTAGACGATGCTCGCTTCGTTCCGGCGCTGGGCGGCCGTGCGGGTGGGCATGGCTCTCCTTTCGGTGCCGTACGCACCACGAAGTGCGTACTTCCTGAGGGAGAGTAGGGCTTCCTACGGTGGGCGGCATGGTTACCGAAGAGAAGATGCGTGCGGTGGTCGCCCATGGTTACGGCGGCCCCGAGGTGCTCGGGGCCGTGACGGTTCCGCTGCCGGAGCCCGGCCCGGGGCAGGTGTGCATCCGTGTCGAGGCGGCGACCGTCAATCCGGTGGATCTGGTCACCCGTTCCGGCGGGCTCGTCGGAGCCGGACTGATGGCCGCCCGCGAGCAGACAGGGATCGGATGGGACGTCGCCGGCGTCGTCGACCGGCTCGGGACGGGGGTGACGGCGTTCGCGCCGGGGCAGCGGGTGATCGGGCTGCGCGACCTGCTCGACGTGTCGCTGGGCGCCTACGCCGAATACCTCGTCCTGGACGCGACGGCGGTCGCGCCCGCACCGGCCGACGTCTCCGTCGCGGCCGCGGCGACGCTGCCGTTGAACGGGCTCACCGCCCTCCAGTCCCTCGACCTGCTCGGCCTCGCCGCGGGCGCCACGGTGCTGGTGACCGGAGCCTCCGGGGCGGTCGGAGGTTTCGCCGTCGAGCTGGCGGTCCGGCGCGGCCTGCGCGTCGTCGCCCAGGCCGGTCCCGCCGACGAGGGGTTCGCTCGGAGCATCGGCGCCGAGTGGGTCGTCGGCCGTGACGCGTCCGACCTCGCGGCCGAGGTCCGCCGCCTGGTGCCGGGCGGGGTCGACGGCGCGCTCGACACGGCAGGACTGGGAATCCGCGCCCTGGCCGCTGTCCGCGGCGGCGGCGCCTGCGCCACGGTGGTCGGCGGTTCGGCCCCGCTCCCGTTGCGCGGCATCCGGGTCCACCAGCAGTGGATCCGTGCTGATGGGGCCGCTTTGGCCGAGCTCGCCGCCATGGGTCTGACTCTGCGGGTCGCCGGGACCCTCCCCCTCGAACGCGCCGCCGAGGCGCACGACCGGCTCGCGGCGGGCGGGATACGCGGCCGGCTGGTGCTCGTTCCCTGACGCGACCCGGTCGCACCCCCTGAGGGCTGTCCCGCCATTCCTGGCGGGACAGCCCTCAGGACACGATGTCCTTCCGGCTGAACCCCCGGAAGGCCAGGGCGAAGAGGATCAGGGCGTACGTCACCGACACCGCCGAGCCCTTGATCATGCCGCCCCACTCCAGTCGGGGCTGGAGGGCGTCCGCCCAGGCGAACTGCCAGTGCGCGGGCAGGAAGTCGCGCCAGTGGCCGAGCGCGGTGACCGCGTCCAGGACGTTGCCGACGATGGTCAGGCCGACCGCGCCGCCCACCGCCCCCAGCGGCGCGTCCGTCTTCGTCGACAACCAGAACGCGAGTGCCGCGGTGACGAGTTGGGACACGAAGACGAAGCCGACGACCAGCGCGAGCCGGGGCAGGGCGGCGGACTGGGCGAGTTCGCCGCCGGTCGGCAGTTGGAGAGGGCCCCAGCCGTAGGCCGCCGCCCCGGCCGCCAGGGCGACCAGGGGCAGCAGCACCATCGCGGCGAGGCTGAAGCCGAGGGCGACGACGAGCTTGCTCCACAGCAGCCGGACGCGCGGTACGGGTGCGGCCAGGAGGTAGCGCAGCGAGGACCAGCTCGCCTCGGAGGCGACGGTGTCGCCGCAGAACAGGGCGACCGGCACCACCAGCAGGAAGCCCGCCGAGACGAAGAGGTTCACGGCGGCGAAGTTGGCCGCCGAGGCGGTGGCGGTGTCCATCAGGTTGATCCGGTCGCCCGAGCCGCCCCGGGAACCGGGGGTGCCTCCGATGGCGAAGGCGGTGATCAGGATGAACGGGAGGGCCACTAGCACCCCGCCCATCAGCAGGGTGCGGCGGCGGCGCAGCTGCCGCATCGCTTCGACGCGCAGCGGGAGGGTGCGGCGGGGGTGGTAGCCGGGCGCGCCGGGTGCCCCGGGGGTCCGGGTGGAGCCGGAGCCGGGGCCGGTGAGGACGTCGCTCATGCGGAGCCTCCGGAGATCAGGGTGAGGAACGCGTCCTCCAGGCGGCGGTGCGGTCCGACGCCGGTGAGCGGTACGTCGAGCCGGACGAGTTCGGTGATCAGCGCGGAGGTGGTGGCGCCGTCGAGCCGGACCAGCAGCCCCCGCCCGTCCTCGGTGCGGACGGCCGAGGCGATGCCCGCCAAGGCCTCGATCTTGCGGAGCACCGGTTCGGCGATCTCGTCGGCGGTGGTGACGAGCAGCATGTCGCCGGAGCCGGTGATCTCGGCGACCGGCCCCGCCTGGACGAGTCGGCCCCGGTCCATGACCACGAGGTGGGTGCAGGACTGTTCGACCTCGGAGAGGAGGTGGCTGGAGACGATGACGGTCCGGCCGCCGGCCGCGTAACGGATCATCACGTCCCGCATCTCGCGGATCTGGGGCGGGTCGAGGCCGTTGGTCGGTTCGTCGAGGATGAGCAGGTCCGGCATGCCGAGCATGGCCTGGGCGATGGCGAGGCGCTGGCGCATGCCCTGGGAGTAGGTGCGTACCGCCCGGGCGAGCGCGTCGCCGAGCCCGGCGATCTCCAGGGCCTCGTCCATGCGGGAGTCCTCGGCGGGGCGGCCGGTGGCCTGCCAGTACAGCTCCAGGTTGGCGCGGCCGGTCAGGTGCGGGAGGAAGCCGGCGCCTTCGACGAACGCGCCGACCCGGGAGAGCACCGGGGCACCGGGGCGGATGGCCTCCCCGAAGACGCGGATCTCGCCCGCGTCGGGGGTGATGAGGCCCATCAGCATGCGCAGGGTGGTGGTCTTCCCGGCGCCGTTGGGTCCGAGGAGCCCGAGCACCTGCCCTTGTTCGACACGGAAGCCGAGGTCCTTGACCGCGTAACGGTCGGCGGCGCCCGCGTACTTCTTCGCGAGGCCGGTGATCTGGAGCGGTACGCCCGCGAGTGCGGGGTCCGGGGCGGGTGACGACGTGGTGCGGCGCCGCGCCGTGAGCAGCAGTGCGGCGGCCACCAGGAGGGCGGCTGCGGGAAGTCCCCAGGTCCACCAGGGGAGTCCGGCGGCCGAGGCGGTCAGTCCGGCGTCGGTGGGCAGGGAGAGCGGGCCGTCGACGGAGACGGTGTACGTGTTCGGTTCGGCCGGGGAGGCGTAGCCGAGGTCCGTCGCGGAGAGGACCAGGCGGAGCCGGTGCCCGGCGTCGAAGGCGTGGTCGACGGCGGGCAGGGTCAGTTCGAGGGGCTTGCCCTGCTGGTCGGGGGTGATCCGGAAGGGGGCGACGAGCTGCGAGGGCAGTTCCTGGCGCGTGCCGTCCGGGGAGACGTCGTAGACCTTGCCGAAGAGGACGGCGTCACCGGTGCGGGCCTTGACGGTGGCCTTCACGGTGGGGGTGCCGGTGACGCGTACCGAGGAGGTCAGCGGGGCGCTGTCGAAGGTGGCGTGCTGTCCGGGGAAGTCCAGCGAGAGGCCGACGCCGAGGGAGGAGAGCTGGGAGAGTCCGGCGCCGAGTCCGGGGACGGCGGAGATCGCGGGTGGGCTGCCCCCGGCCGGGTTGCGGATGGTCGCGGTCTTCCCGCTGAGGGCGAAATCCCGGGTGCCGCCGCGCAGCCCGGGGTAGCTGTCGGCACTCGCGCCCCGGGTGAGGGCGGTCCCGTCGGTGGAGTCGACACCGCCGGTGCGGGTGACGCGGAAGGCGGGGCCGGTGCCGGCGCCCCGGTCGTCCTTGAGGTAGCGGTCGAACCAGGCGGCGACGCGGCTCCGGACGCGGGCGTCCTCGGTGTCGCCGCCGTCGTGGCCACCGGCGATCCAGTCGACGGAGACCGGTGCGCCGTTGGCCGCGACGGCCTTCGCCATGGCGTCGGCCTGGCCGAGGGGGAAGAGGGAGTCGGTCTGGCCCTGCACGATGAGAGTGGGCACGTCGATGCGGTCGGCGACGGCGGAAGGGGAACGTTCCGTCAGCAGGGCGCGTGCTTCCGCGTCCGGTACGCCGCTCGCCGCGACACGTTCGTACATCGCGCAGAGCCTCTTCTCGAACTTCTCGCAGCCACCGCCGCTGGTGACGAAGATCCCGGCCCAGAGCTTCTTGAAGACGCCGTCCGGGAAGAGGGCGTCGGCGAGGTCCCAGTAGGTGATGACGGGTGCGACGGCGTCCACGCGGTCGTCGTACCCGGCGGCGAGGAGGGAGACCGCACCGCCGTACGAGGCGCCGGTGACGCCGACGCGCGGGTCGCCCTCGCCGTCGAGCAGGACTTCCGGGCGGGCGGCCAGCCAGTCGACGAGGCGGGAGACGTCCGCGACCTCGGCGTCCGGGTCGTTCAGGCCGATCTCGCCCCCGGACCTGCCGAACCCGCGCGCGGACCAGGTGAGGACCGCGTACCCGTCCGCCGCGAGCTCCTCGGCCTCGGCGCGCACGTCGTCCTTGCTGCCGCCGAAGCCGTGGCCGAGGAGCACGGCGGGGCGCCGCCCGCCGCCGCCGGCCGTGAAGTACGAGGTGTCCAGGGCGACTCCGCCGCCACTGATCGTCCGGTCCTGGCGGTGCACGGGAGGTGTGCCGTCGTCGGCCACGGCGGTCCAGGTGCCGGCGCCGGCGAGCACGACGAGTGCGGCGACGGCCGCCGCCCATCGGCCGCGCGCGCGGGGCCACCGGAGCCGTCGTGGGGTAGAGGTCTCCATGTCACGACCCTAGGGCGTGCGGTCAGGCGTTCCCCGGGCCGGAGGGCGGAACCCTCCGGCCTCCTTGAGAGGTACGGCTCCCCGGGCGCGTACTGCGGACGCGGTACGCGCCCCGGGGCCGGTGTTCTCAGCCGCCCTGGCGGTGCTGGGGCGGGACGGCGGTCTCCAGGAAGAAGCTGTCGATGCTCTGGACGGTGTGAACGAAGTCGTCCAGGTTGACCGGCTTGGTCACGTAGGCGTTGGCGTGCTGCGTGTAGGCGTCCTGGACGTCGTCGGGCGCGGCCGAGGTGGTGAGGACCACGATCGGGATGCTGGAGAGCTTCTCGTCGTTCTTGAGCACGCCGAGCAGCTCACGGCCGTTCATGCGCGGCATGTTGAGGTCGAGCACGATCAGGTCCGGCCGGTCCTTCGCGGGGTCGCGCAGGTACTCCAGGGCGGACACCCCGTCGTCGACCCGGTTGATGCCCCGCGCCATACCGCGCTCGATCAGGGCCTCCTCGATGAGCATGGCGTCGGCCACGTCGTCCTCCACGAGCAGGACGGTGTAGCTGCGCCGGGGGGCAAGGCCGTTCATGTGGGGGCTCCGGTGATCGTTGGGCAGGGGGCGGGAGGGGGGTCGTTGGGTGAAGACCAGGCCGGGCCAGCGCTTGCGGGCACCCTGCCGGCTGACGCCCCAGGCGCTGCCCAGCTGCGGGTAGCCGGCTCCCTCGCCGGCGGCGGCGCGGGCCGCGGCGGCGGCGCACTCGTCCACCGCTCTGCTGAGGAGGGCCAGCGCGCGCAGTGAGGCGAGCGGGTCGGTCCAGTTCTCGTCCGCCGGGGTGCCGTCGCCGTCACGGTCCTCCCCGTACGGCACGGCGTCCGGCTCCAGCGCCAGGCGCTGTGCCAGGTCCGCGACCGCGCGGCGCGCGCGGTCGGCGAGCTCGTCCGTCCCGGGACGCGCCGAGGTCTCCACTGTCATGGCCGCACCGTAGCCGGAGCGGGAGGCCCGCGACAACCTGCGTTGTCGGCGGGGTAGGGTGACCCGCGCTCCGGTGGGTACTGGAGCCCGTGGTCCACCCACCGTTTCCCAGCCGAGTGAGAGGTAAACCACCGTGCAGAGCGCCGAAGAGGGCTTCCGGCCGGCCGAGCTCCGGCCGGAGCGGGACCGGCCCGGCTGGACCACCAGCCGCTGGCTCGTCACGGGCACCACCGTGGCCCTGGTGGTGCTGCTCGTGCTCGGCAGCTGCGGCACCTGGGCCCTGGTCCGGTCCACGGCGGTCAATCAGCGGCTCATCGGGCGCTGGTCCCCCGCACTCATCTCCTCGGTGCGCATGGAGGCGGCGCTGGTCAACCAGGAGACGGGCATCCGCGGTTACGGACTGGCCGGGGACGCGGAGTTCCTCGACCCCTACCGCGCCGGTCTGGCCCAGCAGAAGACCGCGATGGCGGAGCTGGAGGACCTCACGGCCGGGGACGCGCGGGCCTCGGCCGACCTCGCGCGGGTGGGCGAGCTCGCGGAGCACTGGCACGCCTCCGTCGCCCGGCCCATCGCCGCCGCCGCGGACCCGACCGACCTGGCCCAGGAGCGCGCGGAGAGCGGGCGGACCCAGTTCGACGCGCTGCGCACCGCGCTCAGGGTCCAGCAGGACCACATCGCCGCGGAGCGCGACCGGGCACGGACCGATCTGGCCTCCGTGCGGACCATGCGCAACACGGTCTTCCTCGTGATCGCCGCCGTGATGCTGGCGGTGATGGCCCTGGCCTTCGCGGGCCTGCGGCTGGGGGTGCAGCGGCCGTTGGACCGGCTGCGGGCCGACGTCCGCAAGGTCGCCTCCGGGGACTACGCCCACGCACTGAGCCCCACCGGCCCGGCCGACATCCAGGTCCTCGCCGCCGACGTGGACGCCATGCGCCGCCGGCTCGCGGAAGACCTCGAACTCAAGGACCGGGCCCGGGCGGCCCTCGACGCCCAGACCGTCGAACTGCGCCGCTCCAACGAGGAGCTGGAGCAGTTCGCGTACGTCGCCTCGCACGACCTCCAGGAACCCCTGCGCAAGGTGGCCAGCTTCTGCCAGCTGCTGGAGCGGCGGTACGCCGAGCAGCTCGACGACCGGGCCAAGCAGTACATCTCCTTCGCCGTCGACGGCGCCAACCGCATGCAGCTCCTCATCAACGACCTGCTGACCTTCTCGCGCGTCGGACGGCTCCACACCGACGACCAGCCGGTCGACCTGGCGGGACTGGTGCGGCGGACGGCCGGCGATCTGGACGTGGCCGTCCAGCAGACGGGTGCCACCGTCACCCACGACGAGCTGCCGGCGGTCCACGGGCAGCCGACACAACTCGGCCTGGTGCTGCAGAACCTGATCTCCAACGCGATCAAGTTCCGCAAGCCCGACACCGCGCCCACCGTCCACCTCTCCGCCCGCCGGGTGCCGAACCCGGGCCACGAGGGGAACGCGGAGAGCGGGCGCCCGTTCTGGGAGATCTCGGTGACCGACAACGGCATCGGCATCGCGCCCGAGTACGCGGAAAGGGTCTTCGTCATCTTCCAGCGGCTGCACACCCGCGAGACCTACGAAGGCAACGGCATCGGCCTGGCGCTCTGCAAGAAGATCGTCGAGCACCACGGCGGCTCGATCGCCGTGGACACCACCTACACCTCGGGCACCCGCTTCGTCTTCACCCTGCCGGGGGTGGCGGACGAGGACGGGAAGGCGGAGGCGGAGGAAAACACCGAGCGGTAGCCCCCGCTCCGAACCGATACTCGGGCCATGCCCCCCCTCCGACACCTTCTCCCCGCTGACGAGGGCGTTCCCGGCCGAACTGGCCGAGGACGCGCGGGCGGTCGCGGCGATCGTGCCGCCCGCCAAGACCGCCCCGCACGAGCCGTTCCCGGTCGTCGTGCTGGGCCGGGACGTGATGATCCCCGTACGTCTCTACAGCGACGAACCGCCGCCGGAGGCGGTATCCGCCCTGCCGCCGCGCCAACGGCAGCTTCTGCACTGCCTGTACTCACGCCACCACGACGGCCGGGTCAGGCAGCGGCACCTGGAGGAGATCGTCGGCTCGGCGGACCCGTGGGTCGTGCCGTACGTGGTCCAGCTCGCCGGCGAGTACGTCGTGGAGATCCTGGTCGTCCTGCGGGACTCGCTCCGCGACCTGGACGTGCCCGGCAGCGAGCTCCGCCTCGCCCACGGCCGGTTCCTCGTGGAGAACCCGGAGTTCTTCGCCCGGACGCAGCGGCGGATCGTGAGCTACTGGAGCTGTTACCACCTCCACCGCGGGAGCTTTCGCGATTTCCCCGGATCGACCGTCCTCGACCTCTTCCTCTCCGCCGCCTCGGGGGCCGCGGGGCGCCGCTGGCCCAGCGTCGCGCCCAGGGCCCGCACGCGGCTGGACGGGTACTGCTGAGCCGGCCGCACCGAGCCGCCTCACGCGGGCCGGGGCGCGCCGTCCGGTGCCGCGTACGGCGTCTCCCGCGGCAACAGGGCACTCGCCGCGTCGAGGTCTCCGGCGCGGACCAGGTGGTGGATCTCCCGGGCGAGCGGGGTGACGTCGGTGACGGAGACGGTCCACTCGTCCGCGTACCGCGCCGATGCCTCGCCGGACAGGCCCAGTTGGAGGGAGCGGTACGGGAGCGGGTTCAGCCGCAGGTCGCGCTCGGGGTCCCACTGGACGCGGGCGGGGGCGCGGCGCAGGCTGCGGCTCCAGGCGGCGCGGTCGGGGTGGAGTCCCCTCACGTAATGGGAGAGTTCGGCGTGCTCCAGGGCCCAGGCGAAGCCCTCGCGGGTGATCTCGACGGCGAGGACCGTCTCCTGGCCCTCCTTGAGGGCCCAGCCGCAGCGGTACATCATCCAGAGGAAGCTCGGCTTGATCCAGGTCATCCGGTCGCGCTTCCAGGCCGGCGGGAAGCGGTTGTCCCGGGCGGCCGGGAGGCCGATCTCCGGCCGGTAGGCCTGGTAGACGGTGACGGTGGTGTCGGTGTGCCGGGCCCGTATCCCGTACCGCGGTGTGCTCATCGGACCAGTCTCGGCGACCGCCCCGGCCCGCCGCACCGGCTTTTTCCCGGGCGGCGGCCGGTGCCGACGGCGGGTCAGAGCTCGGTGGCGTCGTCCCCGGGGCCACCGGCGGGGCCGCTCTCCGCCTGCAGCGCGAGGTCGCGGAGCACGTCGGTGGAGGAGACGTCGGTCTGGCCTGAGTCGTGGACCCGCGCCAGCATCGTGTAGGCGAGGGTGAACGCCCCGACCAACTGCTCGACCGCGCCGCCCACCTCGCGGCCGATCAGGGCTGCCATCTCCTCGACGGTGGCGTCCCCGGGGATCGCGATGCGCGGCATCGTCTCGTTCAGCAGGGCGGTGACGACACTGCCCTCCATGTCGACGTCGTCGCGCTCCACGTCCTCTTCGAGGAGCCGCTGGATCTCGCCGGCCTCGGTGAGAATGCCGATCACTCGCTTCAGGACTTCCCTCTGCTCCATCCCGCGAGCATAGAGGCTGCCCCCTGCCCCCTGACGGGTGCGCGACGGATCCAGGAACGTCCCCGGGGTACTCCCGGGCCGACCCGACCGGCACGTTTCCGGTGGTCCGCGCACCACGGGGAGGCCTTCACCGTCGAACTGCTCAGCGAGCCCGTCGGGAAAAAGCAGACTCCCATTCGATTTGCCCGAAAACTGCCGTTACGTTCCTGCACCTTCTTCACAGGGCGCACACAAGGTGTCACGGCACGGGGCGCGGGGCGCACGCGGACGACCTTGCCCTTGCGGCAGAAGGGTGGATGCATTGCGCACCATTTGGCAGGGTCGCGACGATCGTGTCGAGTGCGAGCTACATCCGTCCATAACGGAAATGTCTGCACTGTGTAACCGCGCTCTGGAGCGACTTCCGGCCATCTGCGAATCCCGACAGAGTCTGTGCTCCCGGCAGCGAACGCCGGGGCCGAGCACCGCCCGGACCGCAGGGTCCGGGCCTGTACCGAGGGGTCCCATGTCCCGCACCGCACGACGGATCACCGCTACTGTCCTCGCTTCCGGCGCCCTGCTGGCGGCAGCCGCGCTGCCGGCCTCCGCGGACGGCCACGACCGCGGCCACGACCGCGTCCAGCCCGCCCCGCGCTCCTCCGTCGTCCTGGGCAAGGTCCAGTACGACAGCCCGGGCCGCGACAACCGCTCCAACCGTTCGCTGAACGACGAGTGGGTGACCGTCACCAACACGTCCCGTCAGGCCGTGAACCTGCGCGGCTGGACCCTCACCGACGAGAGCCGTCGCACCTACCGCTTCGACCTGCGCCTCGCGGGCCGTTCGTCGGTGCGCGTCCACACCGGTGTGGGCCGTGACAGCCGCACGGACGTCTACCAGGACCGCAACAACTACGTCTGGGACAACAGCGACACCGCCACGCTGCGCGACTCCCGCGGCCGGAAGATCGACGAGAAGTCGTGGGGCCGGCACGGTGGCCGCGACGACAACCGCGGCCACGACCGCGACCACCGCCGCTGAGCGCACCGGAGGGGCCAGGCCCCACCGGGTGACGAGGTGGCACGGCCCGGGCAGGCGCGCGCTGACCGGGCACGGCCGAGTGGAGACGATCGGACGGCGCCCCGCGGCAATCCAGCCGCGGGGCGCCGCGTCGTTCGTCCGGGGCACGTCTTCGGGAGCGGGTCCCAGGGGATGGGGGCGTCCGCGCGGGCGGGTCAGTGGTTGCGCGGGAATCCCAGGTCGACGCCGGACGGGGCGTCGGCCGGGTCCGGCCAACGCGTGGTGACGACCTTGGCTCGGGTGTAGAAGCGCACCCCGTCGTTGCCGTAGACGTGGTGGTCGCCGAAGAGGGAGTCCTTCCAGCCACCGAAGGAGTGGTACCCGACCGGGACCGGGATCGGTACGTTCACGCCCACCATGCCGGCCTGGATCTCCAGCTGGAAGCGGCGGGCGACCCCGCCGTCGCGGGTGAAGATCGCGGTGCCGTTGCCGTACGGGGAGGCGTTCATGAGGGCGACGCCCTCCTCGTACGTGTCGGCGCGCAGCACGACGAGCACCGGGCCGAAGATCTCGTCGCGGTAGGCGTCGGAGTCGGTGGAGACGCGGTCCAGCAGCGAGATGCCGATCCAGTGGCCGTCCTCGAAGCCCTCCACGGTGTGACCGGTCCCGTCCAGGACGACCTCGGCGCCCTGCGCGGCGGCGCCGGTGACGTAGGAGGCGACCCTGTCGCGGTGGGCGGCGGTGATCAGCGGGCCCATCTCCGAGTCGGGGTCCGCGCCGGGGCCGATCTTGATCTTCTGGGCGCGGTCCTTGATGCGGGCGACCAGCTCGTCCCCGATCGCGCCGACCGCGACGACCGCCGAGATCGCCATGCAGCGCTCGCCGGCGGAGCCGTACGCGGCCGAGACCGCCGCGTCGGCGGCGGCGTCCAGATCGGCGTCGGGCAGCACCAGCATGTGGTTCTTCGCGCCGCCGAGCGCCTGTACGCGCTTGCCGTTGGCGGACGCGGTGGCGTGGACGTGGCGGGCGATCGGGGTGGAGCCGACGAAGGAGACCGCGGCCACGTCCGGGTGGGAGAGCAGTGCGTCGACCGCGACCCTGTCGCCGTGCACGACGTTCAGCACGCCGTCCGGCAGCCCGGCCTCGGCGGCCAGTTCGGCCAGCAGCACCGCGGCGGACGGGTCCTTCTCGCTCGGTTTGAGGACGAAGGTGTTGCCGCAGGCGATGGCGAGCGGGAACATCCACATCGGCACCATGGCCGGGAAGTTGAACGGGGTGATCCCCGCGACGACGCCCAGCGGCTGGCGGATGGAGGCGACGTCCACCCCGGCGGACACCTGGGTGGACAGCTCACCCTTGAGCTGGGTGGTGATCCCGCAGGCCAGCTCGACGATCTCCAGCCCCCGGGCCACCTCGCCGAGCGCGTCGGAGTGCACCTTGCCGTGCTCGGCGGTGATCAGGCCCGCGAGCTCGTCGCGGTGGGCGTCGAGCAGTGCGCGGTAACGGAACAGGACGGACGTCCGGGCCGAGAGCGAGGAGAGGCCCCAGGTCGCGAAGGCGGCCCTGGCGGCGGAGACCGCGGCGTCCACCTCCTCGGCGGAGGCGAGGGCGACGCGGGTGGTGACGGCTCCGGTCGCGGGGTCGGTGACCGGGCCGAACTCGCCCGACGTGCCCTCGACGGTCTTGCCACCGATCCAGTGATGCACGGTCCTGACCATGACGATCTCCTTCGGACTTCTCGGACTTCTCGACGTCTCGACGTCTCGACTTCTCGGGCTTCGGCGGGGGCTTCGGCGGGGGCTTGTGGCACTTCGGCGAGGACTTCTCGGACGGCGACCCGGACGTCAGAGACGGCGGCGCCGGGTCGCCCGCCGACGGTCGTACACCTCGCGTGCTTCCACGGCCGCCGGGCGGGTGGCCGTCTCGGCCACGGGCACATCCCACCACGCCTGGACCTCGGAAGGGCCCGGTACTCCGCCGGGTGTCCGGCCTCCGGTGCGGCCGGACGCGTTGGCGAGCGTGACGTGGACGCAGACGGGGTGGTCGGCGGCCCGCGCCTCGGCGAGGGCCGCGCGGAGTTCGCCCACGGTACGGGCGCGCAGGGCCCGCATGCCGAGGGAGGCGGCGTTGGCGGCGAGGTCCAGGGGGAGCGGGTCGCCGGTGTACGCGCCGGTGGCGTCCCGGTGGCGGTAGTCGGTGCCGAAGCGCTCGCCGCCGACGGCCTCCGAGAGCCCGCCGATGGAGGCGTACCCGTGGTTGTCGAGCACGACGAGCTTGACCGGCAGCCGCTCCTGGACGGCCGTGACGATCTCGGTCGGGTTCATGAGGTACGTACCGTCGCCGACGAGGGCCCAGACCGGGCGGCCGGGGGCGGCCAGCTGGACGCCGATGGCGGCCGGGATCTCGTATCCCATGCAGGAGTAGCCGTACTCGACGTGGTACTGCCGGGGCGATCGTGCCCGCCACAGACGGTGCAGGTCGCCGGGGAGCGAGCCGGCCGCGTTGATCAGGACGTCGTCCTCGGTGACGAGGGCGTCGAGCAGGCCGAGGACCTGGGTCTGGGTGGGTGCCGCGTCGGGATCGGGGGCGGCGAAGGCGGCGTCCACCCCGTCCTCCCAGCGGGCTTTCGCCGCCGTGTACGCGCTTCTGTGGCCGGGGTCGGCCCGGTGGCCGTGGGCGCCGAGGGCGGCGGTGAGCGCTTCGAGGCCGGCACGGGCGTCCGCGACGAGCGGGAGGGCGGCCTGCTTGTGGGCGTCGAACCCGGTGACGTTGAGGTTGACGAACCGGGTCGCCGGATCGGGGAAGAGGGTGGCGGAGGCGGTGGTGAAGTCGGTCCAGCGGGTGCCGACGCCGATCACCAGGTCGGCCTCGCGGGCCAGTTCCTCCGCGGTGGCGGTTCCGGTGTGGCCGATGCCGCCGACGTCCTGCGGGTGGTCGTGGCGCAGCGCGCCCTTGCCCGCCTGGGTGGTGGCGACGGGGATGCCGGTGGCGGCGGCGAAGGTGGCGAGGGCCTCTTCGGCGGCGCTGTGCCGCACCCCGCCGCCCGCGACGAGGAGCGGCCGGCGGGCGGCGCGCACCGCGTGGACGGCCCGGTCGAGTTCGTACGGGTCGGGGGCGGGCCGGCGCACGTGCCAGACCCGCTCGGCGAGGAACTCCTCGGGCCAGTCGTACGCCTCGGCCTGCACGTCCTGCGGCAGCGCGAGGGTGACCGCGCCGGTGGCGACCGGGTCGGTGAGTGTCCTTACGGCCTGGAGGGCGGCGGGGATCAGCGCTTCGGGGCGGGTGATCCGGTCGAAGTAGCGGGAGACCGGGCGCAGGCAGTCGTTGACCGACACGTCCCCGGCGTGTGGGAGTTCGAGCTGCTGGAGCACCGGGTCGGCGGGCCGGGTGGCGAAGGTGTCGCCCGGGAGGAGGAGGACGGGCAGGTGGTTGACGGTGGCGAGGGCGGCGCCGGTGACGAGGTTGGTGGCCCCGGGGCCGACGGAGGTGGTGACGGCGTGGGCGGAGAGCCGGCCGGACTGCCGGGCGTAGCCGACCGCCGCGTGCACCATGGCCTGTTCGTTGCGGCCCTGGAGGAAGGGCATGCGGGGCGTGCGGGGGGCTTCGGGACTCGCCGGGCCCCCGGTTTCGAGGAGCGCCTGGCCGATTCCGGCGACGTTGCCGTGGCCGAAGATGCCCCAGGTGGCGGCGATCAGGCGTTGCCGGTGTCCGTCGCGTTCGGTGTACTGCCGGGCGAGGAAGGCGATCAGGGCTTGCGCGGTGGTCAGACGGACGGTCACCTGCGGTCCTCCGGGGCGGCGTACAGCGGGAGCCGGGGATCGGCCGGGCGGGCTTCCCAGGTGTCCCTGATCCAGGCGTGGTCGGGGTGGTCGCGGATCAGCCAGGCGCGTTCCTCGCCCGGTCCGGCCATCACGTTGAGGTAGTAGAGGGCGCCCTCGGGCGGCGCGATGGAGGGGCCGTGCCAGCCGTCCGGGACGAGGACCGCGTCACCGCCCCGCACCTCGGCGAGCACGTCGGCGCCGCCGGGGCGGGACGGGGAGACACGGTGGTAGCCGGGGCCGCCGCGCTCCAGTTCGAAGTAGTAGATCTCCTCCAGCACCGACTCCACGCCGGGCTCGGCCTCGTCGTGCTTGTGCGGCGGGTAGGAGGACCAGTTGCCCGCCGGGGTGAGGACTTCGACGGCGATGAGACGGTCGCAGGCGAAGGTGCCGGCGGCGGCGAAGTTGTTGACCTGCCGGGCGCAGGTGCCGGAGCCGCGCAGTTCGACAGGTACCTCCGACGCGGGACCGTAGCGAGCGGGGAGCTGTCGCTCGCACTTCGCTCCTGCCAGGGCGAAGCGGCCCCCCGCGTCGGAGGTGATCTGTGCGGTGGCATCGCGCGGTAGGTACGCGAAGTCGGCCACCCCGCTGAACACGCTCTCACGGCCGGTGAGTTCAAAGATGTCACCTGCCGTGTGCACCGTACAGCCGCCGGTCAACGGGAGAACGATCCATTCGCTCTCCCCGGTGACGAGTGTGTGAACTCCACCCGGCGGCAGGTCGAGCACCCGAAGGCTCGAACGCTCCCACCGCGCCCGCTCCGGACCGATGTCCAGGGCGTACGGGGCGTCTTCGGGGCCGCCCCTCAGGTGCAGGTGGCGGGGCGGGGACCCGGGCCGGGGCGAGGAGGCGTCGTCGCAGGTGGTCATGGAGTCTCCCTACCCCCGCCGAACCCCGGCGGGGCCGTTCGGCGTGGGTCTTCCGGTCCTGCTGTGCGCCGGAGCAGCCCGGCCGCCGTGTCGACGGCCCGCGCGACGTCCCCGTCCGGCGGGTAGAGCAGCGCCCGGCCCACCACGAGGCCGCGCACGGTCGGCAGCCCCAGAGCGCCGCGCCACCGCTCGTACGCGCCGTCCAGGTCGTCGCCGACCTCGCCGCCGAGCAGCACGGCGGGCAGGGTGGACGTCTCCATCACCCGGGCCATGTCGGCGGGGCGCTCGGTGACCGGGACCTTCAGCCAGGTGTACGCGGACGACCCGGCGAGACCCGAGGCGACGGCGATGGCGGTGGTGACGGCCGGGATGCTGAGGTCCGTACGGAGCCGGCCGTCCTCCCGGTGGCAGAGGAAGGGCTCCACGAACACGGGCAGCCGGTGGGCGGCCATCGCGTCGATGGTGCGGGCGGCGGTGTGCAGGGTGTCGAGGGAACCCGGGTCCTCGTGGTCGATGCGCAGCAGCAGCTTGCCCGCGTCGAAGCCGCGTCCGGCCAGGTCGAGAGGGCGGAAGCCGGTGAAGCGGTCGTCCAGTTCGAAGGCGGCCCCCGCGAGGCCGCCCCTGTTCAGCGAGCCCATGACGACCTTGTCCTCCAGCGCGCCGAGGAGCAGCAGGTCGTCCACGATGTCGGCGGTGGCGAGCACTCCGTCGACGCCGGGGCGGGAGAGGGCGAGGCAGAGCCGTTCGAGGAGTTCGAATCGGTGCGCCATGGCGAGGGCCCGGCCCCCCACGGCGAGCGCCCCGCGCGCGGGATGGTCGGCGGCGATGACGAGCAGCTGTTCGCCGGGGCGTACGAGGGGCCTGCGGCGCCTGCGGGCGGCGGCCTCCTCGATGGCCTCCGGGTGCTCGGCGCGCAGCGTCACGAGGTCGGCGAGCGAGGCGGCGGCGGGGCTCACGCGTCGGCCCCGGTGGGGGCGGTGGGGGCGGACCCCGTCGCGAGCCCGGGTTCCGGTCCGTCCGGCACCTCTCCGAGGGCGAGGGCGTGTTCGACCTCGGCCGGGAAGGGCATCGCGGACGAGCAGGCGAGGCGGGAGGCGACGATGGCCCCGGCCGCGTTGGCGTACCGCATCACGCGTTCGGTCTCCCATCCGGCGAGCAGCCCGTGGCAGAGCGCCCCGCCGAACGCGTCCCCCGCGCCGAGTCCGTTGACGACCCGCACGGGGAGCGGGGGCACCTCGGCGACCGTACCGTCACGGTGGACGGCGAGCACCCCCTCGGGCCCCTGTTTGACGACGGCGAGTTCGACTCCGGCGTCGAGCAGGGCGCGGGCGGCGGCGTACGGCTCGTGCTCCCCGGTGGCGACGGCGCACTCCGCGAGGTTTCCGACGGCGACGGTGGCGAGCGCGAGGGCTTCCCGGTAGCGGCGCGGGGCCTCGGGGTCGGTGTCGCCGCCCTCCCAGAACATCGGCCGCCAGTCGAGGTCGAACACGGTGACCGGCCGCCGCTCCGGTGCGCCCGATGCCGGCCCCGTACGAGGACCGCCCGTACGGGCGGCGAGGGCGGCGAGGGTCGCGGTACGGCTGGGTTCGGCGCTCAGCCCGGTGCCGGTGACCCAGAAGATCCGTGCGGCGCGCACCGCGTCCAGGTCGAGTTCGTCCGCGTGGATCTCCAGATCGGGCGCCTTGGGCAGGCGGTAGAAGTAGAGCGGGAAGTCGTCGGGCGGGAACAGTTCGCAGAAGGTGACCGGGGTCGGGTACGCGGCCACCTCGCCCACCCACCGGTCGTCCACCCCGAACTCCCGCAACCGCTCGCGCAGATACCCGCCGAAGGGGTCCTGTCCGGTACGGGTGACGACGGCCGTCCGGAGTCCGAGCCGGGCACCGGCCACCGCCACGTTGGAGGGCGACCCCCCGAGGAACTTGGCGAAGGTGTCGACTTGCGCGAGGGACACTCCCGTCCGCAGCGGATAGATGTCCACACCGATGCGTCCCATGGTGATCAGGTCGTACGGCTGAGGCATACGTGTCCCTTCTCCCTGCCCGCCGGAGCGCGGGACGACGCGTCCGGGGCCCCGGACGCGGGCCCGCCCGGGGCACGCCCCGGGCACCGCGGACCACGGGACAGCCCTACCCCGGAACACCGTCAACATTTGGCCGGGACATGCGGACGCGCCCTTGACTCCACCGGGACAGGGGCCGAGGGTGGCCGATATGACCCGTTCCGCACCCGCCCCCTCCCGTATCCGTATCGGTTCGGCGCCCGACTCCTGGGGCGTCTGGTTCCCGGACGATCCGCAGCAGGTGCCCTGGCGGCGCTTCCTGGACGAGGTCGCGGCGGCCGGGTACGAGTGGATCGAGCTGGGCCCGTACGGTTATCTGCCCACCGACCCCGCCCGGCTCGCCGACGAGACCCGCAGCAGAGGACTCTCGGTCTCCGCCGGAACGGTCTTCACGGGGCTGCACCACGGGCCGGAGGTCTGGGACAGGACCTGGGAGCACGTCGCCGGGATCGCGGAGCTCACCCGGGCGATGGGCGCGGAACACCTCGTCGTCATCCCGTCGTTCTGGCGCGACGACAAGACCGGCGAGGTACTGGAGGACCGCACCCTCACGCCCGCGCAGTGGCGCGACCTCACCACCCAGACCGAGCGGCTCGGCCGGGAGGTGCGGGAGCGGTACGGGCTGCGGATCGTCGTCCACCCGCACGCCGACACCCACATCGACAGCGAGGAGAACGTCGACCGGTTCCTCGACGCCACCGACCCCGGCCTCGTCTCCCTCTGCCTGGACACGGGGCACTATGCCTACTGCGGCGGGGACAGCGTGGAACTGCTGCGGACGTACGGGGAGCGGATCGGCTACCTCCACCTGAAGCAGGTCGACCCCGAGGTGCTGGCGAAGGTGATCGCCGAGGAGCTGCCCTTCGGGCCGGCCGTCGCCCGGGGCGTGATGTGCGAACCGCCGCGCGGCGTCCCGGCCCTGGAGCCGGTACTCGAAGCGGCGCGGGCACTCGGCACCGACCTCTTCGCGATCGTCGAACAGGACATGTACCCCTGCGCCCCCGACGCCCCGCTGCCGATCGCCCGCCGCACCCGCGCCTACCTCCGCTCCTGCGGCGCCCCGCCGCCCGCTCCGTGAAGCCGTGATGCCGTGAAGCGGTGACCGATACGAGGCGGGGGTGGGCGCGGTGTCCCCGCGCCCACCCCCGCCTCGTCGTACGACCGGGCCGGCCGCTCTTGTCATACCAACTGCGCCTGCTTCTCCGGCACGACGACCGGCGCCTTGGGGCCGCGGCGGTCCGCGACCAGCATCAGGACGAGGCCGAACACGACCCAGCAGCCCAGCACGAGCGCGGGTGTACCGGCGCCGGTGCCGTCGAAGAAGGCGTTGGCGCGCAGCAGGCTCCCGGAGGCCCCCGGCGGGAGGATCTGCCCGAGGGTGGCCCACCCACCGGGCAGCCAGTGGGCTCCGCCGGCGAGTCCGGAGAGCGGGTTGCCGAGGAGCATGACCACGGCGGCGCCGAGGCCGAACCCTGCCATGCCCATCAGGGCTTCGAGCCCGAGGAGGGTCATCACCAGGGCCCCCAGGCCCAGGGACATCCCGAGGCTGCTGAGCAGGTAGCCGCCGCTGAGGGAGCCGGTGCCGAACTGGAGGAAGGCGGTGACCGCGAACCCGGCCAGCAGGGCGACCCCGACACCTCCGGCGAGGCGGCGACGGAGTCCGGAGTGCCCCGGGAAGAGACGCGTGAGGAGCACGGCGGGAATCATGCCGCCGAAGATCATGGGGAAGGCCGCGGCGGCGAAGCCCGCGCCCTTCGGGTCGTCGGCGGGGAAGGGCTTGAGGTCGGTGACGGTGGCCTCGGCATGCTGCTGTTGCGCTATCCCGTTGCCCATGGCGGTCACGGCCGCGGTGGGCTGCGACCCTCCGGCGGTGGCGGTGTACACGGTGACGTGCCCGGGGGTCATCGCTATGCCGCCCATGACGTCGCGGTTCTCCATCGCCGACTTCAGGTCCGTCTCGTCGTCGTAGGTGGTGACGTTCCACTCGTCTCCGGAGAGAGCGCCGGTGACGGCCTCGGTCGCCTGCGCGGATCCGGTGACCCCTACGGGGAGTTCGTGAGGGCCGCTGTTCACCGAGGGCAGGGCGAAGGCGCAGAGCATGAGGACCACGGCGGCGGCCAGGCCCACGACGACGGCCAGGAGCTTGCGCGCCTGCCCGGTCGGTGCGGGCGGGGTGATTTGCTGGGTCATGGTGGATTTCCTCGCGGTTGGCCGGTGGGTGGACGTCTGGCAGGCGCCGTCGTGACGTACGCGGCGGGAGACAGGCTGCGGGGGGAGAGAGGCGGCAGGAGAGAAGCAGCAGGAAAACGGCAGGGAAGAAGTTGCCGGCGGAAGGCAGAGCGCGTCACCGCTGGAGCGTCGCCGGACGAACGCGCCGCACCCGCGGGTGCGGCGGAAACGATGCGGGTGGGGCGGACACGATGGGGGTGGGGCGAGGGTGCACGAGCCCTTCCTCAGCCTCACCCAAGGTCTTGATACAAGAATACAAGGTACATTGATGCGTGTGTCAAATGAAGAGTTCCACCCTGCCGTCCAGGTGCCGTCCGACTTGGTCGAGGCGGCCCTCCGGGCGTCGCGGGCGCGCGGGACGGCCGTCGCCGACGTGTCGATGCAGGCCATCGCCCAGGAGGCGGGCATCTCCCGCAGCACCCTGCTGCGCCGCCTCGGCGGCGCACGGCAGGCCCTCGACGAAGCGGTCCGGGCCGCCGGTGTCGACCCCGGCGGCCACAAGCCCGTGCGCGAGCGCGCCGTGGAAGCGGGAGCGGCACTCATCAGCGACGACGGCCTGGCCGCGCTCTCGCTCGAACGCGTAGCCGCGGCGGCCGGATGCTCGGTGCACAGCCTCTACGCCGCGTTCGGTGGCCGGGACGGGATGATGCAGGCCATCTTCGAGCGGTACGGCCCGTTCGTGAACATCGAAGAGGTCCTGGCCGCCCGCCCCGGGGACCTGCGGAGCACGGTCCGCAGGATCTACGCCCACCTCACCGAGGTCGTCGGGCTGGAACCCCGGGTACTTCCCGCGATCCTCGCCGAGGTCCTGGCCCGGCCCGGGAACGACGCGACAGAGGCCCTCGCGCGCCACATGGTCCCGCGCCTCTATTCGAGCATCGGCGAGTGGCTGAGCCGGGAGGTCGAGGCGGGCCGCATCCGCGACTTGCCACTCATCGCACTGATCCACCAGATGTCGAACCCCCTGCTCATGCACCTCCTGCTCCGGCCGGCCCTGGAACTCGTCCCCGACCTCGTGATCCCCTCCGTCGAGGAGATGTGCGACGCCTTCACCGAGGCATTCGTGCACGCCGTGGGACTGCCCGAATCCTGACGCGCCCGGGCGTGGGGCCGGGGCGCGGGCCGGGGCGCGGGGCCTGGGCGCGGGCCGGGGCGCGGGGCCTGGGCGCGGGCCGGGGCGCGGGCCATCCTCGCGGCCGACGAGCTGCGAGCCGGCAGCTGCGGGATGCGGGATGCGGGATGCGGGATGCGGGATGCGGGATGCGGGCAACACGGGGCGACGGCACGCGGGTAACGGGCGCGGGCTGCCCGCAGCGAGCAACGAGCAGAGAGCCACGAGCAACGAGCAGAGAGCAGCGATCGCCCGTCTTCGTCGCACATGCACCGGTTGTGTACGACGTGCGTCACAGATGCGCGACAACCCTCGGCTGCGGGCCCTCCCGGTCGTTCGACAGGTCACCACTGACTGATCGTCAACTGTTGCACCGCGGCGCCCCTCAGGCCTGAAACGCCACCGCGGTGCGGCGACGCGCAGAGAGGCGACACTCGATGACGGACAGCACGCTCTGGTCCTACAAGGACATCGCCGCGCACATCCGGGTCCTGCCGGACACCGTGCGCTCGTACCGTAAGAACGGCTTCCTGCCCGACCCCGACCAGGTGCGGGACGGTCGGCCCTACTGGTACCCGGACACCGTCCGCCACTGGGTTGCCCGCCGGCCCGGCAACCGCAACCGGAGCCGCACGCTCGCGAGTCGGCCGACCTGAGCGGACCGCGCGACCCGAGCGGACCGGCGACCCGGGCCATCCGGGCGGGCCGAGCGGGCCGAGCGGGCCGAGCGCGAGTGCGAGTGCGAGCGGAGCCAGCACGGTCCGGCCCGACAAGGAGTGCGAGCGGAGTCGACCAGTCCCGCCGGGCGAGGCGGGTGACCCACCCACGCCGCTCATCGGCCGGACAGCTGGCTCCCCGGCCACCCGTCCGCGCAGTCGCCCGGCCCGCGCAGTCGCCCGTCGTGCGGCTACTCGGTGCGCGGGCGTCCCGGTTCGATGATCGTCACCCCCGCTGCCGGGGCCGTGCCCATGGAGGCGAGGGCAGCAGGGGCTTCGGCCAGACCGATGGCGGAGGTGACCAGGAGGTCGGGGCGGAGCGTCCCCGCCCGGACCATGTCCATCATCGGTGGGTAGTCGTGGGCCGCCATTCCGTGGCTGCCGAGGATCTCCAGTTCCAGCGCGATCACTCGGGGCATCGGGACGACCGGGTCCCCGGCCGCCGGGGGCAGCAGCCCGACCTGCACATGGCGTCCTCGCCTGCGCAGGCTCCGCACGGAGGCGGCGCAGGTCACCGGCGACCCGAGGGCGTCGAGCGAGAGGTGTGCCCCGCCGCCCGTGAGTTCACGGACGACGGCGTCGGCGCCCTCCGGGTGGGCCGACGCGTCCACGCACGCCGCCGCTCCGAACGACTTCGCCAGGTCGAGCGCGGCGGCGGAGACGTCCACGGCCACCACCCGGGCCCCGGCGGCCACCGCGATCATCACGGCGGAGAGCCCCACCCCGCCGCAGCCGTGCACCGCCACCCACTCCCCCGGCGCGACCCGGCCCTGGCCGGCCACCGCACGGAACGCCGTGGCGAACCGGCACCCCAGACCGGCCGCCGTGGCGAAGGAGAGCTCATCGGGCACGGTCACCAGGTTGACGTCGGCGTTCTCCAGCGCGACGTACTCGGCGAACGAGCCCCAGTGGGTGAACCCGGGCTGGGTCTGTCGCTCGCACACCTGCTGCGCTCCCGTGGCGCAGGCTTCGCACCGTCCGCAGGCGCAGATGAACGGGACGGTGACCCGGTCGCCGGGGCGCCAGTTGGCGACTCCGGCGCCGACCGCCTCGACCACTCCGGCGAGTTCGTGGCCCGGCACGTGCGGGAGGGTGATGTCCTCGTCGTGCCCCATCCAGCCGTGCCAGTCGCTCCGGCACAGCCCGGTCGCCTCGACCCGGACCACCACCCCCTGCGGGGCCGGGACCGGATCGGGTACCTCCTGGATCCGCGCCTCCTGACCGAATTTCTCGAACACCACTGCCCGCATGGCCCCGCCCTCCGTCACGTCACGCGCCCCGGCGGCACGCCCGGTGGGGACGGTACGGCGCGCCACCCGGCCGTGTCCCCTCCCACGCCCCGCCCATAACTTCTGCCCCCCTGCCTCTTCTTCCGCGTACCTGCCCTCCCGCGTACCGCCGCAGGTCCCCGGCCCTCGGGGGCTGCGAGTCGCCGGTGGCGTCGGCCTCGGCTACCCCCGGCGATCGAGGTGTTCCGGCCCCGGTCGGTAGCGGGCGCTGCGCGACCCACCCCGCCCGTCCACCCCCCGCCCGTCCACCCACTGGCCGGGTACGGACGTCGTGTGCGCGAACGGGGCGGCGGCCGGTCCCTCTTCGAGGCCGAACCTCCGGTGGAGAGCGCGCAGCGGGGCGGGTGCCCACCAGGTGGCCCGGCCCATCACCTTCATGACCGAGGGCACCAGCAGGCTGCGCACCACCATGGCGTCCATCAGCACAGCCAGCGCGATGCCGAGTCCGAGCATCTTCGTGTTGGTCACCCGCGAGATCCCTATGGCGACCATCACCACCGCCAGGATCACGGCGGCGGCGCTGATGAGTCCGCCGGTGTGACGCAGCCCGAAGGCGATGGAGCCCTCGTGCTCACCGGTCCGGTCGTACTCCTCCTTGATGCGGGAGAGGAGGAAGACGCCGTAGTCCATGGAGAGCCCGAAGGCGACGCAGAACATCAGCACGGGCAGGGTGGTCTCGATGTCACCGGTGCTGGTGAAGGAGAGCGGGCCGGACAGGTGGCCGTCCTGGAAGACCCAGACGACCGCGCCGAACATGGCCGTCAGGCTGAGGGTGTTGAGCACCACGGCCTGAACGGGGATCAGGACGCTCCCGGTGAGCAGGAAGACCAGGAGCAGGGTCACCACGACGATGATGCCGACGGCCCAGGGAAGTCGGTCGGCGATGGCGCCTTTCGAGTCGACGAGTACGGCGGCCGACCCGGTCACCGAGGTCTCGACGGGCGCGTCGAGCGCGCGGAGGTCCTGGACGAGTCGCTGGGCCCCGGACCCGACCGCCTCGCCCTCGGGAACCACGCTGTAGGCGGCCGAGTCCCCCTCCGTCACCGGACCGTCCACCCGCGCCACCCCCTTTGTGGCGGCGATCCGCTCGCGGAGCGCGGTGTACTGGGCGGGGGTCGCGGGCCCTCGGGCGAGCAGGGTGAGGCCGCCACCCGGGGACCCGGGGAAACCCTCGCGGATGTGGTCCTGCACCATGCGCGAGGTCGAGCTCGCGGGCAGCTGGCGGTCGTCGGCCGTACCGAACTTCACGCCCAGGAAGGGCAGCCCCAGCAGGATGAGCACGGCCGTGGTGGCCACGGCGACGACAGGGGCGCGGCGCATCACCAGGTCGGCGAGACGGGCCCAGCCCCGGCCGGCCGTCACGTGCCGCGCCGGGCCGACACCTCTTCGGCGGACCAACGCACGCCTCAGGTCCAAGGCGTTGACCCGGGGGCCGAGCAGCATCAGCGCGGCGGGCAACAGGATGAGGGCCGCCCCGGCTGCCAGGAGCACCACCGCGATTCCGGCGTAAGCGAAGGAGCGCAGGAAGTACTGGGGGAAGACGAGCATCGCCGAGAGCGAGACCCCGACCGTGAGCGCGGAGAAGAGCACGGTGCGCCCCGCCGTACGGAGTGTGGTGCCGACCGCGGCGCGCGGGTCCGCACCGGCGGCCATCTCTTCCCGGAACCGGCGCACGATGAACAGGGCGTAGTCGACGGCGAGCCCGAGGCCCAGGGCGGTCGTGAGGTTCTGGGCGAACACGGAGACCTCGGTCAGCTCCGTCATGCCGCGCAGCACGGCGTTGGTCCCCAGGATCGCCACGATGCCCACGGCGAGAGGCAGCAGGGCCGCCACCGCGCTGCCGAAGACCATCACCAGCAGGACGAGGGTGACCGGCAGGGCGACCAGCTCCGCCCTCAGCAGATCCTCCTGGATGATCGACTGCATCTCGTGCCGCACGGCGATCGGTCCGCCGACCGAGACCTCCACCGGACCGTGCTCCCCTTCGAAGAGAGGGGCGATCCGGTCGAGCGTCTCTCCGGCAGCCTTCTCCTCGCCGGTGATGTGCGCGGCGATCAGCGCTTCGTGTCCGTCCCGGGCACGCAGGGCGGGGGCGGAGGTCTGCCAGTAGGAGCCGACGCCGGTGACCCCCTCCTCGGCGGCGAGGCGGTCGGTGAGGCGCGCGGCTTCCGCCGCCACCGCCGGATCGTCGACCGAGGCGGCCCCGCTGTCGATCAGCAGCAGGACATTGGGCTGGGAAGAGGGGAACTCCCGCTCCAGCGCTCGTGTCGTCCAGGTCGATTCGGCGGCCGGGTCCTCCCAGCCGCCGCTGGCCATCCGGTCGCCGACACCACTCCCGGCGAACACCGCGAGCCCGGTGAGCACGAGTGCCGCCAGCAGAGCCAGCCGAGGCCGCGCCGTCACGAAACGGATCCAGCGACCGAGCCGTCGCGGGCTCTCGACTACACGCATGATGCGGTGTCCCCTCCACCAGGCCCGGGCTGCGCGGGGCAGCACGGACCAGCCATTGCCACGTAGACTGGCAAACACGAGTGCTCGCTCGCGTTTCTCAAGAATGCGAGCACCTGCTCGTGTTTGTCAATCACTCTCTTGAGGGTTGGGGATGAGCCATGCCTGAGACCGAGGCCGGAGCCGAGATGAGGGCGGAGGCCGGGGCCGGAGCCGAGGCGAAGGCCGGGACGGAAGCCGAGCGGGCCACCACCGCGACGGCAGAGGAGTCGACGGCGCCGGGAGGCGCACAGGGCGCAGGCAGGGCCGACACGGCCGGCCGCACGGCACCCCCAGCACCCCCCGCGCCCCCGGCAACCTCGGTGACTCCAGCACCCCCCGCACCGCCCGCGACCCCGGACACGGGCGGCGGCACTCCGCCGCCCCGCCGCCGTCAGGCGCGCGGCGAGGCCCGGATCGCCCAGCTGCTTTCGGCCGCCGCCGACGTGTTCCGCACCCAGGGGTACACCGCCGCCAGCACCAACGCGATCGCCCGCGAGGCCGGAGTCTCGCCCGGCACGCTCTACCAGTTCTTCCCCAACAAGGAGGCGATCGCGGTGGAGCTCGGCGACCGCCTCCTGCACCGCTGGCAGGAGACGTACGGCGAAGCCATCACGCTCAGCCACACCGAACTCGCGCTGGACCGCATGCTCGACACGGTGCTCGACCCGCTGATCGCCTTCAACACGGAGAACCCGGCCTTCTGCGTCCTCATGCACGGCGGTGAGGTGCCCGGCCGCATCACCGAGAAGCACGACGCCGTGCACGACGCGATGCTCACCCGCGTCGAAGCACTTCTGGCGGGCTACCTGCCGGAGCTCCCCGCCGCCCGGATACGGCTCGTCGGCATCATGGCCTTCCAGCTGTTCAAGGCCGGAATCGACCTGATCATGACGCACGAGGGCGAGCAGCGGCAGGCGTTCGCCGACGAACTGAAGACGGTGATGTTCCGCTACCTGAATCCCCTGCTCGACGAGGCGAACCGGCTCTCGCGCACCCCGGACTCCGTCTGACAGCGCGGCACGGCGGCCACCTCGGCGCGGGGCACGACCCGCGCCACGGCGGGAACACCACCCAGCGGCATATGCCCCGGAACATCCCGAACGGTGCGACGACATGCCTCACCAACGACAGCCACGCGCCCACGACACGCCCTTTACGTCCCGGCTCGCACGCAGACCATAGGCTTTGGCGATCTCACCCGATCCCTCACTGATTCACGCGATCCACCACTGATTCACGCGATCGACCACTGATTGACCCGATCCCTCACGACTTCACCCGATCCCCTCGTTGCCTCCCGCCTCCCCTCCCCGGATGCGGGTGGCGGGAGGCCCGCCACTTGGAGCCGGCGTGAACTGGTCCTCTCCCGAGCCACCACCCCCGCCCTCACACTCCCCGCCACCCGGCCCTCCGGCGGGCCCGCCGGACGGCCCACCCCGCCCGCGCCCCGGACTGTGGCGGCGCTGCCTCTGGGGCGGGATCGTCTCGTGGGCGCTCGCCGCCGGAGCCACGTACCTCACCCAGAACTCCACCCTGCTGCCGACGCTGATCCTGCTCGGCAGCTTTCTCGTACCGGCGGTGTTCGTGCTGTGGGCGTACGAGCGGCACGGCGAGGACCTCGGGCCATCCCTGATCCTGGGCTCCTTCCTGGCCGGCGGGATCCTCGGCGTGCTGGGCGCCTCGGTCCTGGAGTACTACCTGCTGCACCGGACCTCCGTCTGGCTGTTCCTCGGCGTCGGCCTGATCGAGGAGGCGGTGAAGCTCGGCGCCCTGATGCTCGTCCTCCGGCGCCACCACGCCGTCCGGGGCCGGAGAGCCGGTCTGGTGCTGGGCGCCACGGTCGGATTCGGTTTCGCGGCGTTCGAGAGCGCCGGGTACGCCTTCGACGCGGCGGTCACGCTGGACGGCATCGACCTGCGCGCGCTGCTGGAGACCGAGGTGCTGCGCGGGGTGCTCTCCCCCTTCGGGCACGGCCTGTGGACGGCGATCACCGGCGGTGTCCTGCTGGTCCACCGGGAGCCGGGCGGCCGGTTCCGCTTTCCGCCGACGGTCGTCGGCGCCTTCCTCGGGGTCGCCGTCCTGCACGCCCTGTGGGACTCGATGCGGGGCATCGCGGTCTGGCTGGTCGCCCGGGTCACCGACGACCGGACGATGGACGCGATGTCGGCTCAGGGGTACCTGGAGGACGCCACCGACCAGCAGCAACACCTCTTCACCCTGTTCTCGGTGGGCGGCACGGTGGCGACCACCCTGGTGGGGGTGTGGTGGCTCCGGGTGCTCGTCCTGCGATCCCGCCGGGAGCGGGCGCGCGCGGTGTCCGCGACCGGAGCGAGGCGCTCGCCTTGATACCCCCTAGGGGTATAGTCTCGGAAGTGAGGCAACGAGGCTTCGACCCGGTCCGGACGTACACCGGCCGAACCGATTCCTCCCTACAACGCTCAATGTGCCGAATTGTTGCGCTTTCGTCCTCCGGCTGGCGCCGCGGACCACGCTCTTCGGCATCCGATCAGAGGAGAACGACCATGACCGCCGAGACCGACACCCCTCAGGCCGCCCGCTCCTGCTGCTCGTCCGGGGCCGACCACGGCGCACCCGCCGAGGTACGGATCGACTCGGTCACCGCGGTGTACGAGGTGAAGGGCATGACCTGCGGCCACTGCGAGGGTGCCGTCACCGAGGAGCTCTCCGCCGTCGACGGGGTGACCGAGGTGAAGGCGGTGGCCGCCACCGGCCGGGTGAGCGTCTCCTCCCGCGCCCCGCTGACCGAGGAAGCCGTGCGCGCCGCCGTCGACGAGGCGGGGTACGAGTACGTCGGCCGAGCCTGACACCCCCGTCGGCAGACCGACGCCGCACGTAGGCACACCGACACCGCACGTCGGCGCCGACACACCGCCGCCGGCAGACCGACACCGCACGGGGCACCGGACCGCCGCAGGAACAGCGGCGGAGTGCCCCACCTCTCACCCTTCGGGCCGGATGCCGCCAGCAGATACTGGTGGGGTACGGCCCGACGTGTTTCTCCCAGGAGTTCGGACATGGCCAGCATCACCACAGCCGAGGTCCCGGCCCCGGAGGTCTCCGAGACCGAGCTGACGATCGGCGGCATGACCTGCGCCTCGTGCGCGGCACGTGTCGAGAAGAAGCTGAACCGGATGGACGGCGTGAGGGCCACGGTCAACTACGCGACCGAGAAGGCCCGCGTCTCCTTCGGCCCCGGCACGGATCTCGCGGATCTCGTCGCCACGGTCGAGCGGACCGGCTACACCGCCACCCCGCCCCCACCTCCGCCGGAACCGGAACCCGTCGCGATATCCGGCGAGGCGCCCGGGACGGAGGCCGGCGCACCCGACGGCGACGACGGACCGCTCGCCGCGCTGCGGCAGCGCCTGGTCGTCTCGGTGCTGCTCTCCGTGCCGGTGGTCCTGCTCTCGATGGTCCCGGCCTTCCAGTTCGACAACTGGCAGTGGCTCTCACTGACCCTCGCCGCCCCGGTGGTCGTCTGGGGTGGGCTGCCGTTCCACCGCGCCGCCTGGACCAACCTCAAGCACGGCGCCGCGACCATGGACACCCTGGTCTCGGTCGGCACGCTGGCAGCTTTCGGCTGGTCGTTGTGGGCGCTCTTCTTCGGCGATGCCGGGATGCCGGGCATGCGGCACGGTTTCGACCTGGTGGCCTCCCGTTCCGACGCCTCCTCCGCGCTCTATCTGGAGGTCGCGGCCGGGGTGGTGAGTTTCATCCTGCTCGGCCGTTGGCTGGAGGCCCAGTCCAAGCGGAAGGCGGGTTCGGCGCTGCGGGCGCTGATGCACCTCGGCGCCCGGGACGTGGCCGTGCTCAGGAACGACGGTACGGAGGTACGCGTCCCGGTCGCCCGGCTCGCGGTGGGCGACCGCTTCGTGGTCCGCCCCGGCGAGAAGATCGCCACGGACGGCACGGTGACCGAGGGCGAGTCCGCCGTGGACGCCTCGATGCTCACCGGTGAGTCCGTACCGGTCGACGTGGGGCCGGGTGCCACGGTCACCGGGGCCACCGTGAACGTCTCGGGCCGGCTCGTCGTGGAGGCGACCCGGGTCGGGGCCGACACCCAGCTCGCCCGGATGGCCCGGCTCGTGGAGAACGCCCAGAACGGCAAGGCCGAGGTGCAACGCCTCGCCGACCGCGTGTCGGCGGTCTTCGTACCGGTCGTGCTGCTGATCGCGGTGGCCACGCTGGTGGCCTGGTTGCTGGTGACGAACGACGTGACGGCCGCGTTCACGGCCGCGGTCGCCGTGCTGATCATCGCCTGTCCCTGCGCGCTGGGGCTCGCCACTCCGACCGCTCTCATGGTCGGTACGGGGCGCGGCGCACAGCTCGGCATCCTCATCAGGGGCCCCGAGGTCCTGGAGACCACCCGCCGCATCGACACGATCGTGCTCGACAAGACCGGCACGGTGACCACCGGCCGGATGGCGCTCCGGGCCGTCCACACCGCTCCCGGCACCGACGAGGACGAGGCGCTGCGGCTGGCCGGGGCGCTGGAGCACGCCTCCGAGCACCCGGTCGCCCGCGCGGTGGCCGCCGCGGCGGCCGAGCGCCTGGGCGCCCCGGCGCCCGTCAGCGGTTTCGGCAACGTCGCCGGGCTCGGCGTGCGCGGCACCGTGGACGGACACGCGGTCCTGGTCGGCCGCCCGGCACTCCTCGCGGAGGCCGGGATCGTCCTGCCGCCGGAGCTGGAGTCGGTACTCGCGGGGGCCACCGGCGCCACGGCCGTGGTGGTCGGCTGGGACGGGGAGGCCCGCGCGGTCCTGGAGGTCGCGGACACCGTGAAGGAGAGCAGCGCCGAAGCGGTCGCCGAGCTGCGCCGGCTCGGCTTGCGCCCGGTGCTGCTGACCGGCGACAACCGGGCCGTGGCCGAGTCCGTGGCGCGCGCGGTCGGCATCGACGAGGTCTATGCCGAGGTGCTGCCGCAGGAGAAAGTGGAGATCGTGCGGAGGCTCCAGGCGGAGGGCCGGGCGGTCGCGATGGTCGGCGACGGCGTGAACGACGCGGCCGCTCTGGCCACCGCGGATCTGGGGCTGGCGATGGGTACGGGGACGGACGCGGCGATCGAAGCGAGCGATCTCACATTGGTCCGTGGAGATCTCAAGGTGACGGGGGCCGCGATCCGGCTCTCGCGGCGTACGCTGTCCACCATCAGGGGCAACCTCGTCTGGGCCTTCGGGTACAACGTGGCAGCCCTGCCTCTTGCTGCGTTCGGCCTGCTCAACCCGATGATCGCAGGAGCCGCCATGGCGTTCTCCTCCGTGTTCGTCGTGACGAACAGCCTGCGCTTGCGCTCCTTCACGTAATTTCCACAAAGAGATCTAGATCACATCGATTTGAGGGTAACCATTCAATGGGTTCGTGAGTCTTAGAGTGCAATGCCAAGGATGTCTTGGGGGACGTCCGATGAAGTGTCTTGGGGGACGCTTCATGGCAAGCGTTGGCCGGGGCACGTGCACCGGGGAGCTTTGAGCGGCCCTCCCGTACGTACCCCGGCGGACCGCAGCAGGACAAGGGAGTGCAGACTCCCTGAAGACGCCCGGCCGGATCCCGTGGGGGGAATCCGCTCCGGGACATGGGAAGCGCCTTGTCATCGACCCGTGGGGGGATCGGCGGCGGGGCGCTTCCTGCTTTCCCGCACCGGATCGGATCACGCGGGAGCCGACGGGAGCACGTCGGACCGCGCGGGCGCGGCGGGACCGCCGGGCCGGTCGTCACATCTCCGCCCCCTGAACGCCGAATCGCCCTGAACGCCGAATCGCCCCGGACACCGCGCTCTGTGCGGGCGCGGTACGCGGGGCGAAGGCAGTCGGCCGAAGAGGCCTGGCGGTACGGGTACTTCTCCTGACCCGGGCACTGCGGGACAGCGGGTACTACGGTTCCTACGGGTGCCACCGGTGACACGGGTACGACGAGTGCCCTACGGGGTACGGCGCCACGCGGCTTACGCGGTCGTCGCGCCGTACCGGTTCACCCGGCGCCCGGAGCGGGCCGGTCCGGGTGCGTCAGCGGCCCTCGACCGGGACGAAGTCGCGGAGGACCTCACCCGTGTAGATCTGGCGCGGGCGGCCGATGCGCGATCCCGGCTCCTTGATCATCTCGTGCCACTGGGCGATCCAGCCGGGGAGGCGGCCGAGCGCGAAGAGCACGGTGAACATCTCGGTCGGGAAGCCCATGGCGCGGTAGATGAGACCGGTGTAGAAGTCCACGTTGGGGTAGAGGTTGCGCGAGACGAAGTACTCGTCGGAGAGCGCGTGCTCCTCCAGCTTGAGCGCGATGTCGAGCAGCTCGTCGGACTTGCCGAGGGCCGACAGGACGTCGTGCGCGGCAGCCTTGATGATCTTGGCGCGCGGGTCGAAGGACTTGTACACCCGGTGGCCGAAGCCCATCAGGCGGACGCCGTCCTCCTTGTTCTTCACCTTGCGGATGAAGGCGTCGACGTCGCCGCCGTTGGCCTGGATGCCTTCCAGCATCTCCAGCACGGACTGGTTGGCGCCGCCGTGCAGCGGGCCCCACAGCGCGGAGATGCCCGCGGAGATCGAGGCGAACATGTTCGCCTGCGAGGAGCCGACCAGACGCACGGTGGAGGTCGAACAGTTCTGCTCGTGGTCCGCGTGCAGGATGAGCAGCTTGTCCAGCGCCGAGACGACGACCGGGTCCAGCTCGTACTCCTGGGCCGGGACCGAGAAGGTCATCCGCAGGAAGTTCTCGACGTAGCCGAGGTCGTTGCGCGGGTAGACGAACGGGTGACCGATCGACTTCTTGTACGCGTACGCCGCGATCGTCGGGAGCTTCGCCAGCAGGCGGATCGTCGAGAGGTGACGCTGCTCCTCGTCGAACGGGTTGTGGCTGTCCTGGTAGAAGGTGGACAGCGCGCTGACGACCGAGGACAGCATGGCCATCGGGTGGGCGTCGCGCGGGAAGCCGTCGAAGAACCGCTTGACGTCCTCGTGCAGCAGGGTGTGCTGGGTGATCTCGTTCTTGAAGGTCGACAGCTCGTCGACCTTCGGAAGCTCACCGTTGATCAGCGTGTACGCGACCTCAAGGAAGGTCGAGCTCTCGGCGAGCTGCTCGATCGGGTACCCGCGGTAGCGGAGGATGCCCTGCTCACCGTCGAGGTAGGTGATGCCGGATTTATAGGCGGCCGTGTTGCCGTAACCGCTGTCCAGCGTCACGAGGCCGGTGTTGGCCCGCAGCTTCCCGATGTCGAAGCCCTTGTCGCCGACGGTGCTGTCGATCACCGGGTAGGTGTACTCGTCATCGCCGTACCGCAGTACTACAGCGTTGTTGGTGTGCTCGCTCACGTCATCCCTCACCGACGTAGTGCCTCTTCTTCGAGGTGCCCTGACTGTCTCAAGGTGCCCTGTGCCCTGATGTCTCCACCCTCCCCCATTTGGCTCAGGAGAGTGCACTCGGGGTCGTCCATTGGACCTAATGGCGGCACTGAGTGCCGCCAACTTAGTCATCCTGCCCCCTCCCCGGGTGGTTCCGGAAGCCCCGCGTGATGTTTCCCACCGATTTGATCGATCATTTTTACGGTGAGTCTCCCCCCGCCCCTCCCCTGAGCCGGAAATCCAGCGCCGTACAGCGCCTTCCGGCGGAAACCGTGCGGACCGCCTGCCCGATCGCCTTGCGGGAGCCGACCAGGACGACGAGCTTCTTGGCCCGGGTCACCGCCGTGTAGAGCAGGTTGCGCTGGAGCATCATCCAGGCGCTGGTGGTGACGGGGACGACGACCGCCGGGTACTCGCTGCCCTGGGAGCGGTGGATCGTCATGGCGTAGGCGTGTGCCAGCTCGTCCAACTCGTCGAAGTCGTACCCGATCTCCTCGTCCTCGTCGGTGCGCACCGTCAGCCGCTGCTCGTCGGTGTCGAGCGAGGTCACGACGCCGACGGTGCCGTTGAACACGCCGTTCTCGCCCTTCTCGTAGTTGTTGCGGATCTGCGTGACCTTGTCGCCGACGCGGAAGACCCGGCCACCGAACCGCTTCTCCGGCAGTTCGGGGCGGCCCGGGGTGATGACCTGTTGGAGCAGTCCGTTGAGGTGCCCGGCGCCGGCCGGTCCCCGGTGCATCGGGGTGAGCACCTGGATGTCGCGGCGCGGATCGAGGCCGAACTTCTTCGGGATGCGGCGTGCCGCGACGTCCACGGCGAGCACCCCGGCGTCCTCCGTCTCGTCCTCCACGAAGAGGAAGAAGTCGTCCATCCCCTGGGTGAGCGGAGGTTGTCCGGAGTTGATGCGGTGGGCGTTGGTGACCACGCCGGACTGCTGCGCCTGGCGGAAGATGCGGGTCAGCCGGACGGCCGGGACGGGCCCGCCCTCGGCGAGCAGGTCCCGCAGCACCTCGCCCGCGCCGACCGAGGGGAGCTGGTCGACGTCGCCGACGAGCAGGAGGTGGGCACCGGGTGCCACCGCTTTCACGAGCTTGTTGGCGAGCAGCAGATCGAGCATGGACGCCTCGTCCACGACCACCAGATCGGCGTCGAGCGGACGGTCCTTGTCGTACGCGGCGTCCCCGCCCGGCTTCAGTTCGAGGAGGCGGTGCACGGTGGACGCCTCGGCGCCGGTCAGCTCGGAGAGCCGCTTCGCGGCCCGCCCGGTGGGAGCGGCCAGCACGACCTTCGCCTTCTTGGCGCGGGCCAGCTCGACCACGGACCGCACGGTGAACGACTTGCCGCACCCGGGCCCGCCGGTCAGTACGGCCACCTTCCGGCTCAGCGCGAGCCGTACCGCCGCCTCCTGTTCGGGAGCGAGGGTGGCGCCCGTCCGCCGGGCCAGCCACTGGAGCGCCTTCTCCCAGTCCACGTCCCCGAAGGCGGGCATCCGGTCTTCCGGGGTACGCAGCAGTCGGCGTACCTGCCCGGCGAGGGAGAGTTCCGCCCGGTGGAAGGGGACGAGGTACACCGCCGTCACCGGCTCCCCGCCCTCCGGACCCGGCACCTTCTCCCGTACGACGCCCTCCGGGTCGGCAGCCAGTTCGGCGAGGCAGTCGATGACCAGCCCGGTGTCCACCTGGAGGAGCTTCACCCCGTCCGCGATCAGCCGCTCCTCGGGGAGGTAGCAGTGGCCCTGGTCGGAGGACTGGGAGAGGGCGTACTGGAGTCCGGCGCGCACCCGCTCCGGGCTGTCGTGCGGGATGCCGACCGCCTGGGCGATCCGGTCGGCGGTCAGGAAGCCGATGCCCCAGACGTCGGCGGCCAGCCGGTAGGGCTGGTTCTTCACGACGGAGATCGAGGCGTCCTCGTACTTCTTGTAGATCCGCACCGCGATCGAGGTCGAGACCCCGACCGACTGGAGGAAGATCATGACCTCCTTGATCGCCTTCTGTTCCTCCCATGCGTCGGCGATCTTCTTCGTACGCTTGGGACCGAGCCCGGGGACCTCCACGAGCCGCTTGGGCGCGTTCTCGATGATGTCGAGGGTGTCGGTGCCGAAGTGGGTGGTGATCCGGTCGGCCATGACCGGGCCAATGCCCTTGATCAGCCCGGAGCCGAGGTAGCGGCGGATGCCCTGGATGGTCGCGGGGAGGACCGTCGTGTAGTTCTCCACGACGAACTGCTTGCCGTACTGCTGGTGGGAGGCCCAGCGGCCCTCCATCCGCAGCGACTCCCCCGGCTGCGCGCCGAGCAGTGAACCCACCACGGTCAGCAGATCTCCGCCGCGCCCGGTGTCGACACGGGCGACGGTGTAGCCGTTCTCCTCGTTGGCGTAGGTGATCCGCTCCAGGACCCCTTCGAGGACTGCCAGGTTGGGGGGCGGGGTGGGCGTGTTGGGCATGGTTCGACGGTATCGGGTGGCGCCGACACCTCCGCGAGCAGGAGTCGGCGCCCCCGGAGTGGGTCAGACGGTGGACTCGTCGTCGTGGACGGTGACCCGGGCGTAGCCCTGTCCGGTCACCGCGCCGACGGGCGCCGAGAGGTAGATCTTGTAGACCGTGTCGGCGGTGGGCTGGACGGCGGTGTCGTCGGTGACGGGCAGCTGGACCGTCACCGAGGTGGTGCGCGCCGGGAAGGTGATCTTCCGGGCGGAGGTGGTGAGTTGGGTTCCGGTGCCGGCCACGGTCTGGAGGTTGACCGTCACCGGGGTGCGGGAGGAGCGGGAGAGGGTGACCGTGACGGGGACGGTACCGGCGTTCTCGGCGGCCGGGGCTCCGGCCACGGAGACCTGCGGCAGTTCGCTCGGGCCGCCGCTGCCCGCGCGGACGGTCTGGAACGCCACGTCGGAGAGGTAGACACCACCGGCGGTGGCGGGGGCGGTGAGGGTGATGCGGCGGACGTCCGAGAGGTCCACCCCGCGCACCTTCTCCAGCGGCCAGTTCACCGTCTGGAGCCAGGTCTTGGGCAGCAGGGTGCTGGTGCCGGAGGACGGGTTGGCCTTGAGCGCGTCGCTGAGCGAGGAGAGGGCGACGGAGGCCGAACGGCCGCGTCCGTCGGTGAGCCGGACCGTCAGGTCGGTGTCCGGTCCGTTCTCGTCGACGGCGGCGCGGAACGCGAGGCTGTCGTAGCGCCTCACGTCACGGGAGCCCTTGGGTATCTCGATCACGGTCGCGGGGGTGTCCGTGCTGTCCGCGTTCTCCGGCCAGGTGAGGTGGAGCAGCGGGGTGGCTTCGACGTTGCCCGCGTAGTTGGCGGGGGTCCAGGACGGGAAGCGCGAGGTGCCGGTGGAGCCGGTGCAGGCGCCGAGGGCGCTGATGGTGGGGCGGCCGGTGAAGCCCGCGCAGTAGGTGCCCGTACCGCCGCCGGTGAGGGTGACGTTGGACGCCGGGGCGGTCAGCGGGGCGATGTCGGAGCGGCTGCGGCCGGGGGCCTGGGCCTCGCTGTACACGGTGGCCGCGCCGACGGTGGTCGACGTGCCGAGGCTGCCGTCGAAGAGGGGCAGGAAGCGGTCCTGGCCGCCCAGGGTGAGCTGGAAGAACCCGGACATGATGGCCGTACCGGCTTCCGACTGCTCGGCGGCGGTCAGCCGGGTCGTGGTGGGCGAGGCTCCGCCGCACACCGCGTCGGTGGAGGCGGACCAGTCGTCGCTCGCGGGGGCGGCGGCGACACCGGGGGTCCACTCCGTGTTGAAGAAGTTGTGGTCCGCGCCCATCACCATCAGCGAGGAGCGCAGCACGTCGTCGTCGGCGCCGGTGTAGCGGCTGTCGTCGTAGAAGTGCTGGCCCTGCTGGTTGGAGACGTCTCCGTCGCAGTACGGCAGGACGACGGCCATCGGCACGTCGGGCAGGGTCTCGCGGCCGAAGTCGATGGGGGCGAGCGGGAGTACGGCGTCGATGCCGTACGGGTGGGCGCGGCCGGCGTTGAGCAGGGCGGCCTTGACGACGCCTTCGCCGCCGCGCGAGTGGCCCATGAGACCGACGTCGGAGAGGTCCAGACGTCCCTTCAGCAGTCGGCTCATGCCGGGGGCGGCGCCCTTGTCGGCACGGGCGAGCAGGTCGAGGTGGTCGAGGACGAGCTGCCCCCGGGCGAGGGTGCCGGCGTCGTCGGTGTAGGACGCGTCCTGGGCGTTGATGCCGTCGGCGCTGATGGAGACGACCGCGTACCCCTGGGAGGCGAGGGTCTCGGCGGCGGCGTTGTAGCCGAGGTAGCTGGGGATCGGCTGGTAGCCGTCCGGGCAGGGCCAGGCGGCGTTGTTGGTCTTGGCCGTGTCCGCGTTCCAGCATGCGGAGTGGCGGCCGTGCAGGAAGAGCACGACGGGGCGTTCGCCCTTGGCGTCGGTCGGTACCCATACGGCGGCGCGGAGTTCGGCGCTGCGGTCGCTCAGCCCGCCGAGGGTGACGGCGGTGTCGCCGAAGTCGTAGTCGGCCCGTGCCACGTGGTAGCGGCCCTTGGCGGTGGCGGCTTCGGTGAGCGAGGCGGCGGTGGCGGTGGGCTTGCCACGGCGGCCGGTGCCCCGGGGGGCGTGTCGGGACGTGGTGACCGTGTCGGTGGCACCGTTCCAGGCGACTTGGACGTCGTCCGGGTGAGCGGCGCGCAGGTCGGTGGTGACCAGGGAGAGCGTGTGTCCGTCGGTGGCCTGCCGGGCGTATCCGAGGGAGGCACCGTCGACGGCGATCTCGGGGAGCGCGTCGCGGACGGGCAGCGGGTCGTCCAGTTTCAGGGTGACGTGGTAGCCGTCCGCCGACCGCGTGACCGACCAACTGCGGTCGCCGGCCGAGCCGGTGGCGGTGGTGGGCTGCGGGTCCGGGGAGGCCGGGGAGGCGAGTGCGGTACCGGTCATGGGGAGCGTCAGGGCGAGGGCGAGGGCGGCGACGGTGGCCCGCACCGGGCCCCCCGTCCGGCGCGGTCCTGGGCGCCGGGTGCGGGGTATGGACATGCGGCGGTTCCTCTCGTGCGGGGGCGGCGCCGCTCCCGGAGGGAGGGCACCGGCTCCGGCTCATCGCCGGCACACGAAGATCACCACCGCTTCTGATCACCTGAGTGTCCGTTCTGTTTCCTCATGATCAACCGAGACCGTTACGGGGACTATTTACGTGCGGTTTACACGAACCGTCACGCGCCGCACCGAGGCGCCGCCGCCCGCAAGCCACAGCCCGAGAACCGCAGCCCGAGAACCGCAGCCCGAAAACCGGTGGAACCGCACCCCCGTGCGCCGTTACCGTGCTCGCGCCCCGCTCCACCCGTGGTCGCCCTGACAAGGACACACCGTTGTACACCAAGTGAGACACCCCGAGCGCTGATCCCTCGCGCGCCGCCCCGTCGGGCCGCGCGCTCCCTTTCGCTGCGGTTCTCTCACTGAAATCGGTGTTTCTCCATGTCCGGAAACTGGGTCGTCGTGCCCACTGCCTGCCTGCCCACCGTCCGCTTGCCCGGCGCCCGCCCGCTCGCCGTCTACCCGCCGATCGCCTGCCGGCCCGCCGCCCGCCCGCTTGCCGCCCCCACGCCGATCGCCTTCGGCCGTGGCCACGACCAGCGCGCCGCGCCGGACACCGGATGCGGGACCGCCGCCGGGCTCGCCGCCCCCGGGTGGGCGACCGTGCCGCGCTTCGAGCTTCCGAGCCCGCCGCTCGGCAAGAGCTCCCGCTCGGCGGCAAAACCCCTCGGGAGTCGACGCGCACGACGCCGCACCACAGGCTCCGACGGGACCGGGCGTCCGGCCTGGCAGTCGCCGTACGGCCCCCCGCGGAACCGCGCGCACCGAGGCCGGTGGGCGCCCGTGCCGGGGGTGGCCGACGCCCCGTCCGCCGTACGGCAGGCATTCCTGTGCGGGCGCTGCGAGTGATCCGGGAGAAGGTCCGGGTCAGGTCGGCGGCGCGGGCGGGCGCTCCAGGACGATCATGACGGCGTCGTCGTCGAGGTGCCCTCCGACCCACTCCATCAGGTCGGCCCGGAAGCGACCGAGGAAGGCGTCGGCGTCCTTCTCGGCCCATCCGGTGATGCGCTCGGCCAGCGGGTAGAAGGCGCCGGAGGCGTCACGGGCCTCGGTGACCCCGTCCGTGTACAGCAGCAGGAGGCTTCCCGGCTCGAACGGGAAGCTGTCGACGTGGTACCTCGGATGCGCCAACTCGCCCAGGCCGAGCGGGGGCGCGGGGTGGAGGACGTCCATCGTCGTCGGTCGGCCGTCGCACAGGACGACCGGCGGCGGATGCCCGCAGGCGACCATCTCGACCCGGCCGCCCTGGTCGGGGATGTCCAGGACGGTTGCGGTGATGAAGGTTTCTCCGTAACGGCTGCTCTCCCCCGGCTCCGTCAGGTCCCAGCACACGCTGCGGTCGAGGTAGCCGACCAGCTCGCCCAGGCTTGCCCGGCGGTGGGCCGCGACGCGGAACGCGCCGAGGAGCAGTGCGGCGTCGTTCACCGCGGTCATTCCCTTGCCACGCACGTCGCCGACGATGAGCCGGGTCCCGGTGGTGGTGCGGGTCGCCGCGTAGAGGTCGCCGCCGATCTGGGCCTCGGCCTCCGCCGCGAGGTAGAGCGAGGCCACGCGCAGGGGGCCCAGCGTCCTGGGCAGCGGTGGCAGGACCACCCGCTGGGCGGTCTCGGAGACGTACCGCACCTGCGCCAGCTCCTTCGCCCGGCGCTCCCTCAGTACACAGAAGATCACGAGCATCACGCCGACCAGCAACAGGGAGATGACCTGAGCCTCGTGGTTGGCCGAGAGCAGCTCGTCGGAATCCCGCACCAGCCCGATGACCGTCTGCGAGAGCACCGCCAGCGCGGCGATCAGACCCACCGTCCGGGGACCTGCGAACGAGGCGGTGACCGCCGGAGCCGCGACGAGCAGCGGCCCGAGGTGGATGTCGGACGGTGAGAGAACGTCGACCACCGACACCGCGACGATCCACAGAACCGGGACGGCGATCAGAGCCCGGCCCCGCCCCCCGCGCACCACTCGGCGAGGTCCTTCGCGGCGCTGTGACATGACTCCTCTCTACACCGCCGCCACCCGGCTCGCACGCAGGGAGGGGCGGGTTACCTGTCGTGGCGAAGAAGATCGGGCTGGACCGTGTCGACCTGCGGGAACCGACTTGAGCGAGGCGGCTGCGGGTCGGCCCCGCGCGCCAAAGCCTCCTGTCCCGTGCCGTCGAAGGCTGAGCGCGTGCCGTCGAGACGTGAGCGGCGTCGCCCCATGGCGGCCCACCCAGCCCGGCTGCGCTCCTTCCCAGCTCAGGTCGTGGAGCCCGCCCGAGCCGGCGACGGTCGCGAGCCATCCGGTCGGGGTCGCCAATTCGCCTACCGCACACCCAGAACCGAACGTACGTGCGGTGCGTCACTATGCTGCGAAACGCGCTCACGCCGCCGCCGTCCGCTTCGGACAGCCCGGCACCCACTCCGCCCCAGAGGACCCGCCATGCCCGGTCACCGTCAGCCCTTCCGCCGTATCGCCGCCTTGGCCGCCGCGCCCGTCGCCGTACTGATCCTGACCGCCTGCGGCGGCGACCCGGTGCACGGGACGATCACGGAGAAGGAGTACAAGCGCGGCAGCACCACGTACACCGACGAGCCGGTCACGCGCAGCGAATGCTCCACGACCAGGAAGAACGGCAAGACCAAGAAGTCCTGCCACCAGGTGAAGACCGGTGCCACCAAGCGCGTCGAGCACCGCAAGAAGGAGTGCTACCAGATCGAACTGGACAACGACGCGCACGAGTTGTGCATCTCGAAGAGCAAGTGGGACAAGGTGCGCGTCGGCGACAAGTGGTGAGCGAGGGGGCGACAGGGCGTGGCTGATCCGTCCCCGCTGTGAGCCGGGCGGGCACGGGGCGAGCCGTCGGATCGGTGGGTTCGCGAGTCCGTCCGGCCGGGCAGGTGCTCCTCGACCCGGCCTGCTCGGGAGGGCGGCCCGCCCGGCACGCTTCCGATCCGGTGGCGCCTGACGCCGGCCGACCCTTGCGGTCCCGGACACCTCCGGCGGCTCCGGTTCCGTCCCCGCCGGGGCGGGAACTCCGTCGTTCATTGTCCACCCGGCCACCGAAAACCGCAGTTCAGAAGGGCAGTTGCCCAAGGCGCCCGCTCATTGGCCGGTCTGACCCCGGGGCTGCGGTCGCGGAGCGGCGCCAACGGTGTCGGTCACGACCTCCGCCTCCTCGGGGGCGGCGTGCCCTCGCCGTCGCCGCCGTGGTGGTCGTCCTCGCCGGAGTCTTCGGCCCCGCCGTCGTCGTCCAACCGCGCACCCCGGCTCTCCGCGATGCGTCTGACGTCCCAAAGCGACGACCTCGTCCGGTGGGCTGACACGGAGTGGCCCGATCACCCCTATCGTCCCGTGGAGGCCCGGCCCGACGAGGCCGACCGGCAGACTCGGTACTACGCCAAGGATCTCCGGCACGCCGCACTCCCGGTGAGAGTTCGGGACGAGATGGGCGCCATCGAGCTCAGCCTTGAGGTGAGATTCCTGGCCTTGTGCCGCCGACCGGGGTTGGACTGCCGAATCCGACCCCTCTCACGCCCGCGCCAGAAAGCTCGCCCGTAACTCCGGGTCCCGCAGCAGCGCCAGGATCTCCTCCTCGCCGTCGAAGAGCAGTTCGGCGGCGGGGTGCCCGGACTGGTGGAACATCGCGGCGAGTACGTCGGCGAGCGGGCGGTCCCAGGCGACGCGGGCGACCTCGTCGGCCTTGGCGTGCTGGCCCCGGTCGGTGGCGATGCGCCAGAGTTCGACGGACTGCTTGGCCGTGGCGTAGGCGGTCCGGCGTCCGGCGACGAGGACGCCGCGCCGGTTGAGGCCGAACACGTCTATGCAGGCGTCGCCCTGGGCGCTGAGTCCTCGGTACGTACAGAGCGGCAACACGAGCCGCAGGTGGTTCAGGGGGTCGTCGAGGGTGGGGTCGAGAAGGAGTGCGCGGCCGGTGCTCGCGTCGCGCGGGAACAGGTCGCGCTTCTGGTTGCTGTTGCAGTAGGAGCAGGCCAGCAGGTAGTTGGTCCAGTCGAAGGTGCGCAGCGGCGCCTGGCTCTTCGGCTCGAAGTGGTCGATGTCGGTGCCCTGGCTGTCGCCGCAGTACATGCAGCGCTGGTGGCCGGGGGCCATGTCGGTGAGGGCGGCGAGTACGCCGGGGCGCACGCGTCGGCGTACGGCGAAGCGGCCCCAGAGGCCTATCGCGGTGGCCTTGCGGTCGGAGGCCGCCGCGTCGGCGATCTGCCGGGTGTACGTCGCTAAGTGTTCCTGGGTGTCCAGGGGCAGTTCGGGGCGGATCATCCGGATCACTTCGCCTCGCCGGCCTCTCCGGCCGTGTCCCCGTTTCCGGCCCCGGGCCCGCCCGCCGCCCCCTCGCCGTACGCGCCGGAGACGTCCTGGACCTGGTCGGCGATCCGGTACAGCCGGGCGGAGACCTCGTGGGCGCGGGCGGTCGGGGAGCTGGACAGCAGGCTCTTGAGCTCCTTGTACCGGGCGACGGTCTCGGGCGAGGTGTCGCCCTCGTACACCTTGGACTCCAGGGCGACGAACTCGGCGCGGGCGTACTCGGCGCGCTCCGAGTACGGGGTGTCCAGGCCGAAGAGGTCGGAGAGCACCGCGTCGTCGCCGCTGCCGTAGACGACCCGTTCGTACAGGTCCTCGGGGACGACCTCGGGGGCGGCGTCCTCGTCGACGCCGGGCAGGCGGATCAGGCCGCCGGGGTCGGCGGCCTGGCAGATGTAGGGGCTGTGGGTGGTGACGATGAACTGGATGTTGGGGAAGTGCGTGGTCAGCCAGGGGCCGATGCGGCGCTGCCAGGAGACGTGGAGGTGGGCGTCGATCTCGTCGATGATCACGACCCCGGGGACCTGGAGCGGGCTCGGGCCCTCGTCCTCGCCGCCCCGGCCCAGCGCGTGGTCGCCGAAGGCGTCGTGGATCTGCTTGAGCAGGTCCACCACGAGGGCGGCGACGGTACGGAACCCGTCGCTCATCTCCCGCAGCGGGAAGCGGTGTCCGCCCCTGGTGACCCAGAGGCCCTCGGAGTCGACGTCCTTGATGCGGTAGCCGTCCGGCAGGAGTCCGTCGCCGAGGACGGAGAGGGCGGCCTCCTTGAGGGCCAGCGCGCCCTCCCGGCCTTCGAGGGCGCGCAGATGCTGTTCGATCAGCCAGGCGACGCCCTCGGCCAGCGAGGCGTCCTCGTGGAAGAGGCTCGCCTGCCGGGCCACCGGCCCCGAGGCCAGCATCAGGCGCTGTACGTCGCCCGAGCCGCCGGCCATCCGCCGGAACGGGCCGTACGCGGCGCAGAACCAGCCCACCGGGTTGTCCGCCCACGGCCCGCGCTGGGCGGCACTGGCGCTCTGCGTACGGGAGTTGCTCCGGATCTCGCCGAGTGCGGGCTGCGCGCTCTTGCGCCCGGCCGCCGCCTCGCCCGGAGGTGTCCAGCGCAGGCCGGTACCGAACTTGTTCTGGGTGCGACCCGAGGCGGTGAACTTGTCGAAGTCCTTGTCGCGGACGATCTCCGCCGAGGCGCTGCCCGACTCGGCGCCGCGCGTGACCCAGTTCTCGAAGCCCTGGACCAGTCCACGGGCCGCCACCGGTCCGCTCAGCGCGAGGGCGAGGGCGCGCAACAGGGTGGTCTTCCCGGCTCCGTTGCGGCCGGCGAGGACCGTCCAGCCGGCGTGCGAGCCGTCCGGGCGGGTCAGGGTCAGGTCGACTTTGCGCGGTCCGTTGAACGACTTGATGTTCTCGATGGTGACGCGGGAGACGTACATCTGCTGACGGTTCCTTCCGGGGCGCGGGAGTCCGTGTCGGGCAAGGAGAAGCCGGCGCGGGCGGAGTCGGAGGGGTGGACCGGGGTCGGCCCCGTCGTGGACGCGGTGCGGGCACGCGCACGGACGCGGTGGCGGATGTCCGAGTTTACGAGGGATGGGGGCGGGGGCGTAGCCATCGGCGGCCGGGAAAACTGAGCCCTGGTCAGCTGCGCCGGAGGGTGAAACGCGTGAGGCGGCCGACGGGCCGGGCGGGCAGGAGCCCGCCTCCGCCCCGGGAAAGCGAAACGGGCCCGGCCTCGCGGCCGGACCCCTCTCGCTTTCCCCCCGTCGGGCCTTCCCGTTCCCCCCGGACCCCTCCCCCGGAAGTCCCGACGCAGAGTGTGACCGGGCAAGGATGCCAAGGGTTGTACGCCTTGACCATTTCTTTACCTTGATCGCCGAGAGCGCTCTCCGCAGGCGGATTCCCGCGCTCCGGGGACGCCCGGAGAGCGCCTCAGCAGGCGTGCTCCAGGAAGCGGGCCGCCACCTCGGCGAGGACCTCACCGCCGTCGCGGGCCCAGAGCCCCTCGTTGAAGATCTCCACCTCGATCGGCCCGTCGAAGCCGGTCGCCTCGACCAGCGTGCGCAGCGCGCGGAAGTCGACGCTGCCGTCGCCGAGCTGCCCGCGGCCCAGCAGGACGCCCTCGGGGAGCGGGGTGATCCAGTCGGCGAGCTGGAAGGAGTGGATACGGCCTCCGGCCCCGGCGCGGGCGATCTGCGCGGGCGCCTGGTCGTCCCACCAGACGTGGTACGCGTCGACCACCACGCCGACCTGCTCGGCCGGGAAGCGTTCGGCGATGTCCAGCGCCTGGGAGAGGGTCGAGACCACGCACCGGTCGGAGGCGAACATCGGGTGCAGCGGCTCGATGGCGAGGCGGATTCCGCGCTCGGCCGCGTAGGGGGCCAGCTCGGCGAGGGCGTCGGCGATGCGTTCGCGGGCACCGACGAGGTCCTTGCTGCCCTCGGGGAGACCGCCGGAGACGAGGACCAGGGTGTCGGTGTGGACGCCTGCCGCCTCGTCGATCGCCGCGCGGTTGTCGTCCAGGGCGCGGGCCCGCGCCTCCGGGTCGGGCGCGGTGAGGAAGCCGCCCCGGCAGAGGCTGGTGACGGTGAGCCCGGCGTCGGCGAAGAGCCGCCCGGCGCGCTCGACGCCGTACTTCTGCACCGGTTCGCGCCAGAGGCCGACCCGGCCGACGCCCGTCTTCGTACAGCCCTCGACGAGCTCCTCCAGGGACCACTGCCGCACGGTCTCCTGGTTGATGGAGAACCGGGACAGGTCCCCGCCGGTGCTGTTGGTCATCGGGTTCCTCCCTGGACGGTCAGCAGCGCCCGCATCCGGCTCTCGGCCAGCTCGGGGTCGGGGAACAGGCCGAGCCGGTCGGCGAGTTCGTAAGCCCTCGCGAGGTGCGGCAGCGAACGGGCCGACTGGAGGCCGCCGACCATCGTGAAGTGCTCCTGGTGCCCGGCCAGCCAGGCGAGGAAGACCACGCCCGTCTTGTAGAAGCGGGTGGGCGCCTGGAAGAGGTGGCGGGAGAGCTCGACCGTGGGGTCGAGCAGGTCCCGGAAGCCCTGGGTGTCGCCGGTGTCCAGGACCCGTACGGCGTGCGCGGCGAGCGGGCCGAGCGGGTCGAAGATGCCGAGCAGGGCGTGGCTGAAGCCGCGTTCGTCGCCCGCGATCAGCTCGGGGTAGTTGAAGTCGTCGCCGGTGTAGCAGCGGACGCCTCCGGGCAGCCGGCGGCGCACGTCGATCTCGCGGGCCGCGTCGAGCAACGAGATCTTGATGCCGTCGACCTTGTCGGGGTGCTCGGCGATGATCTTGAGGAAGGTGTCGGTGGCCGCGTCCAGGTCGGACGAGCCCCAGTACCCCTCCAGGGCCGGGTCGAACATCGGGCCGAGCCAGTGCAGGACGACCGGCTCGGTGGCCTGGCGCAGCAGGTGGGCGTACGTCTGCGCGTACTCCTCGGGCCCCTCGGCGACGGCGGCGAGCGCGCGGGAGGCCATCAGGATGGCCTGCGCGCCGCTCTCCTCGACGAGGGCGAGCTGCTCCTCGTACGCGGCGCGCACCTCGGCGAGGGTCGCCGGGCCGGTGAGCTGGTCCGTGCCGACCCCGCAGGCGATCCGGCCGCCGACGGCCTTGGCCTCGGCGGCGGAGCGGCGGATCAGCTCGGCGCCACCGGCCCAGTCCAGGCCCATGCCGCGCTGGGCGGTGTCCATCGCCTCGGCGACCCCGAGCCCGTGCGACCAGAGGTGGCGGCGGAAAGCGAGGGTGGCGTCCCAGTCGATCGCGGCAGGCCCGTCCGGACTGACGTCGACGTACGGATCGGCGACGACGTGGGCGGCGGAGAAGACCGTGCGCGAGGCGAGCGCGGCGCCGCCGGGTGCCAGATCCAGGGGGGTGGTGCGGGGCTCGTACGCCCCGTGCGGGAGGTGGATCGTCACAGCGTCAGCTCCGGCACGTCGAAGCGGCGGCCCTCGGCGGCCGACTTCAGGCCCAGCTCGGCGAGCTGCACGCCCCGGGCGCCGGCCATCAGGTCCCAGGAGTACGCCTCGTCGAGGACGACATGGCGCAGGAACAGCTCCCACTGCGCCTTGAAACCGTTGTCGAAGGTGGCGTTGTCGGGGACCTCCTGCCACTGGTCCCGGAAGGACTCGGTGACGGGGAGGTCGGGGTTCCACACCGGCTTCGGGGTGGCCGAACGGTGCTGGACACGGCAGTTGCGCAGGCCCGCGACGGCGGAACCGTGGGTGCCGTCGACCTGGAACTCGACCAGTTCGTCGCGGTTGACGCGCACGGTCCAGGAGGAGTTGATCTGGGCGACGGCGCCGCCCTCCAGCTGGAAGATGCCGTACGCGGCGTCGTCGGCGGTCGCGGCGTAGGGCTTGCCCTGTTCGTCCCAGCGCTGCGGGACGTGCGTCTGGACGTGTGCCTGCACGGTGGTGACCTTGCCGAAGAGCTCGTGGAGGACGTACTCCCAGTGCGGGAACATGTCCACGACGATGCCGCCGCCGTCCTCGGAGCGGTAGTTCCAAGAGGGGCGCTGCGCCTCCTGCCAGTCGCCCTCGAAGACCCAGTAGCCGAACTCGCCGCGCACGGAGAGGATCTCGCCGAAGAAACCGCCGTCGATGAGGCGCTTCAGCTTGAGCAGGCCCGGCAGGAAGATCTTGTCCTGGACCACGCCGTGCTTGATGCCGGCGTCACGGGCGAGGCGGGCGAGGTCGAGGGCGCCCTCCACGTCGGTGGCGGTGGGCTTCTCGGTGTAGATGTGCTTTCCGGCGGCGACGGCCTTCTTGATCGCCTCGACGCGCGCCTGGGTGACCTGGGCGTCGAAGTAGATGTCGATGGTGTCGTCCGCGAGGACGGCGTCCAGGTCGGTCGACCACTCGGTGAGGCCGTGCCGGGCGGCCAGCTCCTCCAGCGCGTGGGCGCGGCGCCCGACGAGGACGGGTTCGGGCCACAGCACGTCGCCGTTGCCGAGGTCGAGGCCGCCCTGCTCGCGGATCGCGAGGATCGAGCGCACCAGGTGCTGCCGGTATCCCATACGACCCGTGACGCCGTTCATGGCGATGCGCACAGTCCTGCGAGTCACGAAAGTTCCCTCCGTCTGCCGTAGCAAGCGCTTTCTATCGTGTAAGAAGCTAGCCTGCCGACAGCGGCCCGGACAAGAGGGGCGCCGCGACCGAACTCCGAGGAGAACAGACACGATGACAGTCACCCTGGCGGACGTCGCGGCACGCGCCCGGGTGTCCCCGGCCACCGTCTCCCGCGTCCTCAACGGCAATTACCCCGTCGCCGCCACGACGCGCGAACGCGTGCTGCGCGCCGTGGACGACCTGGACTACGTGCTCAACGGACCGGCCAGCTCCCTCGCCGCCGCCACCTCCGACCTGGTCGGCATCCTCGTCAACGACATCGCGGACCCGTTCTTCGGCATCATGGCGGGCGCCGCTCAGTCGGAGATCGGCGTCCCCGGCGACGGCACCGCCCGAGCGGGCGGCGAGAAGCTGGCAGTCGTCTGCAACACCGGCGGCTCCCCCGAGCGCGAACTCACCTACCTCACCCTCCTCCAGCGCCAGCGCGCGGCGGCCGTCGTCCTCACCGGCGGCGCGCTGGAGGACCCGGCGCACCAGGCGGCGATGGCCGCGAAGCTGGGGCGGCTCGCCGACGCGGGCACCCGCATCGTGTTCTGCGGGCGGCCCCCGCTGCCCGAGAACGACGCGGTGGCGGCCGCCCTCACCTTCGACAACCGGGGCGGCGGCCGACGCCTGACCGAGCACCTGATCTCACTGGGCCACCGCCGGATCGGTTACGTCGCGGGCCCCCAGGAACGCACCACCACCCGCCACCGCCTGGAGGGCCACCGCGCGGCGATGCGGGCGGCGGGGCTGACCGGCTCGGCCGCTTCCCCCGAGAACGACCGGCTGACCGTCCACGGCCCCTACGACCGCCGCTCCGGCTACGAGGCCACCCTCGAACTCCTGCGCCGCGAACCGGGGGTGACCGCCATCGTCGGCGCCAACGACTCGGTGGCCCTGGGCGCGAGCGCGGCCGTGCGCGAACAAGGGCTGCGCATCCCCGAGGACGTCTCGGTGGCCGGCTTCGACGACCTGCCGTTCTCGGTGGACACCGTCCCGGCCCTCACCACGGTCCGGCTGCCGCTGTACGAGGCGGGGGCGCGGGCGGGACGCCTCGCCATGGGCACGGAGACCCCGCCGCCCGGCGGCATCGCGACGATTCGCGCCGAGCTGATGGTGCGCGGGTCGACGGCGCCGCCGCGCGGGGACCGGCCGGCCTGAGGGCGCCACCACCCTGTAGAAAGCGCTGTCTGTACGGTGGTCGACGCATCGGATACCGGGCGGCGGGCAGGGGTAGGCGTACCGCCCGGGAAGCCCTGGCGGGAGCCGACGGGCACGACGGTACGAAGACCGACCGACGGAAGGAACACCCACGTGAAGCTCGCTTTCTCGACCCTCGGAGTGCCGGGGACGCCCATCGACGAGGTCGTACGGCTCGCCGTCGAGCACGGCTACCAGGGGGTGGAGCTGCGCGCCCACCCCGAGGAGCCGGTGAACCCGGGGCTCTCGCCCCTCGAACGTGCTCAGGTGGTCGCGGAGTTCGAGAAGGCCGGTGTGGAGATCCTCACGGTCGCCGGGTACGTCCGGGTCGCGGCCGAGGGCGACGACGAGGCGGTCGTGGCGCAGCTCGCCGAGCTGGTGGCGCTCGCCCACGACCTCGGGGCGCCGTACGTCCGGGTGTTCCCCGGTGGCGGCGACCAGGACCCGGAGACCGCCGACGCGACGGCGGCCCGCCGGCTCGGGGCCGCCGCGCCGGACGCCGAGGACCGGGGGGTGACCATCTTGCTGGAGACCCACGACTCGCACCGGGCGGGCGCCGACGCGGCCCGCGTGGCCGGGACGGTCGGGCACGCCCGGGTCGGCGTGATCTGGGACGTCATGCACACCTGGCTGTCGGGCGAGAGCCCGGTCGACAGCCACCTGGTCCTGGCCCCGCACCTCGGCTACGTACAGGTCAAGGACATCGCCTCGGCGAAGGACACCACACCGCTGGCGCTCGGCGAGGGCGTGCTGCCGCTGACGGAGTGCCTGGACACGCTGGACCCGGACACCTGGGTCTGCTGGGAGTACGAGAAGCGCTGGTACCCGGAGATCCCGGAGCTGCCCGGACTGCTGTCCGCCGGGCGGGAGTTCCTGCTGCGGGTGGGCGCGCCGAAGCAGTGACCCCCTGACCGTGCGGGCGCGGGCCGCTCTCAGGCCCGCGCCCCGCGCGCCTCCGGCGCGGCGGCGAGCACCGGCTCGCGCCACCGCCCTCCGAGGGAGGTCACGGCCACCCCGCCGACCAGCAGGGCCGCCGCGCACCACCGCAGCGGGCTCACCGACTCGTCCAGCAGCAGCGCCGCCGAGGACATCCCGAAGACCGGCACGAGCAGGGTGAACGGCGCGACCGTGGACGCCGGGTGGTGGCGGAGCAGGAATCCCCAGGCGCCGAAGCCGAAGACGGTGGAGATCCAGGCGACGTAGACGAGTACGCCCGCGCCGGTCCAGTCCATCGCGGCGAGCGCGTCCGTGTCCCGGTCCCACCCCTCGAAGAGCAGGGAGAGGCCGAGCAGGGGCAGGACGGGCACGGTCGAGACCCACACCATGAAGTTGAGGGAGTCCGGCGGGGCGGCCTTGCGGGTGAGTACGTTCGACACGCCCCAGAACGCCGCCGCCGCGACGACCAGCGCGAACGCGAGCACCGGGCCGCTCGCCCCTTCGTCGACGGCGGCGACCGCGATCCCGGCGAGCGCCACCCCCATCCCGGCCAGTCGGACCCTGCCCGGACGCTCCCCGAGGGCGACCGCGGCGAAGAGCGCGGTGAAGACCGCCTGGACCTGGAGGACGAGCGAGGAGAGCCCGGCGCCCATTCCCTGGTCCATGCCGACGAAGAGCAGGCCGAACTTGGCGACCCCGAGCGCGAGACCGACGCCCACGATCCACTTCCGGGCGACCTTGGGGGGTCCCACGAAGAAGACGGCGGGCAGCGCGGCGACCAGGAAGCGCAGCGCGGAGAAGAGGAGGGGCGGGAAGTGGTCGAGCCCCAGCTCGACGACGACGAAGTTCACACCCCAGAGGGCGGTCACGAGGACGGCCAGGGCGATGTGGGAGGGACGCATGGGAGGAGCATCGTCCGCCCGTACTGTTAAGCACCAGCACCGCTTTCTTCATGGTGAACGTGAGCGTTGCTGAAGAGTCGTCGACTTCCGGAGGCCACGATGCTCGATCTCGCCCGGCTGCGCGCGCTGCACGCCGTCTCGGTGCACGGTTCGGTCGCGGGTGCCGCCTCGGCGCTCGGTTACACCCCGTCCGCGATCTCCCAGCAGATCACCAAGCTGGAGCGGGAGACCCGCACGACCCTGCTGGAGCGGCGCGGACGCGGTGTCGCACTGACCGAGGAGGCACTCCATCTCGCGTCCGCCGCGCAGGAGTTGATGGCACTCATGGAGCGGACGCAGACGACGCTGGAGGAGCGCCGGGGGCTGGCGACGGGTCAGCTGTCGATCGGCGCGTTCGCCTCCGCCGCGCGCGGGCTGCTGCCGGGCGTGCTGGCCGCCCTGGAGCGGGACCACCCCACGATGGAGGCCCGGTTGACGGAGGTGGACCCGCATCTGTCGGTGGACCTGGTGGCCAAGGGCGTGATCGATCTGGCCGTCGCGCACGACTGGGACATCGCGCCGCTGCCGGCGCCGGAAGGGCTGGAGCAGGCGGTGATCGGTGACGACCGGTGCGATCTGCTGGTACCCCGGGGTCACGCGCTGGCGGGGCGGGACGCGGTGCTCCGCGAGGAGCTGGCGCGGGAGCGGTGGATCTGCCAGCCGCCCGGCACGGTCTGCCACGACTGGCTCCTGCGCACACTGCGGGCGGCGGGGTACGAGCCCGACATCCGGCACCGGGCGGAGGAGAACCATACGCAGCTGGCCCTCGTCGCCGCCGGGCTGGGGGTCGCGATGATCCCGCGCCTGGGGCGGGGACCGCTGCCGGAGGACGTGGTGGCGGTGCGGCTCGATCCCGTACCGGTGCGCAGGCTGTACGCGCTCTGGCGGACGGGGGCGGCCCGCCGTCCGGCGATCACGGCGGCGGTGGCGGCGCTGCTGGCGCGCGGGCGGACGATCGGGTTGACCTGACGGAGGCGCGCGGCGGGCTCCTGCGTTCATTTGCCCGCAATCGTCCGGTGCGGTGACAGTGCGGCCGGGCGAGGACCCTTGACCGGAAGTTACTTTCCATATATCCGTACCTTCTTGGAAGTTTCTTTCAGTACCGGAAGGGGCTCACGTGCACCACCGCACCTCCAGACGCACCCTCCTCGCCGCGGCAGCGGCCGGCGCGGCGGCGGCGGCCACCGGCGCCGTCGCGATTCCGGCCGCCGCGGCGGACCGGACGGACCGGGCGGATCCCCGCCACGTCCCCGTGGACCGACTCCGGCGGATGATCGCCGGGATGAGCCTTGAGGAGAAGGTCGGCCAGCTCTTCGTGATGCGGGTGTACGGCCACTCCGCCACCGAGCCGGACCAGGCGGACATCGACGCCAACCTCGCCGAGATCGGGGTCCGTACGGCCGCCGAGATGATCGCGAAGTACCACGTCGGCGGGATCATCTACTTCACGTGGGCGCACAACACCCGTGACCCGCACCAGATCGCGGCGCTCTCCAACGGCATCCAGCGGGCCGCGCTCGCCGGTCCGTCGAAGGTGCCGCTGCTGGTCTCCACCGACCAGGAGCACGGCATCGTCTGCCGGGTCGGCGAACCGGCCACCCTGCTGCCGGGCGCGATGGCGCTGGGGGCGGGCGGTTCGCGCGCCGACGCCCGCCGGGCCGCCCGGATCGCGGGCACCGAGCTGGCCGCCCTCGGCATCAACCAGAACTACGCACCCGACGCCGACGTCAACGTCAATCCGGCCAACCCCGTCATCGGCGTACGCTCCTTCGGCGCCGACCCGGAGTCCGTGGCGGGGATGGTCGCCGCGCAGGTGAAGGGGTACCAGGGCGCCGGGATCGCCTCGACGGCCAAGCACTTCCCCGGGCACGGCGACACCAGCACCGACAGCCACACCGGGCTGCCGGTCATCACCCACACCCGCGAGCAGTGGGCCGAGCTGGACGCGCCGCCGTTCCGGGCGGCCGTCGCGGCGGGCATCGACTCGATCATGACCGCGCACATCGTGGTCCCCGCGCTCGACCCGTCCGAGGACCCGGCCACCCTGTCCCGGCCGATCCTGACGGGCATCCTGCGCGAGGAACTCGGTTACGACGGAGTGGTGGTGACGGACGCCCTCGGCATGGAGGGCGTGCGCACCAAGTACGGCGACGCGCGCGTGCCGGTCCTGGCGCTGGAGGCGGGCGTCGACCAGCTGCTCAACCCGCCGGGTCTGGACGTCGCGTGGAACGCGGTGGTGAACGCCGTACGGAGCGGCGAACTCACCGAGGCCCGCATTGACGAATCGGTTCTGCGGATCTTGCGGCTGAAGGCGAAGCTCGGGCTCTTCCAGGACCCGTTCGTCAAGGACTCGCAGGTGGACAAGGTCGTCGGTACCCGGGCGCACCTGGCCGCCGCCGACCGGATCGCCGAGCACACCACCACGCTGCTGGCCGACCCCACCGGTCTGCTGCCGCTCTCCCGGCGCAGCCACCGGAACATCCTGGTGGTGGGCGCGGACCCGGCATCCCCGTCCGGTACGACCGGTCCGCCGACCACCACGCTGGCCGCGGAGTTCACCGCGCTCGGCCACACGGCGAGGGCCCTGTCCACCGGGACGGCGCCGACCGCCGCGAAGATCGCCGAGGCGGTGGCGGCAGCGGCGGGCAAGGACGCGGTCGTGGTCGGCACGTACAACGTGACGGCGACCAGCTCGCAGCGCACCCTGGTGAGCGCACTGGCCGCGACGGGGGTCCCGGTCGTCACGGTCGCGATCCGCAACCCGTACGACATCGCGCAGCTGGCGGGTACGGGGTACGCGGCGAGCCTCGCGTCGTACTCCTGGACCGACGTCGAACTGCGCGCCGCCGCACGGGTGATCGCGGGCCACGCCGAACCGGGCGGGCGGCTGCCCGTCCCGGTGCAGCGCGCGGACGACCCGTCACAGGTGCTGTACCCGGTGGGCCACGGCCTGGAGTACTGAGCACCGGTCGGGCCCTGCCCCGAAACGCGCCCGGCGCGCGCCCGCTGTGGAAGCGGGCGCGCGCCGGGCGCTGTGCGTGGTGCGGGTCAGGGACGCCGGGTGTGCCGGCGGTTCAGCTGCTCGTCCTGCTTGTCGAGGCGGGTGTCGTACGTCGCCAGCGGGGCCGCCTTCGCGGGGTCGGCGGCGACGGCGGCGGGGGTGACGCCCGCCCACCGCAGGATGGTCGCGGTGGCCGCCGCGCTCTCGTCGGCCACCAGGCCCGCCACGTTCGAGCCGTGGTTGCCGCCGGGCTGGGTGTAGACGTAGGAGTCGCGGGAGCCCTTGCCGGGGGCGAACCGCTCGGCGCCCCACGGGTCGTTCTGCCCGTAGACGTACATCATCCGGGTGGCGTGGTGGGTGACCCAGGAGTCCACGTCCCGCATGACGCCCTTCTGGAAGGTCATGGGGATGGAGCGCGGCACGAAGTTGCGCGGCGGCTGGTAGCCGTACCGGCTCAGCATGCCGAGCCACGGCTGGGCGATGTCGGGCGAACCGAGCTGGGTACCGGCCTGGTAGTAGTACGGCGTGTACGTCTCCAGTCCCTGGTCGGCGTAGGCGGAGAAGCCCGAGATGGCGTCGACCGAGTCCCAGATCTCCTGGTCGGTGGCGGTCGTGGCGTCGGCCGGCAGGGTCGCGCAGTCGGCGACCTTGCTGTACTGCCAGAACGCCCAGACGTAGTCCATGACGACGGCCTCGTACGCCCTGTCGAGGGTGCCCACGGTGGTGAAGGTGTAGCCGTTCTCCGCCGCGTACGCCGCGTACTTCTCCTCCAGGGGCGCACGCCGGATCAGGGCCTCGCGCTGGACGCCGCTCAGCTTGTCGCGGCACTCCTTCGTGCCGACCGATCCGAAGAAGCGGTCGTACGCGGAGTCCTCGTCGTTCACCACGTCGTTCGGTGCGACGTAGGCGACGACGCCGTCCATGTCCTTCGGGTAGTAGCGCTCGTAGTAGGTCGCGGTCATGCCGCCCTTGGAGCCGCCGGTGGCCAGCCAGTTCTGGCTGTAGATCTTCTTCAGCGCGGTGTACACCCGGTGCTGGTCACTGGCCGCCTGCCAGATGTCGAGCTTGGACCAGTCGGCGGGCTGGGGGCGCGAGGGCGTGAAGAACCGGTACTCCAGGGAGACCTGGTTGCCGTCCACGATCCGGGTGGGCTCGCTGCGGCTCGCCGAGGTGGAGACGTTGTACCCGCTGGTGAAGAAGACCGTGGGCCGCGAGGTGTCCTTGTGCAGCAGGGTGATCCGCTGCTGGAACGTGCCCTTGGACGGGTGGCGGTGGTCGATCGGCTGCGTGTAGCCGAGGACGAAGTAGCGGTAGCCGGTGACCGGCTTCTCCTCGATCAGGCTCATGCCCGGTATGGCGAGGATGCGGTCCCTGATGTCCGCGCTGTCGGCGGTCGCGGCGGTCCCCGTCCGCTCCGCGGCCGGCTGCGCGGCGGTGGCCGCTCCGGCCGAGGCGCCTGTCGCACCGACCGTGCCGATCAGCAACGCGAGCGACAGAACACCTCTGAGCGTCTTGCGCATACGCACTCCCCTGGGTTCACGACGTTGGCCGTGAACCTAGCGGGAGCAACACGCACCACGCCAGACCCAGTTGCCCCGGCGCGGCGCGGCCAGGGCGTGTCGGGGTGCCGCTCAGACGGCGGCGGGCTCGTCCTCCCCTATGAAGGTGCGCCACAGCCGGGCGTACCGGCCCTGGAGGGCGAGGAGTTCGTCGTGCGTACCGTCCTCCACCACCCGGCCGTGCTCCATCACCACGACCCGGTCCGCGCGCGCCGCCGTGGTCAGCCGGTGGGCGACCACCAGCGTGGTGCGGCGGCCGGTGAGCCGGTCGGTCGCCTGGTTCACCAGGGCCTCGCTGGCCAGGTCCAGGGAGGCGGTGGCCTCGTCGAGCAGCAGCACGTCGGGATCGACCAGCTCGGCACGGGCCAGCGCGATCAGCTGGCGCTGTCCTGCGGAGAGGTTGCGGCCACGCTCCGCGACCTCGTGGAGGTAGCCGCCGTCCAGCGTCGCGATCATGTCGTGCGCGCCGACCGCCCGGGCCGCCGCCTCCACCCGTGCGTCGGAGGCGTCCGGGATGCCGTACGCGATGGCGTCGCGGACCGTGCCGGGGAAGAGGTACGACTCCTGCGGGACGACCCCGAGGTGGTGCCGGTACTCCGTCATGTCGAGCTGCCGCAGATCGGTCCCGTCCGCGGTGACCCGGCCGGACGTCGGGTCGTAGAACCGGGCGACCAGCTTGACCAGCGTGGACTTGCCCGCACCCGTCTCACCGACGAACGCCACGGTCTGCCCGGCCGGAATGCGCAGGTCGATGCCGGTGAGGGCCTCCTCCTCGCCCCCGTACGCGAAGGACACGTCCTCGAACGCGATGTCGCCCCGCAGCTCGGTCAGCTCCACCGGCTCGTCGGGATCGGCGGTCGAGGTGGGCTCCCGCAGCAGCTCCTGGATGCGGCCGAGCGAGACGGTCGCCTGCTGGTAGCCGTCGAAGACCTGGGAGAGCTGCTGCACGGGGGCGAAGAACAGGTCGATGTAGAGCAGATAGGCGACGAGCGCGCCCACCATCAGCGTCCCGTCGTCGACCCGGCCCGCTCCGACGATCAGCACGGCGGCCGAGGCGACGGAGGAGAGCAGCTGGACGAACGGGAAGTACACCGAGATCAGCCACTGGCCGCGGACCCGCGCCTGCCGGTAGCTGGTGCTGCGCTCCGCGAACCGCGCCGCGCCGTCCCGCTCGCGGTTGAACGCCTGCACGATCCGCAGCCCGGAGACGGACTCCTGGAGGTCGGCGTTGACCGCGCCGATGCGCTCACGGGCCAGCTGGTACGCGGCCACGCTCTTGCGTCGGAACACGACGGTCCCGGCGATCAGGAACGGCAGGGTGGCGAAGACGACGAGGGCCAGTTGCAGGTCCAGGACCAGCAGGACCGCCATGATCCCGAAGAAGGTGACGGCCGAGACGAACGCCGTGACCAGACCGGTCTGCAGGAACGAGGACAGGGCGTCCACGTCCGTCGTCATCCTGGTCATGATCCGGCCGGTCAGCTCACGCTCGTAGTAGTCGAGGCCGAGCCGCTGGAGCTGCGAGAAGATCTTGAGCCGCAGCGAGTACAGCACCCGCTCACCGGTACGGCCGGTCTTGCGGGTCTCCCCGATCTGCGCCGCCCACTGCACGACGACGGCGGCCAGCGCGAGGAGCGAGGCCGTCCAGATCGCGCCGGTGGACATCTGCGTGACGCCCGAGTCGATGCCGTGGCGGATCAGCACCGGCAGCAGCAGCCCCATCCCGGCGTCCACGGCCACCAGCGCGAGGCTGACGAGCAGCACCGCCCCGAAGCCGCGCAGCAGTCTGCGCAGGCCGTACGAGTCCTCCGGGCGGACGGCCCGGTCCTCGTCGATGTCCGGGACGTCGGTGGCGGGCGGCAGCGCCTCCACCTGGGCGAGCAGCTCCGGTGTGGCGGGCATCCCCGCGGTGGCCCGGTCGCGCTCCTGCTCCTTGCGGATCCAGAGGGCCGGGGTGATGCCGCGTTCGGCGTCGAACTCCGCCTCCATCTCCTCCTGGAGCGTGCGGTCGTCCTCCAGGGGCGGGACGCGCGGCGGCTGGTGGCCGGGCGAGGTGCCGCCCAGCTCGTCGGGGTCGGTGAGCAGCCGGCGGTAGAGCGCGGAGCGCCGCTCCAGCTCCTCGTGGGTGCCGACGTCGGAGAGCCGCCCGTCGTCCAGGACGGCGATGCGGTCGGCGAGGCCGAGGGTGGAGCGGCGGTGGGCGATGAGCAGGGTGGTGCGGCCCGCCATCACCTGCCGCAGGGTCTCGTGGATCTCGTGCTCCACGCGGGCGTCGACGGCCGAGGTGGCGTCGTCCAGGACGAGCAGCCGGGGGTCGGTGAGGATCGCGCGGGCCAGGGCGACGCGCTGGCGCTGCCCGCCGGAGAGGGTGAGGCCGTGCTCGCCGACCTTGGTGTCGTAGCCGTTCGGCAGCTCGGCGATGAAACGGTCGGCCTGCGCGGCGCGGGCGGCGGCCTCGATCTGCTCCTGGGTGGCGTCGGGGCGGCCGTAGGCGATGTTGGCGCCGACGCTCTCGGAGAAGAGGAAGCTGTCCTCGGGGACGAGCCCGATGGCGGCGCGCAGGGAGTCGAGGGTCAGCTCGCGGACGTCGTGGCCGCCGACGAGGACGGCGCCGTGCGTCACGTCGTAGAAGCGCGGCAGCAGCAGGGAGACGGTGGACTTGCCGCTTCCGGAGGCGCCGACCAGGGCGACGGTCTCACCGGGGGCGATGGAGAGGGAGAAGCCCTGCAGGACGGGGCGGTAGTGGGTCTCCTCGCCGTCCTCCACGTGGGCGGTGTGCGCGGTGTCCGCGCCGAGGCCGGGGTCCGCCGCGGGGGCGCCCGGGGGCGTGCCGTAGCCGAAGCTCACGTCGTCGAACTCGACACCGGCCGGGGCGTCGGCCGGCAGCTCCTCGGTGCCGTCGGCGAACGTCGGCTCGGTGTCGATCAGCTCCAGCACCCGGTCCACACCGGCGCGGGCCTGCTGGCCCACGGTGAGGACCACGGCGAGCATCCGGACCGGGCCGACGAGCTGGGCGAGGTACGAGGAGAACGCGACGAACGTGCCGAGGGTGATCTCGCCCCGGGTCGCCAGCCAGCCGCCGAGCGCCAGCATCGCGACCTGCCCGAGCGCGGGCACGGCCTGGAGGGCGGGGGTGTAGCGGGCGTTCAGCCGGATGGTGCGCATCCGGCCCGCGAACAGCCGCCGGCCGACCTCGCGGAGCTTCCCGGTCTCCTGCCCCTCCTGGCCGAACCCCTTGACGACCCGGACGCCGGAGACGGCCCCGTCGACCACTCCGGCTACGGCGGCGGCCTGGCTCTGGGCGTACCAGGTGGCCGGGAAGAGGCGGGCCCGGGAGCGGCGGGCGATGAACCAGATGGCGGGTGCGACGGCGACGGCGACCAGGGTCAGCAGCGGCGAGAGCCACGCCATGATCACCAGGGAGACGAGGAAGAGCAGGATGTTCCCGATGGTCATCGGGAGCATGAACAGCAGGCTCTGGATGAGCTGGAGGTCGCTGGTGGCGCGGCCGACGACCTGGCCGGTGGAGAGCTCGTCCTGGCGTCTGCCGTCGAGCTTGGTGATCGTCGCGTACATCTCGGTACGGAGGTCGTGCTGCACGTCGAGCGCGAGCCGTCCGCCGTAGTAGCGGCGGACGAAGGCGGTGGCGTAGATGACGACCGCCGCTCCTATCAGCAGGCCGGTCCAGACGGCGAGCGAGCGGGTGTGCGCGGTGACGACGTCGTCGATGATCACCTTGGTGATCAGCGGCACGAGGGCCATCACGGCCATCCCGGCGAGGGAGGCGCCGAGCGCCAGGATCACGTCACGGCGGTACCGCCACGCGTATCCGGTCAGGCGGCGGGCCCAGCCCTGGGGGGCGGGGGCCCCGTGGCCGGGGGTCTTCCGGGCGTCGGTCTCGCGGCCGGTCTTCCGGCCGGTGGTGTTCTGGCCGGAGGTGTTCTGGCCCGGGGTCGACCGGCCGGTGGTGTTCTGGCCGGAGGTCTCCTGGCCCGGGGTCGACCGGCCGGTGGTCTCCTGGCCGGTGACCCCGGGTCGTCCGGTGTCCTGTCCCCCGGATGATTGTTCGCCACTGCCCCGTTGTTCCGCGCCCGCCACCGATGCCTCCCGATCGCCCTGCTGCCGCCTGCGAACGTGCTGTCGCGTGACGTCACTCCCTCTGATCTTCCGCAACGCACCAACGCCCTGGGCTGCGGATTTCATCCCGCTGCAACAAACGTCGGTCAATGGTCCTGCGGTACATCACCCGATCGACTGAAGTCGGCCGCCGAACCCCCTACGCACGTTCGACCACGACTACGCTGGGTGACCAAGACGGCGACGGGCTCCGCCGGAGGGGTGGAGCCAGGACGTCAGGGATGTCGGAGTCTTCGGCGCATTCGGGTCTCCCGAAGGGCTGGGCACTCCGGCCGGAGGGACGGGGGACGTTCCATGACCGACGACATGACGAGGACGGACGCGTACCGCAGCGGCCGCGTGTACGCGGTGCTCGAAGTGCTGCAACGCCTGAGCCCGGGCGGCGGAGTGCGGCTCGGCGAGGACGGGCACCGCGTCAGGACCGCCGAGAAGCCTCTGGGCCATCTCCGGGAGGCGCTTGCCCTCGCAGGAAAGTACTACATGGACGCGCGGCGCAAGCATCCGGTCGAATCGGTCGACACGGTGTTCGGGATGCTGCCGGACGCGATGCCGGTGGCGAGGGAATTCCCCGGAAGTCTCGACACGAAGGGACAGGCGGAATTCCTGCGGGGGCGCGAGGACCAGATAGCCCTCATCGAGAAGAAGGCCGGTGTGCGCTGAGACCAGCACACACCGGCCCTGCCTCCCGGATCATCGCTGCTCCGGTGCGTCCGCGGGCGCGGCTACAGATGCGTCGGGGCGAACATCTTGAGCAGCGCCGGGAGCACGACCACGGACGGGCCGGGCGCGGCGAGCGCCTTCGCCAGGTCGGCGGCGAGGTCGTCCGGTGTGGTGCGGACGGCCGGGACGCCGAAGGACTCGGCGAGGGCGACGAAGTCCGGCCGGGCCAGCTCGGTGGCGGTGGCCTCGCCGAATGCGCCCGTCATGTACTCGCGCAGGATGCCGTAGCCGCCGTCGTCGACGATCAGCCAGGTGACCGGGAGGTCGTACTGGCGGGCGGTGGCGAGCTCGGCGATGGAGTACATCGAGCCGCCGTCGCCGGAGACGGCGAGCACCGGCCGCCCCGGGTCGGCGGCAGCCGCTCCGAGCGCCGCCGGGAAGGCGTAGCCGAGACCGCCGGCGCCTTGGGCGGAGTGCATGGTGTTGGGGTGGCGAGAGTCGAAGGCGGACCAGGCCCAATAGGCCAGGATCGTCATGTCCCAGAAGCTGGGCGCGGTGTCCGGGAGCGCCTCGCGGACGGAGGCGAGGACGCGCTGCTCCAGGGTGAGGTCCTGGGCGTCGATGCGGTCCCGGACCTGCTCCAGCAGGGTCCGGACGCGCGTCGGGGCGGTGGGGTCCTCGCGGGTCTCGACCGCTTCCAGGAGGTCGGCGAGGGCTTCGCGGGCGTCGGAGTGGATGCCGAGGGCGGGGTGGTTGGACTCCAGCTTCCCGGCGTCCGCCTCGATCTGGATGACCCGGCCCCGGGGGCTGAAGGTGTGGTAGTTCGAGGAGAGTTCGCCGAGCCCGGAGCCGATGACGAGGAGGACGTCGGCGGACTCCAGGAAGTCGGTGGTGTGCCGGTCCTCCAGCCAGGACTGGAGCGAAAGGGGGTGCTCCCAGGGGAAGGCGCCCTTGCCGCCGAAGGTGGTGACGACCGGGGCGTCCAGCTTCTCGGCGAGGGCGAGCAGCTTGCCGCTCGCGTCGGAGCGGACCACACCGCCGCCCGCGATGATCGCGGGGCGTTCGGCGCGGGAGAGCAGCCGGGCGGCGGCGAGGGTGAGCTCGGGGCGCGGGTAGAGCTCGCGCGGGGTGGCGTCCATCGCGGAGACCGGCGGCAGCGTGGTCTCGGCGAGCAGCACGTCCTGCGGGATCTCGATCCAGACCGGCCCGTGCGGGGCGGTGAGGGCGGACTCCCAGGCGGCGGCGATGGCGGAGGGGATCTGTGAGGCGGTCCGCACGGTGTGGACGGACTTCACCACGTCACGGAAGGAGGCCTTCTGGTCGCGCAGTTCGTGCAGGTAGCCGTGGCGGCCGCCGCCGAGGCCGGCGGTCGGGATCTGGCTGGAGATCGCGAGCACGGGAGCGGAGGCCGCCGCCGCCTCCTGGAGGGCGGCGAGCGAGGTCAGCGCGCCGGGGCCGGTGGAGAGGAGCAGCGGGGCGACCTCTCCGGTGATGCGGCCGTAGGCGTCGGCCGCGAAGCCCGCGTTGTTCTCGACGCGGAGTCCGACGTACGAGAGGGAGGAGCGGCGCAGGGCGTCGAACATGCCGAGCGCGTGCTGGCCGGGCAGGCCGAAGACGGTGGTCGCGCCGAGGCCCTGGAGGGACTCGACGACGAGGTCACCGCCGTTGCGGCCGGGCGGCGGGTTGAGTGCGGCTTCGGCCTGGGCCTCGGTGAGGCGGGGCCGGTCGTCGTGGTCGTGGCTCACTTCGTGCGCGCCTCGGCGATCTGGCGGGACATGATCGTCGTGAGCTCGTAGGCGGTGTGCGAGGCGGCGACGGCGGTGATCTCCGCGTGGTCGTACGCCGGAGCCACCTCGACCAGGTCGGCGGAGACGAGGTGGCAGGAGGAGAGGCCGCGCACGATTTCGAGGAGCTCGCGGGAGGTGAGGCCGCCGGCCTCGGGGGTGCCGGTGCCGGGCGCGTGGGCCGGGTCGAGCACGTCGATGTCGATGGAGATGTAGAGCGGCCGGTCGCCGATGCGCTGGCGGAGCTGATCGGTGATCTCGTCGACGCCGCGCCGCATCACGTCGGCGGAGGTGACGATGCCGAAGCCCAGCTTGGCGTCGTCGGTGAGGTCCTGCTTGCCGTAGAGCGGGCCGCGGGTGCCGACGTGGGAGAGGGCGGAGGTGTCGAGGATGCCTTCCTCGACGGCCCGGCGGAACGGCGTGCCGTGGGTGTACTCGGCGCCGAAGTAGGTGTCCCAGGTGTCCAGGTGGGCGTCGAAGTGGAGAAGGGCGACCGGTCCGTGCTTCTTGGCGACGGAACGCAGCAGCGGCAGGGCGATGGTGTGGTCGCCGCCAAGGGTCATCAGCCGGGCGCCGGTGGAGAGCAGGTCGTCGGCCGCGGCCTCGATCGTCTCGACGGCCTCGTTGATGTTGAACGGGTTGGCGGCGATGTCACCGGCGTCGGCGACCTGGGCGAGCGCGAACGGCGAGGCGTCCTGGGCCGGGTTGTAGGGGCGCAGGAGGCGCGAGGCCTCGCGGATCGCGTTGCCGCCGAAGCGGGCGCCGGGACGGTAGGAGACGCCGGTGTCGAAGGGCACGCCGACGACGGCGACGTCGGTGGTGCCGACCTCGTCGAGCCGGGGCAGCCGGGCGAACGTCGCGGGACCGGCGTACCGGGGCACACGGGAGGAGTCGATGGGGCCGCGGGGCGTTTCGCTGCTGCTCATGGAGCGCCTTCTTTCGGGTCGTTCGGGGTGGTGCGGGGTGGGGGCACGGATGGGGTCGGGCTGCGGTGTCTCGGGGGACCTCCGCATGAGGCGGGTGTGGCGGTGAGCGGGTGGGTGAAGCGGTGGTGCGGTGAGCGGGTGGGGCGCTCGTGCGGGTGGGTCGGTGGCCGCCACCGGTGGGACTGGGACCGGTGGCGGCCGGGTGTCGGCCGGTCGTGCCCGGGCCCCCGCCCGCACGGACCGAGGGGGCGGTCGGCGGCGGGGGCACGGGCGGGGTGTACCGGCGCGGGTGGTCTACACGGTGGCCGGCTCCTGCGGGGAGGTACCGGCCGCGGGGGCGTCCCCGTCGCCTCCGTCGATCCCGTCGCGTCCGGCCAGTCGTTCGCGCCAGGCGCTCAGCACGGCGGGGTCGGTGGGCTTGGTGGCCAGCGAGACGACGACGTACACGGCGAGCGAGAGGAGCAGACCGTAGTAGACGGGTTCATTGGCAAGGATGCCGTACACCCCCATCAGGACGACGACCGCGACCCCTCCGACGCCGACCGCGGCCAGGGCGCCGGCCGCCGTACCCCGGCGCCAGAGCAGTCCGCCGAGGATCGGCACCAGAAGACCGGCGACGAGGAGGTTGTACGCGACGGTGAGCGCTTCGACGACGTCGTTGAGGGCGATGGCGATGAGGATGACGGCGATGCCCATGATGAGGATGAACACGCGGTTGCCCCGCACCTCGTCGTGCCCGCCGTCGCCACCGTCGGCGCCACCGGCCCCGTCGGCTCCTGCCGCCGTCGCGCCGTCCGGGGCCCCCGCCCCCCGGCCGATCGCGCCGCGCAGCCGGGACCAGATGTCGTTGTTGGCGACGGTGGCGCAGGCGATCAGCGCGCCGGAGGAGGTGGACATCACGGCGGCGAGGGCGGCGGCCAGCACGAGCCCGCGTACACCGACCGGCAGCTCGTCCTTGACGATCGTGGCGAAAGCGGAGTCGGCGCTCGGCAGCTTCGGGTACATCACCTTCGCCGCGGTGCCGATGACGGCTCCGGCGACGGCGTAGACGAGGCAGTAGGTACCGGCGACGGTGCCGCCCCAGCGGGCCGTACGGTCGCTGCGCGCGGTGAACACGCGCTGCCAGATGTCCTGGCCGATCAGCATGCCGAAGGTGTAGATCAGCACATAGGTGAAGATCGTTTCGCCGCCGATGCCGAGCGGGTCGAAGTACTCGGTGGGCAGCTCGGCCTTCATCCCGCTGAAGCCACCGGCCTTGACGACCGCGATGGGCAGCAGCAGGAGGAGCACGCCGATCGTCTTGACGACGAACTGGACCATGTCCGTGATCGTGATCGACCACATGCCGCCAAGCGTCGAGTACGCGACGACGATCGCACCGCCGAGGATGATGGCGATGGTCCGGTTGAGGTCGAAGATGACGTCGAAGATCGTGGCGTAGGCGATGGTCGAGGTGACGGCGAGCATGAGGGTGTACGCCCACATGACCACGCCGGAGATGAGCCCGGCCCGTCCGCCGTAGCGGAGGTCGAGCATCTCGGAGACGGTGTAGACCTTCAGCCGGGCGATCCGCGCGGAGAAGAAGACGGAGAGGGCCAGCAGGCCGAGGCCGATGGTGACGACCATCCACGCCCCGGAGAGGCCGTACTGGTAGCCCAGACCGACACCGCCGATGGTGGAAGCGCCGCCGAGGACGATGGCGGCCATCGTGCCGGAGTACATCGAGGGTCCGAGCCTGCGTCCGGCCACCAGGAACTCGGCTTTGGACTTGGCGCGGCGCATGCCCCACCAGCCCATGGCGAGCATGCCGGCCAGATAGACCACGATCACCGCGTAGTCGACGGCCATGGGCGTCCCTCCATCTCAGTCGCTCGGGTGCGCACGCCGGGTCCGTACCGCGATCACGCCCGCGGCCGGGCGGCCGGGGCGGGGCACCTTCCGGAGACCCAGGTCTCCGGGACGGGGAGGCGAGTCTGCCCGGTGGGCCCGTGCGTCGCGTACGTCTCGTGCGCCCTGATGACGGTAGGTGGCCTCCAGGCAGCGCTGAAGTGTACGTTTCCTCCATCCTTGACGTACAAGATGGAGAAACCATCCATGCCGGACTCCCCCACGGGTCCCTCCCCGGCCCCTGAACCCGCCGGGTCCGCCACGCCGGCCGGTCCCTCCACGGCCCCCGCCGGGCCGCCCACTCCGCCCGTCTCCCTGGACGCGCTGCTGGCCCGCGAGGAGCTGGGGCTGCGCCGGATCGCCGGGCCCCGGCGGGCGGACCTCCTCTGGGTGCACACCTCGGAGATGGCCGATCCGTACCCCTACCTCCTGGGCGGCGAGCTGCTGCTCAGCGCGGGCGTGCTGCTGACCGACCCGGACCGGTACGTCTCACGGGTGGTGGAGGCGGGCGCGGCGGCGCTGGGCTTCGGGGTGCGGCCGGTGCACGAGTCCGTGCCGCCGGGACTGGCACAGGCGTGCGAGCGGTACGGGCTGCCGCTGCTGGAAGTTCCGCCGGAGACGACGTTCACCTCGGTCGCGCGGGCGGTGTGGCAGCTGATGGCGGACGCCCGCCACCAGGAGTTGCGCCGGACGGCCCGCGCGCAGCAGGCCCTCGCGTCGGCGGCGGCCCGCCCCGACCCGGTGCCCGCGGTGCTCCACCAGCTGGCGGCCCAGTTGGGCGGGCGCGCGGTGCTGCTGAGCCCGGAGGGCGGCGAGGTCCACACCGCAGGCGCCCGTACCGCCCCGGCGGTGCGCACCGCCCTCTCCCGGCTGGCCCGGGTCGTCGCCCCGCAGGAGCGCCGGGCCGCTCCCGCGTCCGCCACCGAGACGGTGGACGGCACCCATCTGTCGGCGTACGCGCTGGGCGGCGGGCACGGCCTGGTACTCGCCCTCGCCACCGGCCCCCGCGAGCCCGGCGACCACACCGTGGCGGGGATGGCCGTCGTCCTGCTCTCCCTGCTGGCCGCCCCGCACCAGGGCGCGGGCTCGGCGGACCGTTCGGCGGCGCTGGTACGGATGCTGCTCGGCGCGGCCCCCGAAGACGTGGGGCCACTGCTCGGTTCGGACGGCCCGTGGACCGTGGTGCACGCCCGCCGTACGAGCGGCGGCAGCACCGCCCCGCTCACCGCGGGCACCCTCGGCGCCTCATTCGGCTCGGCCCTGGTCGACACGGGCCGCCGCCCCGAGGAGGCGGTACGGGTGCTGCTCACCGATCCCGCCCGGCTCACCCCGCAGCCCGGCTGGGTGCTCGGCGCCTCCGACCCCGTACCCCTGGACGGGCTCGCGGCGGCGGACACCCGGGCTTCCCGGGCGCTGGCCCGCGCGGAGGCGACCCGTACCCCGTTGCTGCTGCACCGCGCGGACCGGGGCCTGAGCGGCCTGCTGGCCGGCGAGGCGGCCGAGGCCCACGCCCGAACCCTGCTCGCCCCGCTCTCCGAGACCCTGCGGGAGACCCTGCGCTGCTGGCTGTCGTTGCACGGCAGCTGGGACCGCACGGCGGTGGCCCTCAAGATCCACCGCAACACGGTCCGCCAGCGCGTCGGCCGCTGCGCGGAGCTGCTGGACACGGACCTGGACGACATGGACGTACGGACGGAGCTGTGGTTCGCCCTGCGGCTGACGTGAGCCGTCCCGGCCGGGTGCGCCCGGCCTCGTCTCCGCCCTGCTCCGGCCCGCCCGCCCTACTCCGGCTCCCCCGCGGGCGCGGGTTCCGCGACCGCGAGGGGCACCTTCACCAGGAGCCCGGACCGGTTGGCCAGAAGGACGGGGACGTCGTCCTCGTGGAAGCGGAGGGCGCCGATGGCCCCCTCGGTGCGGGAATGCCGGGCGAGCCGCTCGGCCAGGGATTCCAGGTCGGGCAGGGACTCGGCGTGCACCTCCTGGCGCGTGGTGAGCGACCACCCGGCGGGCGTCCGCACCAGCTCCCCCACCAGCACGCCCCCGACCCGGGCCGCCGGCCCCCGACCCGCCAGCAGGGGATACGCCCCCGCGGCCCCGGACTCGCCGTACTCGGCGGCGTCCGCCCGTACACCGAGGTGCCACTGCAGATCGGTCAGCACCGGGATGGCCACGGAGGCCTTGAGGTCCAGGCAGAAGTCCACCGCGTACACGTCGCTCATGGCACCAGCGTACGAGCGACGGCCCACCGCTCGCCCCCACCCGCGCGACGCACGGCGGGAGGGGTGGGTGACGGCGAAAACCGCTCGCCGTCACCCACCCCTCCCGTCATCGGTGCTTCCGGCTCAGCTCACTTGCGGAAGTAGCCGGTGACGTCCGCGATCAGGTCGACGGTGCCCGCGTTGTTGTAGAAGCTCACCTTTCCGTTCACCACCGGCACGATCACCAGGTTCGGAACGGTCTGCCCCTTCACCACGTTCAGGTTCGACGCACTCGTCCGGGTCGTCCCGGCCGGGTAGACCGACACGAAACTCGTCGCCGACACGTGCGTCGCCGTCACGTTCAGCACCACCGCCGTGACACCCGTCGCCGGAACACCGTTGACACCCGCGACCTGAAGGGTCACCACACCCGCCGGACCGACCTGGGCCTTCGGCACACCCAGCCCCTCACGCGTGTCCATCACCCGCTTCGGACCGAGATTGACGTGCGTGGAGCCCTCGCCACCGGAGGTGAAGTAGCCGGTGATGTCCGCGATCAGGTCGACGGTGCCCGCGTTGTTGTAGAAGCTCACCTTTCCGTTCACCACCGGCACGATCACCAGGTTCGGAACGGTCTGCCCCTTCACCACGTTCAGGTTCGACGCACTCGTGCGGGTCGTCCCGTCCGGGTAGACCGACACGAAACTCGTCGCCGACACGTGCGTCGCCGTCACGTTCAGCACCACCGCCGTGACACCCGTGGCCGGAACACCGTTGACACCCGCGACCTGAAGGGTCACCACACCCGCCGGGCCGACCTGGGCCTTCGGCACACCCAGCCCCTCACGCGTGTCCATCACCCGCTTCGGACCGAGATTGACGTGCGTGGAGCCCTCGCCACCGGTGCTGAAGTAGCCGGTGATGTCCGCGATCAGATTGACGGTGCCCGCGTTGTTGTAGAAGTCCACCTTTCCGTTCACGACCGGCACGATCACCAGGTTCGGGACCGTGAGGCCCGCCACCACGTTCAGGTTCGACGCGCTCGTGCGGGTCGTCCCGTTCGGATAGACGGAGATGTAGGACACGGCGGTCGAGGTGGTCGCGGTCACGTTCAGCACCACGGCCCCCACGCCGGTGGACGGCACTCCGTTGGCGCCGGTCACCTGGAGGGTCACCACGCCCGCCGCTCCGACCTTGGCCTTCGGCACACCCAGCCCCGCGCGCGTGTCCATCACCCGCTGCGGGGTGAGGGGCACGAAGGTCTTCGGCGCCGGGACGTTCACGTTCACCGCGGCGGTCGTGGTGGTCGCGCCCGACTGGTGGTGGGCCCGCACGGCCAACTTGTGGACGCCTGGCACGGAGAGTGTCGTGGAGGCGGTGCGCGCGGCTGCCGCGGTGGTCACCACCGGCTGCCCGTCCACCAGCAGTTCGAACCTGCCGATCAGGGACGAGGGCGTGGTGGTCGACCAGTTCACCGACACCGGGCCCGGAGTCTCGTAGCCGGAATCGACGGCGAAGGCGCCGCCACCGACCGAGGACACCTTGAGGCCCTGGACCGGGCCGGCCGCGAGCGTCCGGATGGCCGGGAGCTGCGGGTAGAGCAGGGCACCCGGGCACTCGGTGTTGAAGCCGTCCCGGTGGCCGGAGATCTGGTTGAACGTGTACGACTGCCCGGCGACGAACTGCTGACCCGCGTAGTTCGTCTGCGTGGCACCGGCGACCAGCGAGGTGGTGCCCGCCGGATCGCCGCCGTACTGGCCGAGCTTGTACGCGGCCACCCGAGCGGTCGCCTCCAGCGCGGCGTTCGACGCGGCGGTGTTCGTGTAGTCACCGAGGATCGCGACGCTGGTGGACTCGCTGTTGAAGCCGTAGGTGTGCGCGCCCATGACGGGCTGGTCGATACCGCCCTGACGGCCCTCGAAGATCGTCCCGCACTTGTCGACCAGGAAGTTGTATCCGAGGTCGCGCCAGCCGTTGGTCTTCACGTGGTAGACGTGGATGGCCCGCACGATGGCCGCCGAGTCCGCGCAGTTGTAGTCGGCGTCGGTGGTGTGGTGGACGAAGACCGCCTTGATGACGCCCTTCTCCAGATAGATGGGCCCCTCGTCGTCGAGCGACTCGTCGGCCCCCCACTCGGCGCGGGTGACGACCGGCGGCTGCGGGACCGTGGACGGCGGCCCCGGGTCGATCTCGGCGGTCGCCGCTGCGGCGACGGACGTGCCGGCGGCCGACGCGCCGGTCGCCGCGTAGGCCGCGGGCCGGGCGCTCGGGGCGTCGCCCGCCGCGGACGCGGTCCCTGCGGTACCGGCCCCCGAGGCGCTGGTCCCCGCGTCGAGGTCCGGGTCGACCATGTCGAGACGGAGGCCGGCCGGCAGGACGCCCGCGGACGTCCCGTCGCTCACCCGTACCTCGGCACCGTTCGAACGTCCCACCCAGACGGGCTCCGTGGATCCGCGCTCCGCGGGACGCTCGCCGTCGAGGCCGGGCGTGTACGGCTCCAGCGTGATCCAGTCCGACCACGCCCCGGTCTCCGCACTGCGGGTACGGGCTTCGATCGTGCCCTTTATCGCGGCACCGGCGTCGGGCCAGGACACGCCCAGTAGCCCGAACGGCTCGGTCGTGCGCCGCGAGAGGGTGGCCGTCCGTCGTCCGTCGGCCTTCAGGGCGAGCTTGTGCACCTCGCTCCTGACCGGTCCGTCCGCCCGGTTCCCGGTGCCGTACGCCCCCGTACCGCCGGCCTGCACGTGCGGGGCGGCCGGCGCCTCCGCGGCGATCCGTGACTCCGCGGCCACAGCGCCGGTCGAAACACCCTGAAGTCCCAGCACTGCCAGAACTCCGAGCGCGACGGCAGCCGTGCCACGTACTCGATTCGGTCTCAATTTTCCCCCTGAATGAACAGAACATCACCGACCGGCGAAATGCTACTGACCCCTTCATGAATCACGGCGTCGGGGAGACGGAATGTCTCGACCACTTCCGGAATGACTCATTCCCTTTCATGGGCGACCCGGGCGGCGACGCCCGGACGTCGGGTGACGCGTGCGCGCGGTTACCGCGAATCAGCCACCAGCAGAACAGAACACGAACGAACGCCACCTTCCGGTTCCACTTTCCGGGTCACCTTTCCGCCCCGCACCGGGCGCGGCGGCAATTTCCCGGAATCGCCCTCTATTTCGCGGCGTCACCGCACCGTGCACAGAAATACCGACATACCGATACAGGCGGGCCGACCCGTCCCGAATTCCCCGCGGACTCCATGGCGCGCGAGCACGGGGACGCGGCGGCGACGAGAACCGCCCGGAGGAGACAGGGGTACCCAACGGCCCATGACGGGCGGAGGGTCGTCCCGCGAGGTGCGCGGCGGAGTGGGGGGCATCACCCTGGACAGCTCCGTGACCGCCGGGTAACTTCGACAGGAGACTGAGCAAGCGCTTAGCCGTACGCGTCGACACGGGACCGAAGCGGTACCGGGTGGCGTCGATACGGCACCGGAGCGGCCTGCTCACCGAAGCCACGCACCCGACCAAGGAGGCACCCCGTGCGCCGTACGGTATTCAACGAGGACCACGAGGCGTTCCGGGAGACCATTCGCGCTTTCATCGAGGCCGAGGTCGTCCCCGTGTACGACGAGTGGTTCACGTCCGGTCTGGTGCCGCGTGACTTCTACTACAAGCTGGCCGAGCTGGGCATCTTCGGCATCGAGGTCGACGAGGAGTACGGCGGCGCCGGCATCGAGTCGTTCAAGTTCGAGGCGATCATCTCCGAGGAGACCGCCCGCGCGGCCGTCTCCTTCGGCGGCTCCGGTGTGCACGTGCTGCTCTGCCTGCCGTACCTCAAGGCGTACGCCACCAAGGAGCAGAAGGAGCGTTGGCTGCCGGACTTCGTGACCGGCAAGACGATGTACGCCATCGCCATGACCGAGCCGGGCACCGGCTCCGACCTGGCCGGCATGAAGACCACCGCCAAGCTCTCCGAGGACGGCACGCACTACGTCCTCAACGGCTCCAAGACCTTCATCACCGGCGGCGTGCACGCGGACCGCGTGATCGTCTGCGCCCGTACGGACGCCCCGAAGGCCGACGACCGCCGTCACGGCATCTCGCTGCTGGTGGTCGACACCAAGGCCGAGGGCTACTCGGTCGGCCGCAAGCTCGACAAGCTGGGCCTGCGCACCTCGGACACCGCGGAGCTGTCGTTCGTGGACGTGAAGGTCCCGGTCGAGGACCTGCTCGGCGAAGAGAACAAGGGCTTCTCCTACCTCGGCCAGAACCTCCCGCAGGAGCGCCTGGGCATCGCGGTCAACGCGTACTCGCAGGCCAAGGCCGCCGTCCGGTTCGCCCAGAGTTACGTCTCCGAGCGCACCGTCTTCGGCAAGCCGGTCGCCGCTTTCCAGAACACCAAGTTCGAACTGGCCGCCTGCCAGGCCGAGGTGGACGCGGCCGAGGCCGTCGTGGACCGGGCGATCGAGGCGCTGGACGCCAAGGAGCTGACCGCCGCCGAGGCGGCCTCCGCCAAGCTGTTCTGCACCGAGGTCGCCCACCGGGTGATCGACAAGTGCCTCCAGCTGCACGGCGGTTACGGCTACATGAACGAGTACCCGATCGCCCGCCTGTACGCCGACAACCGCGTCAACCGCATCTACGGCGGTACCAGCGAGGTCATGAAGTCCATCATCGCCAAGTCCATGGGCCTGTAGGGCTTCCCCACCCGGCGACCGGACACGATCCAGGACGGCTACGTTCCTCCCATGAGCGAAGCACTCGATTCCCTGCTCGATCTGCTCGACCTGGAGCGGATCGAGCGGGACATCTTCCGGGGCGCCAGCCGCTCGGCGGTGGTGCCCCGGGTGTTCGGCGGCCAGGTCGCGGCCCAGGCGCTGGTCGCGGCCGGCCGGACCGTGCCCGACGGCTGCCAGGCGCACTCCCTCCACGCGTACTTCCTGCGGATGGGCGACCCCGGCGCGCCGATCGTCTACAGCGTCGACCGCATCCGCGACGGCCGGTCGTTCACCACCCGCCGGGTCGTCGCGGTGCAGCACGGGCAGCCGATCTTCCACCTCTCCGCGTCCTTCCAGACGTACGAGGAGGGGATGGAGCACCAGGTGGCCATGCCGGACGCCCCGGACCCGGAGACCCTTCCGACGGCCGCCGAGATGATGCCGCGGTACGCCGACCGCTTCACCGAGCCCGGCATGGTCGACCGGGTGCTGGAGGCGCGGGCGGCGGTGGACCTGCGGTACGTGGAGGCCCCGCCGTTCGCTACCGCCGGGCAGCCCCGGGAGCCCCGCTCGCAGGTGTGGTTCCGTACCCGGGGCAAGCTCGCGGACGACCCGTTGCTGCACGTCTGCCTGGCGACGTACGTCTCCGACATGACGCTGCTGGACTCCGTGCTGCTGGCCCACGGGCGCGGCGGCTGGGCGGTCGGCGACGTGGTCGGGGCGAGCCTGGACCACGCGATGTGGTTCCACCGGCCGTTCCGGGCGGACGAGTGGCTGCTGTACGACCAGGAGTCCCCGACCTCGTCCGGCGGGCGCGGTCTCGGCCAGGCGCGGATCTGGACGCAGGACGGGCGCCTCGCGATCACGGTGATCCAGGAGGGCCTGATCCGCACCCCGCGCGGGCACTGAAACGTCCCCACGCGCTCACGCCGGTACGGAGTGTCCCGCGGTATCACGGACATACTCGCCCCCATGAGTGCCGACCCCGCGAAGAACCCCGAGAGCCCCGAGGACCCCGAGGACCCCGAGAACGCCGGGGACCCGAAGAGCCCCGAGGACCCCGAGCGCGCCGCCCGTACGGAGAAGTCCGAGGAGTCCACGGCCACCGTCGTCGTCGCGGCGGTCGCCAACCTCGGCATCGCCGTGGCAAAGGCGGTCGCGGGCCTGATCAGCGGTTCGAGCGCGATGCTCTCGGAGGCCGCGCACTCGGTCGCCGACACCGTCACCGAGGTCATGCTCCTCACCGCACTCAAGCGGAGCGAGAAGCCCGCCGACGAGGAACACCCGCTGGGGTACGGCCCCGAGCGCTACATCTGGGCGATGCTCGCCTCCATCGCCACCTTCGTCGGCGGCGCGGTGTTCTCGGTCTACGACGGGGTGCACACCCTCGTGTCGGGCGAGAAGCTGGGCGATCCCCTCGTCTCCTACCTCGTGCTGGCGGTCGCCTTCCTGCTGGAGGGCTTCTCGCTGCGGACGGGCGTCAAACAGGTGCGCCGCGAGGCCGCGCGACTGCACGCCCCCGCCGCGCACTATCTGCGGCACACCCCGGACACGGCGGTGAAGGCCGTGGTCATGGAGGACTCGGCGGCGCTGGTCGGACTGGTCCTCGCGGCGGGCGGTCTGCTCGGCGGGCAGCTGACCGGCTCCGGGGTGTGGGACGGCATCGCGTCCGTACTGATCGGTGTCCTGCTGGTGTACGTGGCCTGGGTGCTCGGCCGGTCCAACGCCCAACTGCTCATCGGCCGGCCGCTGCCCGAGGCGATGCGGGCGGGGGTCCGGTCCGAACTCCTCGCCGTGCCGGACGTCGTGGAGGTGCTGGAGCTGACCACGCTGATCCAGGGGCCGACGGAGATCCTGATCGCCGCGAAGATCGACTTCCGTGACCTGGCGAGCGCCGCGGACGTCGAGTGGGCCTGCGAGCGCGCCGAGCGGCGGCTGCGTGAGCGCTTCCCGTCCGTGAAGCGGGTCTACCTGGACCCGACGCCGGGCCCGGCCCAGCGGAGGGAGCGGGAGCGGGGCGGGTCGGCTGGGTGACCGGGGCCGCCCGTACCGCTGACGGCCGATGTCCAGGGTCGCCCGCTGCTGCCTCTACGACGTGGTCGCCGCTCCTGACGGGATCACCGCGTGACCGGCGTCCGGGAAGGCGCCTCCGGCTCCGTCCCGGGCCCTTCCCCCGACACCTTCCGTGCCAGGGCCTCGCGCAGTCCGGTGAGTCGGGCGATCTCCGCGTCGAGGGCGGCGAGCCGCTGTCCGACGACCCCGGGCGATCCGGGCTCGGTCGAGACGCACCGTACCGGGCGGCCCGAGGCCAGCAGGTGGAGGCGGTCGGCGCAGGCGTGTACGTCCGCCACGGTGAGTCCGGCGGCGAGCAGCTCCCGCACGACGCGGACCCTGGCAACGTCCTCCGGGCCGTAATCCCGTTGGCCGGAGGTGGTCCGGTCGGGCGGGGCGAGCAGGCCGCGCTGTTCGTAGAAGCGCAGGGCCCGTGGGGTCGTCCCCGCCGCCGCTGCCGCGTCCCCGATCCGCATCCGCACCGCCTCCGGTCCCGCTCCTCGGGGTCCGCGCCCCGTACTCCGCCGTCAGGAGGAGACTTCCACCACGACCCCGCCGAAATGCCGCCCCTCGACGAGTTGTTGGAACGCGAGCGGGGCGTTCTCCAAGCCCGCGACGGGGGTGTACGGGAAACGGATCTCGCCCGAGCGCAGCCAGCCGCCGAACCTCCGGGTCCATTCCGCCTCCACGTCCGGGTGGTCGCCGCCTGCGTAACCGCGTACCGAGACGCCCTTCACGATCAACCGGTACGTGTCGATCCCGGCGGGTGCGCTGCCTCCGCCGCGCCGGGCGTCCAACTGTCCGGAGAGCGCGCCGACCAGGGCGAACCGGGCGCCCGGCCGGGCCGCGTCCACCGCCGCCGTGAGCTGTTCGCCGCCGACGAGGTCCAGCAGCACGTCGATGCCCCCGGGCGCCGCCTCGGCCAGTTGCCCGGCGAAGTCTCCGGCGCCGCGCACCACCACGGCGTCGTAACCGAGTTCGGCCACCAGCCGCTCGGCCTTGGCGGCCGAGCCGGTGGTGCCGACGACCCGGCCCGCGCCCAGCAACCGGGCGATCTGACCGGCGAGAGTGCCGACCGCCCCGGCCGCCCCCGTGACGAGCACGGTGTCGCCGGGGCGCACCCCGGCGAGCCGGGTGAGCGCGCCGTACGCCGACGAGCCCTGGGCGAGGTACGCCACCGGGTCGGGCAGTTCGTCCCCGAGCGGCAGCACCTGACCGACGGGCAGCACGGCGAACTCCCGCCAGCCGAGCAGATGCGCCACCCGGTCGCCCGGCCGCAGCGGACCGCCGTCCGGCGCGAGGACGACCTCGCCCACCGCCGGCCCGATGACGGTGTCGCCGCCGCGCAGCGGGGGCAGCGGGACCCCGTCGTTCTCGGTGCCCATCAGGGTGCGCAGCCCGGCGAAGAGGGCGAAGTGGCTGTTGCGGACGAGCACTTCGCCGGGACCGGGCTGCGGGACCGGGGTCTCCGCGACGGTGAAGTGCTTGGCCTCGGGCAGCCCGTCGGGCGTCACGGCGAGGCGGATCTCGCGGGAGGTACGGGGCAGGTCGGCGGACATCGCGGGCTCCTGGCGTTCGCGGGTCGGCGGGCGGCGGGCGTACCCGTCGCCCAACGGGTGTGCGGACGCTAGCCCTTGACCCGCGCGTCAGGGTCAAGCCCGGCGACCGATTTCCGGCCGCCCTCTCCGTGCGTGGTCATGTGGGGTGAACCGAGCCGCTTCTCACCTGGTCGGGGCGGAGCGGGAGCAATCCGGGTGCGGGGCCGGGCTGGACGCGCGGGGCGGCGGGGCCGTCCGTATTCTGCGGTGGGCGAGGCGCCCGCAGGGGCCGGGTGCCCGACGAACGACCAGGAGGTCGACCGGTGATCACGCTGTCCGCCGTGGGAGGGGTGGCTCTGGTCGAACTGGGCATGGCCCTGACCCCGGGGCCGAACATGATCCACCTCGCGTCCCGCGCGATCACCCAGGGGCGCAGGGCGGGTCTGGTCAGCCTCGGCGGGACCGCCGTGGGCTTCGTCTGCTACCTGGTGGCCTCCGCTGCGGGACTCTCCGCGCTCTTCACCGCCGTGCCGGTGGCGTACACCGTGGTCAAGCTCGCCGGTGCCGCCTACCTGGCCTACCTCGCCTGGGGGATGCTCAAGCCCGGCGGCCGTTCGCCCTTCGCCCCGACCCAGGACCTGCTTCCGGTCTCGGACGCCCGGCTGTTCTCGACGGGGCTGCTGACCAACCTGCTCAACCCCAAGATCGCGCTGCTGTACGCCGCCCTGCTGCCCCAGTTCCTGGACTCTCGGGCAGGTCCGGCGTGGGCGCAGCTGCTCCAGCTCGGCGGTGTGCAGATCGTCGTGGGGATCACGGTGAACGCCCTGATCATGCTGGGCGCGGCACGGATATCCGGTTGTCTGGCCGCCCGGCCCCGCGTCATGACCACCCAGCGGTTCGCGGCGGGCGGTCTGCTCGGCGTCTTCGCCCTGCGCACCGCGCTCTCGCGCACTCCCGTCTCCTCCTGAGTCCGGCCCCTTCGGCGCTGGTCGCGCGTGCCGCGCACGCGCATCCGGCAGGGGCTCCCCCGATCGGGCTCCTTCAGGTCAGCCCCGCCGCTCCCAGCAGGTACTCCGTCATCGGGTCGTAGTGGCGTGGGTCCGGCACGTTGTCGTCCAGCGGGACGGTGACCAGGAGGGCGCCTTCCGCCTCGCCGAGGAAGAGGGCGGGGTCGTTGCAGTCGGCGTAGCCGATGGCGTCGAGTCCGCGCCCGCCCGCGCAGCCGGCCCAGCCGTGGTCGGCGAGGACGAGGTCGGGCTGCGGGCGGCCGTCGCGCTCCAGGCCGTCCAGGACGGCGGCCATCGGCGCCGGGGAGTGGGTGTGCCAGAGGGACGCGCCGTGTTCCAGGACCGCGACGTCCGCGAACTGGACGACGTTCCCCTCGTCCGCGCGCAGCCCGGCCGGGATGGTCACGATCTCGCAGCCCGCCGCGCGCAGCGCGTCCGCCGTCCTGCGGTGCACGTCGAGGAGGCCGCCGGGGTGGCCGGTGGCGACGAGGACGCTCTCGGTGTCCGCCACCGCCTTGCGCAGGCGTTCCGCCATCCGGTCGAGTGCGTCGACGGTCAGTTCGGGGTCGATGGTGTCCTGGCCGAAGCGGTGGGCCGGGTCGTCGATGACCCCGCAGCGCTCCGCCATGACGGCGAGGACGTCCTGTTCGTCGGTCCAGCGGTCGCCGAGGTCCAGCCCGAGCCAGTAGTGGCGGTCTCCGTTGGCGAGCGCCCGGTAGTGCGCGAGGTTGTTGTCGCGGGGCGTGGCCACGTCGCCGGCGATGCGGGTACGGACGAGGTGGTCGGTGAGTTCGGCGCGGCTGGGTATCGGCATGGCGCCCATTCTGCCGTCACCTGTGCGCGCCACGCCCGGCATCTCGTACCCCGGGACCGGCCGGACCCGTACGCGGCGCTCAGCGCTCGCCGGCCGCCGCCGCGAAGGCGCCCCGGGCGAGGCGGTGCAGCAGCTTCGCCGTCCCCGCACGGTCGGGGAGGGCTTCGGGGCGGGCCAGGCGGGGGGTGGAGTTGAGCAGGCCGAATACGGCGTGCACGGTGACGCGCGCTTCGGTCTCGGTGAGGACGGGGTAGCGGGTCCGGGCGACGGACACCCAGATCTCGACGTACTCGCGCTGGAGGCGGCGTACCCGCTTGCGGTCGGCGTCACGCAGGCGGTCGAGCTCGCGGTCGTGCAGGGTGATCAGGGGGCGGTCGTCGAGGGCGAAGTCGATGTGGCCCTCGATGAGCGCGTCCAGCAGGGCGTCCGGGGAGGGTTCCGGGGCGGCGGCGTCCTCCTCGACCCGCAGCCGGCCGCCGGTGAGGAGGCGCTCGCTGATGCCGACCAGCAGCTCGGAGAGCATCGCGTCCTTGCCGGGGAAGTGGCGGTAGAGGCCGGGGCCGCTGATGCCCACGGCGGCGCCTATCTCGTCGACACCGACGCCGTGGAAGCCGCGTTCGGCGAAGAGGAGCGCGGCTTCCCGGAGGATCTGCTCCCGGCGGGTGGCTCCCGCGACGCGGGCGGTGACATGGGTGCTCATGGGGATTGATTCTAGACAGGGCCGTTAGCGCTCGTTAACCTGAGGCCGTTCGCGTTAACGCTCATTAACCGCACGGCGGGGGCCACGAGCCCCACCGGTCACGGGGATGGAGGCTCGGCACGATGCAGCGGGCACCGGCACCACAGGCACCGGCACCTCAGGCACCGGTCCTTCGCAGCGCGGCCGATCCCGCCTCCGAGGCCTGGCGGGCCAACGAGGCGGCGCACCGCGCGCTCGCCGACGAGCTTCGGGCGCGGCTCGCCTCGGCCCGGCTCGGCGGGGGCGAGAAGGCGCGCGCCCGCCATGTGGCACGCGGCAAGCTGCTCCCCCGGGACCGGGTGGACACGCTGCTCGACCCCGGTTCGCCCTTCCTGGAGCTGGCGCCGCTGGCCGCCGAGGGACTCTACGGCGGCGCCGCCCCGGCCGCCGGGGTGGTGGCGGGGATCGGCCGGGTGAGCGGCCGGGAGTGCGTGATCGTCGCCAACGACGCGACCGTCAAGGGCGGCACGTACTACCCGATGACCGTGAAGAAGCACCTGCGGGCGCAGGAGGTGGCGCTGGAGAACCGTCTCCCCTGCCTCTACCTGGTGGACTCGGGCGGGGCCTTCCTGCCGATGCAGGACGAGGTGTTCCCGGACCGGGACCACTTCGGCCGGATCTTCTTCAACCAGGCGCGGATGTCGGGGGCCGGCATCCCGCAGATCGCGGCGGTGCTGGGCTCCTGCACGGCGGGGGGCGCGTACGTCCCCGCGATGAGCGACGAGGCGGTCATCGTGCGCGGTCAGGGCACGATCTTCCTCGGCGGCCCGCCGCTGGTGAAGGCGGCGACCGGCGAGGTCGTCACGGCGGAGGAGCTGGGCGGCGGCGAGGTCCACTCGCGCACGTCCGGGGTCACCGACCACCTCGCCGAGGACGACGCGCACGCGCTGCGGATCGTACGGAACATCGTGGCGACGCTCCCCGGACGCGGGGCGCTGCCCTGGACGGTGCGGCAGGGCGAGGACCCGGCGGTGGACCCGGCGGGGCTGTACGGCGCGGTGCCGGTCGACTCGCGCACCCCGTACGACGTGCGCGAGGTGATCGCCCGGGTGGTGGACGGGTCGCGGTTCGCGGAGTTCAAGGCGGAATACGGCCAGACGCTGGTCACCGGGTTCGCACACCTCCACGGGCATCCGGTGGGGATCGTCGCCAACAACGGCATCCTGTTCTCCGAATCGGCCCAGAAGGGCGCGCACTTCATCGAGCTCTGCGACCAGCGGGGCATCCCGCTGGTCTTCCTCCAGAACATCTCGGGCTTCATGGTCGGCAAGGCGTACGAGGCCGGGGGCATCGCCAAGCACGGCGCGAAGATGGTCACCGCCGTCGCCACCACCCGGGTGCCGAAGCTGACGGTCGTCGTCGGCGGATCGTACGGCGCGGGCAACTACTCCATGTGCGGCCGGGCCTACTCCCCCCGCTTCCTGTGGATGTGGCCCAACGCCAAGATCTCGGTGATGGGCGGGGAGCAAGCCGCCTCGGTCCTCGCCACGGTCAAGCGCGACCAGCTCGGCGACGACTGGAGCGCTCAGGACGAGGAGGCGTTCAAGGCTCCGGTCCGCGCGCAGTACGAGGAGCAGGGCAACGCCTACTACGCGACCGCCCGGCTCTGGGACGACGGGGTGATCGACCCGGCGGACACCCGGCAGGTGCTCGGTCTGGCCCTGACCGCGTGCGCCAACGCCCCACTGCCCGAGCGGAATCCGGCGGACCCCGGCTTCGGCATCTTCCGGATGTGAGAGCAGGGCCATGGTCGATGCGACCGAGATGCGGCTGAGAGTGAGGTGAGGACGTCCATGTTCAGCACGGTGCTGGTCGCCAACCGGGGCGAGATCGCGGTACGGGTCATCCGGACCCTGCGCGCCCTCGGCGTCCGGTCGGTCGCTGTCTTCAGCGACGCGGACGCGGGAGCGCGGCACGTACGGGAGGCGGACGCGGCGGTACGGATCGGACCGGCGCCCGCCGCACAGAGCTATCTCAGCGTGCCCGCGCTGCTGGAGGCCGCCCGCCGCACGGGCGCCGAGGCGGTCCATCCGGGGTACGGGTTCCTGGCGGAGAACGCCGCCTTCGCACGGGCGTGCGCACGGGCGGGGCTCGTCTTCATCGGGCCGGGCGCCGACGCGATCGCCCTGATGGGCGACAAGATCCGGGCCAAGGAGACGGTCGCGGCGGCCGGAGTGCCGGTGGTCCCCGGTTCCTCGGGCAGCGGCCTCACCGATGCCCAACTCGCTTCCGCCGCACGCGAGATCGGCATGCCGGTGCTGCTGAAGCCCTCGGCGGGCGGCGGCGGCAAGGGCATGCGGCTGGTGCACGACGAGGGGGTGCTCGCCGAGGAGATCGCGGGGGCCCGCCGGGAGGCGACGGCCTCCTTCGGCGACGACACACTGCTGGTCGAGCGGTGGATCGAGCGCCCCCGGCACATCGAGATCCAGGTACTGGCGGACACCCACGGCAACGTCGTCCACCTCGGCGAGCGCGAGTGCTCGCTCCAGCGCCGCCACCAGAAGGTGATCGAGGAGGCGCCGTCCGTACTGCTCGACGCCGGGACCCGGGCGGCGATGGGCGAGGCGGCGGTCCGGGCCGCCCGTTCCTGCGGCTATGTCGGGGCGGGCACGGTCGAGTTCATCGTGCCGGGCGGCGACCCGGCCGCGTACTGCTTCATGGAGATGAACACCCGGCTCCAGGTCGAGCACCCCGTCACCGAGCTGATCACCGGCCTCGACCTGGTCGAGTGGCAGCTGCGGGTCGCCTCCGGCGAACGACTCCCCTGCGCCCAGGCCGGCATCACCCTCACCGGACACGCCGTGGAGGCCCGGGTCTGCGCCGAGGACCCCGCGCGCGGCTTCCTCCCCTCCGGCGGCACGGTGCTCGCGCTGGACGAACCCGGGGGCGGCGGGGTCCGGACGGACTCGGGGCTGAGCGAGGGCACGGAGGTCGGTTCGCTGTACGACCCGATGCTGTCGAAGGTCATCGCGTACGGCCCCGACCGGGCGACCGCACTGCGCCGGCTGCGGGCCGCGCTCGCGGACACCGTGATCCTCGGCGTACCGACCAACGCGGGTTTTCTGCGAAGGCTGTTGGGCCATCCGGCGGTGATCGCGGGCGAGCTGGACACGGGCCTCGTGGAGCGCGAGGCGGCCGGGCTGGTCCCGGACGGCGTCCCGGACGAGGTGTACGCGGCGGCCGCCGCCGTACGCGCGGACGCGCTCGCCCCGGTGCCGGACGCGAACGGGTGGACGGACCCGTTCTCCGTACCGGACGGCTGGCGGACCGGCGGCTCCCCCGCCCCGCTCACCTTCCTGCTGCGGGTGGCCGGACAGGAGCCGGTGGTACGCGAGGCTCCTGGCGGCGCGACGGTCGGCCCGGACCGGGTGAGCGTCGAACTCGACGGTGTGGTGCACCACTTCCGCCGCGCCGGGCAGTGGCTCGGCCGCGACGGCGACACCTGGCAGGTGCGGGACCACGACCCGGTGGAGGCGTCCCTGAGCGGGGCGGCCCGCGGGGGTGCGGACACCCTCGCGGCGCCGATGCCGGGCACGGTCACCGTGGTCAAGGTGGCGGTCGGGGACACGGTGGCGGCGGGGCAGGCGCTGCTGGTGGTCGAGGCGATGAAGATGGAGCACGTCATCTCCGCCCCGCACGCCGGGACCGTCACCGAACTGGACGTCTCGCCCGGGGCCCCCGTCGCCATGGACCAGGTGCTGGCCGTGGTCGCTCCCGACGACGGGGCCGCCCCCGCGCCGGCCCCGGCTCCCGAGGAGAGGCAGTCATGACCACCCCCCGGCGCCCCGCCCTGCCGATGACCGTCGCCGCGCAGGACCTGCCCGCCCGGGTCCGTATCCACGAAGTGGGCGCGCGCGACGGGCTGCAGAACGAGAAGACGGCTCTGCCGACCGCCGTGAAGGCCGAGTTCATCCACCGGCTCGCCGCCGCGGGGCTCACCACCATCGAGGCGACGAGCTTCGTCCACCCCAAGTGGGTGCCCCAACTCGCCGACGCGGAGAAGCTGTTCCCGATGCTCGGCGATCTTTTGGGGCCGGGCGGGGTGGGCGGGGTCGCCCTCCCGGTCCTCGTACCGAACGAGCGCGGGCTGGAGCGGGCACTCGCGCTCGGGGCGCGGCGGATCGCGGTCTTCGGCTCCGCGACGGAGAGCTTCGCCGCCCGCAACCTCAACCGGTCCGTCGCCCAGTCGCTGGCGATGTTCGAGCCGGTCGTGGCCCGCGCGAAGGAGGACCGGGTGCACGTGCGCGGCTACCTCTCGATGTGCTTCGGCGACCCCTGGGAGGGGCCGGTACCGGTGCACCGGGTCGTCAGGGTGGCCAAGGCGCTGATGGACCTCGGCTGCGACGAACTCTCCCTCGGCGACACGATCGGCGTCGCCACCCCCGGCCACGTGCGGACCCTGCTCGCCGCGCTGAACGAGGAGGGGGTACGTACCGACGCGATCGGCGTGCACTTCCACGACACCTACGGCCAGGCCCTCTCCAACACCCTCGCGGCGCTCCAGCACGGGGTGACCACCGTCGACGCGTCGGCGGGCGGCCTCGGCGGCTGCCCGTACGCGAAGAGCGCGACCGGAAACCTCGCCACCGAGGACCTGGTGTGGATGCTCCGGGGCCTCGGCATCGACACCGGGGTGGACCTCGACGCCCTCTGCGCCACCAGCGTGTGGCTGGCCGGGCAGTTGGGCCGCCCGAGCCCGTCCCGGACCGTCCGCGCGCTCTCGCCGAGCCCGGAGCCGCCCCCCGCGTCCCCCGAGCCTCCCGCGTCCCCCGCGTCCCCCGCGTCCCCCGCGTCCCCCGAGGAGTGACCCCGCCATGCCCCTGGACCACCGGCTCGCCGCCGAGCACGAGGAACTGCGCCGTACCGTGGAGGAGTTCGCCCACGAGGTGGTCGCCCCGAAGATCGGCGACTTCTACGAACGCCACGAGTTCCCGTACGAGATCGTGCGGGAGATGGGCCGGATGGGCCTGTTCGGGCTGCCGTTCCCGGAGGAGTACGGCGGGATGGGCGGCGACTACCTCGCCCTCGGGATCGCCCTGGAGGAGCTGGCCCGGGTCGACTCCTCGGTGGCGATCACCCTGGAGGCGGGCGTCTCGCTGGGCGCCATGCCGGTGTACCGCTTCGGCACCGAGGAGCAGAAGCAGCGGTGGCTGCCGAAGCTCTGCGCGGGCGAGGCGCTGGGCGCGTTCGGCCTGACCGAGCCCGACGGCGGCTCGGACGCGGGCGGCACCCGCACCACGGCGGTGCTGGACGAGGCGGCCGGCGAGTGGGTGATCAACGGCTCCAAGTGCTTCATCACCAACTCCGGTACGGACATCACCGCGTTGGTGACCGTGACGGCCGTGACCGGCCGCAAGGACGACGGCTCCCCGCGCATCTCCGCGATCGTCGTCCCGTCCGGCACCCCCGGCTTCACGGTCGCCGCCCCGTACTCCAAGGTCGGGTGGAGCGCCTCCGACACCCGCGAACTCTCCTTCGCCGACGTCCGCGTCCCGGCTACCAACCTGCTCGGCGAGGAGGGCCGGGGGTACGCCCAGTTCCTCCGCATCCTCGACGAGGGCCGGATCGCGATCTCCGCCCTGGCGACCGGGCTGGCCCAGGGGTGCGTGGACGAGTCGGTGAAGTACGCCGCCGAACGCCACGCCTTCGGCCGCCCGATCGGCGCCAACCAGGCCATCCAGTTCAAGATCGCCGACATGGAGACCCGCGCCCACATGGCCCGCATCGGCTGGCGCGACGCGGCCTCCCGCCTGGTGGCCGGCGAGCCCTTCAAGAAGGAGGCGGCCATCGCGAAGCTCTACTCCTCGACCGTCGCCGTCGACAACGCCCGCGACGCCACCCAGATCCACGGCGGCTACGGCTTCATGAACGAGTACCCGGTCGCCCGCATGTGGCGCGACTCCAAGATCCTGGAGATCGGCGAGGGCACCAGCGAGGTCCAGCGGATGCTGATCGCCCGGGAGTTGGGGCTGCCGGCGGCGTGAGCGCAGCGGCGGTCCACCACGCCGGCCCGTCCCGGCCCCGCCCTCAGCTCCCCGGCTCGGCGACGCGGCGGCGCACGTCGACCGTCAGCTTCTCCAGCAGGCCGGTCAGGAGGCCGCGTTCGGTGTCGGTCAGGGAGGCGACGAGGGTGGCCTCTCGGCCGAGCAACGACCTCGGCCCACGCGGCATCACCACGAACGTCATCGCGGCGGGCCATGTCGCCGGCACCGGCTTCTTCCGCGGCGCCATGACGGACGAGCGGCACGACAACCTCGTACGCGAGACCCACACGAAGCGGGCAGGTACGCCCGAGGACATCGCGGCGACGGTGTACTTCCTCGCCTCGCCGGGCGCGGGACAGCTCACCGGGCAGACCGTCCACGTCAACGGGGGCGCGTTCACCACGCGGTAGACCGCGTCCGGATCAGATCCGCCGCCCCCATGATCGGTTCCCGCCCCTGCGGCCCCTGCGGCAGCGTTCGCCATGACGACCCCGTACGAGCACTGACCCCTCCACGGACTCCGCATCCGTACGCCCCGACTCGAACTCCGGCTCCCCGACACCACCCTCGCCGACCGGCTCACGGCCGTGGCCGGGGCGGGGGCGCACACGGCCGACCGAATGCCGTTCACCGTGTTGTGGGCCGATGACGAGCCCGGGGCGGTGGAGGGGCTCTCGCGGGCGGCGGCCCGGCTCGAACCCGACCCCGGTCCGTCCCATCCGGCCACCGTGGCCGAATGATCGCCGCCCCGGCCCCAGGAACCGACCGGGCGGACGGAGTCCGACGGCCTGCGTTCGGGGGTCCGGTGGCGGAGCGTGTCCGTGCCCGGTGGCCCGCATCGGCCGGTACGGTCCGGCCCGCGCGGGGGTTACCGGGCGTAGCCGTCGGCTCGGGCGGACCGCTTCCGGCCATCTCCCCGAGGCCTCCCCCACGCCCCCCCTCTCACCTCCCCACGAACACCGCACGGAAGAGTTAAGCGCCGCCGTGCCACATGTTTCACACAGCTCCTGCCCGATTTCGGGCAGATTTCTTGCATAAGGACGCCTGTCCACGCAGTATCAACGGGTGCTCGAACGCCGCTCGTCCCACGACGACCTCATCGACCACCTCGTACGCTCCACCTCGCTCCAGCGCGGTGAGGCGGCCCGGGTGGTACTCGACGTGCTGGCGTTCTTCGACGAGACGACCGAGGCCTTCGTCCGGCGCCGCCACCGAGAACTGCAGTCGGGCGGCCTGGTCAACACGGAGATCTTCGAGCGGATCGCGGCCGAGCTGCCGCACCGCGCGGTGGCACCCCCGGAGCTCTCGCTCCGGCAGCTGCGCCGCATCGTCTACGGCTGAGGCAACGGCCGAGGCTCCGCCGGAGGCCGAGCACCGCAGGGCATCCGTTCGTCGTTGGAGGGGTAGAAAACATGTGCGGGATCGTCGGATACATCGGTAGGCGTGACGTGGCTCCGCTGCTGCTGGAAGGTCTGCAGCGGCTGGAGTACCGGGGGTACGACTCGGCGGGCATCGTCGTGACGGGCAAGGCCGCGGCGGGCAAGCCGGGCACGCTGAAGATGGTCAAGGCGAAGGGCCGCGTCCGCGAGCTGGAGGCCCGTGTCCCCAAGCGTTTCGCGGGGACGACCGGCATCGCGCACACCCGCTGGGCCACCCACGGTGCCCCGAGCGACGCGAACGCCCACCCGCACATGGACGCGGAGAACAAGGTCGCCGTCGTCCACAACGGCATCATCGACAACGCCTCCGAGCTCCGTGCGAAGCTCGTCGCCGACGGCGTCGTCTTCCTCTCCGAGACCGACACCGAGGTGCTGGTCCACCTGATCGCCCGCGCCCAGGCCGAGACGCTGGAGGAGAAGGTCCGCGAGGCGCTGCGCTCCGTCGAGGGCACCTACGGCATCGCGGTGATGCACGCGGACTTCAACGACCGCATCGTCGTCGCCCGCAACGGCTCCCCGGTCGTCCTCGGCATCGGCGAGAAGGAGATGTTCGTCGCCTCCGACGTCGCAGCCCTCGTCGCCCACACCCGCCAGATCGTGACCCTCGACGACGGCGAGATGGCCACCCTCAAGGCCGACGACTTCCGTACGTACACGACGGAGGGCTCGACCACGACGGCCACGCCGACCACCGTGGAGTGGGAGGCCGAGTCGTACGACATGGGCGGCCACGACACGTACATGCACAAGGAGATCTCCGAGCAGGCCGACGCGGTGGACCGCGTGCTGCGCGGGCGGATCGACGACCGGTTCTCCACCGTGCACCTGGGCGGCCTCAACCTGGACGCCCGCGAGGCGCGCGGGGTGCGCCGGATCAAGATCCTCGGTTGCGGCACCTCGTACCACGCCGGTCAGATCGGCGCCCAGCTGATCGAGGAGCTGGCCCGCATCCCCGCGGACGCCGAGCCCGCTTCCGAGTTCCGCTACCGCAACCCGGTCGTGGACCCCGACACCCTCTACGTCGCCGTCTCCCAGTCCGGCGAGACCTACGACGTGCTGGCCGCCGTGCAGGAGCTGAAGCGCAAGGGCGCCCGCGTCCTGGGCATCGTCAACGTCGTGGGTTCCGCCATCGCCCGGGAGGCCGACGGCGGTACGTACGTCCACGCGGGCCCCGAGGTCTGCGTCGTGTCCACCAAGTGCTTCACCAACACCGTGGTCTCCTTCGCGCTGCTCGCCCTGCACCTGGGCCGCATCCGTGACCTGTCGGTCGCGGACGGCAAGCGGATCATCGCGGGTCTGCGCCGGCTGCCGGAGCAGATCAGCGAGATCCTGGCGAACGAGGACGAGATCAAGCGGCTGGCGGCCGAGTACGCGGACGCCAAGTCGATGATGTTCATCGGCCGGGTGCGGGGTTACCCGGTGGCCCGCGAGGCCTCGCTGAAGCTCAAGGAGGTCTCGTACATCCACGCCGAGGCGTACCCGGCCTCCGAGCTGAAGCACGGGCCGCTGGCCCTGATCGAGCCCGCCATGCCGACCGTGGCGATCGTGCCGGACGACGAGCTGCTGGAGAAGAACCGGGCCGCGATGGAGGAGATCAAGGCGCGCAGCGGCCGGATCCTCGCCGTCGCGCACCAGGTCCAGGAGAAGGCGGACCACACCATCGTGGTGCCGAAGAACGAGAACGAGCTCGACCCGATCCTGATGGGCATCCCGCTCCAGCTCTTCGCGTACCACACGGCGCTGGCCATGGGACGGGACATCGACAAGCCCCGCAACCTGGCGAAGTCCGTCACCGTCGAATAGCCGAACGCCCCTGCCCCGGCGGGGCGGAGGAGACCGGGCGTACCTGGCGGAAGCGGACGCACACCACTCGATCGTGGTGCGCGTCCGCTTCCGTCGTACGCGTGTGACCCGGCGTACCGATGTGCGACGACGGGGTGTTGACGGCCCGTCGACCACGCGTGGGGTGCGGTGTCCCGGGGTGCGGTGGTCAGGGAATGACGATGACGGGGCGTTGCGCCCGGCGGGCGAGACGGCCGGCCACGGAGCCGAAGATCCGGCCCACCAGACCGTGCGTCGACCCGACGACGATCGCGTCGGCGGCATACTCGCGGCCGACTTCCTCAAGTTCGTGACAGATGTCGCCGCCGCGCTCGACCAGCACCCACGGCACCTCCGAGAGGTATTCCGCGCAAGCCAGTTCGAGACCGAGCACCTCGGTGCGGTGATCGGGCACGTCGACGAAGACGGGCGGTTCGCAGCCTGCCCAGACGGTGGTCGGAAGCCGGTTGGCGACATGCACGATGATCAGCCCGGAGCCGGATCTGCAGGCCATGCCGATCGCGTAGGCGAGCGCGCGCTCACTGGACGTGGAGCCGTCGAAACCGACCACGACGCCGTGCCGGAAGGCCGGGTCGCAGGAATGACGTGTTTCTTCGACCGTCAGGGGGTCCGACCCGTGGTCGGTTACCTGCTTGCGGTCTGCGGGTTCAGGGGATTCGTGACCGGCCATCGGTGTCTCGGCGAAGAGAGTCCTCGTGAGGAGGGAACGGCTAGGGGGACGTACTCGACTGCGGGGCGCGGGTGTGCGGGACTGGCGACGTGCGTCCGACGACCACCCGGCACCCCGGTCCGACGACGGTTGTCCGGGGCTGTTGCCCCGGGCCACTGTCGGGCCCTTGTCCGGGAATCATCTTTCCAACCCTTTACCCCCAAGGGTACGGCGCCACTCCTCCACTGCCCAGACCGCCGCAAAGCACGTGACGCGCTCTGGGGGAGCATGCACGAGGCGAGGGCGGATGGCAATGCCGGTTGCCCTCTACACGGAGCGTTCCGCGGCCACACGCGCCCGTCGCCCCGTTTTTCCGACGCGTCGGTATGGGCCGGGGAGAGGCTCCGGCCCACGACGCATGCCTCGTACTGACCCATGGAACGCCACCTGTTGGCCATCTCGGGCCATCGGCGGCCGCTCCGTCGCGCCGGAGTTCGCAACCGGAGCGTGCGCGTGGCGACCGCCGGCATCCGGCGCCGTCCCGCCGTTCCGTGCCAGGCCGGCCACGAGCGCGGGAGGGCGCACGGACAGGCGCACCCGGCGCAAGCGAATTCCTTGCGTGCGCCGGTGAATCCGTTGGCCCACCGGGCTCGCGCCCGCTCTCCGGTCCTCTTCCGTCCGCGCTCCCGCCGGCGGTCCACGGCGGAGCACGCACCCGCCCGCGGGCTACCTCGCAGGTGCGCGAGGGGCGCGAGGGAAAGCGTCCCGAGTGCGCGGGGAGCGCGCCGGAGCATGACCGAATCGCGCGCACGCGACCGTCTCTTTTGAGCCAACTTCACATCTGCGCCGAAACCTTGGCGATGTGCCCCTCATTCGCACTTGTCACCAGGCAGGAACGGACCGCGCGGTACGCTTTCACCCGACGCGGACGGGCCATGATCGCGACGCGCACTTCACAGTGCCGCTCGCGAGTGGAACGCTTCGTGATCGAACGCTTCACGCCACGTTGCCTTGTCGACATTGAGCCGGTGAGGGAACGTGTCAATTCGGCATCGCGGGACGCAGTAGGTTCGATCTTGGAATCGAGCACTGGGGACACGTGCGGCACCGAGGGGACACGTGCAGGAGCGACAGGCCTGTAGGGACCAGGGAGACGCGAACACCGAGGGGGGCTTAGCGTCATGAGCCAGGACTCCGCATCCGCAACGGAGGCCGCACGGAAGTTGGCCGGGCGGCGACGCCGGGAAGTCGTAGCCGTACTGCTGTTCAGCGGTGGCCCGATCTTCGAGAGCTCCATCCCGCTCTCCGTCTTCGGCATCGACCGGCAGGACGCGGGCGTACCGCGTTACCGACTGCTGGTCTGCGGTGGCGAGGAGGGACCGCTGCGCACCACCGGCGGTCTCGAACTCACCGCGCCGTACGGCCTGGAGGCGATCAGCAGGGCAGGCACCGTGGTGGTGCCCGCCTGGCGCTCGATCACCTCGCCGCCGCCGGTCGAGGCGCTCGACGCGCTGCGCCGCGCCCACGAGGAGGGCGCCCGCATCGTCGGGCTCTGCACGGGGGCCTTCGTGCTCGCCGCCGCCGGCCTGCTGGACGGCCGTCCGGCGACGACGCACTGGATGTACGCGCCGACGCTGGCCAAGCGCTATCCGTCGGTGCACGTCGATCCGCGCGAGCTCTTCGTCGACGACGGGGACGTCCTCACCTCGGCGGGTACGGCCGCCGGGATCGACCTCTGCCTGCACATCGTGCGTACGGACCACGGCACGGAGGCCGCCGGAGCGCTGGCCCGACGGCTGGTGGTGCCGCCGCGCCGCAGCGGCGGTCAGGAGCGCTACCTCGACAGGTCTTTACCCGAAGAGATCGGCTCCGACCCGCTCGCCGAGGTCGTGGCCTGGGCCCTGGAGCACCTGCACGAGCAGTTCGACGTGGAGACACTGGCGGCCCGCGCCTACATGAGCCGCCGCACGTTCGACCGGCGCTTCCGTTCGCTCACCGGCAGTGCGCCGCTCCAGTGGCTGATCACCCAGCGGGTGCTCCAGGCGCAGCGGCTGCTGGAGACGTCGGACTACTCGGTGGACGAGGTCGCGGGTCGCTGCGGCTTCCGTTCGCCGGTGGCGCTGCGCGGCCACTTCCGCCGCCAGCTCGGCTCCTCCCCCGCCGCGTACCGGGGCGCCTACCGGGCCCGCCGCCCGGGTTCGGGTCCGGAGGCGGGAGCGGTCGACGCCGTGGTGCCGGCACAGGTCTCGTCGTCGGTCCGCAGAATGCCGGGCGGTTCCGCGGGACTGGCCGCGTTCGCGGCCTCCCCGGGGGCACCCGTCCTCCCGGACCGTCCGGACCGGGGTCCGGACGGATACGCCGGCGGGCGCCCGGCCCTGCCGGGACAGCGGAGTGCCCCGTAGGGTGGGGCCCATGAACGACCGCATGGTATGGATCGACTGCGAGATGACCGGACTCTCGTTGACGGACGACGCACTCGTCGAGGTGGCGGCTCTGGTCACCGACTCGGAGTTGAACGTGCTCGGCGAAGGGGTGGACATCGTGATCCGCCCGCCGGACGCGGCCCTGGAGACCATGCCCGAGGTGGTGCGGCGGATGCACACCACCTCGGGCCTCCTGGACGAGCTGGCCGGGGGCACCACCCTGGCCGACGCCGAGGCCCAGGTGCTGGCGTACGTGCGCGAGCACGTGAAGGAGCCGGGCAAGGCCCCGCTCTGCGGAAACTCCGTCGGCACCGACCGCGGCTTCCTCGCGCGCGACATGCAGGCGCTGGAGGGGTACCTCCACTACCGCATCGTCGACGTCTCCTCGGTCAAGGAGCTGGCCCGGCGCTGGTTCCCGAAGGCGTACTTCAACAGCCCGACCAAGAGTGGCAACCACCGGGCGCTCGCCGACATCCGCGAATCCATCGCGGAGCTGCGCTACTACCGCGAGGCCGTCTTCGTGCCCCAGCCCGGCCCGGACTCGGACCACGCCAAGGAGATCGCCGCGCGCCACGTGGTGCGCCCCGAGCAGTAGCCGCGCCCCGCAGAACCCCCTGATCACGGGCCCGGAAGGGCCCGTGGACGGGGCTGCGGAGGGGGTCGCGAAAAGGTGGCGCGAGCACCCTCGAAAACCCTGTACACTTTTTCTCGGCCGGTCGGAAACGCCCGGACGAACGTGGTGGGTATAGCTCAGACGGTAGAGCACCTGGTTGTGGTCCAGGATGTCGCGGGTTCGAGTCCCGTTACTCACCCTTGAAGGGGAAGCCCCTGATCTGCGGAAACGCAGGTCAGGGGCTTCTTCGTGTTCCAGGCTGGCCAAACCACGGCCAAACGCGGCCGGATTTTCGACCTACCGTCTGCGCCATGGCAACGATCAGGGAGCGGGTCCGCAAGGACGGTACGGCGAGTTTCCAGGTCCGCTGGCTCCAGGGAGGGCGCAGCGGCACCTGGGAAGCCGAGAGGTTCGAGGACCCCGAGCAGGCGGACACGTTCAGGAAGCTCGTCGACGCCCACAAGCAGCAGTGGCCCTACGGGTGGATTCCCGGTCAGGGCTTCGTCGAGCCCGAGCAGGACCCCGACGACGTGCCCCTGACCGACTGGGCCCGGCGCTACGTCGACCGGCTCACCGGTATCGACCCGCGGACCCGGGACGACTACCGGCGCGAGGTGGACCGGCACATCTCCCTCATGGTGCACACCACCCGATCGGGACTGGTGATGCCGGCCACGATCGGGAACATCACGGCTGACGACGTCCAGGACTGGGTTCGGCTTCAGGAAGCGGGCCAGCCGGACGCGAAGCCAGGGCGGTGGGTCCGTCGGCCGGCCTCGCCGAAGTCCACGGCCAATCGGCACGGCCTGCTGTGGTGCATCGTGCAGGCAGCGATCGATGCCGATCCCCCACTGCGCACCAAGAACTGCTGCGCGAACACCCGCCTTCCTCGTGTCGACGACGGGACGTCCGAGGAGATGGTCTTCCTGGAGCAGGAGGAGTACCAACTCCTCCGCAAGCACCTCACCGACCCCGCGGCGCGAGACCTCGCCGACTGGCTGATCGGTACCGGCATGCGGTGGGGCGAGGCTACGGCCCTCCAGGTACAAGATCTCCGGCTGGGCAGCCCCGGGCCGACGGTCAACGTCCAGAGGGCCTGGAAGAGGTCGCCCAGGGGCGCGCAGACCTCGTTCTTCCTCGGGCCCCCGAAGACGAGGAAAGCACGCCGTCTGGTCGCGCTCGCCCCGACGCAGGTGGACCTTGCCCGGAGGCTGAAGCAGGGGATGCCACCGGAGGCGTTCCTCTTCCGCACGCCGACAGGCAAAGCATGGAGGCATTCGAACTTCTACAACCGGAAATGGATACCCGCCGTCGCTGCCGCGATGGAAACCGGCCTCCCCCGCCGGCCTCGGATCCACGACCTACGGCACAGCCACGTCGCCTGGCTGGTGGCCGCGAACATCCCCCTACCGGCGATCCAGGCCCGGCTGGGCCACGAGTCGATCCAGACGACGATCGACCGCTACGGTCACCTGGCCCGGTCGCTCGACTCGGACATCAGCGCCGCCGTGCAGGCGGCCATGGGAGGCCGCCCGCCGTCCGATCACGGCCTGCGGTTGGTCAGCGCTTGAAGGACGCCCGGTGGCCCTACAACGACCTACGCATTCCGAGGAATTGGAAGATCATCCCAGCTGGTGCTGGGCTGTGCCACCGAATCTCGTTTACGCTGATCAGAGGCTTGCGCGCCCGCTCGGCGAAGCTGGCGGCGAATAGCGCTCCCTGCCATGCTCATAGCGGTCGGCAGCAGGCTCACGGGTCCCGGGCCTTGCCGTTGCTGCACGATGCCACAGTCGGTTGGTTCGACTACAGCTCGCGCAGGCCGGTCAGGACTCGCCCGATGGGCATCGGAGCGACCTGTCGGCCGCCAAACCCTGACTCACCCTGGGCGCTGCTGGGACGAGCGGGAACCTCTGCCCAGACGATCTTCCCGGGGTGTGTCTGCGTGGGGGTGTAGCCCCAGCGCTTGGCCATGGTCTGGATGAGGACGAGTCCGCGGCCCCCGGTGGCGCTGGCGTCACTGGTGCGAGGTGTCGGCGGTCGCGGGTCGGGGTCGCTGACCGCGAGGATGATGCCACCGTCGGTGGGCCAGAGCATGAGCACGATCGTGCCGCTGTCGACGAAATGGGCGACCGCTTCATACGCATTCGCGGGGTGTGCGTGTTGGATCGCGTTGGTAGCCAGTTCCGAGACGAGGAGTCGGGCGACTTCGATCCCCTCGTCGGGGAAGCGCCAGCGCTGGAGGATGTCGACGGTGTGGCGGCGGGCCCAGGCGACGGCGTTGGGGGTGGCGGGGAGGGTCAGCTCGCTGATGGACGGGGGGACCTGGTTCATGCGGGTGGCTCCCTCGGCGGCGTGGCCGGGCGGGTGCGGGGCGCTGTGGCGTGGGTGGAGGCCCGCGAGGTCGGGACGGCTAGGGACGGGGGGCGTCTCGGCCTCGCGGGCTGCTTGAGGGGTTACTTCGTGGCGACGACGTAGACGCTGCCCCAGCGGCGTTTCGGGTTGGCCATGGTGGCGTCGAACGTCCAGGGCTCAACGGCGTTGAAGCCGGCCTCGGTGAAGAGCTGGACGAGCTTCTCGTGGTCGTAGGCCCACAGGTGCGGGGTGTACGTGGGGTCGTCCTCCTGGTCGCGGAAGACGAGGTTCACGAGGTCGAGTCGCGTGTTGATGTCGCCGCGGCAGTCGCGCTTGGCGTACCAGCGCTCGATCGTCTCGTCGGTGGCGTCGAGCGGGCCGGGGTACTGGCTCAGGGCGAAGGCGGCGTCGGGGACGCCGGTGATGATCCGGCCGCCCTGCGCGAGGATGCGGTGGGCCTCGCGGACGTACTGCTTGGCCGAACGCGGGTAGTCGATGTGCTCCAGGAAATGCTCGGAGAAGATCTCTTCGACGCTGTCGTCCTGGAGCGGTACGCCCTCGCGGATGTCCCAGAGCAGGTCGGCCGGCGGGACGAGGTCGATATTGAGGAAGCCGTCGATGCGGTGGGCTCCGCCGCCGATCTGCACCTTGGCGGGCTTGTCGTCGATCCGGCCGTTGGGCCAGACGCGGCGGCTGGAGTGGTGGTACCGGTGGAGTTCGATCTCCTTGGCGGCGGCCCGGAGGGTACGGGCGAGGCCGTGGGTGGTGGCGGGGTCGGCGAGGACGGAGGCGATCTGCTCGCCGAGGAGGTCGACGGAGGGCATGCCGGAGGAACTCATCACGGGTCTCCTAACGTGTGAGGTTGCTCGGGGTGTGGTGGGCCGCAGGCGGCGGCGGTGGATCAGGCAGCGCTGGGCGCGGGGGCGGTCCACTGGTTGTTGCGCATGAGGGTGTACTTGATGTCCACCAGGCGCGGGGCGATGGTCAGCGAGAGCTCCTCGGCCGGGTGGAGGTGGCCGGCGTCGTCCTGCTCGGCGCGCCAGACGCGGTAGTCGAGGTTGGGGTAGGCCGGGTTGATGCCGATCTCGCCTTTGGGCATCGTGCCGTTGAACGGGGCGACGATGTCCATGTGGTTCCAGTAGTTCCAGGCTTGCAGCGCCTTGTGCTGGTCGAAGTAGAAGTAGAAGTCGGGGTAACGGCCGAAGGTGCGCAGTTCCCGGTGGATCAGGTGGCCCAGCAGAGGGCCGAGCTGGGTGGCGAGGGAGTCGAACGCCCAGCGCGTGCGGTGCCAGGCTTCGGGGGCGTCGCCGGGCGCGAAGAGGCGGGCGGCGACGAGGTAACTGATCCGCTCGACCAGGTACGAGCTCGCGTGCGTAGTGTCGATGGTCGAATCGACCCGGTGGAGGAGCGCGGCCAGCTGCTTCGGTCGAGGCCGGAACCTCGCCAGGTCGAACTTGCCGGCCATGGCGGGGAAGGAGGCGAACAGCATCTCCTTGTACAGCCAGTTGTTCAGCTCGCCGAGCTCGGCGAGGCGCTGCGTGTGGTGCGAGGTTGAGTGGAGCATCAGGTATTCGGCGACCGCCTCGAAGTACAGGTATCCGAGGATGGGCAGGCGGGGGATCGTCTCGTCGAGCAGCCGGAGGTACGGCTCGGCGCCGACGCGGGTGCCCTGGTAGGCAACGGTCGCCGCGGTGGCGAGAAATGAGGCCGAGTTCTTGACGCGGCCTACGACGGTCTCGCGCAGCTGGTGCCGCTCGTTCTTGCTCAGCAGGTATTCGAGGTTGCTGTAGATCTGCAGATGGATGAGGCCCAGCCGCAGATAGTCCACTCCAGCGAGTCCACGGTAGGCCTGCGGCGGAGTGTCGATCTCGAAGATCAGCGGGGTGGGGACGCGGTCGGTGACGCCGAGCTTGTCCAGGAAGGCCGGCGCTTCCTTGGTCAGGACGTACGAGCCCAGGTTGTGCATGCGGAACCCCTGGTCGGTCGCGGTGACCGGCGCGCAGTAGATGCTTCCGACGAGGCAGCCGCCCGACGGGTAGAGCACCCCCTGCCGGCTGATCTCCTCCAGGGCGTGGGTGACGTGCAGCAGGTGCAGCTTGCCGTTTCCGCTGAGGGCGTCGAAGAGGGCGTTCTGCCGGAGCAGATGGCCGTTCGGGGTCTCCTCGGCGAGCCGCCGGTCCCAGTCTGCGGCCTGGGTGGCGAGCGGGTCGGTGTGGCCGGAGTGGCTGGGGATGAGGGTGGAGTCGAAGAAGGCGTGGGCATCGGCCCACAGGTGGTAGGCGTCGACGAAGTCCATGGTCAGACCAGGCCCTTCTCGGCGAGTGCATAGCGGACGGCCTCAATGCCGTTGGCCCCGGCGAGGTAGGCCCGCTCGGAGACCAGGACGAGGTCGAAGGCGAGGCCGCGCGCTTGGTCAAAGGCGGGCTCGCGGACGTACCGCGCGTCCGGCCACCACTTCAGCTTCGGCAGGCGGTAGCGGTCCAAGGCGTCGGCGGCCTTGACCACATCGGTGATGCGCTCAGCTCGGGCGTGGTCAGTCCGGTCGTCGGTGCTGAACGCCTCGTACGGGACGTCGTGCAACCGTACGGCGGTGGCCGCCTGGATGATCCGCTTCGGCGTGGCGGTGAGGCCGAAGTGCGCCCAGACGGTGTCGGCGTTCGCCGCGAGCCAGATGGCCGCGCGGTCGCCGTGTCCTCGATCGTCCTTGTCGTTGTGTCTCTGGCAGTCGTGGACGGCGGCGGCAATGATCGTCGTGGTGGTGTCGGCGGCGTCCAGGCCGCTCGTCTCCGCGAGGACGGCGGCCAGCGCCGCCGTCCTCATGGCGTGTCGGACGCCATGGAGCGAGGTGTACAGGCGCGGGTCGGTCCACCACCGGGTGGGCAGACCCCCTCGAAAGAGCTCCCGCGACAGCGGACGCATGGCCGGCTGCGGCGTCGGCGGGAGGTCGGGTCTGTTGTCGCCGATCCACGCGATGGTGGCTTGGTCCATGTGCTGGTGGAGCGGCAGCCGCCCTCGGGCAGCCAGGTCGATCAGACTTGCGGTCAACGGGGTCGTGCTCATTCGTGCCCACCCCCTTGGTGGTCTCCGCAGTGCAGTTCCCTACCGGATCGGCGCGGCCTGCTGCTCGCGCTCCTTGCGGTCCTTCTCGGCGGCCTCGAAGGCAGCGGTGAAGGCGGCCAGCTCCTGCTCCGTCATCAGGGTCACACCGAGCGCCGTGGCGACGTCCGTGATCTTGGCCTCCGCCTCGACGCGGGCCGCGTCCGAGGCATCGTTCTCCAGCAGCACCTCGAACTCGGCGTGGTAGCCCCACGCCTCACTCCACTTGACCGCGATCTCGACCCCGTCGAAGCGGAAGTTGTGGCGGAAGTTGAACGCCTCGTGCATCGCCGTCTCGAAGCCGAGGGCGTTGAACACCTTCACCGCAGCAGGGACATCGGCGGGGGCGATGTCGAACTCGGTCTCCGCGAAGGCCGCGCCCTGCCCGATCCTGCTCCCCTTGAGAGTGATCTTGGCGGTGCCGACGGCGGTGTTGTCGGTGACCTTCAGGAGCTGGTCGGGGAGCACGTAGAAGTAGATGTGCTTGTCGTCGGGGCCCAGGTCCTCTCCGTTCTCCTTCAGACGGGTGACGAGCAGGTCGTGAGCTTCCTTGGTGAAGCGGGCACGCATCTCGATCTCGACGGACACGGGGCTGATGCCTCCTTGTTTCAGGCATGGCGAAGCCAGCCGGACCCTGCCGTGAGGGGCCTGTCCGGTCGGGCGATCGCTATGGGGTCGGTGGTGGAACGCGGGGTGATGCGGCCGACGCTGGTGCCGGCCGCATCACCCCTGTGGATCTGCGGTGTCAGCCGAGGGCCCCGAAGCGCTCCTGGACGACGCCCGAGTGCAGGTAGGTCGGCAGCTGGATGCCGCCCACCGACGTACGGCCGGTGGCCACCTGCTCCTCCGTCTCGCTGGGGAAGCCCTCCAGCAGGCGCAGGCACTGCTGGGCCCATTCCTGGGACGCGGGCCAGTCGCCCAGGTCGCGGTGGCGCACTGCCAGGGCGTACGCGGTCTCGGTGGCGGCCCACCGGTCGGTCGCCAACTCACGCTGGAAGATCGACTCCAGCTCGTCGGTGGAGGCCAGGCGGGTCTGGTTGGTCATGGTGCCCTCTCGGTTCAAACAGTCGTGCCCCAGTGCTGATCAACGCCCCGGCGTCCCTGCGGTGACGCCGTGACCCGCTGCTAGTACGTGTAGATCTCGGCCAGCGTCTTGTAGTCCTGCAGCTCGTCCTTGTCGAACCACAGCTCCACCTCCTGCTTGGCCTCCTCCGCGTTGCCGGAGGCGTGCACGAGGTTCGCGACCGCCTTGCCCGAGGCGATGCTGGCCGCCGAGCTGTAGTGCGAGAAATCGCCCCGCACCGTGCCGGCCGGAGCCTGATTCGGGTACGTGCTGCCGACGATCTTGCGGACGGTGGCGATCGCGTCGAAGCCTTCGAGCACCAGGGCGATGACCGGCCCCTGCTGCATAAACGTCGCCGTGACGCCGTAGACCTCCGAGCCCAGCCGTTCCTCGAGGTCGAAGTAGTGCTTACGGGTGAACTCCTCGTCCATCCACTTCATCTTGGTACCGACGATCTTCAGCGCGGCATCCTCGAATCGAGTGATGACCCTTCCTGCCAGGCCACGCGCCAGCGCATCGGGCTTGAGCAGGACGAGCGTGCGCTCGACAGTGTGTGCCTGAACCTCGGCCATTGACTCCCTTTCGCCTTGCTAACAACCGCACATGACGGACGATCAGCCGTCACTGGCTGAGATTACCGGCGCTGACAGAGCGGTTCGGGCGTACGGGCAAATGCCCCGGCCGGGCAAACGTGGGTGGGAGGACCTACGACCAGCCGAACATCAGGACCGATTCGGCCAAATTCCCTGTCTCTGCTATCCGCCGGGTGCGCGCACCTAGAATCCCCTTGTGGTCGTCTGGCGTTTTGGCGCCTCTTATGAGCCTCCCAGGGCCTGAGCCTTCGGAAGCGTGATTCCTTGGCCCCTGGTGTCTACGATTCTTCCGGGGCTTCTGCAGCGCGACCATGAAGCGCCAGTGCAGTGGGAGTGCACTTTCGGCGCGCAGGTTCCTGCACCAAAGCGGCGACGAGGGGGCAGCTTTGTGGACGTGATCGAGCGCTGGAACGGCCGTTACGCCTGTCTGCTGCAGTCCGCCCTGCGGCTCGGCAACGAACAGTTCGCCGCGCGCCTGGGTATCGCCGTGAGGACCGTGGCCGCCTGGCACTCCGACGCGTCTGTCGTGCCTCGCAGGGAGATGCAGCAACTCCTCGACACGGCCCACGAGCAGGCTTCGGAGACCGTTCGACAGCGCTTCGCGCTCCTGCTGGCGAAGGAACAGACCCCAACGAACTCGACACCGCCAGGTGCGCAGGCGCTACGGGTAGCCATCGCGGTGGTCGTCCGCGACAGCGATGTCCTCCTGGTGTGCCGACGGGACGACGACGCCGCTGGAATCACGTGGCAGTTCCCGGCCGGCGTCATCAAGCCGGGAGTCAAGCCGGAGACCACCACTGTGCGGGAGACCTTGGACGAGACGGGTGTCCACTGCGCGGTCCGGCAGCGCCTCGGAAACCGCCTTCACCCTGTGACCGGCGTGCTGTGCGAGTACTTCCTCTGCGAATACCTGGCCGGCGAGGCCACGAACAGCGACGCGGCCGAGAACATCGACGTCATGTGGGTCCCCAGAAACGCGGTGCCTCGCTTCATCCCCGTCGATACGATCTTCCCACCCATCCTGGCCGTCCTGGAGGAGCAGACGTGACGAACCAGAACACGGACGAGCGCCCGGGCATCGCTGCCGCGATCGTCGTGAACGAGGGCCGCGTACTGATGGTGCGCCGCCGAGTCAGCGAAGGACAGCTGTCCTGGCAGTTCCCCGCTGGAGAGGTCGAGCCCGGCGAAGCCCGCGAGGACGCTGCTGTACGGGAGACCCAGGAAGAAACCGGGCTGATCGTGACGGCCGTAAAGCTCCTCGGCAAGCGCGTCCACCCGAAGACGGGCCGGCTGATGTCCTACACCGCATGCGAGGTACTGGACGGCACGGCCCACGTCGCGGACACCGAGGAACTGGCCGAACTGGCTTGGGTCGCCCATGGCGAGATCCTGCGGTACGTGCCATACGGCCTCTTCGAGCCGGTGCAGGACTACCTCGACGCGGCCCTGCCTTCCTGAGCGGCCTTGGGCCACAGAAGTACGTGCAGGCGGCGCGGCGCATCGCCGTTGTCGGGGCTCGGACCGAACAGTGGAGCACAGCCGGTGGTCGGGGAAGGCTCTCGACCACCGGTCGCCGTTTCTGGTTCCCGTGCGCCCTCGCTCGGGAACCAGCCGAACGTCCCCTGCCCTCGTGGGCGGGGGCAAGTGCGTACGACCGGCCGTAGGACGGTCGTACGCGATAGCTTGCTCCGCCAGGAGCTGTCGTAGGGTCATGCTGCTCTCCGGCCGGGTAGGCGAATCGGTGTCGGTCACCGGCTCGTCTCCGCGCGCCCTTGTCGGATGTCGCGGACGACGTTCTCGATCCAGTCCATCGCCAGGACCGGCCGTGCAGGGTTTCCGGGGTCAGCTGGTCGGAGTGCGCTGAGCGGTCCAGCTTCACTCGGTCCGGACTGCGCCCGTGGAGGTGGCCGTGTGCCAGACGGTCGATCACGAGTCGCCCTGGGACGATGCGGCGGGGCTGGTGACCGGCTGGGTACACCTGGCCGGTCACCCGCTTCGTGCTTCCGGTCAGTTCCGAACGGAGGTGACCGGTTGTCCGGGCCTCGCGGTCACTGGCCGCGTCGGCGTGACCGGCCCGGCGGTAGACGGCGGGTCACCGACCCGGCGGTCAGTGACCGGGGCGGTGGTCGCCGCTCGGTCAGTGACCGGAGACCCAGTGACCGGCTGACCGCCCAGGTCAGCGGCTCCCTCCAGCTGACCGATGCCACCGGTGACCGCCGCCCCGGTCAGTCAGGGCGACCGGGGCGGTCACCCTGACTGACCGGGCCGCCCGGACTGTCGCCCGGAGTCTTCGCGGTCACCTTCCTTGGCCACGCGCCATGCGATGAGGATGTAGAGGTGAACCGCACCGACCAGGGCGGCAGATGATGGTCGCCAGGAAGGCGGCCACCATGTCCCCGCACCGCAGGCCACCGGCCGGGGTGTGTCCAGCGATAAGCCGGACCGCGTGGCGTGCGCTCGCTAGCGGGCGCGCACGGGCACGCGGCCCGTTCTGGCGACCTTCGGTAGGTCACGCCGCAGGGCGGGCGCGTCTGCGGTCGACCGGCTCGAACAGGACCCGGGTGGTCATCTGGTCGAGCCTGCTGGTGACGCGGTCGCCGAGGTAGGCCCGTAGGTCCCGGATCGGCAGGTTGGTGGTGATCAAGGTCGGGAGTTCGTAGTTGTAGCGGCGGTTGATCAGCCGGTACGTGATCTCCTCGGTCCAGTCGCTGGCCTTCGCCGCGCCGAGGTCGTCGATGATCAGCAGGGGGCACCGGCTGACAGCCGCCAGCTCCCGCTCGCTGTCCACGCCGGGCCGGGGGCGCAGTTCGGCGTAGAGGTCGGCGGTGGTGGTCGCTCGCCAGCGCACTCCGATGCCGCTCTGCGCGAGGAGGCGGATCGCGCCGTACGCCTGGTGGGTCTTGCCCGCCCCCACGACGCCGGCCATCAGCAGACTAGGGCCGGTGGTGACCTGTCGTCGTGCGCCCCGACTGGGGGGAACCGCGGCCTCGGCGACGTCCCGGGCCCAGTCCAGGACCTGGGGGTGGTCGGCCAGGGCGGCCCGGTAGCGCGGCGGCATCCCGGCCGACAGGGCATCCAGCGGCGAGAAGGGCTCGGGCTCGTCGGCGGAGGCGGCAACGGCAATCGGGTCAATGTTGCGGGCGGCCAGGATCCGGGCCATCCGGTCCAGGGTGCCCTCGCCGAGAGTCTGCGGCTCGCGGTTACGGGTGCGCATCACAGCTCCTCGGCGTAGGCGGCGGCGCTGACCGGGTTGGTCCACGCCTGGTGAGCAGGCACATTAGGCCGACATCCCGGCCGCCCCAAACCAGCGGAGCGAGCGTTCATTGCCTCGTTGACCATGCTGGTCAGCACGCTCGGATGCTTCGGGTTGGCCGCGAAGTTCGCCAGGCCGCCACGGATGTGCTCCGGGGAGATCCCCTCGCCCAGGAGCTTCTTGGCAATCCGTCCCAGGTGTGCGATCACGTCGCTGGGCGGGCGCTCGTCGCAGGCAGCGACGTACTCGCCGACAAGATCCTTGGCTGAGACGGTGGCGGCTGCGGGCGCTGCGCGCCCCGTAGGGAAAGAAGATCCAGGATCCAAGATCCTAGATCCAGGCGCCGAGCCCTCCCCGAGGCTTCGGGGAAGGGTCGGGGAGCCCTCCCCGAATACCCTCTGATCTGGGCTTTTCCGAGCTGCACGAGGTGGGCCGCCCACCGTGCTGTCGAAGCCGTCCTGCTCGGCGGCGGGGAACTCGTCCGTGTGACCGGGAGGCGTTCCGATGGCCTGCGCGGGCAGATCGACGGCTCGGGGAACATTCGCCGAGGCTTCGTCGAACCCTCCGAGAGGGGTGATCGAGGCTTCGGTCGGCTTGCTGCAGATTCCCTTGCAGGGGCCGCACCGGTCCGCCACGTGGTGCTGCGGGCAGGCCGGCAGCCGGGACTGGCTCGGCTTGTCGATCTTCTGGTGCTCGGACCAGGTCACGATGTGCAGGTACCGGCGGCCGTCGCAGCCGGTGTACCGGCAGATCAGACCGGCGTTCGCGAGCTGATGGAGGTCGTCCTCGACGTGGACCGACGTGTGCTCGGCGCGAAGCGGCCAGAGCAGCCCGGCAATGATCGCGGCGTTGTCCCGATGCCGACCGTGGTCGTCGGACTGCGTGAGCAGCCCGTAGAAGGTGCGTTCAGCTTCGACGCTCACCTCGGCGAGCGACTCGGAGATGAACGCCTCCGGCTTGATGGTCCGAATCCGCGCCATGTCAGCGGCCCCAGCCGAACGCGACGAGGTCGCTACGGGTAAGGGAGGTGCTGGCGAGGTCGAAAATCTGCGGCCGTCGCCGCCCCTCCACCTCCGACGAGACCCGCAAGATCCAGCGGGCTGCGCCCCGGACGGTCGTGCGGTCCAGTTCAGCCGTCTCCCCTGCCCCGTCTCTGACGATGGCGTACGGGTGGGGCCCCGCGTTAATCGGATCGCCGAGGCCGACGCGGGTGGTGGCTACCCCCGGGATCAGGTTCGGAAGCTGTGCGGCAAGGCGGTGCTGGCGGCCCGTGTCCGGGCAGGCCAGGGTTTCGCTCGGCATGGCGAGCATGCGACACTCCGTTGTTCATAGGAGCGCGGCGCGGCGTTCTCGTGCAAGAGTCCCGCCGCCCGCGTGATGTGAGTCAGCACCCCGGGTGCTGGCCCGGCGCTTGGGAGCTGTACCTCCCGAGCGCCGGTTTTCTTTGCCCTCCCGGGCTTCTACTGTCCGTGCACTGCACCTTCCTTCTACCCCCTCCCTGGCCATCCGTCTGCACGCGCGGGGACCGAGGCGCTGTGTCACCCCTCGCACACCCCAGGCGATGCCCGACCCGGCGCGGAACACTGCAATAAACGACTTTCAGGGCCAACGTACACTGCAATGGCTAACAGGCGTCAACTGCAATGTCGGCTCACGCGACGCGGGCCAACCCTCGATCCACTGGAATGGATAGGATGGCGGCCACGACGAAGGGTTGAGATGAGCGAGAAGAACGAGCGCACCTTCGCGGAGCTGCTCGGCCGCCTGTTTCGGGAGGTGCACCCGAAAGGGCGCGGCCCGTACACATATGCGGAGGTATCACAGGGGATTCGCGACACCTCTGGCTTCACCATCTCTGCGAGCGCCATCCAACAGCTCCGCACCGGGACCAACACGAACCCGAAGATGCAAACGATCCGCGCGCTGGCCGGCTTTTTCGGCGTAGCCCCGGGTTACTTCTTCGACGAGGAAGAGGCCGAACGACAGCGCGCGGAGATCGAACTGGTTGCCGCCATGCGCGACCAGAACGTGCGCCAAGTCGCTCTGCGAGCCAACGGACTCAGCACGGCGAGCCTGAACATGGTGACCACGGTGATCGACCAGACCCGCCGGCTGGAGGGATTGGCGGACGACTCCGGACCTCTCGACGGCGGATGAGAAGCGTCCACTGAGCACGGCGGATCCGCAGCAGATTCGGCGCGACTAGCGTCGGCTCTGCGACCAAGCTGTGGGTGCTCACGTCTCATCTGCCCGGTTGGCCGTCATCCGTTCATGAGCCGCAGCCGGGCGGCGCCGAGAAGTGCACCGGCTCGTCTGGCCTGGATGGTTTCCCGACGGAGGCCCGGTCCGCCGTAGCAGCCACCGCGACCCATGCCGGACGGGCCCCCTCAGACGAAATGAGGGAGCCCGTCCTTGTCTCTCTGCTAGGGCCTGTGTGGAGTTGTGATCTCGTGGGCCCCCGGCCCGGGGGGTCGGGGGTCTTGGAGTAGAACGGTGGGGTGTCTCGACCTCAACTTTCAGATGCCGAGTGGGAGTTCATCTCCCCGTTCCTGCCGGTCGGTGAGTACGGGCCGTACCCGAAAAACCTGCGGGCGCACTTCGAAGGCGTCGTGTGGCGGTTCAGGAACGGTGCGAAATGGCGGGAGTTGCCTGAACGATTCGGGCACTGGTCCACCGTTTATGGCCGGTTTCGGCAGTGGCGGGATGCTGGGGTGTTCACCGCGGTGTTCCAGGGCGCGATCGCCGAGGCGGCGAAGCGGGGCCTGGTGGACTTGTCGCTGGTTAGCGTGGACTCGACTACGGTCCGGGCCCATCATGATGCTGCCGGGATGATCGTGGAGCCCGAGATCCTGGACGCGTTGGAGAAGGCCGCCGCGGAAAAGGGGGCGCCAGCCAGGAACAAGACGGGCAACTGGACCCGGAGCGGGAAGAACGGCGACGCGTGAGGCGTCGCCGCAGGGCCCGACTCGCCGCTGCTGACCTGGGACGTTCCCGCGGCGGACTGACCACCAAGACGCATCTGTCCTGTGTGCCGCAATGCCTGCCCCTCTCGCTCAAGCTCACTGCGGGGCAAGCCGGGGACAGTCCGCAGTTCATCCCCGTCCTGAACAAGATCCGCGTCCCGGGCTCGGTCGGGCGGCCCCGCACCCGGCCCGACGCAGTCGCGGGCGATAAGGCGTACTCGTCCCGCCAGAATCGTTCCCACCTGCGCAAACGTGGGATCAAAGCGGTCATTCCCGAGAAGAAGGATCAGGCTGCCCACCGCAAGAACCGCGGCTCACGCGGCGGACGGCCCGTCACCTGGGACAAGCAGCTGTACAAGCTCCGCAACAGCGTCGAACGCACCATCAACAAGATCAAGGACTGGCGCGGTCTCGCTGTCCGCTACGACAAAAATCCTGACAGCTACCAGGCCGGACTCGAATTATGCGCCGGCCTCCTCTGGATCCGACACCTCGGATCACAGTCTTGATCACAACTCCACACAGGCCCTAGGACGGCACCGCCGGAACAGTCGGAGGACGGCCGGGCATGCTCTCATCACCCAGCGGGTGGGGCGCGACGGCGCGCACAAGCCATCCTGCGGCACGGAACGCGTCGATGTAGGGGTTGGCCCGGTCCTGGTGGACTGCCAACGCCAGCAGGTGGCGCGGTCGTGTGACTGCGACAAAAGCGAGTTGGGCGCAGTGGCGGTCAAGGTCGCTGAGGTCTTCGACTCGTCCCTGTCCCAGGATCAGGGGCAGAACGGGTGCGAGATCGTGCTTCTGGCCCCTGGGGTTCGCGCACTCCAGTACGAGGGTGGCGCTGTGGGTCTCCCCTTTGGCTCCGGCGATTGTCCCCAAGACGGCCCGTGGGATGCCGGACGACCTCGGCTCAGATGGTGGCTCGGGTGCGGGAGGCGTGAAGCCGAGCCAGGTTTCACGGATGACCTTATTGGGCCGGTGGTTGACCTGAGTGAGGTCGTTGAGGAGTCCCGGCAGTGTGGAGATGGCAGCGTTCCAGGATTCCGGGCTGTCAAGCGCCGCTGTCAGCAGGCTATGCAGGACATGTCGAACGCGGTGGCCGGGCTGCCCGGGTGTGCGGTCCAGACGCGACAGGGGTGGTAGGGGCAGTCCGGCGTCGGCGGAATTCGGGTCGAAGGTCATCAGGCGTGACAGTTCACGGATGGTGTCCCACAGGTCTGTTGTTGCGCGACCGGTCCGGTCGCCGTGGGTGCGTAGATATTGGGCGCGGCGGACTGCCGCGATCAGGCGCCCCTCAGTGACCTGCGCGGGCACGTTGGTGAAGTGCGGGTCGTAGCACGTGATTGCCGCAGGGCGGATCTTGGTCTTTTTGGGGTCGGCCCGTGAGCCCAGGACCCGTGGTGGGTCGGTGGCCAGAACTGAGGCGGGGACCGTTTCGGCAGCAAGTTCCTCGAAGGTAGGGATGACACGAGTGAAGGTGGAGTCGTCGAAGACAATCAAGGCGAGCGTGCCGGCGGGTCCTACGCCTCGGATCTCTTGGCGCCGACGTCCGGTCAGACGGCTGGCGACGCCGCCGATCTCGGCGCCGAAGCGCTGGCTGACGGGTAGGTCCGCCGCGGTGCCGTCGGGGAACCAGGGAGTGTGCCCGTTCTGATCCGATGCCGCGAGAATGCGCTGGTTGACGTCCCCGACGCATTGCATGACGCTGCCGCCGGAGCCGAACAGACGCAAGAGAAGGTCCTGCTGGGCGCGCTCGGTGTCCTGCATCTCGTCCAGCAGCACGAGCGGGAACCGGGAGCGCAGCGCCGCAGCCAGGACGGGTGCGTGGTGCAGGTGCTGTTCCGCCAAGGCGAACATGTCCTGGTAGCGCAGGATGCCACGCAGTCTCAGCGTCTCCTTGATGTCCAGCATTTCGGCGTAGCTCTGCGTATGCGCCTTGAACGGTGCGTCAACCAGGTGCAGTTGGGAGCTGGTGGGGTCGAAGGTGTACGTGGAGGTGGTGATCGACCCGATGCCCTGTTCATACCTGGGAGAGAGCGCTCGGCGCAGGGTGTAGTACTTCCCGCGTCGATACAAGCGCTCGGCGTTCGTGGCGTAGGTGTCGTCGTCTACAGCCTGAACGGCGATGCCTTGGGAACGGAGGTTGGGTAGGGCAAGGAAGGTGTGGACGAAGGTCTGGATGGTGCCCAGAAAGTGGGGGTAGCGCAGAAGGCGCCGGCCTGAGGATGTTGCGGTGAGCCGTTGCGCGATTTCCTCGGTGGCGATATTGGTGTGTGACAGGACGCATACACCCTGTCCTGGGGAGGCAGTCCAGGCGTCCGCGATCAGGGAGAGCTTCAGGGCGACCAGGCTCGTCTTGCCCGAGCCGGGTGCGGCTTGCAGGTGCAGGGACCCGGTGTTCTGCAGGAAGGCCCATTGTTCGGGCAGGTTGACCGTCAGCCCCAACGCCCGTGCGTGGCGATCGACCTGGTCGCGGGTAAAGCCATGCGGGGGAAGCTGGGTAGTCATCTGCGCGGTGCCCCACACAGGTAAGTGAACGCGTCCACCAGATAGCGTGGAACGTCCACCGGCTCTACCAGGGTGTCGCGAAGCAGGCGGGCAGCATGCTGGGCAGCGATCGGCTTACTCACACCGCCCAGACGCAGCGGCTGATAGATCCTCAAAGCCGCCGTTTCCAGGCAGTCGCCGTTCCCTCGCCAGGTCTCGACTTCCTTTGCAGCGGCTTCCTCAATACCGGCCAGGTCCTGCTCGGTGGGCCACGCAGCGCGAGAGAAGGAGGCTGCGCTGATGGCCTTGTGCATCACCGTAGCCATGGCCCAAGACGCGGCGGCAAGGTCGTACTCCAGGGTCCACCAGTCTGAGACGAAGGTGCGTACAGAGCCGCCGTCTCGCTCACGACGGGCTGCCACGCGCTTGGCGACCTGCTCGTCGTCGAGTTCGGCAAGCCAAGGGAGCTTTTTACGCATGTCCTTGTCCGCGCTGCGCGGAGCGATGTCACGGTCGGTAATGCAGGCGACGGGTATGGGCAGGACGGTGTTGTCTGAGCGCTGGAAGATCCGCGAGTAGCGGAACAGACCCACCCCACCCACGTTGACCACACTCACGCCACTTCGGCTGAACGAGTATCCCAGACAACTGGCCAGTGTGGGCAGCAGAACGGCTTCGGCGTCACCCTCCACGATGGCCACAGCTCGCGCAAAGAACAGGTTTGCCTTCGTCGCGTCCAGGAAGCGTGAGAGGAACGCATAGTCGAAGGCATCAAGGTGGGTGTACTGAGGCGCGAGAGAGAAGATCGCTCCGCGGGAGACCAGCGAAAGCTGCTCAACGGGTACCGAGGAAGCGATGTTGGGGCTGTGAGTGGTGACGATGACCTGAACCGTTCCCGAGCCGCTGGAACGCTCGGTGAGCAGTTCCACCACCCGGCTCTGCAGCTGGGGGTGCAGGTGCGCTTCGGGTTCTTCGATGAGCAGCAGCGGGGAGAACCCCTGCTTGCCCAAGAGGAGGAGTTCAGCGGCCATGAACAAGGCATTGTTGTAACCCAGTCCGTGGCGGGTTGCCACAGTGCGGCCCTGCTCGGGGACAAACGTCAGTTCTAGGCGCTCCAACGCATGCTGGAGCGAGGAGTTGGTGGCCACCCCGATCGAACTGGCGAGGATGTCATCGCCGATCGCGAATCGCCCCAGGTAGTCGCTGTTGATCTCGTCTCTAGCGGTACGGATCAGCGGGTTCTTGTTGATGTGGTGTTCGGCGCGCTTCAGGATGCCCACCAGCGTGGTGGCAGTGTCGGCTGGTGCGGCAGAGTCACCCTCTTCGCCAGGGACGAAGTCGCTTTCCCCCTGCGTGTCCATCAGGGGGTAGTGCTGGAGGATCTGCGAGAGCCGGGAGTTCCGACCCGCGCGCATCTCGCCCTCGGCGTCGCGCAGCGGGCGCAGATAGGTGGCACGCAGGAGCTCGCGTGCGGCCCCGTCCAAGGCCAGGTCGCCGGCTCGCACCGTCACCGAGACCCTATGCGGACGCAGCGAGTCCATGATCTCGGCGTGAAGGGTGATCTGAAGGTGCGGTTCTTCGCCGTGCCGTGTGGTCAGGCACTCGGTGAATGCCGCAGTTTCCTGTTCGTTCAAGTCGCGGAACAGGCAACTGATCTCTAGGGCGGTTGCTTGGCCGTGCGGTCCGCAGTGGAAGTCGTCTGCGGTTACTCGGAAGTAATCTGCCGAGGACGTCAGACAGAGCCTGATTGCATCGATCACGGCCGACTTCCCGCTGTCGTTTTCCCCGACAAGGACACTGAGCCCAGGCCGGAAGACCACGTGCAGGGAGGTGTTGACGCCTTCGCCGGGACTATCGGGCACCGGACCATAGATCCGGAAATTCTCTGCCTTCACTTCAGCGAGATACACGTAGCCTCCACCCCGATGCCGATCTGCAGCACGATATACCCCAGCCTCGTTTCAATCCGCCGCAATACTTACCTGCCCGGCACCACGGCTCCATGGGTGCCCCATGCGTCCAGCTTTGTAGTAGTTGATCAGATGGCAAGTGGGTTCAAGAGCGTCTCGATGGTCCAGGTGATACGCGCGGCTCGGGCAACTACGCACGGCGACCGATGACAAGGTCGCTGAGATGGTGCAGGCCATGTTGAACACCATGCCGAAGCGCCCCGTAACTGCCGTCCGACGACCAGGGTCACCGACCGCACGGCGGACATCCTCTGATCTCGCCGCTGGCCGAGTCGGACCTTGGCCCGATGCCTCCTACCAGCCAGTTCCGGCGTCTCCAAATCGGAGAGCACCATACAAACTGCGGCGGTTCAGCATGAGGGAGAACCGCCTTGACACAAGACACGCGCCTACCGATCGCGCTCCACAGCTACGCGGAGGCCGCCGCCATCCTCAAAGTGGAGGAATCGTGGCTGCGCCGCCACATCAGGAAGTTGCCGCACAGCAAGCTCGGGGGACACGTCCGCTTCACCGACGGGGACCTACGACGCGTCGTGGATCTCTTCCACGAGGAGCCGTCCACAACGAAATCGACTGTGCCCGGCGACGCCGTCGGCCTCGGGCCGCTCCGATCCCTACGTCCGATTCCCCGCTCTGCATCAGGACGCGCGTCCTGACGCCGCCGCCCAGGCGATCTCTCAGCCGACCGGCCTGCCGCCCCCGGCAACGCGCGCCGCAGACCCTGCTGCGCATGAAGTCGGCTCACGGCTGTACGCCTCGCCACTCCGAGACAACCCTTGGAAAACATCCTTGGGTTTATGCCTTGACTCTAATCCAAGGATTGCTACCTTGGATTCATGCCACCCAATGAGAAGCCTCGCCTCATCCCGACCGGCAAGTGCTGGTGCGGCTGCGGGAAGGACGTCGGCCTGGGCAAGTTCTTCGCCGCAGGTCACGACAAGATCGCCGAAGCAGCGCTCATGGCCCTCAAGTACGACGGGTCCGTCGCTCAACTGCTCCACGCCCACGGCTTCGGCTCGCACCATTCCGTCCGCCACGCCGCCGTCACCGATCCGGACTGCTCGTGGGAGAGTTGCGCCGACTGCAACTACAGCGGCGCCCCTGCCAGCATCGCCAACCACCGCAAGAAGGACCATCCCGACCGGCATGTCCTCGCCCAGGCGATTCGCGCTCTCGGCGGCACTTGGGATCCACAGCGTGCCATCAAGGCTCTCGGCGACCACGGTCACACGTGGGAAGACCAACGGGCAGCGGAGAAGCGGGTCCGGCAGATCCTGCGCGACCTGTGTACGGACGGGCTCATCGTTAAAACCGATCCTCAACGGGCGGTCTACGACCTCGTTCAGAAGTAGAGCCGGGGACGCACCGGCACCCAACAGACATAGGTCGCCTGACGCTGCATCGACCGGCAGGGCACCCCTTGGGGGCCCGAGGGCCTTCACCAAAAGGGTCAAGGCCCTCGGGTCCCCGTCCGCTGGCCGGGGGAGAACATTGCATTCCGGGCCGCGGCGTACCGGGTCGCCTCTACAGTTGCATCATGGAGTTCAACCGGGGTGACTCGATCTGGGAACTGATGCTGACAAAGCGTCCCTCCGACACACACTTCTCGAACTCGAGCACTCCGGGCGGAGAGAGCCCGCTGGCGCGGGATGACGACAACACGCTCGTCACGCACGCCGTGCTGTTCGACGGCACCAAGACGGCCCTGGCGATCGCCGGCACGTGCTTCGCACTGGGGGTCGTTGTCGCGCCGTACGTCAAGAGCGGGCTGACCAGTCTCAAATCGAAGCTGCGCCGCCGGGCGGAGGAGACCACCGACGCCGAGACCCCCGTTCCTCTCACGGTCGTTGCAGAGGACGAGCTGCAGCAGCCGGAGTCCCCTCGACTGCGCGCCGTCTAACCGGCTGGCCAGGCGCCGGCGCGGGACCGGGTCCATCCGCATCCCGCTCTCCCAGAGGGGCGCGGCCAGGAGATTCGTCGCTCACCTTCAGGACCACCTGGGCTTACGGCAGGCGAGCGTTTGGCCATGGCCAAACGGAATCGCGGGCAGCGTCACGCCAACGCACACCGCGTCATACACATTTGCACCCGTTCGTCCGCTTTCCCGGCAAAGCCGCAGGTCACGATCGGAATACAGAACAGGTTCGAGTCCGTCCCGTTACTCACCCCAAGTGATCAAGGCCCGATCTGTGAAAACAGGTCGGGCCTTCTTCATGCCCGGAGCGTCGGGAACACGTCGGGAACACGCGCGCCGACTCTCGTGGTACCGAGGTGGGCCCCCGGGAACCAGCCCCTGCGGTCTGACTCCCAAGACCGGGATCACCTCGGTGGCCGCTTCCGTCGCCGGTCGATCTCCACCAGGCCGCTGCCTCCACTCCCCGGAGCAGCGCCGGAATCCCGCGCGGAACCCCTGCCCCCGGACGCGGCTCGTCCCGGTCGCACCGGTCCGGGTGCGCCGGCCCATGGGTGTGGGCGGCGTAGCCTCGGTGGGCATGGTGCACGTACTGAGCAGCAGGACGCTGTTGCGTCCCACCGACCCCGAGCGCTCCCGCGCCTTCTACGGTCAGGCCCTCGGACTGGCGGTCCACCGTGAGTTCGGTACCGGTCCGGAGCGCGGCACGGTCTACTTCCTGGGCGGCGGGTTCCTCGAAGTCTCCGGCCGGGGCACCGCCCCGCCCTCCCCCGACCTGCGGATCTGGCTCCAGGTCGCCGACGTCGCCGCCGTCCACGACGAACTCCGCGCCCGCGGCGTGCCGATCCTGCGACCGCCCGTCCAGGAGCCGTGGGGGCTGCTGGAGATGTGGATCGCCGACCCGGACGGGTTGCGCATCGCGGTGATCGAGGTCCCCGAGGGCCACCCCTTGCGCAGCCGTCCCTGAGAGGGAGGCGGCCCGGGCCGGGAGGGGGTGTCCCCCGCGGGCCCGGAAGCCGTGCCCGGAGCCGCCCCTCCGCTCACAGGCGCCCCGAACACTCACGCCGGCCCCACGCGGCCCTCACGCGGCCCCCGCGCGCGCTCACAGGCGCTCACGAAGAGGCGCGGACGACCAGTTCGGTCGGGAGCACCAGGTGCCGGCGCTCGTCGGTGGGGTCGGTGATCTGCTGGAGGAGGACCTCGGTCATGGCGCGCCCCATCTCCTCTATGGGCTGGCGGACGCTGGTGAGGCCGGGCTCCATGTGACGGGCCACCACCGAGTCGTCGAAGCCGACGAGGGCCACGTCCTCCGGGATGCGGCGGCCGGCCTCGCGCAGGACGTGGCGGGCGCCGGCCGCCATCACGTCGGAGGCGGCGAAGACGGCGTCCACGTCGGGGTGACGGGCGAGCAGCTCCTGCATCGCGCGGGCTCCGCCCTCCTCGGTGAAGTCGGCCAGGGCGATGAGGCGTTCGTCCGGGGCGAGGCCCGCTTCGGCGATCGCCTGGCGGTAGCCGTCCAGGCGGCGCTGGGCGCCGTAGACCTCCAGGCGGCCGGTGATGGTGCCGATGGTGCGGCGTCCCTGCGCGATGAGGTGCGCGACGGCCGTCCGGCCGCCCTGGAAGTTGTCCGAGTCGACCGAGGTGAGCGGTTCGTCGGCGCCGCGCTGGCCGCTGATGACGCACGGCATGCCGAGTTGCTCCAGGAGTTCGGGCAGCGGGTCGTCGGCGTGCACGGAGACGAGCAGGACGCCGTCGACGCGGTGCGCGGTGAGGTACTGGGCGAGTCTGCGGCGCTCGCGGTCGCTGCCGGCGAGGGTGAGGAGCAGCTGCATGTCGGTGTCGGCGAGCGCGGCGCCCACTCCTCGGACTATGTCGGAGAAGTACGGCTCGGCGAAGAAGCGCGCCTCGGGCTCGGGTACCACGAGCGCGATGGCGTCGGTGCGGTTTCCGGCCAGGGCACGTGCGGCGCGATTGGGTACGTATCCCAGTTCGGCGATGGCGGCTTCGACCACCTCGCGGGTCTGGTCGCTGACGCGCGGCGACCCGTTGATGACGCGGGAGACCGTGCCGCGGCCCACGCCCGCTCTCACGGCGACCTCTTCGAGCGTCGGCCGCCCGCCGCCCCGTACGCGTGCTGACACCATGTCCGCCTCCCGTTCGCCGTCAACTTCTCACAGTCGAATATGTCGAAGAAAGCCCTGTCGAAAGATTCCCTTGACACGTTTCCGGAACCGGGGGCTGCCGAAGAGCACCAAATTTGGGAGCGCTCCCAATCGTACGGGACGCCTCTCGGACACACGAAGACCCAGCTGCGTTCACAGCCGGGTCTTCGTGGCGGGGGGCGTGTGGTGCGCCCCTCGCGGACGCAGGTGGGCGGGGAGGCCGTCTGCGCCGAGGGGGTGTCAGGAGGAGTCGCGGCCGGTCAGGCGGCCGCGACTCCTCCCGCACCCCCGGGCTTCGCGGCGCGGGTGCGGACGCGTCAGGCCTGCGGGAGTCCGTGACGGCGGATCACGTCGGAGTACCAGTGGGCGCTCGCCTTGGGGATGCGGGTCTGCGTCGCGTAGTCGACGTAGACCATGCCGAAGCGCTTCGAGTAGCCGTACGCCCACTCGAAGTTGTCCATCAGCGACCAGAGGAAGTAGCCGCGGACGTCCACACCGTCGGCGATGGCGCGCCGGACGGCGTCGATGTGGCCGTGCAGGTACGCGATGCGCTCCGGGTCCTCGACGCGGCCCTCGGGCGACACGTAGTCGTCGAAGGCGGCGCCGTTCTCGGTGACCATGAGCGCGACGTCCGGGAACTCGCGGGCGGTGTCGACCAGCAGGGCGTGCAGGCCGTCGGGGTCGATGGACCAGTCCATCGCCGTGACGGGCTTGCCGTCCGCCTTGTGGAAGGCGACATGCTCCGAGCCGGGCCAGGGCGAGTGCGAACTGTCTCCGTGGGCGTGGCTGTTGCTCTCCGCGCCACCGCCCGAGGGGTCGGTGACCAGGGTCGGCGCGTAGTAGTTGATACCGAGGACGTCGAACGGCCGCGAGATCGTCGTCAGGTCGCCGTCGTGCACCAGCTTCGACCAGTCGACGAGGTGCTTGGTGTCGGCGATCAGGTCCTCGGGGTAGGCGCCGTGCAGCATCGGGCCGGTGAAGACCCGGTTGCCGACGGCGTCGATGCGGCGGGCCGCGTCGACGTCACCGGGGGCGTCGCTGAGCGGGCGCACCTGGTGGAGGTTGAGGGTGACCGAGGTCTGCGCGCTGGCGGGGATGGAAGCGCGCAGAGCCTCGATCGCCCGTCCGTGGGCGAGGTTGAGGTGGTGGGCCGCCTGGAGCGCCGCGCCCGGGTCGGTACGGCCGGGGGCGTGGACGCCCGAGCCGTAGCCGAGGTAGGCGGAGCACCAGGGCTCGTTGAGCGTGGTCCACGTGCCGACGCGGTCGCCGAGGGCGCCGGCCATGATCGCCGCGTAGTCGGCGAACCGCTCGGCGGTGGCGCGCTCGGGCCAGCCGCCGGCGTCCTCCAACTCCTGCGGGAGGTCCCAGTGGTAGAGGGTCGCGACGGGCTGGATGCCCGCTTCGAGGAGCTCGTCGACGAGCTTGCGGTAGAAGTCGAGGCCGCGCTCGACGGCCGGGCCGCGGCCGGTGGGCTGCACGCGGGACCAGGAGATGGAGAAGCGGTAGGCGCCGAGGCCCAGCCCCTTCATCAGCGCCACGTCGTCGCGGTAGCGGTGGTAGTGGTCGCCGGCGATGTCACCGGTGTCGCCGTTGCGGACCTTGCCGGGGGTACGGGAGAAGGTGTCCCAGATGGACGGGGTGCGGCCGTCCTCCGAGGCGGCGCCTTCCACCTGGTAGGCGGCGGTGGCAGCGCCCCAGATGAATCCGGGCGGGAAGACGAGGGCGTCGGCGGCCTGCTTGGGGGCGAGGTCAGGGCGTACAGCGGTCATGCGGGAGCGCTCCCATGGATGAAGGGGAAGAGGGGGGTCCGGGGCCCGCGCGGGCACCTGTGGGGGCGTCGCGCGGGTCACCGGAGGTGCGGGCCGGGGGTTCTCAGCCCTTGACCGCGCCGGACATGATTCCACCGACGATCTGCTTGCCGAAGATCACGAACACCACGAGCAGGGGCAACGTGCTGATCAGGGCGCCCGCCATGACGATCGACTGGTCCGGCGTGTAGGAGGCGCTCAGCTGACCGAGGGCCACCTGGATCGTGGGGTTCGCCTGGCTGAGCGCGAGGTACGGCCAGAAGAAGTCGTTCCACGCCTGGACGAAGGTGAGCATGCCGAGCACCATCATGGCGGGGCGGGCCACCGGGAGCACCACGCTGAGCACGATGCGGAAGTTGCTCGCCCCGTCGATCTTGGCGGCCTCGATCAGCTCGTACGGAAGCGCCTCCAGCAGGTACTGCCGCATGAAGAAGACGCCGAACGCGCTGACCAGGGTCGGGAAGATCACCGACTCCAGCTTTCCGCTCCAGCCGATGTCCGCCATCATCATGAACAGCGGGACGACGCTGAGCTGCGGCGGGATCGTCAGGGTGGCGATGACCGCGGTCATCAGCCAGCCGCGGCCCTTGAAGCGCATCTTGGCGAAGGCGTAGCCGGCGAGCGTGCAGAAGAACAGGGTCGCGGCGGTGATGGACGCCGAGACGATGAGGGTGTTGACGATGGCCTTGCCGAGGCTGGCGCCTTCCCAGGCGGCCTGGAGGTTGTTCCAGAGCCGGCCGCCCGGCAGGAACGGCGGCGTGCTGGCCAGGACCTCGTCCTGCGTGTGCGAGGCGGCGACGAACGTCCAGTACAGCGGGAGGATCGAGCCGATGCCGATGACGATCAGCGCGATGTACGTGAACGGGCCGGCCTTGTGGGTGTCGCCCGCGCCCATGGCGAGGCGGGCCTTGCGCGGAGCGCGCCGGTCCGGCTTCGGACGGCCCGGGGCGGAGACCTTGGCGGGGGTACTGGTGATGGTCATGAGAGGTATCGCTCCCGGTCAGGCCGCGGAACGGCGTACGAAGCGGCTGATGATCCAGTTGATCAACGCGATGGCCAGCAGGAGGGCGAGCATGGCCCAGGCGACGGCGGCCGACAGGCCGAGGTGCCCCAGGTTCCAGCCGTAGTTGTAGAGGTAGATGCTCAGCGTCTCGTACTGGTTCTCGGTACCGCCGGTGGCGCCGATCGCGCCGCCTTCCAGCAGCAGGGGCTCACCGAACAGCTGCATGGAGCCGATGGTGGAGATGACGATCGTGAAGAGGATCGTCGGCCGCAGCGAGGGAATCGTCACCTTGAGGAACTGCTGCCAGCGGTTGGCACCGTCCAGGGAGGCCGCCTCGTAGAGGTCGCCCGGGACCGCCTGCATCGCGGCGAGGTAGATCAGCGCGTTGTAGCCGGTCCAGCGCCAGATCACCATGACGGAGATGGCGATCTTCGAAGTCCAGTGCCCGTTGGCCCAGTTGGTGTCACCGAAGCCGACGAAGTCCAGGACGTAGTTGAGGATACCGCCGTCGGTCCGGAAGACCAGGGCGAAGACGAGGGCCGCGGTGGCGACCGAGGTCGCGTACGGCGTGAGGATGACGGTGCGCCAGAAGGTGCTGGCCCGCAGCTTGTAGTTCAGCAGGTGGGCCAGGCCCAGCGCCACGAGCAGCTGCGGAACGGTGGAGATGACACCGATCACGAAGGTGTTGGTGACGGCCGTCCAGAACTCGGAGTCCTGGAAGATCTTCGTGAAGTTGTCGAATCCGACCCATTCCATCTGGTCCATGCCGGTCATCTCGACGCGGTGGAGGGCGATCCAGCCGGTGTAGATGAGCGGGTAGAGGCCGAAGGCCCCGAAGATCAGGAAGAACGGCGCGATGTACGCGTACGGGGACGCCTTGTCGTCGAACCGCCACAGCCGGCTCCGCCAGGTCTGCCGGCTGCTGGCCGGCTTCTGTCGGGAACCACGGGGCGGCGGGACGTAGGCGTCCCGGGTGGGGGTCGAGGTTGCCACGGGCGGGAGTCCTTCCCTGGGGTGCGCCGGCGGGCGCTTCGATCGGTACCGGGCCGGCCCGGGAGCGGGACGGTGCGTCCCGGTGCGGTGCGGAGCGGTGCCGGTCGAGTAAGACGGGGTGGGCGGAGCCGGTCGTACCCGGGGCGGGCCTGTGCGGGGCCGGCCGGTACGAGCGGGATGGTGCGGGCGGGGTGGTGCGGTACCGGCGGGCGGGGCCGGTGACCGAGGTGCGCGACGGCCGGGGAGGGCCGGTGGTTCAACCGTGCTTCCGGCCGGGGAGGGCCGGTCGTCCGGCCGTGCCGCGGGCCGGGAGGGGCCCGGGGCTCAACCGGGTGGGGCCAGGTGGTGTGCACCCGGCCCCGTACGTGGGCGGGCGTACGCCCACGCACGGGGGCGGGCGCACGCCGAGGGCTGTCCGGGGACGTGTATCCGTCACGCACCCGTCAGGGAGTGCCGGACAGCCCTGTGGCGGTGCGGGTGGCCCGTGGGCCGCCCGCACCGCCGTGGATCAGCCGAGGACCTTGTCGATCTTCTCGACCGCGGTGTCCCACGCCTTGTCGGGCGCGGTGCCACGCTGCTCCATGTTGTTGATCTCGGTGGAGATGGTGTCCTTGATGGTCGCGTCCTTCGCGCCGAGGACGGCCTCGGGGATGGACTTGGCCTCACCGGCGTAGATCTCGCCGATGGGGGCGTCGTTGAAGTACGGCAGCTTGGCGTCCTTGACGCCCGGCAGGTCGTACGCACCCGTGTTGGACGGGAAGGAGCCGATCGCCTTGAAGACGGCGGCCTGCTGCTCGGGGGCGGTCAGCCAGGCGACGAGCTTGATGGCCTCGTCGACGTGCTTGCCGGAGCTCGGAACACCGAGGAAGGAGCCACCCCAGTTGGCGGCGGTGGAACCGGGCGCGCTGGTGATGTTCCACTTGCCCTTGTTGGCCTCACCGGCGTTGACCGAGATCTGACCGGCCATCCACGCCGGGCAGGCGACGGTGGCGATGGTGCCCTTGCGGAGGGCGGCCTTCCACGGGTCACCGAACTGCGCGATGCCCTGCGTCAGCTTCTTGTCGGCAGCCTCGGCGGCCAGGTTCCAGCCCTGCTTGACGCTGGGGCTGTCCTTGTAGATCGCCTTGCCGTCCTCGTCGTAGTACTGCTTCGCGCTCGAGCTGACGACGGCGTTGAACATCGCGCTGGCGGAGTCCATGAAGAAAGTGCCCGCGGGCGCCTTCGCCTTGTACTTCTCACCGAGAGCGATGTAGTCCTCCCAGCCACCCTTGATCAGGTTGGCGACCTCGGTGCGGTCGGTCGGCAGACCGGCCTTCTCGAAGAGGTCGGTGTTGTAGCAGAGCGACATCGGGCCGATGTCCGTGCCGGCACCGATGAGCGCACCACTGGCGGTCGTGGCCTGCTTGGCCTTCCACGACACGAAGTCGGTCGGGTCGATCGCCTTGCTCAGGTCCGCGAACTGGTCCGCCTTGGTGTCGGTGATCTCCTTGATGCGACCGACCTCCAGACCCTGGACGTCCGCCAGCCCACTGCCCGAGTTCAGCTGCTGGAGCAGCTTCGGGTAGTAGTTCTTCTCCTCGGCCGTGGTGTTTTCCTTGACCGTGATGTTCGGGTGGAGCTTGTGGTACTCGGCGAAGAGGTTCGCTTCCTTGTACCCGAACTGGCCGAAGTCGGCGACGGTCAGAGTGATGTTGCCGCCTGCGGCGTCGGTGCTGCCGCTGTCGTCGTCAGACGAGTCGCTGCAACCGGCGAGCAGAAGGGCGGTGGCCGTCAGGCCAGTGGTGGCCACGATCGCGGCTCTACGGCGTCGACCTGCGACGTTGCGGGTGATGCGCATTCCACTACTCCTATATCCAGGGTGTGACTGGCGGTTGGCTCACTGCGGGACCCGGGCGCCGTGAGTGCCGCGCCAGGTGTTACTGGGGGGAAGCACGGGCAGTGCCGATCACACGTAAAAACGGGTGTGCGATGTGGGAGCGCTCCCATGCGCCGATGACGGAAGGTTGCTGCCTCAAGGGGGTGGGTGTCAAGACTTGAAGACGCTTCCGTTGCGTGAGCGTGTCCGGCAAGTCACGAGACCGTGTCCCGCACAGGGCTTGCCAATTGGCGGAGTCGTGGGGGCGTTGACGCCCCGTCATCGAATCACCGCAGGTGAGAGCATGTTTGCTTGCGTGGTCCGGCTCCATCGGCCGAAACCCGCCATCCCTCGTCGGACCGTGGCGCGTGGCCGGTTCTTTACCCGGCCCACGCGAAAGTAGGCCGCCGAAAAGTGAACAGGGACCCCGCCGGAAACAATCTCGGCCGCCGACTGTGGCCCGATCGTGTTCTTTCCTCGAAGGCCACCGAGGGCACGGACGCCCCTGCGGGAACCACCCCGGAGACCGGGGGACAACCGGAATCCCACCGGGCCCCCTCCGGCCGGGCCGCCGGTACGTCCTCGGAAGCCCTCCCGCTCCGGGGCCGACCCATGGCCGGAAGTACTCCCGCCCGGCGCCCCGCGGTACCCGCTCACCCACGGCGGGCCGACATGCCCTCCCTCCGCACCCTTGCTAATTTCCCCTTTATGTCAATCATCATCACTTTCGTCCCCTGCGAGGTCTGACGCGTCATGGGGGTCATCCGAGACCACCCCGAACTCGCCCTGTTCCTCTGTCTCGCCGTCGGTTACCTGGTCGGCAAGGCCCGCGTGGGTCCGATCACCCTCGGCGGGATCTGCGGCACGCTGATCGTCTCGTTGCTCCTGGGCACCCAGCACGTCAGCGTCGACGAGGACGTCAAGACGGTCTTCTTCGCCCTCTTCATCTTCTCCCTCGGTTACATGGCGGGACCGCAGTTCTTCGCCAACCTGAACCGCCGCAGTCTGCGCTACTTCGCCCTCTGCCTCATCGAGCTGGTCTGTGTGCTCGGCATCGCGTACGGGCTGGCCAAGGGCTTCGACCTGGACGTCGGCACGGCGGCCGGCATCCTCGCCGGGGCCGCCACCGAGTCCGCGGTCGTCGGTACGGCCACCGAGGCCATCGGCAAACTCGGCGACCTGACCGCCGACCAGATCAGTCGGTACCAAGGGCACGTCGCCACCGCCTACACGGTCTGCTACCTCTTCGGCCTGATCACCATCGTGCTGCTGACCAGCCAGATCATGCCGATGCTGATGCGCATCAACCTGGCGGACGCCTCCCGCGAACTCTGGGAGCGGATGCGCGGCGGCTCCGCCGGGCTGGAGTCCGACGAGCGGGAGGCACTGCCCGGCACGGTCGGCCGCACGTACCTGGTGACGCTCGCCGACGGGCGCACCGTGGGCGAGCTGGAGCAGGCGCTCGGCGGCCGGGTCACGGTCGAGGGCATCAAGCGGGGCAGCAAGCTCCTCACCCCCTCCCCCGGGCTCGAACTCACCCTCAGCGACCTGGTCCAGGTCGTGGGGCGGCGGGCGGCGATCATCGAGGCGGGCCGCGAGATCGGCCCCGAGACGCCCTCCGTCCCCGGGCTGGACACCCCGCTCGCCACCAGCCAGGTCGCCGTGACGGAGAAGTCGACGCACGGCAGCTCCATCGACGCCCTGGAGCGTACGCACCCCGAGTTCCGAGAGGACGGGGTCTACATCACCGATGTGGTCCGCAACGACCAGCACCTCCCTGCCACCGGGGAGACCACGCTCTACCGGGGTGACGTCCTCACCCTGGTGGGCGCGCGGAACGGCCTGAAGAAGGTGGTCGCGAAGATCGGAGCGGTGGTCAAGAACGACTCCACCGACTTCATCTACCTCGGACTCGGCATCGTGGCCGGCTCCCTGCTCGGCCAGGTCGTCGTCTACGCCGGGGACATCCCCCTGTCGCTCGGCACGGGCGGCGGCTGTCTGATCTCGGGGCTGCTCTTCGGATGGTTCCGTTCACGCAAGCAGACCTTCGGCGCGTTCCCCCCGCAGGCCGCGACGACCCTGAAGGACATGGGCCTCGCCGTCTTCATCGCCTGCACCGGCCTGGCCGCGGGACCTCAGGCGTGGCCGCTGCTGAAGGAGTACGGCGCCCTGCTGCCGTTCGCCGGGATCGCCATGGTGCTGGTGCCCGCGACGCTCTCCCTGATCGTCGGGCGCAAGCTGCTGAAGATCGAGAAGCCGCTGCTGATCGGCGCCATCGCCGGACAGCAGTGCTCGACGCCCGCGATCACCGCCGTCACCCAGGTGGCGCAGAGCTCGGTGCCTCTGCTCGGCTACACGATCACGTACACGCTCTCCAACTTCCTGCTGCCACTGACCGGACCGATCCTCGTCGGCGTCCTGGGGGCCTGAATGATCGACTTCCTGAACCGGAACGTCTTCGAGCCCCATCCCGAACTCCTGGTCTTCCTGGTGGTCGCGCTGGGGTTCCTGCTGGGAAAGGTGCGCTACCGCACCATCGCGCTGGGCGTGGTCACCGGCTGTCTGGTGGCCGGGCTGGTGCTCGGCGCGCAGTTCAAGATCCAGATCGACGACACGCTGAAGAACCTGTTCTTCATCATGTTCCTGTTCGCCCTCGGCTACCGCGTCGGCCCGCAGTTCTTCCGCGGCCTGCGCAAGGACGGGCTGCCCCAGGTGCTCAACGCCGTCGTCGTCTGCGTGTCCGGACTGCTGATCTCCTGGCTCTTCGCGAACATGCTCGGGTACGGCCCCGGGCTCGGCGCCGGACTGATGAGCGGCGCCCTCACCCAGTCGGCGGCCATCGGGGTCGCGCAGGACGCGATCGGCTCGTTGCCGGGGCTCTCGTCCGCCCAGGTGAAGTCGGAGGAGAACCTGGTCGCCGTCGGGTACGCGGTGACGTACCCGCTCGGCACGATCCTCTGCGCGATGCTGCTCGCCAACGTCCTGCCCCGGCTCTACCGCCGCGATCTGGCGAAGGAGAGCGCCGATCTGGCCGCGGAGCTCGACGCTCCCGACGAGAGCCCCGACGAGGGCGAGGGCTACTACGAGGTGGTGCTGCGCGCCTACCGGGTGGAACGTCCCGACCTCGTCGGCCGGACCGTCGAGGACGTCGAACGGCAGCAGCAGGGGTTCGGCCGCCGGATCTACATCACCGCGGTCCGGCGGGACGGCACGGTGCTGGAGCAGTCGCAGGCGCGGGTCCTGGAGACCGGAGACACCGTCGCCGTCAGCGCGCTCCGCCACGACCTGGTGGAGTTCGACGCCCGTACCCACATCGGCGCGGAGGCCGACGACGTGGAACTGCTCGGCTACCGCACCGAGTCGCTGCACGTCGTCGCCTCGGAGAAGGCCCAGCTCGGCCGCACGATCGAGGAACTGCGCCGGGAGCCCTTCATGGTGGGGGTGTACGTCGACCGTCTCTACCGGGCGGGCTCGGAGTTCCCCTACCGGCTGACCACCCAGGTGGAGCGGGGCGACACCCTCGTCCTGACCGGTCCGGAACGGCTCGTCGGGCCTGCCGGGCGGGCGATCGGCAAGCCCGTGCCGACCAGCTTCGCCACGGACATGGTCTGGGTCGGCCTCGGCATCTTCCTCGGCGGCTGCCTGGGCATCCCCGCCCTCACGGCGGGCGGCGTCCCGATCTCGTTGTCGACCTCGGGGGGCGGGCTCATCATGGGGCTGGTCTTCGGCTGGATCCGCGCCAAGTACCCGACGTACGGGAACGTGCCGCCCGGCGCCCAGTGGTTCATGGACACCCTGGGTCTGTGCGTGTTCGTGGCCGTCGTGGGCATCAACGCCGGGCCGAGTTTCACGAGCGGTCTCTCGGAGGCCGGCTGGGGCCTGCTGCTGCTCGGCGCGGTGGCGACCGTGGTCCCGCTGCTGGTGGGTTTCCTGTTCGGGCACTACGTCCAGCGCATCAAGTTCCCGATCCTGATGGGCGTGCTGGCCGGCGGCCAGACCACCACGGCGGCGATCGGTGCGATCAACGAAACGTCGAAGTCCCAGATCCCCACCCTCGGTTACACGATTCCGTACGCCGTCGGGAACGTCCTGCTGACCGTGTGGGGCGCCGTGATCGTCCTCCTCAACCACTGAAACCCCAGCCCTCAGACTCCAGCCACCCGGAAAGGGACACCGCCATGCCCAGGACCAGCCTCAGCCGGGAAGAGATCCGGTCGTACGCACGGCTCAGCCCGTTCGAGCTCAAGGACATGTTCATCAGGATCGCCCAGACCTCGCAGAGCGACCAGCCCGGCCAGAAGGGGCAGGCGATGCGCGTGATGCTCAACGCGGGCCGGGGGAACCCGAACTGGGTGGCGACCGGGCCGCGCGAGGCGTACCACGCACTCGGCTACTTCGCGCTCTCGGAGTGCAAGCGCGTGTGGACGGCGGACAACCTCGGCGGGATGCCCGAGCAGAAGGGCTGCGCCGAGCGCTTCGCCTCCTTCGCGCGGGCCCACCCGGACCTGCCGGGGATGGAGCTGCTGCAGGCGTCGTTCGAGCTCGCCGTGAAGCGTTTCGGCTTCGACCCCGACGCCTTCGTCCACGAGATGGCGGACGCGTCGATCGGCGACAACTACCCGGTCCCGGACCGCATCCTGCACCATACGGAGAGGATCGTGCGGGCGTACGTGGCCGACGAGATGTTCGACCACCGGCCGCCCGAGAACCAGACCCTGAGCCTGTTCGCCACCGAGGGCGGCACGGCCGCGATGTGCTACGTCTTCGACTCGCTGATGAAGAACGGCATCCTGGCGAAGGGTGACCGGATCGCCCTCATGGTGCCGGTGTTCACGCCGTATCTGGAGATCCCCGAGCTCGACACGTACGACTTCGACGTGGTGCGGGTGGAGGCGAGCCTCTTCACGGAGACGGGCGTGCGGCAGTGGCGGTACCCGGAGGAGGAGGTCGCCAAGCTGGCCGACCCCTCGGTGAAGCTGGTGTGCTGCGTCAACCCGAGCAACCCGCCCTCGCTGGCGCTCTCCCAGCGGGTCGCCGACCAGATCGCGGGAATCGTGGCGGACGCGAACCCGGGTCTGATCGTGGTGACCGACGACGTCTACGGGACGTTCGTGGAGGGCTTCCGCTCGCTCGCCGCCGACCTCCCGCGCAACACCCTGCTGGTGTACTCGTACTCCAAGCACTACGGCGCGACGGGCTGGCGGCTCGGGGTGATCGGGCTGCACGACGACAACGTGATCGACGAGATGCTCGCGGCGCACTCCCCGGAGTGGAAGGAGCGGCTCGACCGGCGGTACGGGACGCTCTCGCTCGAACCGGAGAAGATCCGTTTCATCGACCGGCTGGTGGCCGACTCCCGCCAGGTGGCGCTGAACCACACCGCCGGGCTCTCGCTGCCCCAGCAGGTGATGATGGTGCTGTTCTCCCTCTTCGACATGCTGGACCAGGGCCAGGCGTACAAGCACCGGATCCGCGCCATCGTCCGCCAGCGGCTCGAACTCCTTTTGGAGGGAGTGCACATGAAGGTCTCGGAGGACCCGAAGCGTGCGGCCTACTACATCGAGCTGGACCTGCTCGCGGAGGCCGAGCGGGTGCGCGGCAAGGCGTTCGCCGACTTCCTGAAGCAGAACTACGAGCCGGTGGACCCGCTGTTCCGCCTCGCCGAGCAGACCGGCGTGGTGCTGCTCAACGGCGGCGGTTTCGACGGACCCGAGTGGTCGGTACGCGTCTCCCTCGCCAACCTCGACGACCTGGACTACCTCCGGATCGGCCACCACCTGCGCGTGATCTTCGACGAGTACGCGCAGGAGTGGCAGGAGAGCACGGAAGGCTGAGGGCTCCGCTCACGCACCGCGCAGGAGGGCGAGGGTGGCCTCCAGGTCGGTCCTGGTCAGGCGTTCGGCCGCCTCCCCGTCCCCCTCGACGACGGCCCGCACGAGCGCGGCGTGGGTGTCCTCGCCGTGGCCCGGGTGCTCGGCGCGCACGTCGAGCAGGTCGACCAGGTCGATGAGCCCCTGCCGCAGCGCGGGGGCGAACTCGCCGAAGAGGTCGGTGAGTACGGGATTGTGGGCGGCGGCCACCACCGCGCGGTGGAGTGCGATGTCGGCGTCGACGAACTCCGCGTCGCCCCAGCCGCTCGCGGCCCGGCGGGCGGCCATGGCCGCGTCCAGGGCGACGACGTCGTCCTCGGTGCGGCGCTCGGCGGCGAGCCGGGCGGCCTGCACCTCGATGAGCATGCGGACCTCGTAGATGTCGGTGACCGCGGCCCGGCGCAGCCGCGCCGGCCAGTCCTCGTGCGGTCGGTCGGCGACGACGAAGATGCCGGCTCCCTGGCGGGACTGGAGCATGCCGGTGGCGGCGAGGGTGCGGACGGCCTCGCGGACGGTGGAGCGGCCGACGCCGAGGGCCTTGGCGAGGGTGGTCTCCCCCGGGATCTTCGTGCCGACCGGCCACTCGCCCCCGGTGATCCGTTCGCGCAGATGGGCGGTGGCCTGGTCGACGAGGGGGCTGGGGCGGAGGGGGCCGAGGGAGGACACGCGTTTCACCTGTCGGGTTGTCTGAAGACTTGAACTGTGCCTACTGTACCGCCATGACGCTCAGCGGTCTCCTTCTTCTCGGTTGCCGCGGCGGGGCCTGAAGCGACCGGCACCCCGCCGCGGGGTGCCGTGCTGTGCCGGTCGCATCCGGCCACCCGTGAAGGAACTCCCGTCCCGATGCCCACGATGCACAGCTTCCCCACCCTCCGTACGCCGCGCGGCCCGGTGCCCGCCGGCTCCCCGGCCTGGAACCCGCAGCGCGCCAGCGACATGCCCTCGCACCGCTACCGGTCCGCCTTCGACCGGGTGCACATCCCCTCCCTGGAACGCGGCTGGCCCGACGCGCGGATCGAGAAGGCGCCCCTGTGGGTGCCCGTCGACCTGCGCGACGGCAACCAGGCGCTGGCCGAGCCGATGGACACCCCGCGCAAGCGCCGGATGTTCGACCTGCTGGTCACCATGGGGTTCAAGGAGATCGAGATCGGCTACCCGTCCGCGAGCCGGACGGACTTCGACTTCGTCCGCCACCTGGTGGAGAGCGACGCGATCCCGGGAGACGTGACCCCCGTCGTCTTCACCCCGGCCAAGCCGGACCTGATCGCGCGGACCTTCGAGTCGGTGGCCGGGATGGACCGCGCGGTGGTCCACCTCTACATCCCGACCGCCCCGGTCTGGCGCGACGTCGTCCTCGGCCGGGACCGCGCCCAGGTGTGGGCGACCGTGCGGGAGGCCGCCGAGCTGATGGACCGGCTGGCGGGCGAACACCCCGCTACGGACATCCGGTTCGAGTTCTCGCCCGAGGTCTTCGTACTCACCGAACCGGACTTCGTCCTGGAGGTCTGCAACGGGCTGACGGCCCTGTGGGACGCGTCCCCGGACCGGCCGGTGATCCACAACCTGCCCGCCACGGTGGAGATCGCGACGCCGAACGTCTACGCCGACCAGATCGAGTACATGCACCGGGCCCTGGACCGCCGGGACTCGGTGATCCTCTCCGTCCACCCGCACCACGACCGGGGTACCGGGGTGGCCTGCGCCGAACTCGCCGTACTGGCGGGCGCGCAGCGGGTGGAGGGCTGTCTCTTCGGCAACGGCGAGCGCACCGGCAACGTCGATCTGGTGAACCTGGCACTGAACCTGCACGCCCAGGGGGTCGACCCGATGGTGGACTTCTCGGACATCGACGAGATCCGCCGCACGGTCGAGCACTGCAACCGCCTCGCGGTGCCGCCGCGCCACCCGTACGCCGGGGACCTCGTGTACACCGCGTTCTCCGGCACCCACCAGGACGCCATCAGCAAGGGGTTCGCGCACCACGGGCGCACCGGCTCGCCGGCCTGGGACGTGCCGTACCTGCCGATCGACCCGGCGGACGTGGGGCGCGGCTACAAGGCCGTCATCCGGGTCAACAGCCAGTCCGGCAAGGGTGGGATCGCCCATCTGCTGCACAGCTCCCACGGCGTGGACCTGCCCGCCCGGATGCGGGCCGACTTCTCCCGCACGGTGCAGCGGGCGACCGACGACAGCGGCCTGGAGGCGACGGGCAAGGACCTGTGGGAGCTGTTCGCGGCGACGTACCTGACGCCGGGCCAGGACGGGCCGGTGGCGCTGGAGGCGTGGACCGCCGACGTCACCACCGACGGGGAGCACCGGTTCGCGTGCACCCTGCGCACCGGGGACGGCGGCGGGCACGCGACGGGCGACTACGAGGGCACCGGCAACGGCCCGCTCTCCGCGTTCGTCCGCGCGCTGGCGGGCGCCGGTCACGAGGTGGAGATCCTCGACTTCACGCAGCACGCGACGGCCGCCGGCCGGGACAGCCATGCGATGGCGTACGCGGAGTGCCGGGTCGGCGGCCGGACGGTCTGGGGCGCGGGCCGGGACACCTCGGTGCTGACCGCCTCGGTGCTGGCGGTGCTCTCGGCGGTGAACCGGGCGGGGTGAGGCGGAGGTTCGACGCCGGGGCACGCGAGCCCGGCCCGGTCCGGACGAGAGACCCCCGAGGGCTTTCGTCCGGACCGGGCGGGACCGGACCATGAAGCCGCGCCGTGTGGACGCCGGCGCCCGCAAGGGCACCGCGTCCACACGGCTGCCGGCGCCCGAGGGTCCGGCCGCATGCCCTCGGGGACGCCGCTCAGACCACGGCGAGACGGTCCACCAGGAGCTCCACCCTCCGCGCCGCGTCCTCCGGCAGCAGCCGACCCGCCCGGGTCAGGGTGGCGAGGCCGTGCAGGGACGCCCAGAACACCTCGGTGAACAGCCCCGGGTGGACGTCCGCCCCGGCGACCTCGCCGAGGCTCTCCACCAGTGCGGCGAAGGCGTCCTTGAGCGGCTCCGGGGTGTCCTCCCGCGCGTAGGCGAGTCCGCCGTCGAGCTGGAAGATGGCGTCGTAGACCGCCGGATGGCGTTCCGCGAAGACGAGGTAGGAGCGGGCGAGGGCGGTGACCCGCTCGCGCGGACCGTCGGCCTTCGACGGCGCGGCTCGCAGCGCCGCGGCCAGCTCCGTGGCGCCGTCGAGGGCGACCGCGCCGATGATCTCGCGCTTGCCGCGGAAGTGGCTGTAGAGGACGGGCTGGCTGTATTCGATGCGCTCGGCGAGTCGGCGGGTGGTGACCGCGTCCCAGCCCTGCTCCTCCGCGAGTCCGCGAGCCGTCGCCACGATGAGGCGCTCGCGCTCCGCCCGTTCGCGCCGCTTGCGTTCTTGTACCGACATGACTCGATCCTAGCATCGCTAGACATGGGAGCAGTGGCAGCGCTAGCGTCGCCCTGTCATCTAGCAACGCTAGAACCTGGAGGGATCGCCATGCTCGACGTGCTTGAGGTCGTCACCACCGTGGTCGTCGGCGTGATGGTGGGGGTGGAGTTCTCCGTCGCCTTCGTCATGAAACGCATCCTCGACGCGCTCCCGGAGGACAGTGGTCAGCTCGGCCACGCACACGGGGGCCGGATGCTCGGCGCCGTGATGCCGTTCTGGTACATCGGCTCGCTCGTTCTCGTCGGCGTTCTGGCCGCCGCCGAGTGGCACCACCACGGCAGTGGCCTCCTCGTCACCGCCGGCGCACTGCTGTTCCTCAGCGTGGTCATGTCGATCCTGCTGCTCCTCCCGATCAACGGCCGGAACAAGACGTGGACCCCCGAGAACCGGCCCGAGGACTGGAAGCAGCAGCTGAACCGTTGGGGGCGGTGGCACTACGTCCGCGTCGCCGTCCTCGTCGCCGCCTTCACCCTGCTGGTCGCCGCCCTCGCCTGAGCCCGCGGGTCCACCGGCCCGGCCGTGGGCCGCGACCGCTCGGCCGCTCCCCCGAAGCGCGGCACCGCCTCGGTCCACCGCCGCCCCGGTCCACCCGCGGGACCCGCACACTGGGGCCGTCCTCCATCCTGGCCCCGGGACGTCCGGAGTCAGTCGAACGCCGTCGGCGGCGGCGCCGGGGACGCCTTGGCGCCCGCGTCGGTGACGACCGCCGCACCGCCGGTGAAGTCGGCCAGCGCGCGGCCGTGTTCGACACGGCCGGGATGCGGGTCGGTGGCGACGCGGCGGGTCAGTTCGGCGACGGCGACGGGCCGGTCGGAGGCGACGAGCACGGCGTTGCCGAAGCGGCGCCCGCGCCACACCGTGGGGTCGGCGGCGAGTGCCAGTTCGGGGAAGTGCGCGGCGGCGGTGGCGATCTGGCCGCGCAGATGGGCCAGCGGCGGGCCGTCCGCGAGGTTGGCGACGTAACTCCCGCCGGGCTTGAGGGCCCGGCGCACCTCGGCAAGGAACTCGGTGGTCGTCAGGTGCGCGGGGGTACGGGCCCCGCCGAACACGTCGGCGACCACGAGATCGGCCCAGCCGTCGGGTATCTTGCCGAGCCCTTCCCGGGCGTCCAGGGCGCGGACACGGACCCTGGCCTGCGGGTCGAGCGGCAGTTCCCGACGCACGAAGGCGACGAGCGGCGCGTCGATCTCGACGATCTGCTGCGTGGAGCGGGGGCGGGTGGCGGCGGTGTACCGGGCGAGGGTGAAGGCGCCGCCGCCCAGGTGCAGGACGTGCAGCGGGGTCCCGGGGGGTGCGGCGAGGTCGATGACATGGCCGATCCTGCGCTGGTACTCGAAGGAGAGGTACGTGGGGTCGTCGAGGTCCACGTGGGACTGCGGGGCACCGTCGAGCAGGAGCGTCCAGGCGTTCCGGCGCTCCTTGTCGGGGGCGAGTTCGGCGTGGCCGCCGTCGACGGCGGCGGTGAGCGCCTCCCGCCCGCGCCCGGCCCGCCCGGACCGCTCCGCCCGCTCGGCCCGGTCCGCCCGCTTGTCGGGCTTCGCGTTCCCCGCGGCCCCTCCTCGACGTGCCACGTGCGTCCGCCCTCACCGCTCGGTCCGGCCGGTTCCGCGTCCTCGTCGCGCGGCGCCGGCGGGGGCGGGGGCACCCCCGGGGGCGACCCCGGGACAACCCCGCCCACCTGGACATTATGGGCTCAGCGGCAGTTGTCGGCCGCTTCGATCATGCGGGCCGCCTGGTCGAGCGCGACCCGGAGGGCCGCGGGGTCGGTGACCGGGGCGTCGTCGGCGGGCGGCAGCAGCCAGCCGGTTCCGGAGACGGGTGCCTCCTCGGGGAGGCGCAGCCCCCGGCCCTCGGTGCTGGTACACGCGCTGCCCGGCACGTCCCACCCCTCGGCGGTGCCGGGCGGCACCAGGAAGCCGACGGTGTCACCGGCTCCGTCGTGGAGTACCGGTCCCACCGCGACGAGGTCGGCGCCCCGGCGCAGGATGTCCACGGCCTCCAGCCCCTGCCGGGCGGGGACGGTGACGAGATCGCACAGGTGCGCGGCGCACCCCTCGATCGGGTCCGATGTCGCGTGCGGCGGAACGGCCTGCCGTGCCCCCGCGTCCTTCGAGGTGGCCGCAGTGGTCCGTGGGCCGGTCTCCGTGCCGAGGTGAAGCATGGAACCCCTCCTGTCGTCGCCGAACGGAGCCACGCCCCGTCTCCGCATGGACCAACGCGCCGACCGCGTCAAGGGCTACGGTGCCGAGCCGCCGCAAAGGGTGGCAGTTCATGGCGGATCACGGCCGAGATGCCCCCCTTTGTCGTGAAACGCTGTGTGAAGGGTCCGTCACACCAGGTACGTTCTTGCTCCGCCGGGCCACCTGAGGCATACGTCCGGCTGCACCAGAGAGGGCCACGCCATGGTGTCGTCACGGGCCGTTCCCAACCTCGTCTTCCGCCAGTTGCGCGGAGCGCGCTCGGCGGGAGAGTTCGCGGCGGCCGTCCGCAGGGCCGCCCGCGAGATCGGCGAGCAGGTCGCCTGCGACGCCCGCTACATCGGTCGCGTGGAGTCCGGCGAGATCCGCTGCCCGAACTACGCGTACGAACGGGTCTTCCTGCACATGTTCCCCGGCACCACCCTGGGGGACCTGGGCTTCCCGGACCGGGAGAGCGTGCGCGGACGTTCGGCGCGCACCCGCGTACCGGCGGCCTGGAGACCCCTGTCCGGGGACACGGCTCCGGCCCTCTCCGTACCCAGCGACATCGAGGAGAGCGACGTGCTGCGTCGCGTGTTCATGACGAGCGGCACCACCAGTGTGGCGACCGCGTCGATCGGGCTCGGCGCCCACCGGGCCGCCGGCACACCGATCGTCCTGCCCGCCCAGCGACGGGCCGGCGAAGCCGAGGTGCGGTCCGTGGAGGAGGCCGTGCGCGAGATCCGCGTCCTCGACGACCAGCACGGCGGCGACGGGCTCTACCGGCGTGCCGCTCAGCCGCTGCGGGCCGCGTACGCCCTGCTCGACTCCGGTACGCCCACCCGCCGCACCACCGCCGACCGGCTGCACGCCGGGGCCGGCGAGCTGGCCCTGTCGGTGGGCTGGCTGGCCCACGACTCGGGGCGGTTCGACGACGCGCGCTCGTACTACGCGGAGGCGCTGGCCACCGCCCGGGTCGCGGGCGACGCCGCGCTGGAGGCGCACGCCTTCTGCAACACGTCGTTCCTGGCCCGCGACGCGGGGCGGCCGAGGGAGGCGGTCCGGGCGGCGGAGGCCGGGCAGCGGGCGGCCCGCTCGGTCGGCTCGCACCGGCTGCTGGCCCTGCTCGCCCTGCGCGAGGCGGGCGGCCGGGCCGGGCTCGGGGACCGTACGGGATGCGACCGGGCGATCGCGCGGGCCCGGGCCGCCTTCGACCGGGGGCCCGCCGAGCGCGACCCGGAGTGGATGAGCTTCTTCCGCGAGGCGGAGATGCACCTGCTGGAAGCGCAGTGCTGGTCGGCCCTGGGCGACTGGCCCCGGGCGGCCCGGCACGGCCGGCGGGCCACCGCGCTGCAGGACCCGCACTTCACCCGGAACCTCGCGCTCTACCGCGCCCAACTGGCGGGCGACCTGGCCCGGGCCGGTGCGGCGGAGGAGGCGGTCCGCTCGGCCCATCAGGTGCTGGACCTGCTGGACCGGGTCCGGTCCACCCGCATCAGCGGGATGCTGGCGGGGACGGTACGCGTCCTGGGCGCCGACCGTGACACGACGGCGGTGGCGGGCCTGCTGGAGCGCTACCGGGCCGTGCGCCAGGGCTGAACACGGCGGCGGGCAGTCGGCCGGCCCGGTGGCGGGCCGCTCAGCGTTCCAGGTGACCGGTGTCGTTCCACCGCTCGACGGCGGGCATCCCGTAGGCCCAGCCCAGCACGGACAGCGAGGTCGGCTCCAGCCGGACGCGGGCGCCGAACATCAGGTCCTCGCCCAGCCAGCGCGCGGCGAGCGACCGCAGGATGTGGCCGTGCGCGAAGACGAGGACGTCGCGTTCGCCGGTGCGCACCCGTTCGACGACCCCGTCCGCGCGGGCCGTGATGTCGGCGGTGGACTCCCCGCCGGGAACGCCGTCGCGCCAGATCAGCCAGTCGGGCCGGTCCGCCTTGATCTGCGCGGGGGTGAGGCCCTCGTAGTCCCCGTAGTCCCACTCCATCAGCGCGTCCCAGGTCTCGGCCCGGTCCCCGAAACCGGCCAGCTCGCAGGTCTCGGATGCCCGTACCAGCGGGCTGGTGCGGACGTCGGTGTCCGGCAGCCCGGACCAGGGCGCCCGGTGCAGCCGCTCGCCGAGCAGCTTGGCGCCTTCGCGCCCCGAGTCGAGCAGCGGGATGTCGGTCCTGCCGGTGTGATTGCCCTGGACCGACCACTGGGTCTGGCCGTGCCGGGCGAGCAGGATGCGCGGTGCCATGAGCGGGCTCTCCCTGAGAACTGGGGGACTGCGGGTGGGCGCCGGCCGGACCACGCTGTCCGGACGCCGGGGAGGGACGCGCTTTGGCCTTCGGGCGGTGCGGCAGTCCCCCGTCCATCATCCCGCATCGTCGCGAGCGGGCGTGAGGGCCGCCCTGCCGGGCACTCGGCATACAGCGAGGGGCCGGGCAACCTCGCGGTTCGTCCGCACGTCCCTCTCTTCGCGGCACCCCGGCCGCCGTCGGCGCCGTCGGCGGCGGGCCGGGGGCAGCGGTGTGCGAAAGGGACCCCCCGGGGGATATCGCGACCGACGACCGCCGTACGGTTGAACGCCCGCCGTCGGACGCTTGAACAGGGGAGAGCCACCGGATGCCGCACGCCACACCCGCACGCGCCTCCGGCCGCCCCCGCTGGTGGACGGAGCTGCCGCTGATAGCGGTGGTGTACGGGCTCTACTCGGTCGGCCGACTGCTGGTACGCGGGGACATATCGACCGCCGTCGACCACGGGCTCGCGATACTCCGGCTGGAGAAGTCGCTCCACCTGAACTTCGAACACCCGCTCAACCGGCTGTTGACCGCCCACTCCTCCGTGGGGATACCCGCCGACTTCGCGTACGCCTCGCTGCACTACCTCGTCACCCCGGCGCTGCTCTTCTGGATGTACCGGCGCCGCGCCGCCGCCTACCGCGCGGCCCGCACCTGGCTGCTGACCTCCACCCTGATCGGCCTGATCGGCTTCACGCTGATGCCGACCTGTCCGCCCCGCCTCCTCGACGCCGGACACGGGTTCGTCGACACCATGGCGCAGTACAGCTCCTACGGGTGGTGGGGCGCGGAGGCGAGCGCCCCGCGCGGACTCGGCGGCATGACCAACCAGTACGCGGCGATGCCCAGCCTGCACGTGGGGTGGGCGCTCTGGTGCGGGGTGCTGCTGTGGCGGTACGGACGGCATCCGCTGCTCCGCGCGCTCGGCGTCCTCTATCCGCTGACGATCGTCTTCGTGGTCATGGGCACCGCCAACCACTACTTCCTGGACGCCGTGGCGGGCGTCGCGGTGATGGGCGTGGGCGCGCTGCTGACCCGCCCGGTGATGCGGGCCGCCGCCACGGTCTCGGCCCGGCTGCGGGCCTTCGTCTCCCGGCCGGGGGACACGGTTCCGGCGACACCGTCCCCGATTGTCAGTAGCGGATGCGAGACTTCGGCGGGTGAGCGATTCCCCGGCCGGCGGACCCCCTCCGCACATTCCAGCGACGCGCCCGAAGCCTCCGGCTCCCCCGGCCGCGCGGCCTCCGGCGACAGCGCTCCGGCAGCGGCTCGCTGAGCTGCGCGGCCCCACGGTCGCCCCGCATCCGCTGGACGCCCGCGCACTGGCCGCCCTCGCCGCCAACCCCGGTTGCGAACGGCGGGCGCTGCTCGACGGCGCCGGTGTCGACAAGACCGGTCTGGCCGAGGCGCTCGGCTCCCCCTCCGGTTTCGGCCAGTCCCAGTTCGCGTTCATGCGGGGCAACGCCTTCGAAGCGCGGGTCAAGGCGGACGGCGGCACCGAGCTGCTGCGCCTGCTGCACGAGAGCCTCGGCGTCGGCGGTGAGCCGCCGCAGGGGGCCGAGGTCCCCGATCTGACGGCGGCAGGCCCCGAGGGCCGGACGGCCCGGACCGCGCTGGCCCTGCGCGAGGCGACCGGGGCCGGCGGCTGGACGCTGCTGGACCATCCGATGCTGGCGCTGGAGGTGGCGGGTTCGCCCGCGTATCTGGAGCCGGACGCGGTGGTGGTGCGTCCGGACGGCCGGTGGACGGTCATCGAGATCAAGTCGTTCCCGATGATCGACGGTTCGGCCGACGCGGCGAAGGTCGGTGCCGCCGCCCGGCAGTCGGCGGTCTACGTGCTGGCCCTGGAGGCGGTCGCCGCCCGCACGGAGGGTGCCGAGGTGGCGCACGACGTCCTCCTCGTCTGCCCCAGGGACTTCTCCAACCTGCCCACCGGCTCCCTCGTGGACGTGCGCAAACAGCGCGCGGTGACCCGGCGCCAGCTGACCCGGCTCACCCGCATCGAGGAGATCGCGGCCCTGCTCCCCGAAGGGGCGAGTTTCGATCCGGAGTGCTCGGCCGAGGAGCTGACCGCCGCCGTCGAGGCGGTTCCGGCGGCGTACGCCCCCGAGTGTCTGGCCGCCTGCGAGCTCGCGTTCCACTGCCGGGCGAAGTCCCGGGCCCGGGGTGCCGTACGGACGCTGGGGCGCGGGGTGAGCGGTGAGCTCGGCGGGCTGACCACGGTCCGCGCGGTGCTGGACGCGGCGGCGGGCAAGGAGGGCGATCCGGCCGACCCGGCCGTCGCGGCGCTCCGCCGGGCGGCGGCGCTGCGCGCCGAGGCGCTGGAGGGCGCGGCGGCCCGGCACGCGCACGCACCGCAGGACACGGCGCCGGAGGGCGTGCCGTCGCGAGGCACGGCACCGGCAGGCACCGCTCGGGAAGGCACGGCTCCATGTCACTGATCAGCACCCTGGCCCGGATGGAGGCCGTGGACAGCGGGCGGGCCCAGCCCCTGGCGACCGTGCGCCACCGGCATCTGACCGACCGGCCGCTCGTGCTGGTGCCGCTGACCACGTCCGGTGAGGCGGGTGCCCCGCTGGGGGCGCTGGTGGGTACGGACCGGGAGGCGCCGACGCTGCTGGCGGTGGCGCAGCCGCGCGACCGCGATCTGCGGTTCGCCTTCCTGGCGGAGCTGGCCGAGCTGGTGCTGCCGCACATCGAGGCGTACGCGGACGTGGTGGAGCCCGCCGAGCGGAGCGAGACCGATCCGGAGACCGGGAAGAAGGTCAAGGTAGAGGTCGAGCTGTGCGTGGACGCGGCGCAGCTGATCGTGCCGAGCCGGGCGGGCATCGACCTGGTGCGGCTGCTGGGGCGGTCGATGCGGTTCCGGCGTACCGCCGAGGACGATCCGGACACCCCGTATCCGGCGCCGCCCCGGGTGCCGTTGCTCGGCCGCTGGCTGACGCACTACGCGGAGCGGGCCCGGGTGCCGGGTTCCTCGATGCTGCTGGCCACCACGGATCTGCTGAACCGCCATTGGGCGACGGGGCAGAGCAGTGTGGAGGACCAGCACCTGGGGGCGCTGCTCGCCTGGATCGATCCGCCGGACGGCTCCTCGGGGGCGGAGGCGGCGCTCCGGGCGGAGCTGGATCGGAACCGGGGCGGGCAGTTGGTCTGCCCGCCCGCCGGTCCGGCCACGGACCCCGCCTTCGACAACCGGCTGCTGGCGCCCGCGATCGAGCGGTTCGACCGTGCCCGCACCGCGCTCGCGGCGGTCGAGGACGGGGTGGAGGCGGACGTACGGCTCGGGGAACTGCACGCCGCCGAGCGGGAGATCCGTTCGCTGCTGGCGGGGGTGCTGCTGCCGACCTGGGACGCGGTGTGGCGGGGGCTCGACCGGCTGCGGGAGCTGCCGGAGGGGGCGAGGGCCGAGGAGCGGTGGACGGGAGACCGCTGGTCGTTCACCGGCCACCGGGACAAGGTGCGTTCGGGCGAGCCGCCGCAGCCCCGCCGGGACGACGCGGTGACGGCGGCCAGGAAGCTCTCCTCCCGGGAGACCGCACAGGCGCGCCTGGACGCCCAGGAGGCGTTGGACGACCCGCTGGTGCTGGCCGCCCGCCGGCTGAACGGCGAGGCGTTCGTCGGTGAGGTGACCGGGGTGGAGATGGCGTACACCGAGTCGAAGCGCCCCTCCCCGCGCCCGCTGGTCACGGTCCGCACCACCGAGCGCCCGCAGTTGGGCGAGCGGACGAAGGTGTACCGCTCGCTGGACGGAAAGCCGCAGTCGGCGGAGTTCGTGGGGTACGCGCAGGAGCCCAAAGAGGCCGCGGAGGACGGCTCGGACGTACTGCTGGTGCTGCGTGTCCTGGACCGGATGGGGCGCGGCAAGGAGCCGGCCCCCGGATCGCTGCCTTCGGCCGGCGAGCGCACGGTGTGGACGCTGTTCGAGCACGAGCAGCGCGGCGGTCCCGTGCTGCCGGACGCGGAGGAGACCCCGTGGACGCACGGCGGTCCGCCGGGCGCGTCCGCCGAGCGGCCCGACGCCGTGACCCCGGAGGATGTGCTGTGACCGACGTACGCAGGGCCGAAAAGGCTGCCTCGGCCGGGGCGTTCGACCCGGGCGCGGCGGCGGCGCGGGCCACCGCCGCGATCCTCCACGACACCCTGCACGGCGACGCCCGGGGTGTCGTGGTGAACTCCCCGCCAGGCGCGGGCAAGTCCACCCTCGTGGTCCGCGCCGCGCTGGAACTCGCCTCCGCCGGGCGCCCGTTGATGGTAATCGCGCAGACCAACGCCCAGGTCGACGATCTGGTGCTGCGGCTCGCGGAGAAGGAGCCTCAGCTGCCGGTGGGGCGGCTGCACAGCAGCGACTCGGACCCGTACGACAAGGCGCTCGACGATCTGGAGAACGTCCGGAAATCGGCGAAGGCGGCCGATCTGGCCGGGCTCGACGTGGTCGTCTCGACGGCCGCGAAATGGGCGCACGTGAAGAACGTGGAGCCGTGGGGGCACGCGATCGTCGACGAGGCGTACCAGATGCGCTCGGACGCCCTGCTCGCGGTGGCCGGTCTCTTCCGGCGGGCGCTGTTCGTGGGCGACCCCGGGCAGTTGGACCCGTTCTCGATCGTGGGGGCCGACCAGTGGGCGGGGCTGAGCCACGACCCGTCGGCGAGCGCCGTCTCCACCCTGCTGGCGCACAACCCGCTTCTGCCGCAGCACCGGTTGCCGGTCTCCTGGCGGCTGCCGGCCTCGGCCGCGCCCCTGATCTCGGAGGCCTTCTACCCGTACACCCCGTTCCGCAGCGGCACGGACCACGGGGACCGGACGCTGTCGTTCGCCGAGGCGTCGGACGGTTCGGGGCCCGACCGGGTGCTGGACGTGGCGGCGGAGTCCGGCTGGGGGCTGCTGGAGCTGCCCGCCCTGCACACCCCGCGCACCGACCCGGAGGCGGTACACGCGGTGGCGCTGGTGGTCCGCAGGCTGCTGGACCGGGGCGCCACCGCGACCAGCGAGCGCTCGGCGGACCCGGTGCCCGTGACGGCGGACCGGATCGCGGTCGGTACGGCCCACCGCGACCAGGCCGCGGCGGTGCGCGCGGCGCTCGCCGAGCTGGGGGTCACGGGCGTGTCGGTGGACACCGCGAACCGTCTCCAGGGGCGGGAGTTCGACGTCACGGTGGTGCTCCATCCGCTCTCCGGGCGGCCCGACGCCACCGCCTTCCACCTGGAGACGGGCCGGCTCTGCGTGCTGGCCTCCCGCCACCGCCATGCCTGCGTCGTGGTGTGCCGGGCGGGGGTCGCGGACCTGCTGGACGCGCATCCCTCCACGGAGCCGGTACAGCTCGGCGTGGAGGTGAAGTTCCCGGACGGCTGGGAGGCCATGCAGTCCACCTGGGAGCACTGGTCGGAGCATCGGGTGTCCTGAAGCGCGCCTCGTCCTGAGCCGGTTGACGGCCCGGCCCGGGGCGCCGGGGTCATTTCGCCGTGCTCCGTCCGGTGTTCTCCTCGCTCCGTCCGGCTCGGCGTCGCTGGACGGCGCAGAGGAGGTTCCAGGCGGTGAGGAGCAGCAGCACACAGAGCACGAGGAAGAGGAGCGAACCGTCTCCGGCGCGGTACGACCGCGCAGCGCCGACGAGGGACACGAGGCAGAGCAGAAAGGCCAGGTGTCCGTTGACATCGAACCCAGTCGTTTTGCCATCGAACCGAGTCGTCGCAGATCAGCCGACCGTGTCAGTGCCCGGTCGCATACTGACGCCCATGCAGATATCGGCGTACACACTCAAGCGGGCCTGGCACCAGGTGGCCGTGAGCTCTGACGTGCTCGACGACGCGATGCTCCCGCCCACCGGCACCTCGCCCGACCAGTACGAGCAGCACGTGGGCGAGCCGCACGGTCGTCTCTTCCTGGTCCTGGAGGACGACGGCACGGTGCGCGGCCACATCGGTCCCTACCGGGAGGTCTTCGTCACTCAGGACCTGGATCAGGTGCTGTACTTCGCCGCCGAGGACGCGGTCCGCAAGCTGGCCGAGCACATCGCGGCGCGGTCCCCGGGCAGCGGCCCGGTGGCCAATCTGGTCTCCGGACAGGCCGAGCTACTGGACCGGATCAACCCCGCCTGGGGCAGCAGATTCCGCAACGGCGGCATGGCCGGTGTCCAGCCCCCCACTGCGTGCGGACGCGACCCGCTGGAGCGCCTCGCCTGGATCGCCGACAGCTGGCGCGAACAGGACCCCTACACCCACCTCGCCTTCTTCCGCGGCGAGAGCATCTGCGCCGAACAGATCGCCCTCCTTCACGGAGCCGACCCCGCACAGATCGCCGCTGGGACCCGTCTTGCGGATCTGCGCAGCATGGACGGCGGAACCTTCGACTACTGGGACATCGTCTGGGAAACCTGCTGCTTCGGGCAGGCCGGCGACTGGGCGTTCCTGATGTACCACGAGACCCCCGGCTCCGGGCCCGATCTTGAGGCTCTCGCCCGGCTCGGCGTCACCGAGACGGTGCATCTGAGCGCCACCTCCGCGAAGGCCATCTACACCTTCGACTACATGCGCAACGGCCGCCGCATCGACGACGACTGGGGCGTCCTAGAGCTGATCTGGTACGACCGCGGCCGCGCCCCCTACTTCCGAGGCGGTCAGCTCGACTTCCTCAACCAGGCCATACGCCGCGCCGAACTGGACCACCCCGAACTCACCAGCGAGTTCGAGCTGTACTTCCACGCTCTGGAGGACGCTCTCGACCTCCAGCTGCCCCGGCAGGACATTCAGCAGGGAACTGTCCGGGCCGCGCAGTGGGCACGCCGCAACAGCAGTTGACATAGAAACGTGCGCACCTGCGTCACCGCACAGCGGCCATCCCCCCAGGTAACCGGGCCTGAGCCGCCACGTTCGGCACGGCCGCCTTGACAGCCAACCCAGTCCGCGCAGGTTGGAGGCTTCGACCGGACTAGGTTGGCTGTCAACGGACACCAGGGGCGCCATCGCCGGCCGGAAGCGTTTGATCATGCACGCATGATCGTGAGCCCGTCCTCCCCCTTCCACCGCGGTCCGGTGAACACTCCCCGTCGACCCTCCGAACTCGCGGTGCCGTTCGCCTGACGTGAGTTTTGACCTCTGCGGGTGCGTTGCTCGACATGGCAGGGGCGAAACTGACCGGTCAGGCCTTCTGGCGGCCGATCGCGCAGTGAGCGGTAGGGGGGTTGAGGAACACCGGCAGTGCACAGGCCCGCCCTACTGGTGTTGCGTCATCTCTCCGGTACTCAGCCGCAGAGCGAGCCTGGCTCGGGGCGCCGTCGTTGCCCCTCAGGGGTGAAGGTGAAGGCTTCGTCAAAGGGCGCGTCTGCGAAGCGGACAGCAAGCAGAACCGGTTCGTCGAGCTTGGGCCATGCGGACTCGGCTGCCGGGGTGCCGCCATTCCAGAGATGGAAGAAGACCATGGGCTCCTCGCGGTCTTCTCCCAGGTAGCCCAACGTCTTGCTGTACAGGGGGCTGGTCCCTCCGCACAGGATGGACGGAGGGCCGAACTCGGCGAGGACGTCTGCCCACGAGCGGTCCGTCTGCGCCCACGGGCGCACTCTTGCCCGCAGCGCGTGATGCTCGTCAGCCGGCAGAAGGCGATCGGGCCGGAGCCAGCCGCGGCGGTGCGCGAACTCGGCGTAGACCGAGGCGACGCAGTTCTGGTCGTAGCCTCCCGGCATCAACTCCTCGAACATGCCGCCCAAACCGGTGCTGCTCCCGGCCCCTCGGCTCGCCCAGGAACGCTGCTCTTCAGCCCATACCTCGGGCTGGCGTTCCACGAACAGCAGGTGATCCACGAGCATCCGCAGCGCAGCGTCATGCTGCGAGAAAATGCCGGGACGCCGGAGAGCAGAGTTCAACTGCTCAACGAGAAAGGAGTGCATCTCGTCGGCACCCGCGAGTGATCTAGTGGAGGACACCTACAGAGTGTGCCCCACCCCTTCGCCCCAACGCCATAAGAACAGGCAGAGGTTGGAACTCAAGCCAAAGCGTGTTGCGGAAGTAGCGCCGCCGGACAGGCGGGACTTTCGCAACACGCTTTAGTGCGCCCCTGTTCGCCGCTTCAGCTCTGCCGGGTCCAGCGCTGCGAGGCGTCCCCGTCGCAGGCCGCGGTCGACAACCCCGTCCCGAAGGGCAGGTCCAGGCACCCGCCGTCGTAGGTGCTGACCAGGGTGCCGCCGGAACCCGCGCGCCAGAGGCGGCCGATGTCCTGGGCGCAGGAGCCCACGAAGACGGCCATGCCGGTCCCGTTGGAGTACAGGCACTGCCCGCTCTGCCCGTTGACGAGCTTGAAGCTGCCGTCCGACCTGCTCTGCACGGTCCACCGGGCGCTCGCGCTCCCGCAGTCCTGGTGGCTGGCCGCTCCGAAGACCTGGGTGACGCAGGTGCCGTCGCCGCCGTTGCGGTAGCGGTACGTACCGGAGGCGGGGGCCGTGGTCGTGCCGCCCCCGGAGGTCGCGGTCCCGCCGGTGGCGCTGGAGCCGGAGCCCCCGGTGGTGCTCGTGGTGCCAGAGGCGCCGGTGGTGCCCGAGTTGCTCGACCCGCCGGAGGCGCCGGTGGTGCCCGCGCCCCCGGAGGTGCTCGCCGCGCCGCCGCCCGTCCCGTCCGCGCCGCCCTGGGTGCCGGTGGCCGCGCCGCCCGCCGAGGCGGCGGCCTGGGAGCCGTTCCCTCCCCCGGCCTGCCGCTCCTTGCCCTGGCCCGCCGGGGTGGCGCTCCTGCCGCCCGCCGGTTTCGTGGGGGTGGCCGTGCCCGAGGGGCTGCTGCCCGCCGTCGAGGACGCCGGGCCGGCGGAGCCCGGGGAGCCGGACGTCGCACCACCGGCCGGGCGCGCGTCGGCCTCGGCCCTCGGCGAGGAGAGGTACGGCACGTTCTGAACGACCAGTGCGGTGCCTCCCGCGATCACCACCACCGGGACGACGGCGAGCAGCACCCGGGTGCGCCTGCGCCGGGCGGGCCGCCCGGAAGGGGCTGGGGTGCCGGGCGTCGGCGGGGTGTCGGACCCGGGCTGCGGGGCGGGCGTGCCGCCCGGCCCGGGGGCCACCACGACCTGGCCCGGGACCGGGGCAGGCGGCGACTCGGGGGCGGGGCTTCGGGGCTCGGGCCCTGCGTCGCCCAGCGGCAGCGTCGGTACATCGGTCTCCCGCACATCGGCGGCGAAGGCGGCGCGTTCGGTGAGCCGCACGGTGATGTCGTCAGGCCAGTACGGCTCGGTGAACGGACCGTACGGGGCGCAGCGGTCGAGGAGTTCGACGGCGGTGGGGCGGGCCTCGGGATCCTTGGCCAGACAGGCCGCGACCAGCTCGGCGAGTCCGTCGTCCAGATCGCGCAACTCCCCTAGTTCCGGGGCCTCGTGGACGATCCGGTAGAGGACGCCGTGTCCCGACTCGTCACCGAACGGGGGACGTCCCGAGGCCGCGTACGCGAGGAGGGAGCCCAGCGCGAACACATCGGCCGCTCCGGTCAAGCGCCTTGCGCCCATGGCCTGTTCGGGCGCCATGTAGGCGGGGGTGCCGATGACCATGCCGGTGACGGTCAACTGGCTCTGTTCGGCGGCGCGGGCGACCCCGAAGTCGATGAGGGTGAGGCCGTCGAGGGTCAGCATGACGTTGGACGGTTTGAGGTCGCGGTGCACCATGTCCAGGGCGTGCACCGGCGCGAGAGCGGCCGCCGCCTCCCGTAACAGCAGCCGGAGCGCGGAGACCGGCAGCGGGCCGCCGTGCAGGTCGAGGGCTTGCCGCAGGGTGAGCCCGGGGACGTACGCCGTGGCGAACCACGGAGGCCGGGCGGTGCGGTCACCGGTGAGCAGCGGCGCGGTGGCACCGGCGGGCAGCCGGGCCAGGTTGTCGAGTTCGCGCCCGAACCGGCGCAGGAACTCCTCGTCCTCGCCGACCACCGAGGACAGCAGTTGCTTGACGGCGACGTATCGGCCCTCGTGCACCCCGAGATACACCCGCCCCATGCCACCGGCCCCGAGCCGGCCCACGAGCGGGATCGGCCCGATCCGTGCCGGGTCGTCCGCCTCCAGCGGCTCGGCCCCGCTACCCCTCAACTCCACCACGACAGCCCCGTAGGATGGGAATCAGATTCTAGAAACCTACTCTAGTTCTACGATCGGCTCCCGGGGAGGGTGGCCCGGACCGGAGAAGGACCACGATGAGCCCTAAACAGCAACGCGGCTTGGCCACGGCCGACTTGCTTCTCGACACCGCCCTGCGGGTCTACGCCGACGAGGGCGAGGGGGGCGTCACGGTCCTCGCGGTCACCCGGGCCAGCGGAGTCAGTCTGGGCAGCCTCTACCACCACTTCGGCTCCATCGACGGTCTGCTCGACGCGCTGGCGCAGCGCTGGCTGGAGCGGATGCTGACCGAACTCGCCGCGTCCCTGAGGGGCCCGCGTACGGCGCGTACCGGCATCCGCGCCCTGGTCCGCGCGTACCTGGCGTTCGTCCGGGAACACCCCGCCGCCGCCCTGCTCCTGCACTCCGCCAGGACCGACCGGCGCACCATGGAGCGGGGCAAGGAGCTGCGCGACGCACAGGAGGCCCGCCTCTCGCCCTTCGCGCGCTGGCTCGACGCCCACGTCGAGTCCGGCGAACTCGCGCCGATTCCGCCGGCGTTGATGGAGTCCCTGGTCCTCGGCCCGGTCGTCGCGGTGGCCCGGCGCTGGCTCTCCGGCATCGACGACGTGGACCTCGACGAGGCGGCACGCGTACTGCCCGACCGCATCTGGCGGTCCCTGGCGCCCTGACGGCCCCCGACCGGCCCGCCCCGTGCCCGCGCACCGGCGGGGGTACGCGGGGAGCGCGCGGGCCGAACACTTCCGGGCGGTGTTTTCCGGCCGGTCGGCCCGGACAGACTTGTCCGGGGCCACCGTGGCGTACGACACGGTGGCACACGGCCCGGGACCACGGCCGCGTCCGGGACCACGGCCGCGTCCGGGGCCACGGCAGCGTCCGGCCGTACCGGCGGGCCCGCGGCCGCGGAATCATTCGGTGCACCGGACACGTTCGCCACCACCAGGGGCGGGCGTCCGGTCCCGGACAGCGGACTTGCGCGGGGTTGGACAATGGAGGGTGGCCGTCCGGCCTTCCCGGAGGAGGAAAACGCACATGGCTCAAGCCGACCGGAACGCGCAGCCGAGGCTGCGCCCCGCCCCGCTGCTCTTCGAGCCCGCGGAGGCGGCGTCCGACCCCGAGCACTTCTTCAACCTGGAGTCGATGGACGATCCGGCGGAGCTGCTGTCCCGCGCGACCGAGCTGACGCACGCGTTCCGGGCGGCCACCGACCGGAGCATCGAGTTCCAGGCCGTCGCCGCCGCCCAGCTCGCGGACCCCCGCCGCTTCGACCGGCTCACCCCCGCCGATGTCGCGGAGCGCGCGGAGTGGACCGAGGACTACGCGGAGAAGATGATCGAATTCGGCCGGTCCCTGCTGAAGTCGCCCCGCCCCTGACACCCGCCCCGCGTCGCTCCGCGGCCGAGGAGGCCGCATACGGTGACGCGGCAAGCGCGGGGGGCCCTCACCCCCGGCACGGTCACTCCGGGTACAGCTTCTGGCATATGCCCGCGGGCAAGATACCCGGCAAGGTGACGTCCTGTCCTGGATTCGACGACTCTCGGCGTCAGCCCCGTCACCCCCGGTAGACCTGTCTCCATGACCGCATGGCTGGAAGACGAAACGTCCCTGCTGACCCGTGACCCGCGCTCCTGCGTCGGTACCCTCCCTCCGCTGCGGAGCCAGGCCGCGCACCAGCCTGCCGAGGTCACCCCCGCCGGAGCCGTCTGGCTCGCCGGCGCCACCGCGAACCCGCGCACCACCCTCGCCCGCTGGCAGGCGAGCCCCGCCTCGCCGGGCGTGCTGCCGTGCGGCACCGCGTTCGACGTGGTGAGCGTCCCCTCGCTGTTCGGGCGGCGGATGCTGGAACGGCTCTGGGCGCAGGGTCCGGGCTCCGGGCCCGTCGCCACCCACCGCGGCCGGACCCTGCTCTTCGCGACCCCGGGGACCGCGCAGCGACTGCCCTCACTGCTGGCCTGGGAGGAGTGGGGCACGGGCGCCGCCCGCCCGGAAGGCGGCTCGCGCACCCTGCCCCCGGTGCTCTGCCACGGCACCGGCGACGCGGTGACCGTACCGCCGCTGACCTGCGACACCTCCGCTCCGGGACCGCAGTGGGTGGTCGCCCCCGACACCCGTACTCCCTGGCTGCCCGGTCCCGACGTGCTGCGCTGGGCCTGTGTGCGGGCCGCCCGGAGCGCGGTCCCCCCGGTGTCCGATTACTCGATTTTTCCTCCGGCCGATCCGGGTGCTAATGTCTACGACGTCAGCAGGCGCCGCTAGCTCAGTTGGTTAGAGCAGCTGACTCTTAATCAGCGGGTCCGGGGTTCGAGTCCCTGGCGGCGCACCGACGGAAGAAGCCCCTCGCGAAAGCGGGGGGCTTCTTCGTGTTCCCGGACGACCTCACCCCGGCCTCACCCCGGCCTCTCCCCCGGGTCGCCCTCGACCTCTTCCCCGGATTCACGTGCCGGTGGTGATCCGTACGGTCCAGGAGCCGGACGGGGTGCGGTCGGCGACCTCGATCCGGGTCCGCTCCCCCGGCAGGCTGTACGTCTCCCCGACCGAGAGCGGGGCGTCGGCCAGCGGCGGGTAGACCGAGCGGTCCCAGCAGGCCTCGGTGTCCGGGTGGGTGTCCAGCACCTCCACGGGGCCGCCTCCGGAGGCCGTACCGCTGCGCACCCGGTAGATCAGCACGCCCTCGGTGCAGGTCGCCCGGTCGTTTCCGGTGGCGCCGCGGGCCTCGACGGCCAGCGCGCTGTCCTCGCCCGTCCTGACGACGGCGAGCCGGGTGCCCATGGTGCCGCCGGGGACGGGGGCGGCGGCGACCGGCTCCAGGGTCACGTCGGCGCTGCCCTGGACGCAGACCACCTGCCGGTCGCCGAGCCAGCCGAGCTTCCACTTGTGCCAGGCGAAGAGGTCCGGCGCCAGCCCGAACTGGCTGCCCATGACGTCCCAGTCACCGACGTACGTGTCCCAGTCGCCCTTGCCGTCCGTGGGGCGGTGGTAGAGGTCGGCGAGGTCGAAGACGTGCCCGGTCTCGTGGGCGAGGACGTTGCGGTCGGGCGGGTGCTGCTCGAAGACGGTGACCACGCGTTTGATGTCCGTGCCGTCGGCGGTGATCGGCCGGTCGAAGTTGACGACCTTGGTGGCGTCGGAGTCGACGCCGGGCGCGTCGGGGTCGGCGACCAGGTAGACGATGTCGTACGCCGAGAAGTCGATCTGCGGGTCCGCCGCCTTGATCGCGTCGTGCAGGTAGGAGGTCCGCCGTCCGGAGTCCCAGTCCCGCTCTATGCCGTACCAGGTGGACGCGTGCGGCATCCGCACCCAGCGCTCGAACGGGTGCGCGCCGAGGGTGAAGGTGCCGTAGCTGGCCCGTTCGAAGAACGTGGTCGTCGACGGGAAGTAGTCGGCGGTGAGCACGTCCGGCGGGACGACCGGGTCGGCGTCCGGGAAGGAGAGGAAGATCATGACCGCGTCGAGGCGCCGGACGGGACGGGGATAGGCGCCGTTCCAGTTGTCCAGCCCCAGCGAGTGGTGGGCCGGGGTACGGGGCAGCGCGCACGGTTTCACGCCCGTGTGGGCGGCGGCGGCCGGACCGGCGACGAGCGACATCGCCGCCAGCGCCAGGAGAGCGGTCAGCGCCGCCGCCACCGCGCGCGGGCTCGGCTTCTCCATCCCCCCGGGCCCGTGCTGACGCGGCACATCTACCTCCGGGTGGAAATGCGGAACACCTCGCTCCACCCTGTGTCCGATCACCGCTCCCCGCCCGCTGGGCTGCCCCACACGGGTCAGGGTGCGGCGGTCGCTCCCACCTCCCACCGGGACGTCACCGGTGCGGCGGTCCCACCCGCGCCGGTGACCTACCAGCCGGAGGCCCGCGATCACGTAACGTCACATACGGTCATTCGCTTCTCGGAATCCGTCAGCTGGGCGACGCCCGGGAACGCAGTCGTACAGAAGGGAACAGCGGCGGGCAAAGCGGGAGACCGCGCGGAGCGATGCCCGAACCTTGCGGAAGGCCGTCGGCGACGCGTGCGCGTCCGCCCGGACCGGACCGGCGGACGACGGCCGGGCGGGCCGGGCTGGTAGCGCCGGCACCCCACCCTCTATGCTTCCTCACGTTTTCCCGCGTGGTTCGCCCTCCCGGCCCGGGGCGCTCCACCCGGTGGCCCGACCGGCCACACCTGTTCACGACAATCTGCACAGCGGGAGCGAGCGGTGAGCGGAACCTCCGAAGGGCACAGGCCCCCGGCGGGCACATCCCCCGGCGCGACCCCGGCGGCGGACACGGAGAGTCACCCCGCGGAGACCGCGCTGCTCGACTACCGGTCCGCTTTCCGCAGCGCCACCTTCGCCATGGCCGTCGTGGACGGCTCGGGGACGATCGTCCACGCCAACGAGACGCTCGCCCGGATGGCCGGCACCGGCGCCACCGACCTCGCCGGACTGCCTGTCGCCGGTCTCGTCGGTCTCACCCCCGACGACCACGCCTGGCGCGCCTGGCGCGAGGTGCTGCGCGGACGGCGTTCACGGTTCCGCTGCACCCGCCGGCTCAAGCACCGTGACGGCAAGCCGCTCTGGGCGGAGATCACCGTGGTGCCGATGGCGGACCCTTCGGCGGGTTCCCCGGGCCGGGCGCTGCTGACGGTGGCCGACATCAGCGACCGGCACGAACTCCAGCAGCGGCTGCGCCACCTGCAGATGCACGACGCGGTGACCCGGCTGCCCAACCGGACCCTCTTCTTCGAGCGGCTCTCGGCCGCGCTGGAGCTGTCGCCGTTCCAGGACAGCTCGCTGTTGCCGCGCCCCGGCCGGATCGGGCTCTGCTATCTCGACCTGGACGGCTTCAAGGCCGTCAACGACACCCTGGGGCACCGGGCGGGAGACCGGCTGCTCGCGGCCGTGGCCGGACGGCTGAGCGACGTCGCCGGGAGAGATCCGTACCACCCGGGCGGCAGCCACTTCGTGGCGCGCCTGGGGGGCGACGAGTTCGCGGTGCTGGTCGAGGAGTCGCAGGGCACCCAGCAGCTGCTGGACCTGGCGGACGCGCTGCTCACGGGGGTGCAGCAGCCGTTCGACCTGGCCGGGCAGCGGCTCTCGGTCTCCGCCTCGATCGGGGTGGTGGAACGCGCCTGTGCCGGCACCTCCCCCACCGGGCTGATGCAGGCCGCCGACACCACCCTCTACTGGGCGAAGGCGGACGGCAGGGCCCGCTGGACGCTCTTCGACCCCGAGCGCAACGCCCACCGGATGACCCGGCAGGCGCTCTCCTCGACGCTCAGGCCCGCTGTGGACCGGGGCGAGTTCGCCCTGGAGTACCAGCCGCTGGTCGGCATGGCGGACGGGGTGGTGCGGGGCGTCGAGGCGCTGGTGCGGTGGAACCATCCGCAGTTCGGGGTGCTCGGCCCGAACCGTTTCGTCTCCATCGCCGAGGAGGACGGCTCGATCGTGCGGCTGGGCCGCTGGGTGCTGCGTACGGCCTGCCGCCAGGCCCGCCGCTGGCAGCTGGACCATCCGGACGGGCCGGCGCTGTTCGTCAGCGTCAACGTCGCCGTACGGCAGGTCTGGGACTCGGACCTGGTCGCGGAGGTCGGGGACATCCTCGCCGAGACGGGCCTCGACCCCGGGCTGCTGCAACTGGAGCTGACCGAGTCCGCCGTCATGGGTTCGGCGGGCCGCCCGCTGCGGGCCCTCCAGGCGCTGAGCGACATGGGCGTACGGATCGCCATCGACGACTTCGGCACCGGCTACTCCAACCTCGCCTACCTGAGCCGGCTCCCCGTCTCCGTGCTCAAGCTGGACGGTTCCTTCGTCCGCGGCTTCCGGTACGACGACGGCGGCAGGCACCCGAGCCCGGCCGACGAGACCATCGTCCAGGCGCTGGTGGAGCTCGCGCACCGGCTGGGGCTCACCGTGACGGCGGAGTGCGTGGAGACGGTGGAGCAGGCCGAGCGGCTGCGCCGGATCGGCTGCGACACCGGTCAGGGATGGCTGTACTCCCGGGCGGTCGCGCCGGAGCGGATCGCCGAGCTGATCGACGCGGGCGGAGTGGCCGCACCGGGTGCCACCGCTTCCGGTGCCCCGTGATCGCCACGGGGCACCGGAAAGCCGACGGGGTCAGAGCGTGGGCAGGCCGTACGCGTCGGCGATGAGCTCGTAGCTGCGCAGCCGGGCCTCGCCGCCGTGCGCGTTGGCGGTGATCATCAGCTCGTCGGCGCCGGTCCGCTTGGCCAGGTCGTCCAGGCCCGCGCGGACCTGCTCGGACGTGCCGTACACGATGTTGCCGAGCCACTCGTCCACGAAGTCGCTCTCCAGCGGCCCGAAGGTGTGCGCCTCGGCCTCCTCCGGGGTGGGCACCAGACCCGGGCGGCCGGTGCGCAGCCGCAGCATGCTGAGCGCCCCGGTGAGCACCTGGCGGCGGGCCTCGGCCTCGGTGTCGGCCGCGAGAGCGGCGGCGCCGATCAGGGCGTACGGGGCGTCGAGCACGGCGGAGGGCTGGAAGGACTCCCGGTACAGGTCCAGAGCGGGAATGGTGTTCCGGGCGGAGAAGTGGTGCGCGAAGGCGAAGGGCAGTCCGAGGATGCCGGCCAGCCGGGCGGAGAAGCCGGAGGAGCCGAGGAGCCAGACGGGCGGCCGGCCCGGCGACTGCACCCCGCCGTCCGAGGTGGCCTGCACCGGACCGGGCACCGCGTGGATGCGGGAGTAGGGGTGGCCGTCCGGGAAGTCGTCGTCCAGGAAGCGGGTCAGCTCGGCGAGCTGCTGCGGGAAGTCGTCGGCGCCCTCGCCCAGCCGCTCGGTCCTGCGCAGCGCGGCGGCGGTGGCGCCGTCCGTACCGGGGGCACGGCCGAGGCCGAGGTCGACGCGGCCGGGAGCCATCGCCTCCAGGGTGCCGAACTGCTCCGCGATGACGAGCGGGGCGTGGTTGGGCAGCATCACGCCGCCCGAGCCGAGCCGGATGCGGTCGGTGTGGGCGGCGAGGTGCGCCAGGATCACGGCCGGCGAGGACGAGGCGACACCGGGCATCGAGTGGTGTTCGGCGACCCAGTAGCGGTGGAATCCGCGCCGCTCGGCCAGCTTCACGATGTCCACGCTGGTGCGGAGCGCCTCGCTCGCGGTGCTGCCCTTGCCCACGGTCACCAGATCGAGCACCGACAGGGGGACGGGGGCGGTCCCGCCCGCCGTCCCCCTGACCGTGTCGACCCGACCGTCGGCGGCCGTGTCGCCGTCGTCGCGGATCTCGTCGCCTCGGTTCTCGTCCACGTGTCGCTCTCCCGGTGCCACTGGTCATGCGTATGCGTATCGAACCCGTGCAACGGGAGGGCGGCTCCGCTTATTCCGGCGCGGTGGGTGCGCGGACGGGAGCACAGGACGGGGTCCCGGTGCGCCGGGCGTCATTCGCGGACTTCGAGACCGCGCGGTTCGACGGTGCCGAGCGGGGGCTCGCGGGTGGCGAAGAGGGCGCCGAGCCCGGGGGCCCAGATGCGGCGGTCGGTGAGCCGCAGCCCTTCCCAGACGGTGACCGGGTTGGCCGCGAGGACCGGCTTGCCGAGGATTTCCTCCAGCTCGGTGACGTGTGCCGCCGTGTGCAGGGCGGTATCGGGGAGGAGTACCGCCTCCGCGTCCGGGTGGTCACCGGCGATGGCGAGTTCGCGGGTGAGATCCAGGTCCCAGCCGGCCACCTCGGCGCCGGTGATGATCCCGCTGCCCCGGGTGGCGACCACGTCGATGCCGGCGGCCGTCAGGAAGTCGCTGAACAGGGCGGCGACCTCGTCCGGGTAGGTGGCGGCGACGGCGACCCGCCGGACTCCGAGCTCTTCCACGGCGTGCACGAAGGCGAAGGACGTGCTGGAGGCGGGCAGACCGGCCGAGCGCGCCAGCGCGGAGATCTGCGCCTGGGCGCCCTCCCGGCCGAGTACGAAGCTACCGCCCGTGCAGGCCCACACCAGGGACTCGGCGCCGGCCAGCCGGAGCTCCTCCACACCGGCGTCCAGTCGCTCGGCGGAGCCCAGCTCGCGCAGGGCCCGCACGTGCCGGACGTCGTCACCGATCCCGGTGCGGAACAGGGGCAGTCTGATGTCGCTGTCCAGCGTGATCTCGATCCGCGGAAAGTCGTCCTCGGCGCATTCGCCCGGGTAGAGAAGTCCGACGGTCGTCATGTCCACCCTTCCTTTTCGCCCGGACCAGTGGGTCCGGGACAGGGGCGGGCCGTACACGGACGGTGTGACCGGCCTCGCAGTCACCCCTGTCTCTTCCTCTCCTTCCAGTGTTCCCGACATCGGCCGTCGCACCCACCCGGGCCGTGAGGCGGTCCGGTCCCCCGGCTCCCGCCGCCGAGGCGGTCCGGTCCCCCGGCTCCCGCCGCCGAGGCGGTCCGGTCTCCCGGCCGGCTCCCCGCCGCGGAGGCGCCGGAGGGGGAGGTATCCGGCCCGCGGGGTCCAGAAGTCGGCGCTGATGTTCGACGCGGGACAGATGGTCGAATCGGCGTGGCCGGAAAAATCTTGGTGTCCTCACAGGATTTCCCCCGGCATGTGGACACCCTCGGACCGCCGTGACCTGGCATTTGCCAGACCTGTCAATGCCTCTGGCATATGCCTTTCGAATGCGTCCCAGCCCAGGACGGCACAGACAGGGCAAGAAGTGGTCAACAGCCCTGCCATGGGCGCTTCTTGGCCACTATCGTGGACGCACAGCTTTGCGGTCGGACCTTGGGCAGGGGGCACCGTGACATTGCGACCGGAACCAACAGCACCGTTCCACGCGGTGCAGCACGCCTTCCGCGTGCTCGAAACGGTCTCGAACCACGGCGACGGCGTGACCGAAGCACAGATCTTGCGGGAGACCGGACTGCCGTCTGCCCGGCTCACCTCCCTGCTGCTGACACTGCGCCGCGAGGGATACGTCGAGCAGGTCGCGGACGGCGCCTACGTCCTCGGGACCTCGCTGCTGCTCCTCGGCTCGGGCCCCACCCGTCGCCTCGCCCTGGAGGAGCGGCTCCAGCGCGTCCTGGCGCAGCTGCGCGACACGGTCGGCGCCGCGGTCTACGTCAGCCGGTACGTCGACGGCGAGGTCACGGTGGTCCAGGTGCTCGACGGCCCGCTCACCCCCGCGGTCAGCGAGTGGGTCGACTTCCGCTCGGCGGCGCACGCCAGCGCGGTCGGAAAGTGTCTGCTGGCCCAGTTGGACGCGGACGCCCGGCGCGACCACATCGCGCGCCACCGGACGGCACGGCTCACCTCCCGGACCATCACGGACGAGAAGGTGCTGCTGGCCACGCTCGACCACCACCCCGCGACGGTACCGATGCTGGACCTCCAGGAGTACGCGGTGGGCACGGTCTGTGCGGCGGTCCCGCTGACGGCGGGCGGTTCGGCGGGGTGTCTGGCGCTGTCGCTCCCGGTCGCCGACACCTACCGGCTGCGCGAGGCGGCCGAGCTCCTCAACCAGCAGGCCGCGCCGGTCCTGCTGTCGCTGGCGCTCTGACCGACGCGGGGGGAGGGGCGGACCCGTCCGGCCGGTCCGCCCCTCCCGTATCCGCCCGTATCCGCAGGGCAGGTGCTCAGCGGGTGATCCACACCGTGGTGTCCTGCGGCACCACGCCGCCGCTCAGTTCGCCACTGGCCAGCAGTACGGTCGCGCCGGCGGGCAGCTCGTACGGGCGCTCCCCCAGGTTGACCACGCACCGAAAGCCCTCCCCCCGGTCGAACACCAGCACCTCCGGTCCGGCGTCCACCCAGGTCAGCGACTCGGGCAGCCCGACCAGCAGCTCCCGGCGCAGGGCCAGGCCCGTCCGGTAGAGCGCGAGGACGGAGTCGGGGTCGGCCTCCTGGGCCTGCACGCTGAGCGCGGACCAGCCGGCCGGCTGGGGCAGCCAGGGAGCGGCGGCAGCGGACGCGGTGTCGTCACCGGCGGAGAAACCGAGAGAGGTGCCGGTGGTCTTCCACGGCAGCGGGACGCGGCAGCCGTCACGGCCCCGGTCGATGCCGCCCGAGCGGACGAAGGTGGGGTCCTGGAGGAGCGCGTCGGGCAGGTCCTGCACCTCGGGCAGGCCGAGTTCGTCGCCCTGGTAGACGTAGACCCCGCCGGGGAGCGCCAGGGTGAGGAGGGCTGCGGCCCGTCCTCTGCGGCGGCCGAGGACCGGGTCGCTGGCGTCCAGCAGCCGCTTGTCGCCCATGTCGAAGGAGGTGTCCTCGCGGCCGTAGCGGGTGACGTGGCGGATGGTGTCGTGGTTGGAGAGCACCCAGGTGGGCGGGGCCTGGACCGGTGCGTGGGCGGCGAAGGTGGAGTCGACGACCCCGCGCAGCGCCAACGCGTCCCAGGCGCAGCAGAGGAAGTCGAAGTTGAACGCGGAGTGCAGCTCGTCGGGGCGCAGGTAGCGGGCGAACTGCTCGGGGCTGGGGAGCCAGACCTCGCCGACGAAGACGCGTTCGCCGTCGTAGGTGTCGAGGAGCTTCCGCCAGGAGCGGTAGATGTCGTGGACGGGCGCGCAGTCCTGGTACGGAAGATCGGTGATGTCCGGGTCGGGGCCGACGTCGGGCAGGCCCGGCGCCTTCGCCAGTCCGTGCGCCACGTCGATCCGGAAGCCGTCGACGCCCCGGTCGAGCCAGAAGCGGAGGACGTCCTCGAACTCCTCGCGCACCTCGGGGTGTTCCCAGTTCAGGTCGGGCTGCTCGGGGGCGAACATGTGGAGGTACCAGGGGCCGGGGGTGCCGTCCGCCTCGGTGATCCGGGTCCAGGCGGGGCCGCCGAAGTAGGAGTTCCAGTCGTTGGGCGGGAGTTGGCCGTCCACGCCCTTGCCGGGGACGAACCAGAAGCGCTCACGTTCGGGTGAGCCGGGTCCGGCGGCCAGCGCTTGCTGGAACCAGACGTGCTGGTCGGAGCAGTGGTTGGGTACCAGGTCGACGAGGACCCGCAGCCCGTGTCCGTGGGCCTCGGTGATCAGTGCCTCGGCCTCGGCGAGGGTTCCGAACAGGGGGTCGATGTCGCGGTAGTCGGCGACGTCGTAGCCCGCGTCCGCCATCGGCGAGGTGTACCAGGGGTTGAACCACAGGGCGTCCACGCCGAGTTCGCGCAGGTACGGCAGGCGCGCCCGGACCCCGGCGAGGTCGCCGGTGCCGTCGCCGTCGCCGTCGGCGAAGCTGCGTACGTAGATCTGGTAGATCGCGGCGTGCCGCCACCAGGGGGTGGTCACTCTGAGACTCCTTGCTGTGGGGATGCGGGGTGGTGCGGGCCCGCGTCGCGGCGCGGGCCCGCACCCGGTCGGGTGTCACCAGCCGGTGTTGCCGGAGCCCCTGTTGATCGTGAAGCCGCCCGCCAGGGAGAGGCCGCCGAGGGCGGCTCCGGTGACGGTGGTGCCGGAGAAGGATCCGGAACCGGCGGAGTTGATCTCGATGCCGTACGAACCGGCCGTGGTGATGGTCAGGTTGGTGACGGCGAGCGAGCCGACGTTCTTCTGCCAGGAGACGAGAAGTCCGCTGTAGGTGCTGTCGAGGACGGCGTTGTCCTGGAGCAGGATCGGCGCGGAGATGTCGGAGGAGTCGGCGTAGATCCACAGGGCGCCGAGCTTGCTCGCCCAGTTGGGTTCGTAACCGCCGGTCCGGGTCAGGGTGTTGCGCAGCACGACGGTGGTGCCGCTGAACGGCACGGGGGCGAACCGGCTGCTGATCGCGATGCCGGAGGACCCGGTGACCGTGTCGGCGAGGAGGTTGTCCTCGACGCGGTTGGCGTTACCGCCGTAGATGCCGACGGCGTTGGCGAGCAGGGGCAGTTGGACGGTGTCGAAGCGGAAGGCGCTGGTGCTGACGGCCTGCGCCTCGGAGAACATGGCGAGCCCGTCGTCGCCGGTGTTGCGGACGCTGCTGTGCGAGACCTCGGTGCCGGCGGTCCCCTTGTGGAGGTTGACGCCGTCGGCGAAGGTGTCGCGGATGCGGAGTCCGGCTGCGTACAGGCCGGTGGTGGGGGCGTCGATCCAGAGGCCGACCTTGGTGTGTTCGATCCAGAGGTTCGTCAGGGTGGAGCCGTTGCCGAAGTCGCCCTCGACGGCGGCGTCGAAGTTGGCGTCGTCGCGGTAGCGGACGTCACCGGCGATCATGAGGTCCTGGACGTTGCTGGTGCCGCCGCGCCCGAAGAGCCCGCCCTTGCCGTTCTTGCCGCGCAGTACGGTGTACCACTGCCCGGCGCCCCGCAGGTCGGCCCCGGCGAGGTCGACGTGCCCGGAGATGTCGTACGTGCCGGCGGGCAGCCAGAGCCCCTTGCCCTGCGAAGTGGCCGTGGCGACGGCCGCGTTGAGGGCGGCGGTGTCGTCGGTGGAGTCGTCCGGGGTGACGCCGAGGGTGGTGGCGGAGACGAAGCCGGTGGACGGCACGGCCAGGGCGGCCGGGACCGCCTCGGTCTCGACGAGGTCCAGCGTGTAGGAGGCGGCGGTGTCGCCGGCGTCCTTCTGGAACTTCAGTACGGTGCCCGCGGCGAGGTGGCCGGTGAGGGTGCGGGTCTCGTCGAAGAAGTGGTGCCCGGAGCCCTGGGAGGGGGTGTTGGTGTACGGGTAGCCGCCGTAGACCCAGCTGTATGCGGAGCTGAGGCCCAGGTCGCGGACCTGGGTGCCGTTGGCGTAGACGCTGAGCGTGGAGGCGGCGCCGGTGCCCGCCGCGTTGTCCGGCACCGAGTAGCGCAGGGTCAGCGCGTCGGCCGGCTGGGTCAGGGTGAACTGCACGTACTCGCCGGTCTGGTCGAGCACCACGGCCCGGCGGCCGGACGCCTCGGAGGCCACGGTCAGGTAGGTGCGGTCCGGGCCGGTGGTGCTCGCGTTGGTGGACCCCGCCTCCGCCTCGTACGCCGTGTACGGGAGGGTCGCGCCGCGCACGGCGTTCGGGGTGGAGCCGGTGACGGTGACGCCGTCGAGCTGGAGGTTGCCGTTGTCGCCGGAGGCGGTGCGCAGCGTGAGGTGGTTGAGCGAGGCGCGCAGCGGCACGTCGGTGGTCGCGGTGGACCAGGCGCCGGAGGTCGCGGGCAGGGTGAGCACGCGGACCTTGGTGCCGTTGGCGAGCAGGGTGACGGTCGCGGCGGTGGCGTTCGGGGTGCGGTAGCGCAGCACCAGCGGGTAGGTGGCGGCGGACGGGGCGTTCACCGCGAGGACCGCGCGGGCGCCGGTGGTGGTGAAGCCGGTGAGGTAGCCGGTGGACTCGTAGCCGCTGACGGCGGAGGCCGTGGCCGCACCGCCCGAGACGAACGCGGTCTCGGCCTGGTGGGTCAGGGTGACCGGAGTGGTCTGGGTCGGGGTGGTGGCGGTGAGGCTGTCGAGGTTGACGTTGCCGCTGTCGGCGGTGGTGAAGGTGAGCGCGACGGTGTTGGTGCCCTTCGCGTAGGTCACCTGCTCGTCCTGGGTGGACCAGGTGTCCCAGTCCGCCGTGGGGGCGAGGCTGATCTGGCGGACCTTCGACCCGTTCGCGTAGAGGCTCAGCGTCATCGCGGCGCCGGTCCCGTTGGCGTACCGCAGCGAGACGGAGCCGGTGCCGGCGAGGGCGGAGGGGACGGAGAAGGTGACGGAGGCGGCGCCCTTGTGGGCGTCGGTGAACCCGCCGACGAAGCCGCTCCCGGTGTAACCGGAGTGCTCGGTGGAGACCGCCGCACCCCCGGTGAGCTGGGCCGATTCGGCCTCCAGGCCGGAGGAGCCGGTGCCGGTGCCGGTGCCCGTACCCGTACCGGTGGTGGCGGTGAGGGAGTCGAGGTTGACGTTGCCGGTGTCGGCGGTGGTGAACGTGAAGGCGACGGTGTTCGCGCCCTGCGCGTACGTCACCTGTTCCTCACGGGTGGACCAGGTGTCCCAGTCCGCCGTGGGGGCGAGGCTGATCTGGCGGACCTTCGACCCGTTCACGTAGAGGCTCAGCGTCATCGCGGCGCCGGTCCCGTTGGCGTACCGCAGCGCGAGGGAACCGGCCCCGGCGGCGGACGACTGGACCGGGAAGGAGACGGACGCGGCGCCCTTGTGGGCGTCGGTGAACCCGCCGACGAAGCCGCTCCCGGTGTATCCCGAGTGCTCGGTGGAGACCGCCGCACCCCCGGTGAGCTGGGCCGATTCGGCCTCCAGCGCGGTGGTGGCGGCCTGGGCGGTGGTCGCGGAGGTGGCGCCGAGCAGCAGGGCGCCGAGCATGGACAGGAGCAGGGGGACGACGAGACGTGCGGCGCGGGAGCGCCGGCGTGGTGCAGGAGACACAGCGGTGTGTCCTTCCTGTGGGTGGGGTCCCTGGACGTGCGGGGGTGAGGGGGTGGGTGCTCGCGAAAGGGACCGGTGGCGCGCGGGTCAGCCCTTGAGGCTGCCCGCGGTCAGGCCCGCGATGATGTGCCGCTGGAAGATCAGGAAGAGCACCAGCAGGGGGATGCTGGCCATGACCATGCCGGCGAGCAGCTGGTTGGCGGGCATGAACTCCGCCAGCCGGTTGAGCGCGACCGTGATGGGCTGCTTCGCCTCGTCGGGGAGGACGAGCATCGGCCAGAGGAAGTCCTTCCAGACGCCGACGACCGCGAAGATCGAGACGACGGCGAGGACCGGCCGGGAGAGCGGCAGCACCACGGAGACCAGGACCCGGATCGTGCCGGCGCCGTCGATCCGTGCGGAGTCGAGGAGTTCGGCGGGGATCTGGTCGAAGAAGCGCTTCAGCAGAAAGATGTTGAAGGCGTTGGCCGCCGCCGGGAGCCAGACGGCGAACGGTGTGTTGATCAGGTTGACGTGCAGGATCGGTACGTCGACGACGGTGAGGTAGGTCGGCACCAGCAGCGCGGACACCGGCAGCATCAGGGTCGCCAGCATCATCCCGAGGATCACGTTGCCGAGGACCGGGCGCAGCTTGGAGAGCGCGTAGGCGGCGGACACGTCGATGAGCAGCTGGGTGAGCCAGGCGCCGAGAGCGAGCACGAAGGTGTTGAGGAAGAAGTGGCCGAGACCGACGTGGGTCCAGGCGTCGGTGTAGCTCTCGGGGTGGAAGCTCTCCGGTACGAGGGTCGGGGTCGGGGCGGCGAGCTCGCTCGACGACTTCAGCGCGCCGGACGCCATCCAGTAGAGCGGGAAGACGAAGGCGAGGGTGAAGCCGATCAGGGTGGCGGTGAGGACGAAGCGGTGGAGGAACCTGCCGACGCGCCGGTTCATCTCGGTGGGCGCGATCAGGGTGCGGGTGGGTGTTTCGGCGGCCATGACTCTTCCTCTCAGCCCTTGCTCCGGGTCAGGCGCAGATACACGCCGGCGAAGGCGCCGAGCACCACGAAGAGCAGGGTGCTCATGGCGCTGGCCAGGCCGAAGTCGTTGTAGACGAAGGCGTAGCGGTAGAGCAGCAGCAGGACGGTGACGGTCGCGTCGTCGGGTCCGCCGCCGGTCAGCACGAACGGCTCCACGAAGACCTGCATGGTGCCGATGACCTGGAGGAGCAGGGTGATCATCAGGATGAACCGCATCTGCGGGATCGTGACGTGCCACAGCCGTCGCCGGATCGACGCGCCGTCGAGCTCGGCCGCCTCGTACAGCTCGCCGGGGATGCCGCCCAGCGCCGCGAGGTAGATCAGGGTGGTGGTGCCCATGTTGGCCCAGGTGGAGACCAGGACCAGGGAGACCATCGCGAGGTTCTCCGACTCCAGCCACTGCTGGGGCGGGAGGTGGAAGACGTCCAGCACGTTGTTGAAGAGGCCCGGCCCCGGATCGTAGAACCAGCGCCAGAGCAGCATGGTGACGACCGAGGGCAGCATGACCGGCAGGTAGACGGTCATCCGGAGGTACGCCTTGCCGCGCCGCAGTTCGTTCAGGACGACGGCGGTCGCGAAGGGGGCGGCGAAGCCGAAGACCAGGGCGAGCAGGGTGAACCAGCCGGTGTTCTTCCAGGCGGTGAGGAAGAGCGGGTCGTCGAAGAGGCGGCGGAAGTTGTCCAGCCCGACCCACTCGGCGGGCTGCGCGAAGGTGACCTGCTGGAAGCCGAGCAGGATGCCGCGCACGATCGGGTACCAGGAGAAGAGCGCGAAGCAGATCACTCCGGCGGCGAGGAAGAGGTACGCGACGAGGTTCTCGCGCACCCTCCGCCGGAACCGGCCGGTCGCCGCCCCGCCCCGGGTGGACGGGCCGGCGGGCGATGCCGGGCCCCGGTCGAGAGACTTCTTCGTGGCGGGCCCGGACGCCCCGGCGGGTGCCGGGGCTCCGTCCCGTACCGGGGTCCGGTCGCGGGCGGTGGCGCGCGCCGGGGAGGTGGGGAGCGGTCGACCGGCCATGATCACTTCACCGTGGCGAGGATGGAGTCGGCGCGCTTCGCGGCGTCGGCGAGCAGCTTGTCGAGGTCGGCGTCCTCCTTGGTCAGCACGGACTGCATGACCCCGTCGAGGACGGTGTAGAGCTGCTGCGCGTTCGGCGGCTCGACCTTGACGGCGACGTCGTCGCTGCGGTCGACGAACGGCTGGTAGTTGGCCTGCGGGACGTTGGCGTACTTCGCGTGGATCGCGTCGTTCTTCGCCTGCGCCGCGCCGTCGAACAGGTTGGGCTGCGGGAGTCCGATCGGGACGTCGAGGCCGGAGAACTTCTTCACGTTCTCCTCCTCGCGGTCCGGGTTGAGGTACTTCCACTGGATCCACTGGAGCCCGGCCTTGATCTTCTCCGGGGACGCCTTCGGGTTGAACATGAAGCCGTCGCCGCCTCCGAGCGTCGCGGTGCCGGGGAGGGCGGCCAGCCCGTAGTCGTCGTACTTGCTCTCGAACTGCTTGACGATGGTGGGGATGTTGTCCGGACCGGCCATGTACATCCCGAGCTTGCCGGAGCCCATCATCTTCTGGACGTCGGCGATCTCCAGGAGCTGGCGGGTGCCCATGGACTTGTCGGTCCAGCGCATGTCGTGCAGGGCCTGGAGCGCCTTGCGGCCGGCGTCGCTGTCGAACGCGGCCTTCCACGTGCCGTTCTGCTGGGTGGCGACGTCCCCGCCCATGGAGTAGATCCACGAGGTGAGGTGCCAGCCACCCTGGTTGTTCTTGCTGTAGTCGGCGTACCCGACGGTCCCGTCGCCCAGCGCGCTGATCTTCTGGGCGGCGGTGCGCACCTCCTCCCAGGTGGTCGGCGGCTTGTCGGGGTCGAGCCCGGCCTTCTTGAAGAGGGCGCGGTTGTAGACGAGCCCGAGGGAGTAGTTGCCGGTGGGCACCCCGTAGATCTTGCCGTCGGGTCCCTTGAAGACGTCCTGGAGGGCCGGGCGGATCTGGTCCAGGTACGGGACGCCCTTGAGGTACTTCGTGATGTCGGCGCCCTGGCGGCGCTGTATGAGCCCGGCGGGGTCGGTGAAGTAGACGTAGTACACGTCCTCCAGCTGACCTCCGGCGAGTTTGGCCGCGAAGGTCTTCGGGTCCATCTGGCCCTCTCGGGCATCGATCTTGATCTTGGGGTGGGCCGCCTCGAACTGCTTGACCAGGTCCTCGAAGTCCTTGCGGTCCTCGGGCTGCGTCTTGGCCGGCATCCCGTTCACGCTGATCGTGACCACGCCGTGCTCGTCGACGCCGGAGGAGGAACCGGAGGAACCGCCACAGCCCGTGAGGGCCAGGCCCAGGGCGAGCGCGGTCGCCGAACCGAGAAGTTGACGCCTGCTGACGCCGGCCATGCCATCCATGCGAATCGCCTTCCAGATGGGTGCCCCCGGGCTGCGGGACCCGATGCACGTGAACAGCGCTGAAGGTAGAAGCCGGTTACGCAAGAAGTCAATGCATCTGCGCAAGAATGTAATCAGCAGGATCTCCGCCGGTGACGTGCGGACGCTCACGAGAGGCAGCCCGACCCAGGGCGCGCGCGACCCCCGGGAGGCGGCCCGCCACCTCCCTCACCGCCTTGCGCACACCTCGGCGGGACGACTCAGCGGGGTCGGCCGGCCGTGGAGCCGCGCACGATCAGCTCGGTGTCGAACATCAGGAGGTCGTTCGCATCCGCACGCCCTTCGATCTGGCCCACCAGCGCAGCCACGGCCGCCGCCGCCATGGCCTGGACGGGCTGCCGCGCGGTGGTCAGCGGCGGGTCGGTGGCCACCATGTACGGGGAATCGTCGAAGCCGACGACCGACAGGTCCTCGGGCACCCGCAGCCCCTGCCGGCGGGCGCCCCGGATGACCCCGAGGGCCAGTGCGTCGCTCGCGCAAACGACTCCGGTGACCCCTTCGGCCAGCAGTCGGGGCAGCGCGGTGGCCCCGCCCTCCATGGTGAACAGGGCGTGCGCGACCAGCCTCCGCCACTCCTCCGGCGCGTCGCCCCGACGGCTTCGGAAGGCGGCGAAACCGGCGAGTTTCCGGGCCGAGGGGACGTGCCCGCCGGGCCCCAGGACCATGCCGATCCGTTCGTGCCCGAGCGCCACGAGGTGGGCGAGCGCCTGCTCGGCGGCGAGTGCGTCGTCCACCCGCACCTGGGCCACCCCGGAGTTCTCGTCCGCCGCGTTGACCAGCACCATCGGTATCCCGCGCTCCCGCAGCACCCGGCCGTGCTCCGGTCCCGCGTCGGCGTAACTGGCGCCCACGAAGACGATCCCGCCGATGTTCTGCCGCAGCAGCATCTCGATGTAGTGCGCCTCCGACACCCCGTCCTGACTGTGGGTGCACAGCACGGGAATGAGTCCCCGCCGGTCCAGCAGGACGCACAGGGCCTCGGAGAACGCGGAGAACACGGGGTTCTGGAGATCGGGCACGACGAGGCCGATCAGCGCCGCCCGCTCCCCCCGCATCCCCACCGGCCGCTCGATGCCGCAGACGTCCAGGGCGGCCAGCACCGCCTCGCGGGTGGGGGCGGACACGCCCGTACGGCCATTGAGGACACGGCCGACGGTGGCCGTGCTGACGCCCGCGTACGCGGCGACTTCGGAGATCCTTCGATTCATCACGGAGTCAGCGTGACAAGAATGAACGCAAAAAGAAAGATCACTTACGTAAGAAACTTACTTTGGCTGACGCACGCCCCTGCGACCGGCGCGTTCTCGCGGGCGCGGCGGCAGCGCGGGGCGGAGCCGCCGTACGAGGCGTACGGCAGCAGCCCCCCGCGCGACCACCCCTGCCCCGCCCCGCCCCACCGAGCGCCGCCCCGCCCCGCCCCGAAACAGGGGTGTCATCAGCACCCCTGCGGACCAGGTATTATTTTCGAGTCAGCAGGCGCCGCTAGCTCAGTTGGTTAGAGCAGCTGACTCTTAATCAGCGGGTCCGGGGTTCGAGTCCCTGGCGGCGCACGACACGACAGTGGGGCGGTCTCCGGCATCGGAGACCGCCCCACTGCGTTGTGCCGTCCTGCTGTTCATCGGTGGTTCACAGGCTCGGCCGTCCCGCCCGAACGGCCGCGCTTCGCCAAAGGGGCGTCAGGTCCGGCCGTCGCCGGGCGCGCACCCCTCCCCACTCACGCCGATGCCTCTCGGACCGGCGCTTCTCGCACCCGTGCCGGTACGGGGGCCGTCGAGCACCCACCCGCCTCCGGCGCGGGGATCAGAACTTCACGTCCGAGCAGGAGTAGAACGCGTTCGCGGTGTCCGCGATCGTCCACACCGCCAGGATGACGTGGTGGCCGGTCTTTCCGCTGGGGATGGTGCCCGTCTGGGTCAGCGTGGCCGGCGGCTGCTGGTTGTTGTACGGCACCGTCAGGAACGGCTGCGAGTCCAGCGAGGCCCGGGTGAGCGGCTTCGTCGGGTCCCAGCCCTGCTTGGTGATGTAGTACCGGAAGTCCGTCGTCGAGTGACGGGCGGTGAACTGCCAGCGGAAGTTGAACGACTGGCCGCCGGTGACCTGCGTGGTCGGCCAGTTGCCGCCGCGCGGGTCGTCGAGCTGCGCGAACTCGGTGTGGTTGGCGGAGCAGATCTTCCCGTCCGCCGGACCCGCCGTCGGGAAGCCCTTCGGGCCCTCGACGCTCTGCGGCTCCCACTGGATGTTGCCGCAGTTGGTGACCGTGCCGTTGGCACAGAGCTTCTGACGGCTGATGGGGTTGTCGGTGTAGCCGTGGCTGCTGGCGCTGCTGGTGGCGAGCGCCGAAGCGCCCAAGATCGCCAGGCCGACCACGGCCGCGCTCGTCCTCTTACGCATGCTTCGCTCCTCAGGGACATGGGGACTTTTCGGTGAGCACTGCTCATGAAGCGCGCGGTCGTGCGGTCTAGACCAAGTTCCACAGTATTGACGTGCCGTGAACATGTCCAGACCACTGCGTGACGCCATTCCGTTTCGCTATCCTGCGCCGTCGCACCAGCCCCCCAGGACACTTCGGATCCCCTCAGATCCCCTCGCCCCCGCCTCGCCCCGTGTAGAAGGCCACCGTCAAGTCCCGTACCAGAGACTTGCGTTCGTAGTCGTCGAGCGCGACGAGCCCTCGCGTGGTGAGCCGGTGGACGGTGTCGTCGACCGCGTCCACCACGGACGTCAGGACGCTGTCGCGGTGCCTCGCGTCGAGGGCCGCGACCCGGCGGCGCTGCATGGCCGCCGCGACCTCGGGGGCGTACTCGATCCCGGTCGGCTGCGCCGAGTACACCTCCACCCCGACCGGCTCACAGTCCGCCTTCAGCATCAGGGTCAGCGCGTCCCCGACCGCCTCGGCGTTCCGCAGCGTGGGGGCGTCCTCGTGGAAGGCGTCGGCGGGCAGTTGCGAGAGCACGCGGGCCATCGCCGCCTCGACCTGTTCCCGCAGGTACGTCTCGTGGTCCGCGACCCCCAGCACCGCCCGGACGGTGTCCTTGACCCGCCAGACGACGAGAACGGTGACCCGCAGCGCCGTGCCGTTCGCGTCCACGGCGGGCATCGGCTCGCTCCGCCAGTGCCGCAGCCGCACGTCGGTGCGGCGGCGGAGCAGCAGCGGGGAGACCCAGAAGAGTCCGGTACGCCGGACACTCCCCCGGTAGTCGCCGAAGAGCGTCAGCACCAGGGCGTACCCGACCCGCCCGCGCCCGAGGCCCCCGAACGCGAAGAGCACCACGGTCACCAGCACCGCGAGCACCGCCCAGAGACCGATGCCGACGCCTTCGTACGGGCGCGGTCCGATGCCGAGCCGGGCCTGCGCCGGCTCCGGCAGCGCGCCCGCCCACCAGAGGACCGCCAGAGCGGCGGCGCAGCCGGCCATCCCGGTGAGCACGGCCACCCAACCGGGCAGGGCAGGGCCGGGACGCTCGCGCAGCCGGGGATCGGCGACGGGCGCGGGGCGGGTCGGCGGACTGACCTGCGGAGAGCGGGGCACGGGCGGTCGCCGCACCCCGGCGCCGGACCGGTCGGCCGGCAGCGCGTGGCGGGCCACGGCCGCGGGCAGCGAGGCGGCCCCGGCGGTGCGGCGCGGGTCGCCGCCGTCCCGGGCGGGGCCGCCCGGCGGTCCGTACGGCTCCGGTACACCGGTACCGACGCGCGGGAGGAGCCCTGTGCGGTCGTCGGGATCGCGGGGTTCGTCGCGGAAGAGCAGGTGCACCGGGATGGACGCGGTGGACTCGTTGGCGATGACCGACCGGCGGCGCCCGGTGCCCCACCGGTCCCCCTCGCGGTAACCGCCGGACGGGGCGGGCACCTCCCCGTTGGGAGCTTCACCCCGGGCCGCTTCACCCCCGGCAGCCCGCCCGACTCCGCCGGTCCCGTCGGTCCCGCCGGTCCAGTCGCCCGCCCCCGTCCCGTCCCCCGAGCCGGTCCCGTCCCCCGTCCCGTCGCCCGAGCCGGTCCCGTCGCCCGAACCGTCGCCCGAGCCGGTCCCGTCCCCCGTCCCGGCGCCCGACCCGGTCCCGTCGCCCGAACCCGCGCCCGAGCCGGTCCCGTCCTCCGAGCCGGCGTCCGGCCCGCCCGCAGGCACCGAGACCGTGGCCGAAACGGTGCGCATCGACGTGGTCTCCGTCTCGCCGTGCGCGAGTTCCAGCACCACGTCCACGCAGGGCCCCTCGGCCTCCGGGCCACCCTCCGTACGCGGATCGCGGCCCCCGGGCCGGCCGGGCTCCGGGACCGGTTCGCCGCCCGGGCCCGTCCCGGGGCCGGCACCGCCTCCCGCGCCGCGGCCCGCCCCCACGCCGTCTTCCTCGTCTCCGTACACGCGCCACCGTTCCCTTCCGCGCTCCGGCGATCCGGAGCTGTCGATCCGCCGGGCCCCCGCACCACCGGTGCGCGCCGGTCCACCGATCCGCCGGGCGGCCCCCGGCCCCTTCAGGAGAAGAGCCGCCGCCAGGTGTCCGGCCCCGGGTAGCCGTCCGCCACGCCGCCGCGCCAGCCCTGGGCCCGCTGGAACGCCTCCACGTTGCGCCGGTCCGCCTCGGTCCAGCGGCGGCCCGGCCCCGAGGCGTAGTGCCGCCCGTAGCCCTTCTTCACCAACTGCCTGCCGAGCCGCTCGACATGGGCGTTCGATTGACCTGGCTTGAAATAGCCCCGTCCGGGGAAGGGCGGGACCGCGCTCGAACCGCCACCCGGCCCTGCCGCCGGAATGTCCTTCCCGGTGCCGTTGACGAGCCGGCGCCAGGTGTCCGGGCCGGGAAGGCCGTCCGCGTTCGCGCCTTTCCACCCCTGCGCCTGCTGGAACGCCCGGGTCGCGCGCCGGTCCGCCTCGCTCCAGGCGGGGCCGGGGCCCTGGGTGTAGAAACGTTTCCCGCCCCGCGCCACCAGCATGTCGCCGAGCTGGGTCACATGGGCGTTGCGGGCTCCCGGCCCGAACCTGGCGGCACCGGGGAACCCCGAGGACGAGCCGCCGCCGGAACCGCCGGTGAGCCCCCGGTAGCGGTAGGCGAGGTACTTGTCGGAGTTGCTCCAGTACGCGAGGGGCGTGGTCTTCTTCCGGGTGGCCGGGGGTGTCTGCTCGTACGCCATGTACTGGGTGCGCGCGCTGTTGGTCCAGCCGCCGAAGATCGTGACGTGCGACCCCTTGTTGGGGTCGGCCGGGTCGTGGAAGAGCAGGATGTCGCCCGGCTCCAGCTGCGAGCGCGCGATCCGCGTGCCGTACGAGGAGAGGCTGCCGGTCCACTCGTTGCCGTCCAGGCCCCAGGCCATCGAGACGTAGCCGGAGCAGTCCTGGCGGTAGCCGTCCGACCAGTACTTCTCCATGTCGTACGGTACCTTCGCGGCGACCCACGTCTTGGCGCGGGAAATGATCTCCCCGCGCGTGGTGGTCCGCAGGACCAGGGGCGCGTCCGCGGTGGGCGGGCCCGCGCCACCGCCGCCTTTCAGCGGTCCGGTCCGCCCCTGCGGGGTCGTGGGCCCGGGGCCGGACGCGCCGTCCGGGCGGACGGGCCCGACGGCATGGCAGGCCGGGGCGACCGCCTCGGCGGCACCGGCGGAGAGGACCACTCCGGCAGCCGTGGCGAGCACCAGCGCGCGGCGTGCTCCGTGCGCGGCCCGATGGCCGCCGAGGCGGGGCGGCAGGCTCCGGGCCGCCGCCGTGCGCCGCTGGAGGGCACAGCCGGCGCAGCAGCAGTCGGCGGCGGGTTCGTACTCCCTGAAGACCGGGACGGTCATGTCGGTTCCCCTCCGGACTCGTCAAGATTTTTTGAGGCACTCCGCTACGGGCGCCGGCGTCTCAACTCTCATGACAAATCACATTTTGACGGATCAAAGAGAAAAAACGACCATGCGACAGGGCGTGGCGCCATGGAAAATGGTCAGGAGCATGCTGCGGAATCCGGTAATGTTCTCCAGGTCAGCAGGCGCCGCTAGCTCAGTTGGTTAGAGCAGCTGACTCTTAATCAGCGGGTCCGGGGTTCGAGTCCCTGGCGGCGCACGCAGAGTCAAGGCCCTCTCACTCCACGTGAGGGGGCCTTGTTCGTTGCCCGGCCCCGCCGGGTCGTACGCCCCTGCCCCGCGCACACCGCGAGGCTCGCTTTCACCTTTCGTCTCTCTTCACGCGTCCGCGCGACACCTCTTCGCGCCCCCGCGCGGCCGCGGGCGCGCGCCGTCCGGAATCGCGCGGCCTGCACGCGCCACTCCTTCTGGTGACTCTCCGCAGACAAACCGTCACGGAGTGCCTAGTTGATTCTCCCCGCGCGGAAGCCTCGGGACACCTCATGGCCCGGTGCGCGAAGAGCGGACGCGGAACCGGCCCCGTCGGGCGGCTCCCGGGTGGGAGTCGCCCGACGGGGCCGGGGTGCGGCGGCCGGACCGGTTCAGTGCGGCGACGGTCCGCTCCGGGTGCGGGCGGGTGCGCCGACCGCACCGCCGCCGCCTTGTCCGTCGTCCTCGCCCGTGAGGTAGGCGGAGACGACGACATTGGCGGAGTAAGCCTGGGTGGCCCGGTCGTACGTACCGCCGCAGGTGATCAGCCGGAGTTCGGCGCGGCCGTCCCGGCGCGGCCCGTAGGCCTTCTGCGCGTCGAAGCGTTCCCGGGTGAAGACCTGGACGTCGTCGACGGTGAACTCGGCGACCGTGCCGTCGGCCCGGGTCACCCGGATCTCGGCGCCCGGCCGCGCCGCGCTCAGTCCGTAGAAGACGGCGGGCTCGGTCTCGGTGTCGACGTGGCCGACCATGATCGCCGCCCCCGCGGTGCCGGGTTCGGCGCCACCGTCGTACCAGCCGACGGCGCCCGGGGTCGCGAACGGGGGCGGGTCGACGGCTCCGTCACCGTCGAGGCCGCGTCCGACGACGGGGGCGTCGACGCCCACGGACGGGATCGCGACCTCGCGCGGCGGCGAAGGGGCCAGCGGATCGTGCGCCGGGGGCAGCGGCATCCCGAGGGGGCGGCCGACCGCCGCGACGTCTCCGGTGGTGGGCGCGGAGCTGCCACCGGGTCCTCCGGCGGCGTCGCGGCCCCAGAGCCAGAGGCCGAGCAGGAGCACGGCCCACGCCACTCCGGTGAGCAGCCGCCCGGTACCGGCCGGGCGAGTGGGGGCGGACATGTCAGTCCGCGGCCGGACGGCGGCGGCGTGCGCCGCGGAAGGCCGCGGTGGCCGCCGCGACGGCGGCGAGCGCGAGCCCGGCCACCACGTGGGGGGCGCCCGGCCCGTCGGAGTCCTCGGCCTGCTCGGCGAGTACGGCGGTGCCGCCGCCACCGGCATGGACGGGGGCGACCGGAGTCGGCCGGACGCGGTGCACCACCGTGAGGGTGCCGGTGGCCCGGCCGTCCTTGCCGGCCCTGCCCTCGCAGAACAGGGTGACGTCGTACCGGCCGGCCTCGGCGCCGGACCGGATACGGGCCTCGGCGCGGAGGCCCTTCCCGTCGGCGGGAGTGAACCGCACCGAGGAGGCGAACGCGTCGGATTCGCCGACGCCCTCCTTGCCCTTGCCGCAGGCGTCGGACCAGAGCTCGACCTCGCCGCCGGGGGCGATGGTGGACGGGGTCACCCTGAGGGTGCCGTCGTCGTTCCGGGCGGCCGACGCGGCGGGCGCGGAGACGGATATCGCCGCGACCGCCGCAGCGGCACAGATGGTGAGGGGTAGTGAACGCATCGTGAACCTCCTGCTGGCAGGTTCACCCGTACGCGCGCTTTTCGCATCCGCTGTCGCCCGGTCGGGCGACGGCTCGGGAGGTCAGACCAGGTTGACGAGGTCCGCGATGGAGTCGACCACGTTGGACGGGCGGAAGGGATAGCGGTCGATGTCGGCGGTGGTGGTGAGCCCCGTGAGCACCAGGAACGTCTCCATCCCGGCCTCCAGACCGGCCAGCACGTCGGTGTCCATCCGGTCGCCGATCATGGCGCTGGTCTCGGAGTGGGCGCCGATGGCGTTGAGCCCGGTCCGCATCATCAGCGGGTTGGGCTTGCCGGCGAAGTACGGCTCCTTGCCGGTGGCCTTGGTGATCAGGGCCGCTACGGAACCGGTGGCGGGCAGCGGGCCCTCGGCGGAGGGGCCGGTCTCGTCCGGGTTGGTGCAGATGAACCGGGCGCCCGCGTTGATCAGCCGGATCGCCTTGGTCAGCGCCTCGAAGCTGTACGTACGGGTCTCACCGAGCACCACGTAGTCGGGGGCGTGGTCGGTGAGGACGTACCCGATGTCGTGCAGCGCGGTGGTGAGACCGGCCTCGCCGATGACGTACGCCGTGCCGCCGGGGCGCTGGTCGTCCAGGAACTGGGCGGTCGCGAGCGCGGACGTCCAGATGTTCTCGACCGGGACGTCCAGGCCCATGCGGCTGAGCCGGGCGTGGAGGTCGCGGGCGGTGTAGATGGAGTTGTTGGTGAGGACCAGGAAGGGCTTCCCCGACTCCCGCAGCCGCTTGATGAACGCGTCCGCGCCGGGAATGGGGGTGCCCTCGTGGATGAGGACCCCGTCCATGTCGGTCAGCCAGGACTCGATCGGCTTGCGCTCTGCCATCACACGGACTCCTGCCGTACGCACGGTGCACACGAGGTGCTGGACGCCGGCGGCACCGCGGTGTGCAGCGCCGACGCCCCGAGTTTAGGCCGAAAGGTGGCCCGTATCGATCATGCGGACGAGGCGGGATCGCGCGAATCGCAGCGGGGCCGGGAAGGGCGGCGCGAGGGGTGTGCGGGGGCGTTCGGGGGTGCGCGCGGCCGGGTTTCAGCCCCGGCCCCGCCTCATGCGGCGGGCCAGGAGCAGTGCGGCGGTGCCGCCGAGCAGCAGCGCGGCGGCCACCGCGCCGGTACGCAGGGCCGTCGCGCGCCCCGGGCGCCCGGTCCGGGCGAGCTCGGGCAGTGGGTTGCCGGCGGCGTCGCGCGGCACCTCGACGCCGCCCGGGGGCACGGTGGGCGCGAGGGACGGGTGCGGGCCGGTGGTAGGAGCGGTGCCGGTGCGGGGCGGGGTGCCGGTGCCGGTGGTCGTGCGGGGATCGACGCCCGGGGTCCTCGTTCCGCCCGGGGCGGTCCTTCCGTCCGCGCCGGGCGCCGTACCCGTGCCGCCGTCCGCGTCGGTGCCGGTCCCGTCCGCGGAGTCCCCTCCGGTGTCCGCGTCGGTGCCGGTCCCGTCCGCGGAGTCCGTTCCGGTGGTCCCCCCGTCCTCTCCCGTACCGGACCCGTCGGTCGCCTCCGCCCCGGTGAGGAGGTCCCCGGTCCCCGGTTCGTCGGGGAACACCAGGTCGGCGCCACCCTCGATGTCCCCCTCGACGATGGAGAACGGGTAGTCCTCCGACTCGCCGACCCACTCCCCGTCCGGGGCCACGACGGACCCGTCCGCCACCGCGTCCGAGGGGGGCGCGGCCGGGCGGCGCTGCACGATGGCGGCGTTGGCCACGACGTTCCCGGGCCGGGTGTCGGAGGTGAAGGCCATCCGGACGCGGACGGTGACCGTGCGTCCGGCGGGGACGGTGAAGCCCTCGAAGTCGTCGCCGGCCTCGCCGCTGCCGAAGACCCCGATCTGTTCGTTCCGGTCGGTGGTCTCCCAGCCGACCCGGTGCTCGGTCCCGGCGCCCGGCTCCGTACCTGGCCGTTCCGCGTACGCGAGCTGGATCTGGTCCGACGTCAGCTGCCGGTCCTGGTCGGTCAGGACGAGTACGGGGTGCAGGGCGCGGCAGGACTCCGAGGTGGTGTTGACGAGGTCCAGGTACCAGATTCCGTATCCGCCGCCGGACGCGTAGGTGTCCGGGCCGCCGTGGATACGGGTGCCGATGGGAAAGTCCCTGGCGCCCCGGTCACCGCAGGCGGGCTGCTGGTCCGCGACGACCGAGGCGGCGAAGGGTTCCGTCACCGAGGTCGGCGGCCCGCCGAACAGCGCGGCCGGTACGGCGATCCCGGCGGCCAGGCCGAGCGAGGTGAGCGCCCGTCCGTCGCGCAGCCGCGCGGCAGGTCGCAGTCGTGCAAGAGGCCGCAGTCGTGCGGGAGGTCCGGGGGGCATGGGAGGCACCCTTCACAGCTCGCGAACGACCGGTGCGGAGGAACCACCGGCGTATCGGCGGAGACCCTGCCAGGCATGGATACGAACATCACACTGACACGCCGGAAGCTCACCCGCCCGGCGGGACAGGGGTCGTCCCGCCCTCCGCCGACCGGCCCCGGGGCGTCTCGTGGAGCACGCCCGGTCCGCCCGCTACTCCGCCGTCCGCCCGAAGAGCGGGCCGAGGACCAACTGGGCGGCGCCCTCGGCGACCGGGTGGTCGCCGCCGCCCGCGACGGCGACCGGCACGGGCGTCCCGGCTCCTTCGCGCCGGGCACGCTCCTCGATCACGGCGCGCACGCCCCGTACGTAGGCGTCCTCGTGCGCCGCGACCGTGCGCCCGCCCAGCACCACCCGGTCGATGTCGAGCAGTGCGACGAGGTTGGCGGCCCCCGCGCCCAGCACCCGGGCGGCCTCGGCGACGTCGCCCCGGTCCGCCGCCGCCAGGCAGAGCGCCTCGATACAGCCGCGCCCGCCGCAGCCGCACGGCGGCCCGTCCAGGAGGAGGGTCTGGTGCCCGAACTCGCCCGCGCCGGTGCGCACGCCCCGGTGCAGCGCCCCGCCGAGGACGAGCCCGGCGCCCAGGCCCGTACCGAGGTGGAGGTAGGCGAAGTCGCCCGCGCCCGGGTCGCGCAGGGCGAGGCCGAGGGCGGCGGCGTTGGTGTCCTTGTCCACGGAGACCGGCAGGCCGGTGCGGGCGGCGAGGGCCTCGCGGAGCGGGAATCCGTCCCACTGCGGGAAACCGGTGACCCGGTGCAGCACCCCGTCGCGGTGGTCGAGCGGGCCGGGGACCGCCACGCCCACGCCGAGCACGGCCGGGCCGTCTCCCGGCGCCGCCGACGCGCTCACCTCCGCCACCGCGTCCGCCGCGCCCGCGACCACCTCGGCCGCCGGGGCACCGAAGTCGAGCGGTGCGGTCCGGACGGCGACCGGCGTACCGGCGAGGTCGACGAGGACGGCGGTCAGCTCGTCCCGGTCCAGGTGGAGGCCGACCGCGTGCCGGGCGTCCGGGACGAGCCGGAGCACGGTGCGCGGTTTGCCGCCGGTGGACGCGCGCCGGCCCGCCTCGGCGGCGAGGCCCTCCGCGCGCAGCCGGGCGGTGATCTTGCTGACGGCCTGCGGGGTGAGCCCGGTGCGCTCGGCCAGCTCCAGCCGGCTGATGCCGTCGCCGCCGGCGCCGCGCAGCAGGTCGAGCACGAGGGCGGCGTTGTGGTGGCGCAGGGCCGGGAGGTTGACCCCGGTGCCGTTGCGCGCGCCGACGCCGGGGACGCTCCGGGAATCGCTGGTATCGCTGGTGTTCACCACCCCATTGTGGGCCCCGCTTGCACTTTGGCAACAGCGTTGCTTAAGTGGAGCCCATGACTTCCACCGATCCCCTCCGCGTCGCGCTCGTCGGCTACGGCCTGGCGGGTTCCGTCTTCCACGCCCCGCTGATCGCGGCGACCGAGGGCCTGGTGCTCGACACGGTCGTCACGTCGAACGAGGAGCGCCGGGCGCAGGCCCGCGCCGAGTTCCCCGACGTCCGCTTCGCCGGCTCGCCCGAGGAGCTGTGGGCGCGCGCCGGCGAGCTGGACCTCGTCGTGATCGCCACCCCGAACAAGACGCACGTCCCGGTCGCGAAGGCCGCCCTGGCGGCCGGGCTGCCGGTCGTGGTGGACAAGCCGATCGCCGGTACCGCCGCCGAGGCCCGTGAGCTGGCCGCGCTCGCCGAGGAGAGCGGACTGCTCCTCTCGGTCTTCCAGAACCGCCGCTGGGACAACGACTTCCTGACCATCGCCCGGCTGATGGCCGACGGCGAACTCGGCGAGGTGCAGCGCTTCGAGTCCCGGTTCGAGCGGTGGCGCCCGCAGCTGAAGGGCGGCTGGCGCGAGTCGGGCGACCCGCAGGAGATCGGCGGACTCCTCTTCGACCTGGGTAGCCACATCGTCGACCAGGCGCTGGTCCTGTTCGGCCCGGCGGTGCAGGTGTACGCCGAGTCGGACGCCCGCCGCCCCGGCGCCGCGACCGACGACGACACCTTCATCGCGATCACCCACACGAGCGGTGTCCGCTCCCACCTGTACGCCAGCGCCACCACCGCCCAGCTCGGCCCGCGCTTCCGGGTGCTGGGGCAGCAGGCCGGTTACGTGAAGTACGGCCTGGACCCGCAGGAGGCGGCGCTGCGCGAGGGTCGCCGCCCCGGCGCGGGCCGGCAGCCGTGGGGCGAGGAGCCCGAGGGCCTGTGGGGCCGGCTCGGCTCGGGCGAGTCCCCGCTGACCGGCGGTGGCGTCCCGGTGCGCACCCTGCCCGGCGACTACCCTGCGTACTACGCGGGCGTCGCCGCCGCCCTGCGCGGCACCGGCGACAACCCGGTCACCGCCCTGGAGGCGGCAGCGGCACTGGACGTCCTGGAGGCGGCCCGCCGCTCCGCCCAGGAGGGCACCGCCGTCACCCTGGTCCCGCGGCCCACCGGCACCCCGAGCACCGAGGAGACCCAGGCATGAGCGCCCGCCCCGACGCCCCGACCGTCTCCGAACTGCTCGCCCAGGAGCGCCGGCTGACCCTGCCCCGCTTCGGCCACGAGGACGCGTACGCGCTGGGCACCCTGCTCGTCCGGCTGGCCCGCGAGCGCAACGCCCCGGTCGCCATCGACATCCGTCGCGGCCCGCAGCAGCTGTTCCACGTCGCGCTCCCGGGCTCCAGCGCCGACAACGACGGCTGGATCGACCGCAAGCGCAAGGTCGTCGAGCGCTACGGCGAGAGCTCCTACCTCGTGGGCACCCGCTTCCGCGCGAAGGGCACCACCTTCGAGGACTCGTCCCGCCTGCCGCTGGGCACGTACGCCGCGCACGGCGGCTCGTTCCCGATCACCGTCGACGGTGCGGGCGTCATCGGCACCGTCACCGTCTCGGGCCTCCCCCAGGCCGAGGACCACGCCCTGGTCGTCCAGGGCCTGGAGGAGTTCCTGGCGACGCTGGAGGGATGACCCCCACGCGTCTCGTACGTACGCCCCCGGGGCCCCGCGCGGCGACATCCGCGCGGGGCCCCGGGGCGTCGCGCTCACGCGTCCTTGAGCACCTGGCGCTGGCGTCCGAGACCTTCGATCTCCAGCTCGACGACGTCGCCCGCGCGCAGGTACGGCTTCGGGTCCGGGTGGCCCATCGCGACGCCGGCCGGGGTGCCCGTGTTGATGACGTCGCCCGGGTAGAGGGTCATGAAGTGGCTGAGGTAGCGGACGACCTCACCGACCGGGAAGATCTGCTCGGCGGTGGTGCCGTCCTGCTTCAGCTCGCCGTTGACCCAGAGCTTCAGCGACAGCGCCTGCGGGTCGGGGACCTCGTCGGCGGTCACCAGCCACGGGCCGAGCGGGTTGAAGGTCTCGCAGTTCTTGCCCTTGTCCCAGGTGCCGCCGCGCTCGATCTGGAACTCGCGCTCGGAGACGTCGTGGGCGGTCGCGTATCCGGCGACGTGCGCCAGCCCCTCCTCCGCCGAGTCGAGGTAGCGGGCGGTGCGTCCGATGACGACCGCGAGCTCGACCTCCCAGTCGGTCTTCACGCTGTTGCGCGGCACGAGGACGGTGTCCTCGGGGCCGACGACCGTGTCGGGCGCCTTGAAGAAGAGGATCGGCTCCGCGGGGATCGCCGCCCCGGTCTCCTTCGCGTGGTCGTGGTAGTTCAGCCCGATGCAGATGATCTTGCCGATGCGGCTGAGGGGAGCCCCGGTCCGCAGTTCCGCCGGATCCAGCTCGGGCAGCGAGCCGGGGTCGGCCGCGGCGGCGCGCACCCGGTCGAGCCCGTGCTCGTCGGCGAGCAGCGCACTGTCGATGTCGGGGACGACCCCCGACAGGTCGCGCAGCGTTCCGTCCTCCGCGAGCAGAGCCGGACGCTCCGCTCCCGCCGTGCCGACTCGAAGCAACTTCACGGGTGCCACTCCCTGGGTAGAGATGCCTGGGTGGATTGGGGTGCCGGCCGGACCGGGTGCGGTGCGGCGACCGCCCCGGACCGTACTCGGCACAGCCCACAAAACCTGTTCAGCCTGCTAGACATCGGATGAATTGGCAAGACGTGTTCAGTCTCTGGACGTGGCCCGCGGCACGGAACACCAAGCAGGAGCTGTGTTCCGAGGGTCAGCCAAGAGGAGCCAACGCCACTCCGGCGGCCGGCACGTCGCGGTAGAGGTAGGCCCTTTCGATGGCAGTCCACGTCGTGCTGGTGACGACGTACAAGGCCGCCGCGAGCGGCACCACGCCCACGGTGAAGAGGGTGAAGAACGACATCAGCGGCATCACCTTCGTCATCGCCCCCATGCCCGGTACCGGCTGTTCGTCCGGGCCGGTGGTGGGTGTCACCGGGTTGAGGGCCATCTGACGCTTCGTACGCCGGTAGTTGAAGGTGGCCACGGCGGCGACGACCGCGAAGAGGCCGAGGTAGACCAGCCCCTGGCCGCCGAAGACGCCTCCCTCGGCGAGGGCGTGGTGCCAGCGCTCGCCCAGCGGCGCCCCGAAGAGCTGGTGACCGAGGAGACCGTTGGGGTCGTCGCCGATCCGCGCGCTGGAGAAGAGGTGGTAGAGCAGGAAGAACGCGGGCATCTGGAAGAGGCTCGGCAGGCACCCGGAGAGCGGCGAGACCTGCTCCTCCTTGTGCAGTTCCATGAGCGCCTTCTGCATGCGCTCGGGGTTCTTGGCGTGCTTCTTGCGCAGCTCGGCGATCTGCGGCTGGAGGCGCGTACGGGCCTTCTGGCCGCGCGCGGCGGCCCGCGACAGGGGGTGCACGGCGAGGCGCACGAGCGCGGTGAACAGGATGATCGCCGCGGCGGTGGACGCCGACTGGAACAGCGGGTGGAGCAGGTCGGCGAACGCGCCGACCAGGCTCGCGAAAACGGACATGAGCGCGGACATGGGGAGCCCTCCGAGGGGTCTCGTCGTGCCGGTGGAGTACGAAGTCGGAGCACGGGGCCGCCGGCGGGGGCAGGGCGGGCCCGCGGGCGCGCGGGGGTCACGGGTGCGGCGTGTGGACTGCGTACGGGATCGGCAGGACGGCCCCCGTGGAGGGGCGGCGTCGGTGTCGGGTCCGAAGGGGCGAGAGCCTTACGCGGCGGCCGTGCGGAGGACGGCGCGGCCGGGTGCGCGGGGGCGGGTACGCCCCTTGGCGTCGGGGTCCCGCTGCGGCAGGAAAGCCGTGCGGTGCCTGCGGTCCCGCAGCGCGGTGCGGACCTGCGTCCGGGGCACGGTGACGGCGCAGCGCGCGCTGATCACCGAGCAGGCGAGGAGCGCGGAGCCCGCCGCGGCGGTGGCGGCGAGCGCGACCGCGGCGGAGAGGGTGCCGCCCTCGGTGAGGAGGATCTCGGCGACGAAGAGGAGCAGCAGGCCCGCGGGCCTGAGCAGGCGCGCGAAGGTACCGCGGAGGCGACCGGGGTACGGGTGCGTGCTCGCGTACGCGTCGCCCATGGCTCCTCCCCTTCCGCCGCTCGTGCCGTTCAGTCACTCGTCCGTCCGGTCCGCCGCCGGGCTCTTGCCGGTCGCGGACCTCTCCAGCCGTTATACACGATGGCCTGGATCACACCGGGCGCCCGGAGACTGCCCGATACGGCCGGGAGGCTGCCCGCCGCCCGGAGGCCGCCCGCCGGCCGGGAGGCTGCCCGGAACGGCCCGGAGGCCGCCCGCGGCGGCTCAGACGGCCGCCGCCTCGGCCTCCGGCTCGATCTCGTCGCGGGCGAGCACCTCCTCGTCCGGCCGGTCGTCCTCGTCCCGCGGACCGGCGTACGTCACCGCCAGCGCGACCACCAGGTTGGCGGCCAGGGCGACGAGCCCCGCGTTCACGCCCCACACCGGGTCGTTGCCGTTGAAGACCAGCACACAGACCACGACCGCACCGACAACGAGCCCGCTGAACGCCCCCGCGAAGGTGAGCCGCCGCCACACCAGTGCCAGCAGCACCATCGGCAACAACTGCGCCATCCCCTCGTACGAGATGAGCGAGAGCCGGACGAGGGTGTTGGGCGCGGTGTACGTGAGGAGCAGCGCGAGCCCGCCGGCCACCACGACCACGATCTGCGCCGCACCCTTCTGCCGCTGCCGCCAGCGGGGTACGAGGGAGAGCACGCTGCGCCCCCACATCGTGCCGATGACCAGCATGAAGACGGCCATGGGCACGATCGAGGAGAGCGCGGCGGCCACCCCGATGACGCCGACCGCCCAGGCGGGCAGCGAGTCGGTGACGAGCTTGAAGAGGGCGAGGTTCGAGTCCGCCCCGACCAGTCCCGGTACGACGAACAGCGCGGCCATGCCGAGCAGCATCGGGACGAAGAGGAGGACGTTGTAGGCGGGCAGCCACATGGCGTTGCGCCGCAGTACGTCCGCGTTCCGGGCACCGAGATAGCCGGCGACGGTGGTCGGGAAGATCACCACGGTGAGCGAGTTCAGGAACGACGTACTGATGAACCACGCCTCGCCGAGCCCGCTGTCGCCGTGCCCGGGGAACGTCAGCCAGTCGGTCTTCTCGGTGACGATCCGGTCCAGGAAGGGGCCGTACCCGTCGAAGTAGTGGACCGGCACGTAGAACGCGAGGAAGCCGAGGGTTCCGATGACCATGACGTCCTTGAGCACCGACACCCAGGCGCTGCCGCGCAGCCCGCTGACCACGACGAAGCCGGTGGCGACGGCGAAGGCGACGAAGTAGGCCCATTTCAGGCTGATCGCGCCGTAGGAGATCGTCGAGACGACCACGCCCATGCCGGTGATCTGGAGCTGGATGTACGGCAGCAGGCAGACGGTGGCGAGGACGGCGACGAGCGCGCCGAGCCAGGGCCGCCGGAAACGGTGCGCGACCATGTCGGTGATCCCGACCAGGCCGTGCCGGCGCGCGTACCTCCAGAGGGTGGGGCCCACCAGGTACCCGAGGGCGTACCCGCAGGACATGTACGCGACGACGTACAGCACGGGCGCGCCGTAGTTGTAGCCCCAGCCCGCAGCGCCCAGGTAGCTGAAACTGGTGTAACCCTCGCCGGCCATCAGGACCCAGATGAAAACGGCCCCGAGGCTCCGTCCGCCCACGGACCACTCGGCCAGCCCGCCCCCTCCGCCCCGCCCGCGCATCGCGAGCAGGCCGAGCACGACGGTGAGCACCATGAAGCCGGCGAAGACGGAGGTGGCGACAGCGGCGTTCACCGGCGGTCCCCCCGCCGGGTCAGCCAGACGGCGACGGGCGTCAGCAGGGTCGCGCCGAGCATCCAGACGAAGAGGAACGGCAGCCCGAACACGACGGGCTCCACCCGGTTCACCCATGGCAGGGCTCCCAGGTACAGCACGTACGGGACCAGCAACCACCACACCTGCGGACGTCTTCTCAGCACCCAGGGACTTTATCCCCGTCCGACACCACCCCCGGGGCCGCACCCCGGCGCGTCCGGGCGGGGGTGCGGGTGCTGGGGCGCGGCGCGGGGGCGGGGGGCGGGTTGGGACAGTCCTCGGCGGGTTGCCGGGGTCGGGGGCGGGGTCGGGGGTCGGGTCGGCACGCGGGGGTTCGAGGTGGGGCGAGGACGGGGCGAACGGGCCCCGGGGGCGTGGCGACCGAGGCGCACACCCCTGTGTCCTGGCGCACCCCACCCCCTCTCGCCGGTCGCTCCCGCGGGCCCGCCTCCGCGCAGTACCGTGTGGGACATGCGCCCCGACACGCCTGCCGAGCACATCACCGAAGCCGAGCGACTGCTGCGCACCGCGACGCGCTACCCGGAGGACCGCGAGCCGCTGCTCCTCCAGGCCGCGGCCCATCTGGAACTCGCCGGCGAGCGCGCCCGCGCCGCGACCCTCTACGACGACCTGCTCACCGCGGACGGCGCCCCCGCCGACGACCCCCACCTGGTGAAGGCCCTCAAGGCCGCCAACCTCTGGGAGTACGGGCACGAGGCCGAGGCCCGCGCGATCATCGACGGCCTGCGCGTCGCGGCCCCCCGCGCGGCGGCCCCGTGGACGATCGCCGCGGAGACCCTGGAGGCGCACGACGAGCTGGAGGCCGCCCACGAACTCTTCTCGGCCGCGCTGGCACTGCTGCTGACGCCGGGCGAGGAAGTCCCGTACGCCACGCAGTCCCTGCTCACCGGCCGCCACCGCGTCCGCCGGCTGCGCGGCTCGGAACACGACGACTGGGACCGGCTGGCCGACACCCTGCACACGGCCGAGGTCCCCCTCGACGAACTCCACGACCCGAAACGGCTCTGGTCCCTCGGCTCCTCGGACCCGGGCGAGCTGAAGGCGGAGATCACCCGCCTCCGCGCGGAGCTGGGCGTCTACCGCACGGCCCTCTCCCGCCCCTTCCCGGTCGCCGTCCTGCACTGGCCCGCGGCCGAACTGGCCGAACTGCTCGCCGCGTACCCGGCCCTGGCCGCCGAGTACCCCGACCACGCGGGCCACCTGACCGCCGTGGAGACCGCCCTGCGCGACCTCCACGCGGCCGGTACCGCGAACCTCGGCATCGTCACCGGCACCATCCCCTCCTACGAGGCCTTCGCCGCCTCCGAGGCCGCCTCCCCCGCCGACCCGAACCTCCTCCCTCTCTACGCCACCACCCTCGCCGCCCGAGGCCGAGCCCTCCCCTGGCCCCCGGCCCGGTCGGCGGCCTGCTGGTGCGGGTCGGGGGACGTCTACCGGGAGTGCCACGGGGGGTCCTGAAGGGAGTCGACTCCCTACGGAGGAGCGCGGTCGGCCCCATGGGCGGCCGCGCTTTCTCGTATGCGCCCGGCGCACGGGGCCACGAAAACTCCACAACTTGGTCACAAGAATCACCGAACCGGCCATGCGGTTTCCGGAAGGTAGGACAATGATGGTGATGAACGTCGTGGTTCCCTCGTCCGTGGCCGTCTCGGCGCGCATGAGCCGTCAGGCAAGCCGTGACACGGCACCGGAACTGGCGGTGCGCAGACTCCTGCACGCCGCGGGCCTCCGGTACCGGGTCAACTGGCCGGTGCCCACCATGCGCCGCAGGACGATCGACATCGCGTTCACCCGGGTCAGGGTCGCCGTGCTGATCGACGGGTGCTTCTGGCACGGATGCCCCGTGCACGCCACGCGGCCCAAGGCGAATGCCGAGTGGTGGCGGGAGAAGCTCGCCCGGAACGTGGCACGGGATCTGGAGACGACCGCCCGCCTCACCGACGAGGGTTGGACGGTGCTCCGTTTCTGGACCCACGAGAGCCCCGATGCCATGGCCGAGCGGATAGCGGCGACGGTCGAGCGGGAACGGCGAAGATGAGTACGAGAACAAGGGGTGGGGACCTGTGGGTGCGTTGCGTTCCGTCGAGGTGTGCGCGGGAGCGGGCGGTTTGGCGCTGGGCCTGGAAGGAGCGGGCTTTGAACCGGTCCTCCTCCTGGACCGGAACCCGGTCGCCTGCGAAACACTCCGCCTGAATCGTCCGTCGTGGCAGGTCCTGGAGATGGACCTGCTGGACTTCGACCCGGTCGAGCACCGTGAGACGTACGACGTGGATCTGTTGGCCGCGGGACTCCCCCGCGTGAAGTCGAACGCCACCACCGTACGGACGGAGAGCGTCGAGGAGATCCGCCTTCTGGAGGCGGCGATCCTCCTCGCCCACTCGATCCAGCCGCGCGCCGTACTCGTGGAGAACGTGCCGGGACTGGTCGACTCCCCGGACCTCCGCGCGACGCGGGAGTTCGCCCACAAGGAGCTCGAACACCTCGGATACCGTCTGGCCTGGTTCGTGGTGAACGCCGCCGACTTCGGCGTGCCGCAGGACCGGAAGCAGGGGGTCATGGTCGCGCTGAAGGAGCGGTACTTCGACCACTTCGTGCCGCCGGCGCCGACCGTGCGGTCCCATGTGTCCGTCGGACGGGCACTGGCACGGTCCATGAGGTCCCGTGGCTGGCCCGGCGCGGACGCGTGGGCCGCCGACGCGATGGCCGTCGCCCCGACCTTGGTGGGTGGATCGGACAAGCGGGGAGGCGCCGACCTCGGCCCCACGGGCACCAAGAAGGCGTGGGAGCGCATGGGGGTGAACGGCGGCGCGCTGGCGGACGAGGTGCCCGGCCCGGACGACAGCCCCACGGGACTGGTCAAGCTGACCGTCGGGCAGGCGGCGGTTCTGCAGGCGTTCCCGGAGGAATGGCGTTTCGCCGGCCGTAAGACGGCCCACTACCGGCAGATCGGCCACGCCTCCCCGCCACCGGTCGGGACGGCGCTCGGACGGGCCATCGCCGCGGCTCTGGCCTCCTGATCCACCCCGCTCCAGGGCGTCGGTACCGGTCCGACGCCCCCCACGGGCCGGCTACACTTGCACACCATGACCCACCCCCCTCATCCGTCGCTTTCTGCTGCCCGATTCAAGATCGTGGACCTCTTCGCAGGTCCGGGCGGTCTCGACATCGCAGCGACGATCATGGACGAGGTGGAGAGCATCGGTGTCGAGTGGGACGATCCGACGCGTGCGACCCGACGCGCCGCCGGGCTGCTGACCACCACGGAGAAGGACGTCGCCGCGCTCGGCCCGTGCGACCCCGAGGTCGTGGACGCCAACGTCCTCACCGGTGGTCCGCCGTGCCAGTCGTTCTCCGTCGCCGGGAACCGCGAAGGCCACAAGGCTCTGGAGGACGTGAAGCGGCTGGCATCGTGCCTGGTCGGTCACACCACCTGGTCCTCGTTCGACAGTGCGTGGCAGGCGGTGAAGAAGGAGACCGATGCCATGTCCGACGACCGCACCGGTCTCGTCCTCCAGCCGCTGCGCTGGATCATGGAGGCCAAGCTCCGCCGGCGCAGGCCCTACGAAGTGATCGTGCTGGAGCAGGTACCGACGGTCCTGCCGGTGTGGAAGCACTACGTGGAACTACTCGGGCGGACCGGATACGCCGCCGAGGCCCACGTACTGCACTCCGAGGACTTCGGCGTGCCGCAGGCGCGCAGGCGAGCGGTTCTCATCGCCCAGTACGACCCCGAGAACACGCGTAGGAAAGTCCGGTTCCCGACACCGACGCATCAGCGGTACCGCAAGGGCGCGGAGCGACTGCCCGCACCGGATCCGGCGCGCGACCGGGTGGGTCAACAGACCATCGGGGACGCGCAGGACGGGATTCTTCCCTGGGTTTCCATGGGAGACGCTCTCGGGACGCGTCGGCCCGAGAAATTCGTGATGGTCTCCAACTACGGCTCAGGGGGCGATCCGAAGGATCGCGGCCGGCGTACCTCGTCCGACCCCGCGGCCACGGTCACCGGCAAGGTGCGACGGAACCGTCTCTTCCACTTGAAGGAGACGGCATCGGGTGAATGGAAGGACGGCGAGGAGCTCGACCGCCTCTCCTTCGAAGAGGCAGGTCTGCTCCAGTCCTTCCCCGCCGCCTACCCCTGGCGTTCCACCGATATCGCCCAGCAGATCGGCAACGCCATTCCTCCGCGCATGTCGCTCCACATCCTGAGCACCGCCCTGCGGGGCAGGGCCCCCGAGAACGAGTGGCTCGAAGCGCTCGCCACTTGGCGCCCGCCCACGTCCGAGGACGAACCGGCGGACGCCTGAGCATCGGGCACCGAGGGTCAGACCGCGCCGGCCACGGCTGTCCGCGACTCCTTGCCCCGCACGGGCGCCTGCGCGAACAACTCAGCGAAGAGGTCGGCCAGGGCTTCCACCGCGTCGTCCGGAGCCCTCTCCTCGTTCGGGCCGTCGGGCAGCGAACGCCTGGCTACGGCGGGCGCGCCCTCCGCTTCCTCGATCCACTCGGCCAAGGAGCGGGCATCGCGCTCGACGTCCGGGGCGAGGACGTCGTACATCAATGTCGCGGCCGACGCGTTGACGGCCGCCGTCAGCGCGTTGATCTCGCGTCCCGTCGCGACGGTCCCGCGTCGGATCAGGCGCAACAACGCCTGAGCCGTGGGCCGATGATCGATCACATCGAGCCGCAGAGCGCCGTTGAGCATGTCCTGCTGGGAGCACGCCGTCTCCACGGGACCGTAGTCCGGCCCGTCCCTGAACAGCTCGGCCGCCCACCAGAGCCTGGCGAACGCCTGCGTGTACGAAGGGCCTCGGAACCGTGCGACGGCGACCTTCTGCGTCTTGCTCGCCCCGTCGTCCTTCGGCTCCGCCAGGTGTCGCCAGACCACGTAGTCGGGTGCCACTCCCAGGGCCAGGTAGTTCCAGAACCTGCGGTCGGCGGCCTCACGGCGGCTCAGCCTCAGCGTCGCGTGGAGCCGAGGTGCGAGCCAGGCATCGGCAGCCGTCGGCTTCGCGTCGCGGAACTGGTGCATCGCGTCGTCGACCAGGTCCCGCACCGGCATCAGCTCGCCACGGACTCCGTCCGTGTGATCCAAGGGCTCGGTGGCCTTGTTCAGGGCTATCGCCGGAATGTCCTCCTTGCCGGTGAGCACACCCTCGGTGAGGTACGTGGCAGCGTCGAGGTCGGAGAGCAGCGCCAGCCGCGCCGGCAGGTGGTTCGGCTTGTCGGTCATGCGTCGACCCCCCGGTCGAGTCGGTTCAGTCCCTGGACGGTGGCGGTCAGCGCCTTCGGTACTTCGGCCCGCCGGGTGGCCGCGTAGTGGATGCGCGGTTGGAGTTCCGTCCAGCCCGCAGTACCGGCCCTGCGCCGGTGGACGTCGGCCAAGGCGTCCTCCGGGGGCCTGCCGGGTACGACGTCCTGCAGCATTTCGCGGAGTACTTCGCCACGCCAGTCACGTGGGAACAGGGGGGTCCCGTCCTCCTCCACCTCAAGGTCGCCGACGGCCGCGTGGAACACGGCCGTCCACACGTCCGTGCACATCTGTGCGACCAAGAGCTCCCGGACGAGACCCTCGGGGCCCGATGCCTCGCCCCCGACGAGCTCGGAGATCCCTTCGAAGTCCGCGTTCAGACGCACGACCGGCAGGTCTCCCGATGTGTCGACGGCCCACGGCATGTCCTTGAGCGGGCGCAGCCACTCCGGCCCTTCGGCGAAACCGACCTCGGTGAAGTCGAGCCGCCGGTCACGCAGCGGTGCGTCGGACTTCACGTCGACGACCCAGTCCTTGTCGGCCGACGCGACGACCCGTCCCGACACACCCCCCACCGTGGCCACCACGTGGACGGTCATGGACGCCCGGTCCACGTGGTCGGCCCGCCAGAGGTCGACGCGCCCGCCCCACTGTCGGCCGTTCTCGGACTCGCGTGTCAGGGGGCTGCTGAGCCGCGTGTTGGTCGCTCCCTCGGTGAGGACGACCACCACCGAGACATCGGACCAGGGGCCGTCGTCGTCCGTCGTTCGGCCGGGGACCGAGGCCGTGAGGCTCAGTCGGGCCCGTTCCCAGTCGTCCCGGTCGAGGCCGCCGAGAGCGACCACCTTGTCGGTGACGGAGAACGCGCTCGTGCCCAGGCGTTCACGGATCTCGCCGGGTCCGAACAGCTCGATACCGGTCACCCTCAGGTCGACGACCCCGGGCACCCGCTCGTACGGATAGACCTTCATGCCTGCGCCCCCTTCTCCGGCTTGAGTTCCACGACCAGTCCGGTGTAGGCGGCCCGCACGGTGTGCGTCGACGTGTCGGTCGTCCCTCTGAACGTCGCGCTCCGGGCCCCCGGCACGAAGTGCAGCGCTCCGTCGACGATTTCGCAGTTCTTCACTGCGACGAGTTCGGCCCAGCGCACCACCGGCCGCACGCCCGAGCGGACGTCCAGTTTGGCCACCGGCGTCGGGCGCCAGGAGTCGCCGCCCTCAGGAATCCTCACCTCGGCCACGACGCTCCAGGCTTCCCCTTCCACGGTCGCCTTCAGATCGTCCAGCGTCGGCAGAGCGCTCTTCTTGACCTGGGGCCTGGCCACCTTCTTCGTCCCCAGGGAGAGCTTCTTGCGCAGCTTCTCCGAACCGGCGGACCCCTTCTTCCTGGGCACGGCGATGAGTTCCCGTACCGCCTTGTTCGTCTCCGTCGTGAGCGCCTCGATACGGCGGAAGGCGGACGGCGAGTACATCGTCCGCAGCTCCTCCGTCTGCCCCCACTTGTTGTGCTCGGGAGGCTCCGAGGTCCGCAGGAACGACTCGGCCTCTTCGGCGAAGGGAGCGTCCTCGCCCGCCGCCTTCCCCGCGAGCAGCACCGCCTGGAACGGGTTGGTCCCGACCGGCAACCCGTAGACGGTGCTCGACTGCACGGTCATGCGATTGCCGCGCATCTTCACCACGGTGTTGAACTTGTTGAACTTGAGGTCCTCGTCCTCGGCGTCGGTGACCAGGAGGACGGCCTCGTGCTCCCCGCCGCTCGTTCCCGTCGCTCCGGCCGGAACCTTGAGTGTCACGGTCCTCACCGCCACCTGACCGGATTCGGTGTGCCGCTCCACCGTCGTGCCGTCGAGGAACGCACGGAGGGCACGGGTCCGGGAGGGTTGGGTGACCATGGGGTCCACCCGCTGCTCCGGCAGGACCTCCGCCCCGTTGCGCAGCGTGCGGACCGACGCTTCCAAGAGCGGCGGTCGGGACGCGCCGGTGGTCATGGCCGCCCAGAAGTTCCGTCCGAGGGCATCGACCAGGCGCCGGTGCATGCGTTGCACACTGTCGTCGTCGTTCTCGTCGTCCTCGCCCCGCACGAGGCTCGCCACGTCGTGGGCACCCACGATCAAGAAGGACGTGCCCGGCTCGGCGCTTTCCCGGGTGAGGTGGAGGCGCTCGACGGTCTCTTCGTCCGCCCACCACGATCGGGCCACGTCACCCGACTTCGACTCGAGGTCCGGGCGACCGAACCAGGCGGGACCGGCCCAGGGGCGGCCGTCCACCTCGCGCCAGGGCAGGTCGAGGCGGCCGACGAGGCGCCGCTCCGTGCGCCCCTCGTGGGGTTCGGAGAGTGTCGAGTTCATGAGCACCAGGCCCAACCGGCTCGTCGCCCAGAGCGTCGCTTTGCCGAGACCGTAGGAACCGCCCGCGCCGGACGTGGACTTGTGGCTGTCGAGTTGGCGCCGGACCACGGCGGCGAAACGCCCGTCGGCGTAGTCGTCGCCGGTGAGACCGGAGGCGTTGTAGTCGTCGACCCGCAGAAGCACGAGGCGGTCCTGCTCCCGCATGTCCCGCAGGCCCGTGGCGATGACCCGACCGACCTTCTGTTCCTGCTCCGCCGCGGCCAGGTAGTGCGGAAGAAGGTCGTTCCAGCGGATCGCGTCCCGGAAACGGGCGAGGGTCTCACCGGTCAGCTCGTGCAACGTGTAGCGGACGCGGACCGGCTGGTTCTTGTCGAGCCGCTCGTCGAGGCTGTTCTGGGTGGCCTCGCGGGCCAACACCGACACGTCCGCCTGGAAGGCGAAGGCTGCGGCGTTGCCGAAGTCCCTTCCCCCGTCGGCGTATCCGGGCCGGTGGCTCCAGGAAACGGGCAGGCCGGCAAGCGTGTCGGTGGTTCGGGTGTGGATCGTGCCGAGGTCGGTTTCGAGCGCTTCCGCGATCCTTGCGATGGTGTCCTCGCGGGGCGTCGCCCGTCCTGTGATCCAGGCGGAGACCGCCGCCCTGGTCATGCCGATCTCCTGGGCCAGGTCCGCCTGGCTCTTGTGCGACTGCTTGAGTTGTCGCGCGAGCCAGGGCCCGAAGTCCATACCGCCGTCCACCGTCACCACTCCTCGACCACCCCACGGTTCATGGGGCCAAGGGTACGCCCATCTTTGACGTGCGACTTCGACCGACAATGAAATTTGACGCGAGCGCCAGAATCCCCGGAGTCCCTCTTGGGTGATTTGAAAATATGCACAATAAGATCACCATCAGGCGGTAATTCGACCGGGATAACCTCTCGTGAGGCTCTTGCTCACAGAAGTCCGAATTGCCTCGCGATCCAGGCCGCCCACCCCGCCCAGAAACCAGGGCTGAACCTTGGGACAGTCCCTTCACAAGCGGCCACGCCCTTGGTAGCGTAGTCCCGGGACGGCTTCACCGGCCGGTCACCACCACTCCCTTTTCGAGGGTCTATTCGCTGTGCCCGGATGCCACAAGCACGCCCGGATACACGAATTTTCGGGGCTACGCATAACCATTGCAGCCGCACGCATAAACGTGCTTGACTCATACCGGAGCCACCCCGGCTTCGTCCGTACAAACGTGCGGCCTGTTCTCCTGAGCCGAATTTCCATTTCCCTTCCGTTATTCCGCTCATCTGCACGTGCGCATCCCTCCGGCCTCAGCTCGACGACTCGAGAAAAAGGAACTGGTGCATGGACAACAGCGATGACAGCGCCTCCGAGCCCCCTGACGACTTCTGCCTCTCCGACCTGTGCAATTCCGCAGGCAACAAGGCTTTCGACGCTCTCTGCCGCGAACTCGTCGACGCCCTGCGGGGGCATGACGAGACGACCGAGCGGACCGACGACTTCGAGGAGACCTCTCCTGTCGCGAGCCGCTCCACCGCGGCCCGGAGCCGCCTCCGGGCTGCGCGCCGGAAGGCGGCCCGCCGCCCGGGAGCCGGTTCGCACCCCCGGAACCGCTCCGACGTTCCTCGGAACGTCCCGTCCCCGCGCCCCCGCCGCACTTGGCTCATCGTCTTCCTGATCCTCCCGCCCGACTGAGTCGCACGTCCCCCCTTCCGGTCCCCATCGCCGTTGTCACACCTCGCAGTACCGGCCGGCCGCCGCCCCCACGCGGCCGGCCCGTTCTCCCACACACATACACGGTCATGAATGGGAAAAACATGAACCACATCGGTGGCACGGGCAGTTCGGGCGACTCGCCCGTCATCCGGAAGATCGTCGACCAGTCCGCACGCGTGCTCGAAACGTATCGGGTGGACCCCGGCCTCATCCAGGAACACGCCAACGGGGAGCGCCGCATCACGCAGGGCGGCTACGGCGACCGCCAGTTGTTCGAGCTCGTGCAGAACGCGGCGGACGAGATCGCGTCGGCGCCGGGCGGAAAAGTACAGGCCGTGCTCACCGCGACGCACCTGTACTGCGCGAACGAAGGAACGCCCGTCACTCCGGAGGGCGCCGAGACCATCCTCCGGATGAGCGTGTCGAAGAAGCGCGGAGGGCAGATCGGCAGGTTCGGCGTAGGTGTGAAGTCAGTCCTCGCCGTCACCGACACCCCCCAGTTCTTCAGCACCTCGGGCTCGTTCGGTTTCGACCGGTCGTGGTCCTACGAGGCGATCAAGGACGCACGCGGCGGAGCGCCCGAAGAGGACTTCGAGGCCCCCGTACTGCGCATGGCCCGGCCCCTGGACGCCGACGCCGAGCGGCTGGAGGACGGCATCCTGGACGAGTTGATGGAGTGGGCGACCACAGTGGTCCGCCTCCCGCTGCTCCCCGGTACCGCCGAACAGCTCGCTCACGACATGCACGTCTCGGGCAACAAGGGCGACGTCCGGTCGGAGTTCCCCGCGCGGTTCCAGCTCTTCTCGCACCACGTCGGCACGGTGGTCCTGGAGGACCGCCGGAGCCGTGCCACCGTCCGGCGGGAGATCACGGTCGACCACGACGGTTTCCTCCACACCGTCAACGAGTCACGGACCGGAAAGCCCGACGACCACACCTCGTGGAAGGTCTTCGCCCTCTCCCACCGCCCCACGGAGAAGGCCCGATCCAGCGCCGGTGAACTGCACGACCGAGGCACCGTCGACATCTCCTGGGCCGTACCCGAGTACTCCGGCGAGACGGTGTTGACCGCCCCCAGGGGCCGGGGTGAGTTCTGGTCGTTCTTCCCGACCAAGTACCCGATGACGCTGAGCGGCGCCCTGAACGGCGCGTGGAAGACGAACGAGGACCGGCAGAACCTTCTGGACTCCAGCCCGTTCAACCAGGAGATCATCCAGGTCGCCGCCCGTCTCGTGGTCGACTCCCTGCCTCATCTGGCACCGGCCAAGGACCCCGGCGCGTACCTGCCGCTGCTCCCGGGACGCCCGAAGGAGGCGCTCAACTGGGCGGACCGGTACCTCACCGAGTGCATCTGGACGCTGGCCGCGAACCTTCCCTCCCTTCCGGACCAGGACGGTGTGCTGCGGGCCCCGCACGACATCAACATCCACCCCGCGCCGGAGAAGAAGGTTCCTCTGCGGATGGAATGGCTCCGGATGTGGAGTTCCTACCCGGGGCGGCCGTCGAACTGGATCCACGCGTCGGTGGAGGCGGGCGAGTTCCGTCCGGGCAAGGTCAGCCACATTCTCGACGAGGCGAAGCGGTCCCGTGCGACGGTGCGCGAGTGGTTGGAAGCCCTCGTCACCGACGGGACGGTGGAGGCATCGGCCGCGGCGATCCGGATTCTCGCCGAGATGATTCGGGCCGCCTCGCCCTTCGCCGAGGAGGCGCGTTCCGCGCGGATCGTGCTGACCGAGGAGAGCGGGATGGTGGCCCCCGGCTCCAAGATCTTCCGCAGGACCGTCCAGGACGGTCTGAAGGACACGACGACGTACGTCGACCGCCGGCTCTCCGAGGACGAGTCGTTGGTGAGCGATCTCGTGGCCCTCGGCATCCAGGAGGCGAACGCCGAGGGCAGGTTCGTCAGCGTGCTGGAGCGCGGAAACCTCGACGCCTACGGCCCGCAGGACTGGACCCACTTCTGGGAGTTGCTCCACGATGCCGGTGCGCAGGGGCAAGCACTCCGGATCCGTCGGCAGGTGAGCGAGCCGAAGGAGACACTGTTCCTCAAGACCACGGACGGACGCTTCCACCGGATGCGCGACTGCCTGCTGCCGGGCCCTGTGGTGCCCGCCGACGGCAGCCGGGACGGGGCGATCGCCGTCGACCTGAGGTTCCACTCGGACGACACGGGGCTCCTTCGTGACCTCGGCCTCCGTGATCGTCCCTCGTCCGGGCACCGCCCCACGGAGGACGAAGCTTGGTTCGAGGAGTACCGCACCGCCGTGTACCAGAGCTACTGCAGGACGCTGAGCAGTAGCGCCTCCCGCCCCGCCCTCAACCGGCTCAGGGTGGAGGGGTCCCCCGTCGGCGGGCCCCTTCATCTGCTGGAAGCATTGTCCGAGGAAGGCAAGGCGGCATTCGTGCGAGCCATGCCCGACGATGCGGTCGTCGACAGCTGGACCGTGCAGATCGGCGTCCAGAGCTCCACCCGGAAGCAGGCGCAGTCGCCGCTGCGTTGGATGCTCCGCAAGCACGGGCGCGTTTCCACCTCTCAGGGGACGCTTCCCCTGGCTCGGGCCGTAGGACCGCAACTCCGGGCGTACGCGGACGTTCTGCCGGTCGCCGACATCAGCGACGAGAAGGCACGCAAGCTGGGTCTGCCGACCACGACCGAGCAGGTCCCTGCCGACCAGTGGAGCCACCTCCTGGAGGAACTCGCCCGGAGCGACGACGACTCGTTCGTCGGCAAGACGTACGTCCTGCTGACCCGTCTCGAAGTGGACTTCCCGGAAGGCCAACTCACCCGCTGCCGCGTCGGGTCGGAGTGGACGGCGCGGGAAGACGCCGAGATCGCCGTGGCGGGCACCGACGCCGAGTACCGCGCTCTGAAGGCCGAGAGAATCCCGGCGCTCTTCGCCGGCACCCCTGAGGACGCCGCCCTCCTGGTCAAGACCTGGGGCATGCTCCCGTACGCCGACGTGATCAGCAAGGAGACCCGGCACGTCGCCGACGGGGAGCCGGTCCCCGTGCAGGACGAATTCCCCACGCTCCGTCTACGCCTGGGCCCGATCGTCAACAACCACACCGTTCTTCGCTGCTCGGAGTTGGAGGAACTGACCCGCACCCCCTTGGGGACCAAGGCCACCCCGCTCACGAGCGCGCTGCGGGGGACGACGGTCCTCGTCCTCTCACCGGCCGATCGACTCACCACGCTCGTCGCGGTCGACCGCGAACTCCGCTGGGGTCTGGGCGAGTCGGGATGCAAAGCCGTACTGGACGCTCAGGACCGCCAGGAGGCGGACCAGCAGGTGCAGGCCTCGCTCCGGCGCGTCCGGGAAGCGACCAGTGTCGAGGAGAAGTTGGAGCTGCTCATCGGGGCGACCGCTCTGAGGGAAGGTCTTCCGTCGGGACTCATGGAGAGCGAGCAGGCGGAGTCCGGTGATGCCGACCCGTCACCCAGGCGCATCGCGCGCATGGCGTACAACGCGCACGGCGACGGCGTGCTCCAGACGCACGTGAAGGACCTCCAAGCTGCCTACCCGAACCATGCACCCTCGGGGTTCACCGGCTCGTCCACCGCCGTGAAGTTCGTCGCGGAGTTCGGCTTTCCGGACACCTTCGCGGGCGCCAAGTCTCCCTCGTTGGACCCGCGCATCGACGTTTCGGGCCCCTCGGAGTTCCCCCGCCTCCACGACTACCAGGAGCGCTTGGCGACGAAGGTCTTCACCATGCTCGACCGGTTCGCCCCGCAGCGCGGGATGCTGTCCCTGCCGACGGGAGCCGGGAAGACCCGAGTGGCCGCGGAGGCGGTCATTCGCTGGGTCAAGCAGGTGGGCGAACTCGACGGTCCCATCCTGTGGATCGCGCAGACCGAGGAACTGTGCGAGCAAGCCGTGCAGAGCTGGAGCTTCGTCTGGTCGAAGGTGGGCGCGGAGACCTCGCTGGCGATCAGTCGACTCTGGTCGTCCAACGAGGCGGGTCCGGTGAAGGACCGTCCCCACTTGGTCGTGGCGACCGACGCGAAGCTCCGTAGTTGCCTCGGAGGCGACGGCTACGCCTGGTTGCGGAAGTCGGCTCTCGTCATCGTCGACGAAGCGCACGTGGCCATCTCGCCGCAGTACACGGAGATCCTCACCCATCTCGGACTGACGTCCCGCGAGACCCGTTGCCATCTGCTCGGACTGACCGCGACACCGTTCCGCAACACCAACGACGAGGAGACGAAGCGGCTGGTGCAGCGCTTCGGAGCGCACCGTCTGGACGACGGGATATTCGCCGCGGACGACCCGTACCAGGCTCTCCAGGAGCTCGGCATGCTCGCGAACGTCGACCACGAGGTGCTTCCCGGCGGGACGATCGAGCTGACTCACGCGGAGAAGGAGCAAGCGGAGCAGATGAGCCTGCTCTCGAAGGCCGCCGAGCAGCGCCTCGCCGACGACCAGGACCGCAACGCCCGCATCCTCGACAAGATCGCGGAGATGCCCGACGACTGGCCGGTCCTGGTGTTCGCCACGTCCGTGGCGCACGCCAAGGTCCTCGCGGCCAAGCTCAAGGACCGCGGAATCCGCGCGGCGTCGGTGGACTCCGCGACTCCCAAGGGTGAGCGCAGGAAGATCATCGACGACTTCCGTCGGGGCAGGATCCGCGTCCTCACCAACTACGGCGTCCTCAGCCAAGGCTTCGACGCGCCGGCCACCCGGGCCGTGGTCGTGGCCCGCCCCACCTACAGCCCGAACGTCTACCAGCAGATGATCGGGCGTGGCCTGCGCGGCCCCCGCAACGGTGGGAAGGACACCTGCTTGATCCTCAACGTCCGCGACAACATCACCAACTACGGCCCGAAGCTGGCCTTCACGCAGTTCGAGCATCTGTGGAGCGGGAAGTGAGCGACGCTTACGACGACAGTCCGCCGCTGAGCGAGGAACAGCGGGCGGTCGTGGACCAGCCCTGGGACACCCGGCTCCTGGTCACCGCGGGCGCCGGCGCCGGCAAGACGCACACACTGGTACGCCGACTCGACGCGCTGACCGGGCACGAGGAGGACGCCCTCGAAGCCCGGGAGATCCTGGTCCTCAGCTTCTCCCGGGCTGCGGTGCGGGAGCTGCGCGAGCGGATCGCGCGTCACGCGCGCTCGGCCCGGCGCGTCCGCGTCCAGACCTTCGACTCGTGGGCCCTGTCCGTGCTGCGCGCCGAACAGCCGGACCGCGACTGGAGCGCCTTCCGCTTCGACGAGCGCATCCGGGAAGCCACGGAAGCCGTTTTGCGCGGCACGATCGAGGAAAGTGAGCAGGGGCCCCCCGCCCACGTGGTCATCGACGAGGTCCAGGACCTGGTCGGTGATCGCCGGGACATGGTGGAGACGCTGCTCGACCGTTTCCAGGACAGCTGCGGCTTCACGGTGGTCGGGGACGGCGCCCAGGCCATCTACGGCTTCCAGGTGGAGGACGAGGACGCCCGCGCGGCGGAGACCAATTACTTCTTCGACTGGTTGCGCGCGTCGTACCCCGACGACCTGGTGGAGCTGCACCTCTCGGACAACTTCCGCACCCGTACGGAAGAGGCCCGTACCGCGCTCGCGCTGGGCCCCGTGCTCCGCCGTCTGCCGTCGGAATCGGACCTGTCGGACGCCGCCGGGGAGGACGCCCACCGTCGGTTGGTCGATCTCCTCCGCTCCTGCCCGAGCTTCGGCCCGCTGGACGACCCCTTCACCCTGGGGTCCCTGCACAGCTTCCCGGGGACCTGCGCGATTCTCTGCCGGGACAACAGGCAGTCACTGGTCCTGTCCGACACCTTGCACGCGCTGGGGGTGCCGCACCGCGCGCGACGGTCCCTCCAGGAGTACCCGGTCCCCCCATGGGTCGCGGACGTCCTGCGGCGCGTCGGCTCCACCACACTGACCGAGGAGCGCTTCCAGGAACTGCTGGACGACAGTCCCGTGGCCCCCGGAGGGGACCGGGCGAAAGCATGGAGGTCCCTGAGAGGGGTGGCGCGTGCCCCACGAGGCGCTCTGGACGTGAAGGCGCTGCGTCGCGCCGTCGCCGAGGGGCGCTTCCCCGACGACCTCGCCGCGTTCGAACCCGCCCGTCTGGTGGTGTCCACCGTGCACCGTGCCAAGGGATTGGAGTTCGACCGGGTCCTCGTGGTCGAACCTCCGTCCCTGGCAGAGCTGCGCAAGGTGCACGAGCGGATCGACCCGGCGGCGGAGGCGCGTGCACTCTACGTCGCCATGACCCGCCCCCGGGACGACCTGTTCCGCCTCGCGGCTCCCGAGACGGCACTCGTGCGGCGGGACAGGCGGACGGACCGTTGGTACCTCGGCGGCTGGAAGAGCCACGTACGGAAGGGCATCGCGGCGTCCGGCGGCGACGTCTGCCACCTGCACCCTCCCGGCACGGACGGGTTCACGGAAGGCGCCGGGGCGGTGCAGGACCACCTCGTGTCGTCCGTCCGGACGGGCGACGCCGTGACCCTCCGCCTTCAGCACGGGTTGCCGCTCGCTCCGGACCAGAGCCCGCCCTACACCGTCTTCCACGGCGACCGGCCGGTGGCCGTCGTCTCCGAACGGTTCCGCGAGGATCTGCACAGCAATTTGAAGATCAACAACACCTGGGACGTGAACTGGCCCGCGGAGATCGTGGGTTTCCACGTCGACTGTCTGGAGACCGTCGCCGGCAGTTCGGCCTCCGGGGCACGGGCCGGACTCGGCGACCAGGGCATGTGGGTCGTGCCTCGCCTGACCGGACTCGGACGCTACCGCTGGGCCCAAGCATCGACGCAGGAGGAACCGGGACGATGACCGACCGAACGGGCGAGCATGCCGCCCACTACCGGGTGCGCGACGGACTCGTCGCACAGCTCCGCAGAGACCTCCTCGGTCCGGGAGCCCCCGACGAGGTACTCACGCAGGACCCGCCCATGACGACGTATCCGATCGGGGTCCTCTTTCCTCGGCCGTCCGACACCGCCGCGGCGAAGGCCCTGGAGGGTGATGCCGCGGAGAACGACGGGCTGGACGACAGCCCCGTCGTCCGACGGGGCAAGGAGGTCGAGGACGGCGCCCCGGAGGCCTCCGCGCCGCTCGTCGCCGACCGGCGCCCCGCGTCGATGGGAATCACCTTCGCCGTCGATCCCGACGTGTCCCGCAGCATCGTCGTCCACGTCGAGGCAGCGACGTACGACCCGGTCGACGCCGAGGGACGCCCCCTGGCGCCGATACGCGCCGAGGCCCGCACGGTCGCGGAGCAGCGGGAGCACTGGCGGCGGCGGGAACTGGACCTCGTCCCGGTGACCGTCGACGTGACCGATGCCCGGCGGCACAGGCCCGCACCCCTGTACGAGGGCCTGCGGCTCGATGTCCTGGTACGGCCTCGGGCCGCGTCCGGCACCGTGACGGTCACCGTCACACTGATCAACACGCGGCGAATCGGCGAGCGGGAGTTGCAGGACGCGTTCTGCTTCTACCAGCCGCGGCTCACCGTCACGACGCCGTCCGCCGTCCCCGCCTTCGTGGAACGGCCGGCCGTGCACCGTGCCGACGACCCGGACGTGGTGACCAGCAGACTTCTCTACCGGCACGCTCCCACGTTCGCCGTGGGCCACGGTTGCGCCGCCGATTGGGACTGGACGCCCCCTCCGATCGGTGCGCCCGGCATCGCACGCGCGGCGATCGGTACGATCCGGACCGAGTTCGTGCCGGCGCACGAAGTGCTGTTGACCGACTCCAATCAGGAGATCGACACCGCCCCCCTCACGATGTACGAGCTGGCGACCCGCCCCGACAAGGAGGTGCTGGCCGCACTCGACGACCTGATGGCCGGCTACGCGGCGTGGATCGAGCGCAAGGAGACGGAGGCCGAAGCCTTCCGCGGCACCCCGCACGCGGCGCCGGCACAGGTGCAACTCGACGCCTGCCAGACAGCTCTGGGCCGGATGTGCCGGGGCATCCATGTACTCGCGACGAACCCCGACGCGATGCGGGCCTTCAGGCTCGCCAACCTGGCGATGGCGCGGCAACGGGCCAGGGGCGAGTGGGTGAGGAAGGGGCGGGAGGAATCCCCCGACGAGACCGCCGGGCGGTGGCGGCCCTTCCAGATCTCCTTCATGCTGCTCTGTCTCGAAGGGATCGTGGACCGCGGGCATCCGGACCGCCAGATCGCCGACCTGCTCTGGTTCCCCACCGGCGGTGGCAAGACCGAGGCGTACCTCGGTCTCATCGCGTTCACCGCCTTCCTCCGCCGCATGCGCCACGCGGAGCTGGGCGGCGGGGTGACCGTCCTGATGCGGTACACCCTGCGCCTCCTCACCCTGCAGCAGTTCGAGCGTGCTGCCTCGCTCGTCTGCGCCATGGAACGCATCCGGATCGAGGAAGGGACCCTGGGCACCGAACCCTTCTCCATCGGCATGTGGGTGGGCCAGTCCGCCACCCCCAACACGTTGGCAGGGGCGGAGGAGAGTCTGCGCGAGCTGCGCAAGGAAAAGGACCTCCAGGAGAAGAACCCCGTCCAGCTCCACGCCTGCCCCTGGTGCGGCACCCGCCTCGACGCCCATCAGTACGAGGTCGACGAGCCGGCCAAGCGCATGCATGTCCGCTGCCCGGACGCCACGTGCGACTTCCGCGACGGACTGCCCGTCCACCTGGTCGACGAGTCCGTCTACGACGCCCGCCCCACCCTCGTGATCGCCACGGTCGACAAGTTCGCCGCCATGCCTTGGCGGGAGGCGACGGCTGCGCTGTTCAACCGTGACCGCCCGGACGGCACCCCGCCGCCCGAACTGATCGTCCAGGACGAACTCCACCTGATTTCAGGCCCGTTGGGCACTCTCACCGGCCTGTACGAGACCGCCGTGGACGTACTGTCCGACCACCCGAAGGTCATCGCCTCCACCGCCACCATCCGCCGCGCGTCCGAACAGGGAAGGAAACTCTTCGACCGCGAGGTGGCACAGTTCCCACCAGCCGGAATCGACGCCCGCGATTCCTGGTTCGCCGTGGAGACCCCGCCGGAGGAGAAGGCGAGCCGCCAGTACGTCGGGCTCCTCACTCCCAGCACGAGCCAAGCCACCCTCCTCATCCGCACGTACGCCGCTCTGCTCCACCACGCGGCCCACGCGGACACCACGGAGGAGGTACGGGACGCCTACTGGACGCTCGTCGGGTACTTCAACAGCCTGCGTCTCCTCGCCGCCGCCGAGCTGCAGGTGCACGACGACGTCGATGCCCACCTGGGCTACCTGGCCGACCGTGACGGGTGCGAACAGCGCCGGGTGACGGAGCAGACGGAACTGACCAGCCGCGCCAATTCCAGCGAGGTGCCCAAGCGCCTCAAGCAGGTGGAACTCAAGCGCCCGCACCCGGAGACCGTGGACGTCCTGCTCGCGACGAACATGATCTCCGTAGGCGTCGACGTCGACCGCCTGGGCCTCATGGCCGTCATGGGGCAGCCGCAGACGACGGCCGAGTACATCCAGGCGACCAGCAGGGTCGGCCGACGCCATCCGGGGCTCGTCGCCGTCATGCTCAACTCGTCGCGCTCCAGGGACCGCTCGCACTACGAGTCGTTCCAGCACTTCCACTCCGCCCTCTACCGCGAGGTCGAGTCGACCAGCGTGACCCCGTTCTCCTCCCGCGCCCGGGAACGAGGGCTGCACGCCGTCGTGGTCGCGCTCGCCCGCCTCCTGATCCCCGCCGCCCGTCCGAACGACGCGGCCGGTCGGATCTCGGACTTCCGGACGGAGTTGGAGGAGAAGGTGTCGTTCCCCCTGCTGGATCGCGTCCGTTCCGTCGCCCCCGAGGAGCACAAGGCGACGGAAGCCGCCCTCGAGGAGTTCCTCGACCTGTGGGAGGACGACGCGGAGAAGCTCGGAGGGCTGCTCTACGAGCCCAAACGCGGCAATAGGCTCCCCTCCCTGCTGCAATCTTTCGACGACACCCGCGGCGACGCCTGGCCCACGCTGTGGAGCCTGCGCGACGTGGACGCCGAGTCAGGACTGTTCATGGAGGCCACCCGATGACACCCCCGCCCCGTCGCCGCCGCTCCGCCGGCGCCCCCGAGCGCAGTTATCCCCGTCGCGGGTCGGTCCGGCGCGCACAGATGATCACCACGTACGGCGTCGGTTCACTGGTCGCCGTGGACAACGAGTCCTTCATCGTGAGCGGCATCGACTCGTGGAACGTTTCCGAGGCACCCGTCATCCGGGAGAATCGGCTCGAGCGGGTGCTGGGCGTGAAGTCGTTCAGACTGCCGCCCGCGTCCGACGACACGAGCAGGGACGGCGTCCACGTCCGGCGTTTCCCGCTCTGGCATTCATGCCCGAACTGCAACGTCCTCCAGCCCGTGGCGCGCTTCAACTCTCCTCCCGGCAAGAACGAGTGCGGCGACTGCGGCGAGGAACTGGTCCCGTCCCGATTCGTCATGGCATGCGCCCAAGGCCACATCGACGATTTCCCGTACTGGAAGTGGGCCCACCGCGGTTACGGCTCCGCCGCCGGTCCCTGCGGTGGGGAGATGCGCCTGCGCAGCACCGGCAAGACCGCGTCGCTCCGCTCGATACTCGTCTCCTGCTCGTGCGGCGTTCCCGAGGTGTCGATGGAGGGCGCGTTCCGTTCGGCGGCGCTCGCCGACCTCAAGGTTCTCTGCCGGGGCAAACGCCCCTGGTTGGGTGGTGCGCCGGACGAGTCCTGCGCGGAACGCCCCCGTACCCTCCAACGCGGTTCTTCCGTCGTCTGGCAACCGATCGTGAAAACGGCCCTTTCCATCCCGCCGCACAGTTCGGGACAGGCGTCCCGCCTCGAACCGCACATGGACAGCCTCAGAACTCTGAGCGACGACGCGATCGAGCTCTATCTGCGAGTGCTCGCCATAGAGTTGAAGTACGAGTTCTCCGTCGAAGCGGTGCGTGCCCTCATCGCCGCGGAAAGCCCGGACGGCGATTCCGACCAAGGGCAGGACAACGCGTTCCACGAGTTGCGCCGACAGGAGTACAAGACACTGATCGTGGGGCAGCCCGAAAGCGAGACCGACCACGAGGAGCAGTTCGTCTGCGAGCCGCCCCGGTCCTCCGCCTCCGTCCTGCAGCCGCACGGCGTGGTCGGACCGATGCTGGTGAAGCGTCTCCGTGAGGTCAGGGTCCTCAAGGCGTTCTCCCGGGTGGACACGCCCGAGACCAATTCGGACGTGCACGAGGCTGAACTGTCGCTCTCCCGGACCGACTGGCTTCCCGCCATGGAGGTACAGGGAGAGGGCGTCTTCCTCCGCCTCGACGAACAGCGTGTCGACGACTGGGCCCGGAACCCCGCGGTCGCCGCGCGCGCCGACCGTCTGCGTGCGAACCATCTCCGTCTGATGCGGGAACGTAGCAAGGACCCCGAGTCCGTCCCCGATTCCCCGGCGTCTCCCCGCATGGTGCTGCTGCACACGCTGGCCCACGTGCTGATCAACGAGTGGAGTCTGGACGGCGGATACCCGGCGGCGGCGTTGCGCGAACGTCTGTACGTGGACGACACGATGGCCGGTCTCCTCGTCTCGACCGCCACCAGCGACTCCGCCGGCAGCCTCGGCGGCCTGGTCGCCCAGGGCGAGCCGGACAAACTCGCCGCCACGCTCCGGTCGGCGCTGAAACGCGCCCAGTGGTGCTCGGCCGACCCCCTGTGCGTCGAGTCCGAGGCCGGCGGTGTGGGAGGCATCAACCTCGCGGCGTGCCACGCCTGCGTCCTGCTGCCGGAAACCAGCTGTGAACACTACAACGGGCTCCTGGACCGGGCTCTCTTGATCGGCACGCCCGAGGATCCGGGCGTGGGCTTCTTCGCCGGGTCGACGGAGGACTGATCCGCCGGTGGGCCGGGCGTGCGGGCGTTGCTCGCGTCCTCGGCCCACCCGCAAACTCCCTGGCACCGGCCGTGGGCCGCGTGCCAGAGTCCTCGCATGACGATTCGATACCCCCGCCCCCTCCGCCCCGGTGACCGTGTGGCCGTCACCTCTCCCTCGTCCGGTGTCCCGGAGAGGCTCCGGGGGCGGCTCGACGCCGCGGTGCGGGTGGTCGAGGCACGGGGGTACGAGGTGGTGGTCGGGGCGTGCATGGACGGGTCCCGGCATGTCAGTGCGTCGGCGGGTGAACGCGCCGCCGAGTTCCAGGCGTTCCTGACCGATCCCGGTATCCGGGCCGTGGTGCCGCCGTGGGGCGGGGAGACGGCGATCGACCTGGTGTCGCTGATCGACTGGGACGAGGTCGCCGCGGCCGAACCGACGTGGGTGGTCGGGTACTCGGACATGGCCACGCTCATCACCCCGCTGACGCTGCTTTCCGGCACGGCGACCCTGCACGGTGCGAACCTCATGGACACGCCCTATCTCAAACCCGAGGGGCTGCTCTCCTGGCTCGACATCGTGGAGCTGGAGTCCGGGAGCGGGTTCACCCAGTCCTCGCCCGGGCGCTACCGGTCCCCCGGCTGGGACGACTGGACCGTTGATCCCGGGAAGCAGGACCTCGGCCTCGACAGGGACGGCCGGTGGACCCGGCTCGACGACGGCACGGGGGACGTGGACGTGACGGGGCGGCTCGTCGGGGGGTGCGTCGAGACGCTCTGCAACCTGGCCGGCAGCCCATATCTGGACGTGCGCGGCTTCGCGCGCGCCCACGCTCCGGAGGGCCTCGTGGTCTACGTCGAGGCGTGTGAGGACAACGCGCTCACCATCTGCCGCAACCTCCACGGCATGCGGCTCAACGGCTTCTTCGACCATGCCAACGCCGTTGTCGTCGGGCGCACTTCGGCCCCCGACGACGCCACCATGACCCAGTACGAGGCAGTGGTGGACGCCCTCGGCACGTTGGGTGTGCCGATCGTCGCCGATGTCGAGTGCGGCCATGTGTACCCGCACATGCCGTTCGTGAACGGAGCCCTGACCCGGGTCGTCCACACGGCCGACCGCAGTGAGGTGATCCAGAGCCTGGTCTGAGGAACCGCGCCGGGAAACCCGGTGGCTCCGGCTTCCGCTCACGTGCTGCACTGCCGTCATGACCCTGAGCGTGGACGTGTTCCTGGTGGACGAGCACGGCGAGTCGCAGGTACAGGACGTTCCCGGCGGGAGCTCGGACATGGCCGGTACGGAGTCCTGGCGCGAGTCGGTCTGGGGTTCCCCGGCGGTACGTTCCCTGGGGGCGCGGCTCTTCCCCCGCGTCCTCGACGGCTGGCTCGTCGCCCGGCCGGATGAGGTCGTCGAGCTGCTGGACGAGTGCGCGCTGCTGCGGGCGAACCTCGTCCTGATCGCACGGGGCGTGGTGGGCGGTGCCTCCCCGGACAGCCTGCGGTCGGTCGGGGACCGGCTGGCGAACATCGCGGACGCCTGCCACCGGGCCCTGGCGATCGGCGGGGGCGTCCTCGTCTGGTGAGGCCCCCGCACCTGCGCCCCTCGGCCCCACACCACCCTCAGGACGCACGGCCGAGGCCCCCGCACCTCGAAACGCCCCGCCCCCGCCCCGCCCCAGACCTCCACCCCGCGCCCCGGACCGCGCGCGGCGACCCAGCGCACCACCCCGGCGGGTCCCTCGCTCTCCCTGCCCCACCGCACGCCCCACCGCACGCCCTGCTCACCGCGCTCACCTGTGGTTACGTTGATGGACGCACCGCGGGCCGCCGCGGCTCCGCAGGACATCCCGCAGGGGACGTCGCCGGGACATCCCGGTCCGGATCGCGGTGCGCGCTCCAGCGAGGCGGGCCGGGCCGGACCTGGCCGGCCCGTCGGAGCCCGTCGTACCCCGAACCGGAGGTTCCGGCATGACCGTCTCCCGTACCGCCTCCTCGCCCGTCCTCACCTCCCCGAAGCCCGCGAGGGCCTTGAGAAGCCGTGTCGTCGGCCTCGCCGGCGCCGCCGCCCTGACGCTGGGGGCCTTCGCCGTCGCGCCCGGGGCCGCCGCGGCCTCGCCGGAGGCGGCTGCGACCGTGGCCGCCGTGCCGGGCGGGTGCGCGTACACCTCGGCGTCGAACCGGCCGGTGCTCCGGTCCGGCAGCGGCGGAGCCGCGGTGAAGCAGGCGCAGTGCCTGAGCAACGTGTGGGGCGGGCTGGTGCCGAAGCTCGAGGTGGACGGGAAGTTCGGGGCCGCGACCTTGACGAAGGTCAAGTGGATCCAGGGGTGCCACGGGCTGCCGAAGGACGGCGTGATCGGTGCTCTGACGTGGGAAGCGCTGTACTACCCGGTGCCCGACTGCTACGACACGTATCCGGGCTGATCGCCCTCCGCCCCGGCCTCCGTGAGCAGAACTTGGAGCGCCGGGGCGTGGAGGTCCACGAGGCGCTCCGGGGCGTGGAGGTCCACGAGGCGCTCCGGGGCGGTGCGGGAACCTTCCCCCTCGGGGTGCGGGCTCAGCGCGGCGCCGAGGCCGATGAGCCGGCCCGCGACGAGCCGGCCCGCGACGAGTTCGGTACGGAGCGGGCCGTCGGGACCGGGGAGCCGGGCGGCCGGCCGCCGGGCGACCTGTGCACCCCCGTGTCCCCGGGGTCCGTGGTCCGGGCACGTATCGGCGGGTTAGCCTCGGAATCCCCCGGCGCGGAACGCGTCGCGACGGGGACCGGGACGACAACACGGAAGCGGAGGTGGCTGCCATGGCGAAGATTCCGGCAGCGGCGGTGGCGGCGAGCGGGCTCGTCGGCGGTTACGGGGTGGCCCGGTGGACCCGGAAGCGGCCCCTGGGCGGCGCCGCGCTCGCCGTCGCCGGGGCGGTCGCCGCCTACGAGTGGAACCGGACGGCCGGCCCCCGCGCCGCCACCGGGCTGACCACGGCGTACGTCGCCGCCTTCGCCGGCTCGCACGTGCTGGCCAAGAAGCTCGGTGCCTGGCCCGCCGTCTTCACCGTCGCCGGCGGGGTCGCCGCCGCGTCCTGGGCGGTCACCCGCCGCGCGGCCTGAACACACCCGGGGCGCCCGAAGGCCGCCCCGATGCCGGGCGGGAGCACGACAACACCCGCCCGGCACACCCGCCCGGGACGGCCTTCAGCCCCCCAGCGCCCTCGACACCGTGTAGATCGCGAGTCCGGCGAGCGCGCCGACCACCGTGCCGTTGATCCGGATGAACTGGAGGTCGCGGCCGATGTGGGCCTCGATCTTCCGTGACGTCTGGTCGGCGTCCCAGCCCGCGACGGTGTCGCTGATCAGCGAGGTGATCTCGGTGCGGTAGGTGGTGACGACATACGCCGCCGCATCCTCCAACCACCCCTCCAGCTTGGCCTGAAGTCGCTGGTCGGTGGCAAGGCGGGCGCCCAGTGACATCAGCGAGGCCCGGGCCCGCAGCCGCAGTTCGCTCCGTTCGTCCTCGGCCGCCGCGATGATCATCGCGCGTACGGAGGACCAGGCGGAGGCGATCACGTCCTGCACCTCACGACGCCCCAGGATCTCCGACTTCAGCCGCTCCACCCGCTCCCGGGTGTCCCGGTCCGTCTGGAGGTCGGCGGCGAAGTCCGCCAGGAACGAGTCGATGGAGTCGCGCGCCGGGTGGCCCGGCATGTCCCGCATCTCCGTGACGAACCGCAGCAGCTCCTTGTAGACCCGCTCCCCCACCCGCTTGTCGACGAACCTCGGGGTCCAGCCGGGCGCCCCGCCCTGCACCGCGTCCATCACCGCGTCACCGTGCAGAACCAGCCAGTCGTGCGCCCGGACGCAGACCAGGTCCACGACCCTGCGGTGCCCGCCGTCGGCCACCACCTTCTCCAGCATCTTCCCGAGCCCGGGGCCGATCTCCACCGCGTCGGCCCGCCGGGTGATCGCCTCCCCCACGATGGCCTGCACATCGGCGTCCCGCAGCACCTTCAGCGCCCCGCGCAGCGCCGTCGCCAGCTCGGCGGTGACCCGGTCGGCGTGCTCGGGCTCCGCGAGCCAGGCACCGACCCGCCCCCCGACGCCCAGCGCGTGGATCCGGCCGCGCACCACGTCCGCGGAGAGGAAGTTCTCGCCCACGAACGAGCCGAGCGAGGCCCCCAGTTGGTCCTTCTTGGTCGGGATGATCGCGGTGTGCGGAATGGGCAGTCCGAGCGGCCGACGGAAGAGGGCCGTCACCGCGAACCAGTCGGCGAGCGCACCCACCATGCCCGCCTCGGCCGCGGCGGCGACATAGCCGGGCCAGCCGCCCACGTGGGCGTTCTTCGCCCACGTGGCGAGGACGTACACCAGGGCGACCAGCAGGAGCAGCCCGGTGGCGGTGATCTTCATCCGGCGCACCCCGCGCCGTTTCTCCTCGTCGGCGGCGGTGTACGCGAACGCGGCCAGGGGTGCGGCGGCCGCCCGTCCGGCCTCGCGCGGCGGCCGTGCCGTACCGTCAGAACCGCCGTCGGGACCCACCGGAGTGTCCCGGTCCGCCGTCACGCCGGCCGGGGCTCCCGTCCCGCCGGCAAGATCCGGATCCGCGTCCGTTCCGTGTTCCGGCCCCGTGCTCGCGCCCGGTTCATTACCATCCACCGCGTCCTGCCTCGCTTTCCTGCCGTGTACCGGTCCGCCGTGCGCCCGGTCCCCTCCTACCGCGCCACCCGTTCGCGTACACGTCTTCCCCTGTCGTACGCATTGTCCCCACTGTCCTACTCCCGGGCCGCCCGCCCAGTTCCCGGCGGCCCGCCGCACCGCCGCACACCGGTTCCCGGCATCCCGGGCCGAGCACGAGGAGACGTACCGCGCATGTCCAGGGTCGCCCGTAGAGACCAAGCCGGACCGGACCCCGGCCCCCGCGAGCCCCGCCGCGGCTACGGGGCGGGCTCCGGCCTCCGCAGGCGCGCGCTGCTGCCCGCCCTCGTGGCCGGTACCGCCGTGCTCGCCGCGGCTCTCGCCCTCGGCACGGAACGGCTCGCCGGCCCCCACGGCAGCGACGTGCGGGCGGCCGGCGAGCACCCGGCCGGCCGCGAGTCCGCGGCGGCGGACGGCCGGTGGGTCGCCACCTGGACCGGGGCGCCGGTACGCGCCGCCCCGGTCGGCACACGCGAACCGGCGGGCACGGTCGTACGGAACGCCGTGCACAGCAGCGCCGGCGGTGTCGCCGCGCGCATCACCCTCTCGAACCTCTTCGGCACCGGCCCCCTCGTGGTCGACCACGCGCGGGTGAACTCCCGCCCGGTGACCTTCGGGGGCGCGGGCCGGGTCACCGTTCCGGCGGGCGGGCATGTCGTGAGCGACGCCGTGCGGACGAGGATCGCCGCCGACTCGGACCTCGTCGTGTCCTTCCGTACGCCCGTGACCGGCGGGCACATCACGCAGCACCCGGCCGCCTTCCAGACCTCGTACCTCGTCGACGCGCGCACCGCGCGGCCCATCGACGAGTGGCGCTATCTGACGGCCGTCGACGTCTTCAGTACGGCCGCCTCGGGCACGGTCGTCGCCTTCGGCGACTCGCTCACGGCCGGCAGCGGCTCCACCCCCAACGCCGACAGACGCTGGCCGGACCTCCTGGCCGACCGGCTGAAGGGCGGTTGGGGCGTGGCGAACCAGGGCATCTCGGGGAACCGCCTGCTGTCGGACGGCCGGGGCGGCGTCGCGGGCGTCACCCGGTTCGAACGGGACGTGCTGGGCGTCACCGGAGTGCGTACGGTGATCGTCGCGCTCGGCATCAACGACGCCCAGACCGCCTCCCCCCACCTCGACCCGCAGCAGGTCGTGGACGCCCTGCGCCGCCTCACCGGCCAGGCCCACGCCCGGGGGCTGCGGGTGATCGGGGTGACCCTGACCCCGTTCGAGGGCATCCCCAACTTCACCCGGTCCCGCGAGGCGGTGCGGCAGGAGGTCAACGAACAGATCCGGGCCGGCGGGGTGTTCGACGCGTACGTGGACTTCGACGAGGTGGTCCGCGACCTCGCCGCACCGGAACGCATCCGGGCCGACTACGACAGCGGCGACCATCTGCACTTCAACGACCAGGGCTACCAAGCCCTCGCCGACAGCATCGGCCTCGGCCTGCTGACCGGCGCCCCGCAGGGGTAGGGCCTCCGGGGCGGAACGGATCCGGGCCCGCGCCGGCCCCGGGACGCCCTGCCGGTCCTCCGCGCGTGCCCCCCGTACCGGGCCTCAGCGCAGCTCCTTGCCCCCACCCGGCCCGCGCGCCCCACCCTGCTCCCGGCTGCCGCCCGGTCCGTCCACCGTCCGCGGCGCCGGGGCTCCGCCCACGGCCTCCGCCTTCGCTCCCGCCTCGGCTTCCCTGCGGCGGCGGCGTTCCGCCTTGCTCCACTTGCGTTCCACGCCGACGCCGCCCATCAGCGCGAAGCCGGTGACGGTCACCCTCGGCGCGTCCGGGGCGGGTTCGCCCTCGTCCTTGGACCGCTCGTCGAACCCGCCCATGAGGCCGATCCCGTTGACCCGTACCTGTACGTCCGGCGGCACGGTGACGCTCATGCCGCCCATGATCGTGACACAGCGGATCGTCACCTCGCGCTCCGCGAAACGGGCCTCGCGAAGATCGACGACACCGCCGCCCCACATCACGAACGAGGTGAACGTCCGGCCCACGGTCCAGCGCCCCCGTCGACTGAAGCCGCCCCAGAACGCGAACCCGCCCTTCGACGTCGGCTCCCCGCCGATCCGCTCCGACCACGCCGTCACCGCGGCGCCGCCCACGTCGGGCAACGGCGTTCCGGAGGGCGGCAGATCACGGACGAGCGGAGTCAACTCCCCGCGCGTGCGGGCCGCGTAGGCCACTTCCAGCCGCTGCTCGAACTCCTCCATGTCCAGGCGCCCTTCGGCCATGGCATCCCGCAGGATGTCGGCGATCCGTTCCCGCTCGGCGTCGGAGGCCCGCATGTCCGGGAGTTCAGTCGTCATGGCGCCCACCCTATGCACCGCGCGCACCGCCGGGCCAGCGCCCGGCACGGGGCGGCGCCCAACAATCGCGGCCTACGCGGCCGGGTGCGGTCGCGCCGCGTACATCCGGGCGATCACGTCCTCGATGTCCGGCTCCCGGACCGAGAGGTCCTTCAGCGGGTACTCCGCCGCGATCCGTGCCACCAGGGGCGCCACCGAGGCGTCCGCCGGGAGCGCCAGCCACTGGCGCGGCCCCTCGGTCCTGAGCACCCGCGCCCGCAGCGGCCCCTCGGACTCCACCGCGATCGGCGGGAGTTCGCGCTCCAGATCGACCACCAGGACGCGCTCGCTCTCCCCCGCCTCGTGCAGCCCGGCGAGCGCGCCGTCGTACATCAGCCGGCCGTGGTCGATCACCATCACCCTCCGGCACAACTGCTCGATGTCGGTGAGGTCGTGGGTGGTGAGCAGGACGGTGGTGGAGCGCTCCTCGTTCAGGTCCTTGAGGAACTGCCGCACCTTCGTCTTGGAGATGATGTCGAGCCCGATCGTCGGCTCGTCCAGGTACAGCACCTCCGGATCGTGCAGCAGCGCCGCCGCGATGTCGCCGCGCATCCGCTGGCCGAGCGAGAGTTGCCGGACCGGCGTGTCCAACAGGTCAGCCAGGTCGAGGAGTTCTACGCAGCGGTCCAGGTTCTCGCGGTAACGCGCGTCCGGGATGCGGTACATGCGGTGCATCAGCCGGTAGGAGTCCTTCAGCGGCAGGTCCCACCAGAGCGTGGTGCGCTGCCCGAACACCACCCCGATCCGGTGCGCCAGCCTGGTGCGCTCCCGCGACGGGTCGACTCCCGCGACCCGCAGCCGGCCGCCGCTCGGGGTCAGGATGCCCGTCAGCATCTTGATCGTCGTCGACTTGCCCGCACCGTTCGGGCCGATGTAGCCGACCATCTCGCCGCGCGCCACCCGGAAGCTGATCCCGTCCACCGCGCGCACCTCGTGCCGCTCGCGCCGCAGGAAACCCGCCTTGCGGCGCACCTCGAAGACCTTCTCCACCCCGTCCAGCTCGATGAACGAGCCGTCCCCCGCCGGTGTCCGTGCGCCGTCCTCCGCCACCGCCGTACCCGCGTCCCGTACCGCACCGGCAACCGCGTTCCGTTCCATGCCCGGCCCCATCTCCGTACCGCCGTCCCTCGTCAACTTCCCGTACTCCGGTACGCCCGCAAACCCGTGCGCCACGCCAGGCCCGCGAGCAGCCCGCACCCGGCCGCCACCACCGGGGACAGGAACGCCACCCACTGCGGCAGCGCCACCGGGTACTCCCGCCCCAGCACGTACAGCGCGGGCAGCCAGCTCACGAAGGCCAGCGGCACCACGAACGTCACCCCGCGCACCAGTTCTCGGGCGAAGACGGTGGGCGGGTACTGCAACAGCGTCTGCCCGCCGTACGTGAAGGAGCTCTGCACCTCCGCCGCGTCCAGGGCGAAGAACTGGAGGGCCGAGCCGGCGACGTACACCGCGCCGAAGACCGCCCCGCCGCTCACCACCGCGAGCGGCACCAGCAGCACCTTCAGCGGCGTCCACTCGATGTCCAGCACCACCAGGGCGTACCCCAGGACCATCAGCCCCTGGATGATCCGCCCCGTCCGGCGCAGCGCGAACCGGTCGGCCGCCACCTGGACCAGCACCGGCACGGGGCGCACCAGCAGCGTGTCGAGCGTGCCGTCCCGGACCCGCTCACCGATCCGGTCCAGCGACCCCAGCAGCAGATCGGCCAGACCGAACGCGGTGGCCGCCATCCCGTACAGCAGGGCGATCTCCGGCAGGGAGTACCCGCCGAGCGCGTCGACATGACTGAACATCAGCATGATGGCGACGAAGTCGAAGACCGTCGAGAGGAAGTTGCCGAGCGTGGTCATGACGAAGGACGCCCGGTACGCCATGGTCGAGCGGATCCACATCCCCGCGATGAGCCGGTAGGCGCGGAGGCCCTCCGCCGCCTGCGACCGCCCGCCGCCACGGGGCGCGTACGCCACCGCCTCCGCTCCCGTACCGCCGTCCGGGACGAGCACCGTGTCAGCCACCCTGCACCACCACTCTCCGTGTCGCGACCGACTGCAGGAGCCGGCCCGCCAGCAGCAGGACCAGCGCCCAGCCGGCCTGGAAGGCGAACGCCCCCACCAGGTCCCACCCGGTGCGCTTGCCGAGGAACACGTCGGCGGGCACCTGGAGGAACGCCGACCACGGCAGGGCCCGCGCCACCTCGCCCAGCAGCCCCGGGAACAGGTTCAGCGGCAGCAGCATCCCCGAGAAGAACAGCCCCGTCAGCCAGCTGATCTGGAGCACCCCGGCCCCGTCCAGCAGCCAGAACGCCGCCAGCGCGACGAGGAAGCGGACGGCGAAGCTGACCACCACCCCGAGCACCACCGACACCAGGAACGCCAGCCAGGTCCACGGCGAGACGGGCAGGGCCAGCTCGAAGGCGAGCGCGCCGATCGCCATCGGCACGATGCCGCGCCCGAGGAAATGGAAGGCCGCCCGGCCCAGGTCGCCCGCCAGCCACCAGAGCTGGAGGTCGGCCGGACGGTAGAGGTCGATCGCGATGTCGCCGGTCCGGATGCGCGCCATCAGCTCGTTCTCGAAGCCGCCGCCCATCATCGAACACGTCATCAGCAGCGCCTGGCCCAGCCAGACGAAGGTCATGGCCTGCGCGGTGTCGTAGCCGCCGAGGTCCGGCCGCTCCGCCCACAGGGCGGCGTAGGTGTACGCGACGATGAAGCCGAAGACCGTGTTGGTGAAGGTCCCCGCCACCGTCGCCATCCGGTAGGTGGCATGCCGGCGGAATCCGCCCGCGGCCACCACGGCATAGACCCGCACGTCTCCCCCAGTCCCGTTCGTGTTCCCGCCCGGACCACCCGTCCGGGGAACTGCCCGCCCGCAGGCACCAAAGCGCACGACAGTAGTCCAGGCATCCGGAACCCCGCGACCCGTTTTCCGGGGCGCGCGAAGCGTCCGGGAGGGCGTGCGGCAGCACGTTCAGGTGCGTTCCGAAGGTTATCGACAGTAAAAGGGCAGTATGGGAGGACTGTCCGCGGCCGAGGAGTCTCCACCACATGAGCGACGAGCCACAGCGCTGGACCCCCCGGGACCCCTCCGGCAACGAGGGCGGCAAGGGTGACGAGGACGCCGGTGGGAGCGACCCGCACGGCGGGACGGCGGACGGGCCGACGGAAACCGCGGCCTCGGCCAGGCTCCAGGAGGGCAAGGGCCGCAAGGGCCGCACGAAGCGCCCCCGGCGCAAGGGCTGGCGCCGCCTCGTCCCGACCTGGCGCATGGTCCTGGGGGCCGTCCTGCTGATCGCCGTCCTGCTCGTGGGCGGCTTCGTCGCCGGGTACCAGCTCGTCGGCATCCCCGCCGCCAACTCCAGCGCCACCGCCCAGAGCAACGTCTACCTCTACCGCGACGGGGCGGTCATCGCCCGCGACGGCGACGTCAACCGGGAGAACATCCAGCTCGCGCAGGTCCCGAAGGACGTCCAGCACGCCGTACTCGCCGCCGAGGACCGCAACTTCTACTCCGAGCGCGCCGTCGACGTCGGCGCCATGCTCCGCGCCGCCTGGAACACCGTCACCGGACAGGGCAGACAGGGCGGTTCGACGATCACCCAGCAGTACGTCAAGAACTACTACCTCGGCCAGGAGCAGACGGTCGTACGCAAGGTGAAGGAGTTCTTCATCGCGATCAAGCTGGACCGCGAGCAGACCAAGGACCAGATCTTCGAGGGGTACCTCAACACCAGCTACTTCGGCCGCAACGCCTACGGCATCCAGGCCGCGGCCCAGGCGTACTACGGCAAGGACGTCACCGACGTGGACGTCGCCGAAGGCGCGTACCTCGCCTCGCTCCTCAACGCCCCCAGCGCGTACGACGTCGTCGCCCACCCGGAGAACGGGCCGGCCGTCCTCGCCCGCTGGAACTACGTGCTCGACGGCATGGTCAAGGAGGAATGGCTCGGGACGTCCGCGCGCGCCGCCCTCACCTTCCCGCCGCCGGACGAGGCCAAGGCCTCCACCGGCCTCTCCGGGCAGCGCGGCTACCTCGTCAACGCGGTCAAGGACTACCTCACCGGCCACGGGATCGTCGACGAGGAGACCCTCGCCACCGGCGGCTACCGGATCACCACCACCCTGGAGAAGGAGAAACAGGACGCCTTCGTGGACGCCGTCGAGGAGAACGTGACCTCCCGGACCGAGGACGGCAACGACGCCGACCGCAACGTCCGCGTCGGCGGCGCCTCCATCGACCCCGCCACCGGCGAGGTCGTCGCCCTGTACGGCGGCGTCGACTACACCCGCCAGTACGTCAACAACGCCACCCGCCGCGACTACCAGGTCGGCTCCACCTTCAAACCGTTCGTCTTCACCGCCGCCGTCGCCGACGACGCCACCACCCAGGACGGCCGGCGCATCACCCCGAACACCCGCTACGACGGAACCAACGAGCGCCCCGTCGAGGGACGCCAGGGCGACACCGGCTACGCCCCCGCCAACGAGGACGACGTCAGTTACGGCGACATCACCGTCCGGGAGGCCACCGACAAGTCCGTCAACGCGGTGTACGCGCAGATGGCCGAGGACGTCGGCCCCGAGAAGGTCAAGGAGACCGCGATCAGCCTCGGCATCCCCGAGGACACCCCCGACCTGACCGCCTCCCCGTCCATCGCGCTCGGCCCGGCCACCGCCAGCGTGCTCGACATGGCCGAGGCGTACGCGACCCTCGCCAACCACGGGCGGCACGGCACGTACACCCTCGTGGCGAAGGTCACCAAGGACGGCAGGAGCATCGCGCTGCCCGGCCGCACCACCCGGCAGGCCGTCAGCCGGGAGGCCGCCGACACCACCACCGCGATCCTGCGGAGCGTCGTCGACGGCGGCACCGGAACCGCCGCGCGGGCGGCCGGGCGCCCCGCCGCCGGGAAGACCGGCACCGCCGAGGAGGACAAGGCCGCCTGGTTCGCCGGCTACACCCCCGACCTCGCGACCGTCGTCGCCGTCATGGGCCAGGACCCGGAGACCGGGACGCAGGAGTCGCTGTACGGAGCCCTCGGCCAGTCCCGCGTCAACGGCGGCGGCGCCCCCGCCGAGACCTGGGCCGACTACACCGCCGCCGCCCTCGAAGGCTCCGAAGTACGGGAGTTCGAGCTGGATCTCGCGGAGGGCAGCGAGGAGCCGGACCCCTCCGGGGACGAATCGCCGCCCACCGACCCCGACTCCCCGGCGGACACCCCGAGCGGCGACACCCCCACCACACCCGCCGGCACCACCCCGGCCACCCCCGGCCCGACCGGTACCGGCGCGGGCGGCACCACCGGCACGGGCCCCACCGGCGGAGGCAACGGGGACGGCGGCAACGGCGGCGGCACCGGGGGCGGGGACAACGCGACCGGCGGCACCGGCACCACGAACGGAGCCGCCGGCAACGCGGGCGCCACCACCGGCGGCGGAGAGACCGGCGGCACCACGGCGGACACCGGCGGGGCAGGCGGCTCCACCGGCGGCGGCCTCGTCGAAGGGGCCCGGGGCCCGGCCTTCCCCTACGCCTGGCGCTGACGTCGGCCGGGGGCCACCCGACAGGGGCTCAGTGCCCCGAAGTCGCCTTCAGCCCCACCACGGACACCAGCAGCAGACAGACGAAGAAGATCCGGGCGGCGGTCACCGGCTCGTGCAGCACCACCATCCCGAGCACCGCCGCACCGGCGGCCCCGATCCCCACCCACACGCCGTACGCCGTACCGATCGGCAGCGACTTCGCCGCCTGCGCCAGCAGCAGCATGCTGGCCACGATCCCGAGGACGGTGAACACGCTCGGCCACAGCCGGGTGAACCCCTCCGCGTACTTCATACCGATCGACCAGCCCACTTCGAGCAGACCGGCGACGATCAAAAGAACCCAGGCCACGACGGCCACCTCCGACGACGAACACACGGAACAACACGGACTGCGTCGTCTTTGCCAGCCCGGTACGGCGCGTCTCGTCGGGTCGTCCCACCGTAGCAACAAACGCGGTGGAGCCCGGTGACCGCGGTCACCGGGCTCCACCGGAGCATGCTGGGGACTACAGATACAGCCCCGTCGAATCCACCGACCCCTCGAACCGGTCCGCCGCCACCGCGTGCAGATCCCGCTCCCGCATCAGTACGTACGCCACGCTCCGCACCTCGACCTCGGCACGGTCCTCGGGGTCGTACAGCACCCGGTCCCCGGGCTCGACCGACCGCACGTTCTGGCCCACCGCGACCACCCTGGCCCAAGCCAGTCGGCGGCCCACCGCCGCCGTCGCGGGAATCAGAATGCCGCCGCCCGACCGGCGCTCGCCCTCCGGCGAGTCCGACCGGACCAGCACACGGTCGTGCAGCATGCGGATGGGCAGCTTGTCGTCCTGGGTGTTGTCGCTCACGCCCCGCAACCTACCCGCCGCGCCCACGCCCGTACGCCGTAGGGGTACGTCCACCCGCATCCGCGCCGCGACGCGTATCCTTCCCGCGCCGCGGGACGACCGGCCGAAAGGCCACGCCCGGGGCCCGCCGGCCGGACCGGCTACCTCCGGCGCCGGCCGTTCTTCCCGCGCCGCGTCGACACGACCAGCAGACCCACCACACCGACCGCGAGCAGCGCCACCGGCACCACCCGCTCCAGCCGGGGCGAGCCGTCCTCCGCCACGAACCGCGCCTTCACGTCCGAGACCGAACGATTCACCGCGACGTACGCGCGGCCCGCCGTCCGGTCCACCTTCTCGGCGACCATCGCCTTCGCGTCACCGATGATCGTCTTCGGGTGCACCCGCACCCCGATCTCGTCGAGGACCACAGCCAGCTGCTCGCGCCTGCTGATGATGTCCGCCTCGATCTGCGCAGGGGTCCTCGTATCCGACACTGCGCCGCCTCCGTGGTCGTCGTCGGGTAAACCTTCATCGACAGTCTGTCAGCTCGACCGCCCGCACACCCGGCGGCACCCCTATTACGCTCGGTCGCGTACACCCCACGCGCCACCCGAGGAGAACCATGAGCGAGCGACTCCAGTCCGGCGACACCGCCCCCGCCTTCACCCTTCCGGACGCCGACGGCAAGGACGTGTCGCTCGCGGACCACAAGGGCCGCAAGGTGATCGTCTACTTCTACCCCAAGGCCCTTACCCCCGGTTGCACCAAGCAGGCCTGCGACTTCACCGACAACATCGATCTGCTGGCCGGCGCCGGATACGACGTCATCGGCGTCTCGCCCGACAAGCCGGAGCGGCTCGCGAAGTTCCGCGAGCAGGAGCACCTCAAGGTCACCCTGGTCGGCGACCCCTCCAAGGAGGTCCTCGCGGCGTACGGCGCGTACGGCGAGAAGCAGTCGTACGGCAAAACGGTGACGGGCGTCATCCGGTCGACCTTCGTCGTCGACGAGGAGGGCCTGGTCGAGCACGCCTTCTACAACGTCCGGGCCACCGGCCACGTCGCGAAGATCATCAAGGACCTCAAGATCTGAGGACCCGGGTCCGGGGGGCTTCGGGGCCCGGGCGAAGCGGGAGTCCGGGCGAATCCGGGGCCCGGGCGAATCCGGGGCCCGGGCGAATCCGGGGCCCGGGCGAAACCAGGGTCCGGCAGAGGCCGGGGTCCGGCCGAAACCCGCAGGAACGGACAGGAACCTGTAGGAACGGACAGGAACCTGTCACCATATTGTGAGGGAACTCGCAATTACCCCGCGATTCGGTTTGCAATCGCCATGACCGCACAGAAGCCTCCCCCGGAACACCTCCGAGGAAAGGACCCGGCCATGGCGGCCACCGACCCCCACCGGACGGCCGACCCCGACGCGGTCAGGCGCCACCCCACGCTCTTCCGGGCGATCCGCACACGTCAGAACCCCAGACTCCGCCGCACCGACATCACGGTCACCGACGACCGGGCCGTCAAGCGCGCGGTGAAGGCGGCCTCCCTCGGCAACGCCATGGAGTGGTTCGACTTCGGCATCTACTCCTACCTCGCGGTCACCCTGGGCCACGTCTTCTTCCCGTCCGGGAACGACACGACCCAGCTCCTCTCCTCCTTCGCCACCTTCGCCGTGGCCTTCCTCGTCCGGCCGCTCGGAGGCATGTTCTTCGGCCCGATGGGCGACCGGATCGGCCGCAAGAAGATCCTCGCCCTCACGATGATCATGATGGCGATCGGCACCTTCGCCATCGGCCTCATCCCCTCGCACGGAGCGATCGGCGTCTGGGCGCCCGCCCTGCTGATCTTCTTCCGGATGCTCCAGGGCTTCTCCACCGGGGGCGAGTACGGCGGCGCCTCCACCTTCATCGCCGAGTACGCCCCCGACAAGCGCCGCGGCTTCTTCGGCAGCTTCCTCGAATTCGGCACCCTCGCCGGATACGTCGGCGCCGCCGGCCTGGTCACCGCGCTCTACGCACTCCTCGACACCGGCCAGATGGAGAGCTGGGGCTGGCGCATCCCCTTCCTCGTCGCGGGCCCCCTCGGTCTGGTCGGCCTCTACCTCCGGCTCCGCCTCGACGAGACCCCGGCCTTCCAGAAGCTGGAAGGCGGCACCGCCCACGCCTCCGAGGCCGCCGACAGCGTGGAGACCACCACCAAGGGCGACCTCGCCAGGATCTTCCGCGACTACTGGCCGACGCTGATCCTCTGCATCTGCCTGGTCGGCGCGTACAACATCGCCGACTACATGCTGCTCTCCTACATGCCGACGTACCTCTCCGACGAGCTCGGCTACAGCGAGACCCACGGGCTGCTGATCCTGCTCGTGGTGATGGTCCTCCTCATGCTGGTCATCAGCCAGGTCGGCAAGCTCTCCGACCGCTACGGCCGCAAGCCGCTGCTGATGGCGGGCATGCTCGGGTTCCTGGTGCTCTCGCTCCCCTCGTTCCTGCTGATCCGACAGGGCAGCATTCCGGCCATCAGCGTCGGCATGCTGATGCTCGGCCTCTCGCTGCTCTGCATGCTCGGCACCATGTCCGCCGCCCTCCCGGCCCTCTTCCCCACGAACGTCCGGTACGGCTCCCTCTCGGTCGGCTACAACCTCTCCGCGTCGATCTTCGGCGGCACGACCCCCCTGGTCATCACCGCCCTGATCAGCTGGAGCGGCACCAACCTGATGCCCGCGTACTACGCGATGGCCGCGGCCCTGGTCGGCGTGATCTCGGTGGCCTGCATGAAGGAGACCGCCCAGAAGCCCCTCGACGGCTCCCCGCCCTCGGTGGAGACCCCGGAGGAAGCGGCGGAGCTCGTCCACGCGCAGTCGCCGGACCCGAAGTTCTGACCCCCCGCTCTCGTACGGAAGGGCCCGTACCGCTTCACGGCGAACGCCGAAGCGGTACGGGCCCTTCCGCATCTCGTCGTATAGCGGACGTGCCTATCCGATTACCGGTTCGTTGCTCCGTACGAGGCCGCGAACGCGCGGCCAGACGGGGAGGAAGAGGAATGCCGGTCAGCCCTTACACGCATCAGGTGCTCTCGGAGTCAGCCGCATCGTCACGGACCATGTCCCAGGCCATGACCAGTCTGGGGCTGGCGCCCTGGAGCGGGTCCCGGCGCTATCTTCTGGATCGCATGAGAAGGATGGGCATCGCCACCTCGCACTTCGAGCGGGAGGACACACGGTGGACCAAGGAGGTACTCGAACCCGCTGTCGCCGCGTCGACAACCATGGTGGGCGTATTGCGGCTTCTGGGACTGAACGCGGTGGGGGGAAACCACACCCACATCAGTCGCCGCGTCAAATCCCTGGGGATCGACACCTCCCACTTCGAATCCTCTGCACCACGTTCGTCGAAGGGCCGACGGCATCGCACTCTGGAGGAGCTTCTCGTCGAACAGGACCCCGCCACGGCCCGCCGCGAGCAGAGCAGCCGTTTGAAGAGAGCCCTGATGCTCCTCGGGGCCGATGAACGCTGCACCGGTTGCGGAGCCGCAGGAACCTGGCAGGGACACCCTCTGCCCTTGGAGGTCGACCACATCGACGGCAACTGGCGGAACAACCGGGTGGAGAACCTCCGGATGCTCTGCCCCAACTGTCACTCGACCACCGATTCGTACAGGGGTCGGAACAAGCGTTCCCAAGTCGACCGCGCGAACCCCTCCCGCAGGTCGGCGGCGGGACGATGAGCGCATCCCGCACGTACGACCGGGCGACCCTCGCCGACGCGGCAGCCAGGTGCCACACCATCGAAGAAGTCATCGCCCACCTCGGCACACCTCCGTACGAACGACTCGGCCGTTACCTGATGAGGCGTTTCACCCACTTCGCCATCGACGTCTCGCATTTCCAGCCAGTGGGGAGGCGACGGCGCCCCGACCCCGATCAGCTCGTCAAGGCGGTCGCGCACTCCGTCAGCATCGCGGAGACCCTGCGACGCCTCGGTCGCCCCGACACCGGCACCCAACGCGCACTGCTCCGTACCTGGGTGTCGGAACAGGGAGTCGACACTTCCCATTTCCTGGGACAGGCCCATCAGCGTGCAAAACCACCACATGTGCCGAGGAAGCGCGCCGAGGATGTCCTGGTGCGCCATCCCGGCCCGCGGAAAAATGCGACCCTACTGCGCCAGGCGCTGCTCGATCTGGGGACGCCGCAGAATTGCGCCGGGTGCGGCACGGAAGCGGTCTGGCTGGGGAAGCCGATGACGCTGGAAATCGATCACATCAGCGGCGACCCTTACGACGATCGCCGCGAAAACCTGCGGATGCTCTGCCCCAACTGCCATGCGATCACGGGCACATGGTGCCGAGGAGGTACTCGGCCGGCTGCCACATGATCGAATCCCGGTTCCTGCGGGGCAGACCGACCGGTCTCCGTTCATGCCGAGTAAGCTGGCTCTCGCCCTGCGTCCGTACGATGACGGGTGGCTGGCGGCGGTGGTGCAACTGGCGACACAGCAGACTTAGGATCTGTGGCCCGTGAAACGGCTTGAGGGTTCGAATCCCTTCCGCCGCACCCGTGAACGGCCCGCGCATCGAGGAATCGATGCGCGGGCCGTTCTGCTGTCGGCGTCTCAGCCCACCAGCTCCCGCACCACCGGCGCGAGCGCGCGGAAGGCCTTGCCGCGGTGGCTGATGGCGTTCTTCTCCGCCGGGGTGAGCTCCGCGCAGGTACGCGTCTCGCCCTCGGGCTGGAGGATCGGGTCGTAGCCGAAGCCGTGCGCGCCGGCCGGGGCGAAGCGGAGGGTGCCGGGCATGCGCCCTTCGACGACGCGCTCCGTACCGTCCGGGAGGGCGAGGGCGGCGGCGCAGGCGAAATGGGCGGCGCGGTGCGGGGTGTCGATGTCGCCGAGCTGGGCGAGGAGCAGGTCGAGGTTGGCCTGGTCGTCGCCGTGCCGGCCGGCCCAGCGGGCGGAGAAGATGCCGGGGGCGCCGCCGAGGACGTCGACGCAGAGGCCGGAGTCGTCGGCGATGGCCGGGTGGCCGGTGGCCTTGGCCAGGGCGTGGGCCTTCAGGAGGGCGTTCTCGGCGAAGGTGACGCCGGTCTCCTTGACGTCCGGGATCTCGGGGTACGCGTCCGCGCCGACGAGTTCGTGGCTGAGGCCGGCGTCGGCGAGGATCGCGTGGAGTTCGGTGATTTTCCCGGCATTGCGGGTGGCGAGGATCAGGCGGGTCATGGGTCGATTGTCGCTCTTCGCCGTCGCGGCGGCGGGGCGGGCCCCCGCGTCGCCGCGGCCGGTTCAGGGGGAGCAGACCTTGCCGATCTCGCCGGCGGCGTCGGTGACCGGGCCGATGTCGGGGGTGGTGTCGCCCGCCTCGATGGAGGCGCGTACCTCGCCGACTCCGGCCTGGAGGTCGTCGACGGCCTTGCCGAGGTCGGCGTTGTCGGTGGTGTCCTTGAGGTTGCCGAGTTCCTGGTCGATCTGGTCGAGCGACTCGGATGCCTGGGTCACGTCCCCCGAGGCGTTGGAGACGGCCTGTTGGAGGTTGCCGACGCTGGTGGCGATGGCGTCGGCGGTACGGACGCAGTCGAGGGCCTTGTCGACGGCGCCGCACCCGACCAGCGCGGTCAGGGTCAGTGCTGCGGCGGTGACGGCGAGTGCGGTGCGGTGGTGGTGGCGGCGCAGAGCCATGGTGCGGTCCCTCCCCGGGGTCGTCACACGGAACGGTCGTCGCATGGACCGGTCGGCACATGGACGGGTCGTCGCATGGACTGGTCGACACATGGACGGGCGCACGGTTCGACCCGTGCGCCCGTGTCTGTGAGGACGCCGTGCGGTGCGTTCTTGGTTGCTTCTTTACCCGGGGAAGGGTGGGTGTTACGCGCCGGGGGTGCCGAGGGTGCGGGCGAGTGCCTCGTTCTGGAAGGCGGTGAGGTCGGCGCAGCCGGCGGTGGCGAGGTCGAGGAGGGCGTTGAGCTCCTTGCGGTCGAAGGGCTCGGCCTCGGCGGTGCCCTGGACCTCGACGAAGCGGCCGTCGCCGGTGCAGACGACGTTCATGTCGGTCTCGGCGCGGACGTCTTCCTCGTAGCGGAGGTCGAGGAGGGGGGTGCCGTCGACGATTCCGACGCTGATGGCGGAGACGGTGCCGGTGAGGGGCTTGCGGCCGGCCTTGACGATCTTCTTGCCCTGGGCCCAGGTGATGGCGTCGGCGAGGGCGACGTAGGCGCCGGTGATGGCGGCGGTGCGGGTGCCTCCGTCGGCCTGGAGGACGTCGCAGTCGAGGACGATGGTGTTCTCGCCGAGGGCCTTGTAGTCGATGACGGCGCGCAGGGAGCGGCCGATCAGCCGGCTGATCTCGTGGGTGCGTCCGCCGATCTTGCCGCGTACGGATTCGCGGTCGCCGCGGGTGTTGGTGGCGCGGGGGAGCATGGAGTACTCGGCGGTGACCCAGCCTTCGCCGCTGCCCTTGCGCCAGCGCGGTACGCCTTCGGTGACGGAGGCGGTGCAGAGGACTTTGGTGTCGCCGAAGGAGACGAGTACGGAGCCTTCGGCGTGCTTGCTCCATCCCCGTTCGATGGTGACGGGGCGGAGCTGGTCGGGGGTGCGGCCGTCGATGCGAGACATGGCGTCGACTTTATCCGTTGGCGGGGGCGGGTCCGTTCGGGTGCGGTGGGGCGCCGTTCGGGTGTCGCCGCGGCGTGGCGCGCCGGGGACGCGCGAGGCGCGCGGGTGGGTCGGGACGCGCGGGTGGCTCGGGGTGTCCGTACGGGCGGGGTGTCCGTACGGGGCGCCGGGCGGGTGCCGGGTGCGGACCGGTCGGGGGCCGGCACCCGGCGGGGGTGGTGCAGAGGTGTGCCAGGGGGTGACAGGGGGCTGCTGTCAGCCGGTCACGCCGTCACATCATGTCTTCGATGTCGGCCGCGATGGGGTCGGCGTCGGTGCCGATGACGACCTGGATCGCGGTGCCCATCTTGACGACGCCGTGGGCTCCGGCGGCCTTGAGGGCGGCTTCGTCGACCTTGCTGGGGTCGTGGACTTCGGTGCGGAGGCGGGTGATGCAGCCTTCGACCTCGTCGATGTTCTCGATACCGCCGAGCCCGGCGACGATCTTCTCAGCCTTGCTGGCCATGTCCTTCTCCCTGTCGCAGCGTGCGGACCCACCGTGGGTCCGTTTTGTCACGCTAACGCACGGTTGGCCCAACTTCGCGGGCGCCCGGTCGGGCCATCGCCAAGGATGACGCTCACCGGCGCTCCGCCCTCGGGACGGGCTCCGTACCGTCCGCGCACCCGGCCCGAGCCGGCTGCGGCGACCGCCGAACGTGACCGTGTTCCGGGAGGATGCCGATGAGTACGACCGCGGCTGCGGGTCCGCAGCCAAAGTGGTGGAACGGCCCGGTCTCGGGTCTGCAGAAGATCGGCCGGAGTCTTCAGCTCCCGGTGGCCGTGCTTCCCGCGGCGGGTCTGCTCGTCAGCCTCGGCAACCTGTTCGACTCGTATCTGAACGGCCGGTTCTGGGACAAGACGTCCAAGGTCCTGCTCAACGGTGGTTCGGCGATCCTGGACGGCACGGTGGGCCTGCCGCTGCTGTTCTGCATCGGTGTGGCGATCGGTTTCGCGAAGAAGGCGGACGGCTCGACCGCGCTGGCGGCGGTGGTCGGTTTCCTGGTCTACCGGGGTGTGCTGTCGGCCTTCCCGGTGGACGGCTCGGTGACCGACAAGGTGCCGGAAGGCGTCCCGCAGAACCCGGGGGTGCTCGGCGGCATCCTCATCGGACTGCTGACCGCGGTGGTCTGGCAGCGGTACCACCGTACGAAGCTGGTGGACTGGCTCGGGTTCTTCAACGGGCGCCGGCTGGTGCCGATCCTGATGGCGTTCCTCTGCGTGATCCTCGGTGTGGTCTTCGGTCTGCTGTGGCAGCCGGTGGGTGACGCGCTGACCTGGTTCGCCAAGCAGTTGATCGACCTCGGTGCGTGGGGTGCGGCCATCTTCGGCTTCGCCAACCGTCTGCTGATCCCGATCGGCATGCACCAGTTCCTGAACACCTTCTTCTGGTTCCAGGCGGGCGACTTCACGGGCGCCGACGGCAAGACGGTGCAGGGCGACATCTCGCGGTTCTTCGCGGAGGACCCGACGGCGGGGCAGTTCACCTCGGGCTTCTTCCCGATCATGATGTTCGGTCTGCCGGCGGCGGCGCTGGCCATCGCGCACACGGCGCGGCCGGAGCGGCGCAAGGAGGTGGGGGGCCTGATGCTGTCGGTGGCCCTGACCTCGTTCGTGACGGGCGTGACGGAGCCGCTGGAGTTCTCGTTCATGTTCGTCGCGCCACTGCTGTACGGCGTGCACGCGATCCTGACCGGTGTCTCGATGGGTGTCACCTGGGCGCTCGGGGTCCACGCGGGCTTCAGTTTCTCGGCCGGTCTGATCGACCTGGTCGTCAACTGGCATCTGGACACGAAGCCATGGCTGTTGATCCCGATCGGACTCTGCTTCGCGGTGATCTACTACGTGATCTTCCGGTTCGCGATCATCAGGTTCAACATCCAGACACCGGGACGGGAGCCTCCGGAGGTGGAGAAGGAGATCGAGCGGGACGTCACGAAGTAGCGTCGCCCGCACCCCAGGCCCCCCGACCGTGCGCGGTCCGGGGGCCTTCCCCTGTGCGTTTCGCGCCTTTTGCCCATGTGCCGCCTAGGCTCCTGCCATGACTTCTCCGACGCCCCGCATCCTCGATCTCGACCGTGAGCAGCTCGCCGCCCTGCGCGGGCGGAAGCTGACCGCTTCGGTGGCCGCCGCGGAGGGGCGGACGATGGTGGCGGAGGTGTTCGCGGACCGGGCGGTGCTCTCCGCCCACCCCGGTGACAACGGTGTGCACAACGCCGAGTTGATGGCGGCCTTCGGCGCGGACATCGTGGTGCTGAACCTGATCGAACGCGCCTGGGACGGGGAGCGCCTGGTGCTGCCGGGGCTCGGTTCCTTCACGTCGGTCGCGGAGCTGGCGAAGTGCCTCGGGAGGCCGGTCGGGATCAATCTGGAGCCGGGGGACGTGCCGGAGATCCGGCGGGCGAAGCCGGAGTTCGCGAGGCGGCTGGTCGGAATGGGGGCGGCACTTCTCTGCCTGACGGCGAATCCCGGGACCGGCGGTTCGTACGAGGGACTGGCGCGGGTGACCGAGGAGCTGCGGAACGGCCTCGGGGACGAGGTGGCGCTCTGGAGCGGCAAGATGCATCACGCGGGCCGTCCGGAGCGGCTGACGGCGGCGCGGCTGACGGCGCTGGTGGACGCCGGGGCGGACGGGGTGGTGCTGCCGCTGCCGGGGACGATGCCGGGGGTGACGAAGGAGCTGGCGGCCGAGGCGGTGGCGGCGGTGCAGGAAGCGGGGGCGGTGGTGATGGGGGCGATCGGTACGAGCCAGGAGGGCGCGCACACGGACGTGGTGCCCCAGCTGGCCCTGAACGCCAAGGAGATCGGGGTGGACGCCCATCACATCGGGGACGCGTTCCTGCCGGGGATGGGTGATCCGGAACTGTTGTACGCGTACTCGGTGGCGGTCCGCGGGCGCCGGCACACCTGGAACCGGATGGCGCTGGGCGGTCGGGGCCGCAGGGCCTGACCCCGGTGGCGCCGGGCGGGGTCAGGGGCCGGGCGGGTCGGGGGCCGGGTCGCTCAGACTTCGTAGACGGCGCCCGGCACGGCGAGTTCGACGGGGCCGGCGTAGACCTCGCGGGCGTCCTCGATGTTGCGTTCGGCGTCGGTCCACGGCGGGATGTGGGTGAGTACGAGTCGTCCGGCGCGGGCGCGGGCGGCGCATTCCCCGGCTTCGCGGCCGTTGAGATGGAGGTCCGGAATGTCCTCCTTGCCGTGGATGAACGATGCTTCACAGAGGAAGAGGTCGGCGTCCTCGGCGAGTTCGTCCAGGGCGTCACAGGCTCCGGTGTCACCGGAGTAGGCGAGGGAGCGGCCGCCGTGCTCGATGCGGATGCCGAAGGTGTCCACGGGGTGGCAGAGCTTCTCCGTACGGACGGTGAAGGGGCCGATCTCGAACCAGCCGGCTTTGAGCGTGCGGAAGTCGAAGACCTCGCCCATGGCGTGTTCGGAGGGGGTGTCGGCGTGGGCCGTGGTCAGCCGGCGCTCGGTGCCCTCGGGGCCGTACACGGGGAGGGCGGCGGGGCGGGTGCCGTTGTTCGGGTAGTAGCGCACCACGAAGTACGCACACATGTCGATGCAGTGGTCGGCGTGCAGGTGGCTGAGGAAGACGGCGTCGAGGTCGTACAGGCCGACGTGGCGCTGGAGCTCGCCGAGGGCACCGTTGCCCATGTCGAGCAGCAGCCGGAAGCCGTCGGCCTCTACGAGGTAGCTCGAACAGGCCGATCCCGCGGACGGGAAGGAGCCGGAGCAGCCGACGACGGTGAGCTTCATGGAGCGTGAACCTCCGAGACGTGGCGACGGTGCGGCGGATGGGGTTCGGGGTTGCGGTCCGTCGAGCGTAAGGCGCGAATCTCCTGGTCGCTCCTCCGTGGCCTGCCGTTGTGGGGGAACTCACCTGTGCTGTCACCGGTTCGATGGAAGCCGGGGGACTCCGGCCGCGCGCCCGTTCGTGCGGGATGTGGCGGCGGGGGCCTGGGGTGGCCGAATGGGCGCCGGTACGGTCGGGGGATGGAAACGTACTGGTGGGTGATTCTGGCCGTCCTGGTCGTGCTGGCGCTGGTGGCGTCGGTGGTGGACGGCAGGGGCCGGAGCGGTGCGCGGCGCCGGGGCGGCGAACGGGGTACGGGGCGTCGCCCGGGTGGCCGGACGAGGCCGCCGGGCAGGCCGTCGGGCGGTACGGCGGAGCCGGGGCGGGGCCGCGGGGCGGGCCGGGTGCCGGAGCCGGGCGAGATCTGGTGGGCCGAGGTGCCGTACGAGGACGGGCCGGGGTCGAAGGACCGGCCGTGCCTGGTCCTGTCGGTGCGGAGCGGGCGCGCGGTCGTCGCGAAGATCACCAGCAAGCATCACGAGGAGCGGCCGGGAGTGATCGCGCTGCCGGCCGGGACGGTGGACGACGCGCGGGGGCGGCGGAGTTTCCTGGAGACGGACGAGTTGCGGGAGGTCGCGGTGGGCGGCTTCCGACGGCGGGTGGGCCGGGTCGGCCCGGAGCTGTGGGGTCAGGTGCGGGGGCTGGGATAGCGCGGGGGCCCGGTCCGTGCCCGCGCAGACGCGGACGCTTCTGAACGCCGACGCCCTGGAACGCGGAACGCCGACGCCCCGGAGTGGGGGCGTCGGCGTCGCGGGCGGAGGGTGCCGGGCGGTCAGGCCCAGAGCTGCCCGTGCAGGGTCTCGATGGCGGCTTCCGTGGTCGGTGCCGTGTAGACGCCGGTCGAGAGGTACTTCCAGCCGCCGTCGGCGACGACGAAGACGATGTCCGCGCTCTCCCCCGCCTTGACGGCCTTCTGGCCGACGCCGATGGCCGCGTGGAGCGCGGCACCGGTGGAGACACCGGCGAAGATGCCTTCCTGCTGGAGGAGTTCACGGGTGCGGGCGACCGCGTCGGCGGAACCGACCGAGAAGCGGGTGGTGAGCACGGAGGCGTCGTACAACTCCGGTACGAAGCCCTCGTCGAGGTTGCGGAGCCCGTAGACGATGTCGTCGTAGCGGGGCTCGGCGGCGACGATCTTGACGTCGGGCTTCTGCTCGCGGAGGTACCGGCCGACGCCCATGAGGGTGCCGGTGGTGCCGAGGCCCGCGACGAAGTGGGTGAGGGACGGGAGGTCGGCGAGGATCTCGGGTCCGGTGGTGGCGTAGTGGGCGCCCGCGTTGTCCGGGTTGCCGTACTGGTAGAGCATCACCCAGTCCGGGTGTTCGGCGGAGAGCTCCTTGGCGACCCGGACAGCCGTGTTGGAGCCGCCGGCCGCCGGTGAGGAGACGATCTCGGCGCCCCACATGGCGAGCAGGTCGCGCCGTTCCTGGGACGTGTTCTCCGGCATGACGCAGACGATGCGGTAGCCCTTGAGCTTGGCCGCCATGGCGAGCGAGATGCCGGTGTTTCCGCTGGTCGGCTCCAGGATGGTGCAGCCGGGGCGCAGTCGCCCGTCCTTCTCCGCCTGCTCGACCATGTGGAGCGCGGGGCGGTCCTTGATCGAGCCGGTGGGGTTGCGGTCCTCCAGCTTGGCCCAGATCCGGACGTCGCCGGAGGGCGAGAGCCTCGGGAGGCGGACCAGTGGGGTGTTGCCCACGGCCGCCAGCGCGGAGTCGTACCGCATCAGCGCATGCCGCCGGCGACGGCCGGGAGGATGGTGACGTTGTCGCCGTCGCTGAGCTTGGTCGTGATGCCGTCGAGGAAGCGGACGTCCTCGTCGTTGAGGTAGACGTTCACGAACCGGCGGAGCTGTTCGCCGTCGACGATGCGCGCGCGGATGCCGTTGTGCCGGGTCTCCAGGTCGTTGAAGAGGTCGGCGAGGGTCTCACCGCTGCCTTCGACCGCCTTGGCGCCGTCGGTGTAGGTGCGAAGGATGGTGGGGATGCGGACCTCGATGGCCATGGCGTGGGCTCCTGTCGGAAGCGGGGTGGCGTGGCGCGCGTTTCAGCACCCGCGCGGGTGGTGGTACGTGGGGTGGGGCGCTGGGGCCGGTACTCAGGCCTTGGGCCCGGTGGGCAGGCTGCGACCGGGACAGATCGCGCTGGAGAGCCTGCACAGGTCGACGTGCAGCCGCGCGACGAGCAGTGCGCCCGGCGTCATTTCGCTCACGTCATGGGGAACCATGCGGTCATCGTATCGATTCCCGTTCGGGAAACCCGAGTGTGATCTCACATCTCGGAACAAGACCGTTCAGTATGCGGACCTTTGGTGTCGCGCGACCCGTCCGGCGACCGCCGCGCGGCCCGTCCGGCCCTGCCGTCGGCGGCGGGACGCACGAGGGCGGCGGGGCCGTCGGGGCCCCGCCGCCCGTGGATCGCCTCACGTCGCCTCCGCGCGGGCTCCGCGCGCCGGCTCAGTACGCCGCGACGATCTCCACGTCTTCCTCGGTGATCACACCGTCCACGATGCGGTACGAGCGGAACTGGAACGGGCCCGCCTCGTCGGTGTCGGCGGTGGAGACGAGGACGTAGTGGGCTTCCGGCTCGTTGGCATAGGTCACGTCGGTGCGCGAGGGGTACGCCTCGGTCGCCGTGTGCGAGTGGTAGACGACGACCGGCTCTTCGTCGCGGTCGTCCATCTCGCGGTAGAGCTTGAGGAGGTCGCCCGAGTCGAACTCGTAGAACGTGGGCGAGCGGGCGGCGTTGAGCATCGGGATGAAGCGCTCGGCGCGGCCCGTGCCGGCCGGTCCCGCGACCACGCCGCACGCCTCGTCGGGGTGGTCGGCGCGGGCGTGGGCGACGATTTTGTCGTACAGGTCCTGGGTGAGGGTCAGCATGGCGCCCAGGATAAGCAGGCGGGTCCCGGTCCACCGAGGTGCGGTGGACCGGGACCCGGTCTGCCGGCCGCCGGGGCCGTTGGGGCGGCCGGGCGGTCCGCGGGAGAGATGGTCCGAGGTGCGGCGGTACGTGCCGCGCGGTGGGGAGTTGGACGCCGGCGGGGTGTGCGGAACCGGGGTCAGCGTTTGGCGAACGCCGCGTTCCGCGGGTCGCGCGCCCTGAGCGCCAGGTAGGAGACACCGAGGAGGAGCGCCCAGAACGGGGCGCAGTAGAGCGAGATCCGGGCGTCCTTGTCGACGGCCATCATCACGACGACCATGCCGATGAAGGCGAGCGCGAAGGCGCTGGTGTACGGGGAGCCGGGGGCCCGGAAGGTGGAGTGCGGGAGTTCGCCGCGGTCGGCGCGGGCGCGGTAGCGGAGCTGGCTGACGAGGATCATGATCCAGGCCCACATCCCGGAGATGGTGGCGAAGGAGACGACGTAGGTGAAGGCCTGGCCGGGCCACTGGTAGTTGATCCAGACGCCGACCAGCATCAGGGCGGCCGAGAAGGTGGTGCCGACGAGCGGGGTGCCGCTGCGGGTGAGCCGGGTGAAGGTGCGCGGGCCCTGGCCGTTGAGCGCGAGGTCGCGGAGCATGCGCCCGGTGGAGTACATCCCGGAGTTGCAGGACGACAGGGCGGCGGTGAGGACGACGAAGTTGACGATTCCGGCGCCGATCCCGAGGCCCATCTTCTCGAAGGTGGCGACGAACGGTGAGACACCGGGCTGGAACTCGGTCCACGGCACCACCGACAGGATCATGATCAGCGCGCCGACGTAGAAGACGGCGATGCGCCAGGGCACGGTGTTGATCGCCTTGGGCAGGACGGTCTGAGGATCCTTGGACTCCCCCGCGGTGACTCCGACCAGTTCGACCGCCAGGAAGGCGAACATGACGATCTGCAGGGTCATCAGCGTGCCGCTGATGCCCTGCGGGAAGAATCCGCCGTCGGACCAGAGGTGGCTGACGGAGGCGGTGTCGCCGGCGTCGGAGAAGCCCAGGGTGAGGATTCCGGCGCAGATGAGGATCATGCCGGCGATGGCGGTCACCTTGACCATCGAGAACCAGAATTCGAGCTCGCCGAAGAGCTTCACGGAGATGAGGTTGACGCCGTACAGGACGAGGGTGAAGAACAGCGCCGAGACCCACTGCGGGATGTCGAACCAGTAGGTCATGTACTGGGCTCCCGCGGTCACTTCGGTGATTCCGGTGACGACCCAGAAGAGCCAGTAGGTCCAGCCGGTGACGAATCCGGCGAAGGGGCCCACGAATTCGCGTGCGTACTCGGAGAAGGAGCCCGACACCGGCCGGTACATGAGGAGTTCACCGAGGGCGCGCATGATGAAGAAGATGACCAGGCCCGCGACGGCGTAGGCCAGGATCAGACTGGGTCCGGCTTTCGCGATGGCCTTGCCCGCACCGAGGAAGAGCCCGGTGCCGATGGCTCCGCCGATGGCGATCATCTGGATCTGACGGGCACCCAGGCTGCGCTGGTACCCCTCGCCGCTCCCGTGAGCGTCGGCGGCGTCCCGCTCGGGCTGCCCGCTGTCGACCTCTGCGGATGTCATGTCACTGCGCCTTTCTCCACGACGGACCGCGGCCGTGTGGGGCCGTGGACCGTGTCCTGTTCCCCCCGGAATGGATGGAGTGCCGCCGGCGGTCGGCCTGCGGACAGCGCCCCCGGGAACAGGGATGGCGCCCCCGGCGGTCGTGAAGATGTATCACGGCCATGTCAGGACACCCTCGGACATTCTGTGGCGCAGACCACAGGAAAAAGCGGACAAGCGTTTCCGGCCGCTGCAAAAGCGGCCGTTCGGGTGACGGGATCGTTATGCGGATTTGAGCGTCGTCTGAGCTGCCGGTCGCGCCGCGCGGGGAGCGGGGGCCGCCCTGCGGTTCCTGGCGGGTGCGCGACGAACCGCGGGTCCGCCCTCACCTGCCGGGGTCAGGACATCAGCGCTTCGAGGAGCGTCTCCTGGAGGGCGCCGAGCCAGAGGTAGGCCAGCACCATCGGCTTGCGCGGGTCGCTGTCGGGGAGCCGGTAGAGGGAGCCCTCCTGGCCCTGGTCCTCGTCGCTGACCTCCAGCCGGGTGCCGATGGTCAGGCGCAGGTCGTTGAGGGTGCCGAGCCACTGGCGGGCCTGGTCGGCGGTGAGTCGCAGCTCTCCGCCACCGCCTCCGCCGCTCTCCCCGCCCTCGCCGTCGTCGCCGGTGGAGAGGGAGTCGAGGCAGCGGACGACGGCGAGGGCGTCCTCGCGCTTGCGGGCGCGCAGGTCGACCTCGGTGAAGCGGCGGAACTCCGAGGACGCCTCGCGCAGTTCCTTGTCGTCGTCGCCGTACGCGTCCGGGAAGAGACGGGCGAGGGCGGGGTCGGAGGGCGGTTCGCTGGGGCCTTCGGCGAAGAGCGCCGCGAGCGGGTCGGCGCCGTCGGCGGCCTCGTCCCCCGGCCCGACGAGTTCCAGCAGTTGCACGGCGAGGGAGCGCAGGATGGAGATCTCCACCTCGTCGAGCGCGACGGCCGCGCCGCCGTCGGGGGTGGCCTCGAAGTGGCCGGCCATGGGGGTCTCCGATGGTGGTGGGGCGGGAGTTCCGGGAGTTCAGGGGTGCGGCGAGCGGGGTACGGGCGGGCTCAGTTGCGGTCCTGGGTGAGTGTGGCCCAGAGCCCGTAACCGTGCATGGCCTGGACGTCGCGCTCCATCTCCTCACGGCTTCCGCTGGAGACGACGGCGCGGCCCTTGTGGTGCACGTCGAGCATGAGCTTGTGGGCTTTGTCCTTGGAGTAGCCGAAGTACGCCTGGAAGACGTACGTCACGTAGCTCATGAGGTTGACGGGGTCGTTGTGCACCAGCGTCACCCAGGGGACGTCGGGCTCGGGGACGGCGAAGGTCTCTTCGGCCGACTCGGGACGTTCGATTTCTACGGGGGAAGCGACGCTCACCCCTCCCATGCTGCCACTCGACGGGGCACCGCGCACAAACCGACCCACATCTCGTCACTCTGACGAGATGTGGAGTAGCATCCCTGCCATGAACTCAGCGGACCTGGGGCGACGGGTGGGAGTGCCGTCGACCGCACTCTTCACCGACCAGTACGAACTCACGATGGTGCAGGCGGCCCTCAAGGCGGGCACCGCCGACCGGCGCTCCGTTTTCGAGGCGTTCACCCGGCGGCTTCCCGAGGGGCGGCGCTACGGCGTCCTCGCGGGGACCGGGCGGGTGCTGGACGCCGTGGAGAACTTCCACTTCGACGACGAGATGATCGCGTTCCTGCGTCAGCAGGAGATCGTGGACGAGCCGACGCTCGCCTGGCTGGCGGACTTCCGCTTCAGCGGTGACGTCTGGGGCTACCCGGAGGGCGAGGTCTACTTCCCCGGTTCGCCGGTGCTCCGGGTGGAGGGCTCCTTCGCCGAGTGCGTGCTGCTGGAGACGGTGGTGCTGTCGATCCTCAACCACGACTCGGCCATCGCCGCCGCCGCGTCCCGGATGTCGGCGGCCGCCGCAGGCAGGAACCTCATCGAGATGGGCGCGCGCCGTACGCACGAGCTGGCGGCGGTCGCGTCCGCCCGCGCCGCGTACGTCGGCGGTTTCCACACCACCTCCGACCTGGCGGCGGGTTTCCGCTACGGCATCCCGACCGTGGGCACCAGCGCGCACGCCTTCACCCTGCTGCACGACACCGAGCGGGACGCCTTCCGCGCGCAGGTGGAGTCGCTGGGCCGGGGCACCACGCTACTGGTGGACACCTACGACGTCGCCGAGGCGGTCCGTACGGCCGTGGAGGTCGCCGGTCCCGAGCTGGGGGCCGTACGCATCGACTCCGGGGATCTGCTGCTGGTCGCGCACCGGGTGCGGCAGCAGCTGGACGAGCTGGGCGCGACGGAGACCAAGATCGTGGTCACCTCGGACCTGGACGAGTACGCCATCGCCTCGCTGGCCGCCGCCCCGGTGGACGCGTACGGGGTGGGCACGCAGCTGGTCACCGGCAGCGGCAGCCCCACCTGCTCGATGGTCTACAAGCTGGTGGCGCGTGCCGCGTCCGCCGATCCGGCCGATCCGCTGCTGCCGGTGGCGAAGAAGTCGATGGGCGCCAAGTCGTCGGTGGGCGGGCGCAAGTGGGCGGCCCGCCGGGTGGACGCGCGGGGCGTCGCCGAGGCCGAGGTGATCGGTACCGGACCCGTGCCGGCGGAGCTGGCCGACAGGCAGCTGCTGGTGGAGCTGGTGCGCGGCGGCGAGGTGGTGGCCCGGGAGTCGCTGGAGGCGGCCCGCGAGCGGCACATCGCGGCGCGCGCCGCGCTCCCGATGTCGGCGCTGCAGCTGTCCCGGGGCGAGCCGGTGCTGGCGACCGAGTACGTCTGAGCTCGGGCTGGGGCCGGCCGGTCCGTGCCGGACGGGCGCCAACGCCTCCCGTGCCCGAGCCGAATTGCTTAGGGTGTGTCCGGTGCTCGGTACCCCACCCCCCGTCACGTCATCCGCTCCCCCACCGAAGGACACCCGCCATGCACCGCGCGTTGATCGTCGTGGACGTTCAGAACGATTTCTGTGAGGGCGGCAGCCTCGCCGTGGCGGGCGGCGCCGACGTCGCCGCCGCGATCACCGATCTGATCGGTGAGGCCCAGGCCGGTTACCGCCACGTGGTGGCCACCCGTGACCACCACGTGGACCCGGGCGACCACTTCTCCGCCACGCCCGACTTCGAGCACTCGTGGCCGGTGCACTGCGTCGCCGGTACGGAGGGGGTGGGCTTCCACCCGAACTTCGCGCCCGCCGTGGCCTCCGGGGCGATCGACGCGGTGTTCGACAAGGGGGCGTACGCGGCGGCGTACAGCGGTTTCGAGGGGCTCGACGAGAACGAGGTGGGGCTGGCCCAGTGGCTCCGCGACCACGAGGTCACCGAGGTCGACGTGGTCGGCATCGCCACCGACCACTGCGTGCGGGCGACCGCGCTGGACGCCGCGCGCGAGGGCTTCACCACCCATGTCCTGCTGGACCTGACGGCGGGTGTCGCGGCGCCCACCACCGTGCGGGCCCTGGAGGAGCTCCGCGCCGCGGGTGTGGAACTCTCCGGCGAGCCGGTCGTCGCCCGCCCGGAGTGAGAATCCGGCCGGAGTGAGCCGCCCGGCCAAAGAGCGGCCCGTCCGGCCGGTTCACGGCCTACGCGGCGGGCCTGGCCGGCCCCGGGTGGCCGGCCGGGCCCATCAGCGCGCGTATGGGGTGCCAGAGCTCCTGGGCGGCCTGCGGGGCGTCCCGCCAGAGCAGGCCGTCCGGGTGGTGCAGCACCGCCGTGATCTCGTCCGGGGTGGGCGGCTGGGTGTTGCCCCGGAGGTAGACGGCGCGCAGCCCGAGGTTGCGCAGCCGGGTGAGGGCGCGGGCCCGGTTCGCCGCGTGGACGAGTACGCGTACGGGGGCGCCGGGACGGGCCCCGTGGGGCGGACGGGCCAGGGTGAGTGCCACCACCACCGAGCCGTCCGGCAATCTGCTGAATCCTCCGCCTGCCATGGTTCGCGCTCCCCCGTGAGACGTCGTGTCAATAAGGATCGGAATAAGAGGCACCTAAACACGATCGGCCGCTGCCCGCCAGGGGGCAACGGCCGATCATGTTCTGACCTGCGGTGATGCGGATTACTTGGCCGAGGGGCCGACCTTCACGGTGATCGTCGAGCCGCTGAGCGGCTCGTTGACGATGGTGAGACGCGTGTTGGTGTCAGCGACCTTGACGCTTCCGGTCGGGTTCTCGGCGTACCAGTAGGTGCCCTTGTGGTCGTCGAAGAGCGGGACGCCGAGGGTCGGCTTGATCTTCAGCGCCACGTCCGCGTTGTGCAGCGTGAAGCCCTGGTTCGGGTACCAGCTGAACGGGGCGTCGAACGGTTGGATCTTGTTCCTCAGGATCGTTCCGTCGGTCCACTTCAGCGGCTTGGCGTGCGAGTCCACCGGCAGGATGAGACCCGTGCCCGGGTGGACGGACGTGTTGTTGTCGACCTCCGAGGTGTCCCAGAGCCAGACCATCAGGCCGTTCTGGTACGCGTAGTGCTCGACCCAGTCCGGGCGGGTGGTGGAGAACCCGAAGTTGTACGGGCCGACCTTGAGGGTCTCGTCGTACGAGGTGTACTGGCGGTTCTCCGCGATGTAGTACTGCGGGTAGTCGTTGGTGAACGACCCGCCGATCCGCGAGAAGCCCTTCGACGTCCAGCCGTTGTCGTCGCCCTCGGCGTCGTCCGAGAAGATGACGGCACCGTCGGCGCTGATGGTGAGGGCGTCGGCGGTGAAGCCCTTTCCGGCCACTCCGCCGTCGGAGGAGTAGCGGAAGCGGAGGTCGATCTTCTTGCCCGCGTAGGCGTCGAGCGGGAACGACAGCTTCTTGTAGGCACCGGAGACGTCGGTCAGACCGGGCTTGTCACTGGCGTCGCGCGGCAGTTCCTTGCCGTCGACCGTGCCGTCGATGGCGGTCCAGTTGGTGCCGCCGTCCGTGGACACCTCGGTGTAGAGGTAGTCGTACTCGGCCTCGATGTCGTACCAGCCCGAGAAGTCGAGCGAGGCGGACGTCTTGCCGGTGAGGTCGACCGAACGGGTCAGCGTGTTCGACAGGTTGTCGCCGCTGCCGCTCCACCACTGCTTGGCGCCCTGGGCCGGCGCGACGACGGTGGTCGTGACCTCCTTGTCGGGGAGGTTGACGACCAGCGCCTGCTTGTTGGCGGTGTTGTACTCCGAAACGCCCAGCTTGTGCGTGGAGTTGGTCGCGGCCTTCGCCGTGTCGTAGTCCAGCCAGCCGAGTTGCAGCTTGTCCCAGGCGGTCATGTCGCCGGGGGTGTCGCCGATCTCGCCCTGGCCCCGGCCGAGCCAGGAGCCGGCCGACATCAGGGACCAGAACCCGACCGAGTTCTCGCCGCCGCCGGAGGTGTCGTAGAGGTCCGGCAGGCCGAGGTCGTGGGCGTACTCGTGGGCGAAGACGCCCAGTCCGCCGTTCTCGGGCTGGACGGTGTAGTCGCCGACCCAGATGCCGGTGTCGCCGATCTGCGCACCACCGGCCTTGTTGGCGGCCGGACCGGTCGCCCCGGCGTTGGTGCCGTACGCGTACCAGCGGTGCGCCCAGATGGCGTTCTCGCCCTGGACGCCGCCGCCCGCCGACTCGTCCTCGCCGGCGTGGACCATCTGGAAGTGGTCGATGTAGCCGTCGGGCTCGTTGAAGTTGCCGTCGGCGTCGTAGTCGTAGCGGTCCCACTGGTCGTACTGGGCCAGGTCGGCCTTGATCTGCTCCGTGGTGGAGCCCTTGGCCTTCTGGTCCGCGGTCCAGGCGTTGACCCCGTCGCGGACGGCGTCCCACACGCTGGCGCAGCTGCTGGCTCCGCAGTAGTTGGAGCCGTACCGGGCTTCGTTGTAAGGGATCTTGACCCAGTCGGAGACCTCGCCGTTGACCGAGTAGCGGCCGGAGGAAGTCTTCTCGTAGTACTTGGTCAGCGAGTTGGAGGACGCGCTGGTGCCGAAGTACAGCTCCTGGAAGTGCGCCTGGTTGTAATCGGCCTGCCAGGCGGTGCTGTTGTCCTTCTTCGGGTCCGGCTCGGCGATCTGGTTGTGCGCCGGACCCGGCGTACCGCCGTACTTGACGACCGGCGCCTCGGGTCCGGAGCCGTCCGGGTCGAAGAGGGTCGAGTTGTCCACCTGGTCACCGAACTCGACCAGGATGGTGAAGATCTTGTCGGTCTTCTCGCGGCCGAGTTCGACGTACTTCTTGTTGTCGAGCTTGACGACCTTGGAACCGTTGCGGTCGGTCACCTTCTTGTCGCCCGAGATGACCTGCTCCAGAGCAGCCTGGCGCTCGCTGTTCTGCTTCTCGCTGAACGGGCCTTCGAGGTTGTGGTCCTCGGCCTTCTCCGGAGCCGGGTCCCGGCTCTCGGCGAGGGACGTGCCTGCCGATGGCGTCGGCTGCGCCGCCTGCGCGACGAAGAACGTCGACGCGGTGGCGGCACTCGCGGCCATGGCCACGACAACCGCAGCAGCGCGGATGCCGCTTCTCTTACTGGTCACCTGATGTCCTCCCCGGGCGTTCGCGTGCGCGGCCAGGGGGTGTTTGAGGGCCGCGCGCACGTGGACGCGTCACAAGTGACGACATTCGATCGGAGTTGCTGGAGAAAAGACAGATCTTGACTTGAACCGGCCAAGTGCACTATGCAGGAGCCGCCTTCCGGTATCCGGACAATCGATGTTCGGCCAACCGGCGCGTCGTTCAGCCACCTTGGCACATGTCGTGAGCCAATGCGCCCCCCGTGCACCGGCGTTGGGGGTTAGGTCATGCTTATCCGTGGCCCGCACGGGCATCCACCGTCGTAGAACCGTCCCGATGCGCGGGCGGGTCCACATCCGACGACCTCCAGGACGGATACCGCCATGCCGCGTCCGACTGCCGCACAACTCGTCTACGGTTGCGCCACCGTCGTCCTTGTCACGTTCGCCCTGCTGCTCGTGTCCGGCGCCTCGTCGTCGGCCACCGTGGGCGCCGTCTGCCTCGCGGCGCTGGCCCTGGGGGTACTGGTGGCGGTGACCGCCCCCACGCTCCGCCGGGCCCGGGGCCCGGTCCCGGCCGGTGCCCCCCGCCCGTACCGGGCCGTCGCCCGCACGCCCCGGGAGGGCGAGGCGGCCGAGGAGCGCGCCGGCCGGCGCGTGCGGCGCTGAGCCTCCGCGCGGCGTCCTCCGCTCGCGCACGGGCGGCGCACCGCTCAGCCGGCACTGACCACGACCGTCTTGGCCGCCTTGTCCTGCAGGCCCTGCCGGTACGGCTTGTCGGTGAACATCAGCACGATGTTGATCAGCCACCACAGGCACGGGCAGCACAGGAGCGCCGGGAGCCAGAGCACGACCGCCCGCATCAGCGAGGCGTTGGTGGGGGGCACGCTCCCGTCGCTCAGCATCGCGACGCGCAGCTTCAGCAGCCTCTTGCCGAGGGTACGGCCGTCCTTGTGCGTGAAGTAGGTGTCGTACCCGACGTAGCAGACCAGCGCGATCAGTGACCAGATCAGCTGGTGTCCGCTGTACGTGTTGGTGACGGCGTTGCCCACGTCGCTGTCGCCGTTGTCGGAGGTGACGTCGACCGCGCCGCCGAAGGGCAGCGAGATCAGATAGAGCGGGATCGAGATGATCAGGAAGTCGATCAGCCGCGCCAGGATCCGCACTCCCGGCGCGCCGAGCGGCGGCATCCCCGCGAGCGGGTCCGCCCCGCCGTACGGGCCGCCGCCGTACGGTCCCGGGTCGTAGGGCGGCGGGGGCGGCGGAGGCGGCGGAGGCGCGCCGTCGTACGGCGAGCCCGACGACGGCGGTGGGTCCTGGGGCTTCTTGAGGAACGGATCGTCGTCCTCGGGCGGCTGGCCGGGCGTCGGCGCGTCGTTGCTCATGCGGGCAGTGCACCCCGGCCCGCACCGCCCCGCAACGGCTCAGGTGCTTTCGAGTGACGGACCGTCAGCCACCGGGGGCGGGCGACGGCCACGCCCGCCGCCTCGCGGCGGACCGCAGGTGACAGGCGGTCAGCCCGCCACGAAGGTACGGGCCGCCTTGTCGTGCCAGCACTGGCGCCACGGGCGGTCGAACAGGCACCACGCGGCGTCGAGCACACCGATCACCAGCAGCCCGAGGAGACCGTGGACGAGCCAACGCCGCAGCGCGGCACCCAGGGTGGGCACGTCCTGGGACTCGACGTCACGCACCTGGATGCCGAGGAGCTTCTTGCCGAGCGTCCGGCCCCACTTCGCGGTCGGCAGGGCCTCCAGCAGGAAGCCGACGACGAGGAAGGCGGCGAGGACCCCGCCGAGCTGTCCGGCGGTGGTGGAGTCCAGCAGATGGACCGTCACCGTGCGACCGGAGAGTTTCGCGGCCTCGATCTTGGCGTCCATGTGGTCGATCGCGGCGGTGACCAGCGGGAACCCCGCCGCGCCGACGAGCGCGCCCAGCACCACCGTGTCCAGGAACCGGGCGACGAACCGCCGGCCGAGCCCGGCGGGCCGGCCCGCCGACTGGGCGCGGGCCATCTGCTGGAACGGGTCGTCCACCGGCGGCTTCCACGGCACGACCGGCTGGTCCGGCGCCTGCGGCCCGGCCGGGGCGGGGCCGCCGAAGGGACCGGCGGGAGCCGGTGCCTGCTGGGCGGCCTGCGGCTGCTGGTACCCCAGCGGGGGGTGCTGCGCCTGCTGGGGCGGCCGGGTCTGCTGGAGCGGCTGGGCCTGCTGCGGCTGGGCCCAGGAGGCGGCGCCCTGTCCGGGACCGGCCTGCGCGCCCGGGGCTTGGAAGGCCTCGCGTACGGGAGCGGGACCCTGTTGCTGGACGGGCCGCTGCCGCTGGGGACCGGCGGGCGGCAGGTACGGGGAGGGAACGGGGGCCGGGCGGATCTCGCCGGGCGGGGCGACGGGGGCGGCCCCCTCCCGGCCCGCCGCGCGCACGACCGCGCCGTCGGAGGACGGGGCGCCGGAGGACGGGGCGCCGGAGCGGGCGTCGGAAGCGGTGTGGACCGGGCCGTCGTGGCCGCCGTCCCGTCCGGCGGGCAGCGCGGCCGGTGCGGCGCCGTGCGGCAGCGCCGGGCGGCGCGGGTCCTGGCCCGTCTCGGCGAAGGCGCGCGGGTCGGCGCCGCGGACGCCCTGCCCGGGCACCTGGCCCTCGCCCGGCCGGCCGCCGCCCCAGGAGACGCGCCGGTCGGCGTCGTCGCCGAAGCCGGCCTGCCGGGAGGTGTCGGCCTGCCACGCGGAGGCGGGCTCGGGGTGGTGGGCGCGTTCGACGGGGAGGCCGCCCGGGTGGACGGGGGCCTGCTGGGAGGGGTCGAACCGGGCCGTACCGGCGGCTTCCTGGGCCGCTTCCTCCTCGTCGAAGAAGACCGGGCCGGTCTCCTCCACGGGGGCTGCGGCCGGGGCCGCGCCCTGGTGGTGGGTCGCCACGGCCGCTCCCGCGGCGGAGGAGGCCGTCGCGTCCTGCCCCGGTGCGGGGCGGCTCGTCCCGGGAACCCACGAAACGCCGTTCCAGTACCGGACGTAGCCGGGGATGGAGGGGTCGGGGTAGTACCCCTCGCGGGGGCGGTCCTCACCGGGTGCCGGAGTTGGCGCGCTCATCAGCGGGTCCCGTATCTCTTCGTAGCCGCAACACAAGAGTCAACATCTATCAGACCACCGCCTTCCCCCGGGCCGGTCCTGGTGTTTGGGCCACTTTCAGGTCCCGTCGAAGATTTTCTCTTCAAGTCGCGTCATCGCGGACGGGGAGCGCGCTCTCTCCTTGTGCGGGCCGGTCGCGGGACCGGTCCCTGGGCATCGAAAGGTCGTGCATCTCATGGGCAACGTCGTGGAACGTGAGCTGGAACTGAAGCTGGTCCTGTCGCCCGAGCGCTCCATTCCCGTACCCGCCCGGTTGACGTACCGGGCGGACGACCCGTACGCGGTGCACATCGTCTTCCACGTCGGGTCCCAGTCGCCCGTGCACTGGACGTTCGCCCGGGAGTTGCTGATGGAGGGTGTGTTCCGGCCGTGCGGGCAGGGGGACGTACGGATCTGGCCGACCAAGGTCGGGCTGCGCGACGTCATCTGTGTCGCGCTGAACTCCCCCGACGGCAACGCCCTGCTGGAGGTTCCGTCCACCTCGGTGTCGGCGTGGCTGGAACGGACCCTCGGCATGGTCCCGCCGGGGACGGAGAACGAGGGCCCCTGGGGCGAGGCCGTCGACCGGGAGCTCGCCGAGCTGCTCTCCCCGCTGCCCGCCGACGATCTGTGGCTCGCCGATCCGTTCGGCCCCGACGAGGCACCCCAGGACACCGACGAGACCTGAGAACCCGTCCGGTGGCTCAGAAGAGTTTGCCCGGGTTGAGGATGCCGAGCGGGTCGAAGGCAGCCTTGATCCCGCGCTGCACCTCGATTCCCACCGGGCCGAGTTCCCGGGCGAGCCACTCCTTCTTGAGGACGCCGACGCCGTGTTCGCCGGTGATGGTGCCGCCCAGTTCGAGGCCGAGCGCCATGATCGCGTCGAAGGACTCGCGGGCCCTGCGGGATTCGTCGGGGTCCGCGGGGTCGAAGCAGACCACGGGGTGGGTGTTGCCGTCGCCCGCGTGGGCGCAGACGCCGATGGTGAGGCCGTACTTCTCCGCGACGGCTGCGGTGCCCTCGATCATCTCGCCGAGCCTGGAGCGCGGTACGCAGACGTCGTCGATCATGGTGGCCGGCCTGACGGTCTCCAGGGCGGGCAGGGCCATGCGCCGCGCCTGGAGCAGGAGTTCGGACTCGGCGGCGTCGTCGGCCGGCACCACTCCGGTGGCTCCGGCCTCGGTGCAGAGCACCCCGACCGCGGCGAGATCGGCGGGGGCGTCGGGCGTGTCGAAGGCGCAGAGGAGGAGCGCCTCGGTGGATTCGGGCAGGCCCATGTGGGCCGTCGCGTTCACCGCGCGGACCGTCGTACGGTCCATCAGTTCGAGGAGTGAAGGGGCGTGTCCCCGCTCCATGATCCGGCAGACGGCGTCGCAGGCTGCCGCCGCCGAGGGGAACTCCGCGGCGAGGACGAGTCGGCGCGGCGGCTTGGGGCGGAGCGCGAGGACCGCCTTGACGACGATCCCGAGGCTGCCCTCGGAGCCGACGAAGAGCCGGGTGAGGTCGTATCCGGCCACGCCTTTGGCGGTGCGGCGGCCGGTGGTCAGGAGCCGCCCGTCGGCGAGGACGACGTCGAGGCCGAGGACGTACTCGGCGGTGACGCCGTACTTGACGCAGCACAGGCCGCCGGAGGCGGTGCCGATGTTCCCGCCGATGGTGCAGGTCTCCCAGCTGGAGGGGTCCGGCGGGTAGGAGAGGCCGTGTTCCGCCACCGCGCGGGAGAGGTCGGCGTTGACGACGCCCGGTTCGACCACGGCGATCCGGTCGACGGCGCTGATCTCCAGGATCCGGTCCATCTTCACCAGGGAGAGCACGACGCAGCCCTCACTGGCGTTGGCGCCGCCGGAGAGGCCGGTACGTGCCCCCTGCGGCACCACCGGTACGCGCAGCGCGTGCGCGGTGCGCATGACGTGCTGGACCTGCTCGACGGTGCGCGGGAGCACGACCACCAGGGGTGCTCCGGCGTCGCAGAAGCTCGCCATGTCGCGCGCGTACGACGCGGTGACGTCGGGGTCGGTGAGGAGGGCCTCGGCGGGCAGGCCCGCCCGAAGCCGTGCGAGGAGATCGTCCCGGTCGTCCATGCCTCCAGCCTGGCACCCGGCGGCCAATGGTGTGAACCCGTCTGCGGCGACAGTTCCGGAGCCCGGTGCGCTCTCCGAGCTGACGCAAAGTGATCGTATGGATGTCATGCCGCAGCAGGACCCGGATGCCCGCACGATGCCGTCCGCTCAGCCCCTCCCGCAGGACGGGCCCGGCCGGGACGCTCCGCCCGAGGCGCAGCTCCCGCCCCCCGACGTACCGCCTCCGCCCTCCGGCTTGCGTACCTCGCTGCGGCGGGCCGCGGTCGGGGCGGTGGCCGCCGGGGTGCTGGTGGCGGGTGCGCTGGTGGCCGTACCGGAGGACGACCCGGCCCCCGCCGCGGCGCCGGGAGCGGCGGACCGGGCCAGGTCGGCGGCGACCGCCGGGGCCCCGGCCTCGCTCTCCGACCTGACCGCGCTGATCGGCGACCGGCAGAGCTGGGTGCGGAGCCACCCGGCGGACGCCCCGGCCTGGGCGGCGCTCGGTTCGGCGTACGTGGAATGGGCCCGCCGGTCCGCGGACTTCGGGTACTACCCGCGCGCCGAACAGGCGCTGAAGCGCTCGCTGGCGGCCGTGCCGGGAGACCGCGGCAACAGTGCCGCCTGGGTGGGGCTGGCCGAACTCGCGGTCGCCCGGCACGACTTCCTGGCGGCGAAGAAGTGGGGCGAGGCGGTCCGGGACCGCGGCCCCGGGGCGTCGGTCGCCTGGGCGGTGTACCCGGCGCTGATCGACGCGTACCACGGGCTCGGCGACTCGGAGGCGGCAGCCACGGCCACCGAGAAGTTCGCCGCCCTGCGCAAGGGCGCGCCCGCGCTGGGCCGTACCGCCGAGCTGTACCGCGACCGGGGCTGGCGCGAGGACGCGCTCGCCGCCGCGCAGGAGGCGTCGGAACGCTCCGGCACCCCCGCGCAGAAGGCGGAGGCGCTGCACCGCCTCGGGGACCTGGCCCGCGAGCGCGGCGAGTCCGGGGAGGCGCTCGGGCAGTACGACGCGGCGCTCTCCGTCGACCACGGCCACCACGCCTCCCTCGCCGGCCGGGCGCGCGCACTGACCGCCCTGGGCCGGACCGACGAGGCGATGGCGGAGTACCAGCGGGTGCTCCAGCGCCTCCCGCGTCCCGAGTACGCCCTCGAACTCGCCGATTTGTACCAGTCGTCGGACCTCGACGGGGACGCCGCCAGCCAGTACGCGACGTTCCTGAGGATGGCCGCTTCGGCGGAGCGGAACGGGGTGGACGAGACGCTGCCGCTGGCCCGTTACGAGAGCGAGCACGGCGAGGCGGAGGCGGCCGTGGGGCGGCTGCGCGCCGCCTGGGACGAGCAGCGACGGAACGCGGAGGTCGCGGACGCGCTGGGCTGGGCCCTGCACCGGGCCGGCCGGACGGAGGAGGGGCTTGAGTACGCCCTGAAGGCGGCCGACAGCGGGGTGCGCAGCGCCTCGTACGCCTACCACCTGGGGGTGATGGAGGCGGCCGTGGGCGACACCGGGGCGGCCCGTCGGCATCTGGCGGAGGCCCTGCGCACCGATCCCGCGTTCTCGCCGCTGGACGCCCCGGCGGCCCGGGCGGCGCTGGAGGAGCTGGGCGAGCCGGCCGGGGGCGGACCGGAGGACCTGCGGCAGCCGCACGGCCTCGACGAGGCGGCCCACGAGCGGCGGGAGGCACCGGCCGCACCGGCGAAGCCCGCGCCCGTGGCACCTCCGGCTCCGGCCGCACCGGCCGTACCGGCACCGAAGGCCTCCGCCGGGCCCGCTCCCGCGCCCTCCGCGGCACCGGCGGCGTCCGCCGCGTCCGCCGGCTCGAAGAACGGTGACCCGGCCGCCTGACGTCGGTCCGGCCCGTGGCGCGGTCAGTCGCGGGTCGCGGTGGCGTCGCCGTTGACCGTGCTGAGCGTCATGGCGGGCCCGCTCCGCTCGGCGGTGGTCGGCAGGGTCACCGAGGTGGTGCCGTTGCGTGTGGTGGCGGCGACGCGGTAGGCGGGGGCGGTGTGCGGCAGCGACACCCGGAGCGATCCGTTGGTGGTGGCGGCGGTGAGCGGGGACGGCGAGGTGGCGCTGTCGAGGGTCACGTCCCCGTTCACCGTCTCGGCGTGCAGCCGGCCGGAGCGCAGGGTGCCGGCGCGTACGGACCCGTTGCGGGTGGCGAGTCGTACGGTGGCGCCGTCCCGGCCCGACCGGACGACGGTGACGTCCCCGTTGACGGTGGTCAGGTCCAGCGGGGCGTCGATCCCGGCGACGTCGATGCCCGCGTTCCTGGCGGTGACGGTGACGGAGGCGACGGCGGGCACCTCGATCGCGGGCATCCGGGGGCACGACCCGTCCCCGTCCCGGCCGCCGTCCGCACCGTCCCCGTCCCCGTCCCCGTCCACGTCACCGTCCGCTTCGTGGCAGGTGAGGTCGAGCACCCAGGTGTCGTCCCGGTGCGACCAACGGGCTTGGACGTGGGGGTCGGTGGCGGTGTGGTCGCCGTCGGCCGGACGCAGTCGCACCCCGTTCTCCGTGGTGATCACCAGCCGGGTGTCCCCGGAGAGCTCCGGGGGCGCGTCCGCACCGGAGCGCACCGGGACGTCCCGGTCGTGTCCGCCGCATGCCGCGAGGAGGGGGAGTACCACCAGCAGGGGGGCCAGGCGGTGGATCCGCCGGGAGGAAGTGGCGTTCATGGTGGCCGTCTTCCCCGGGACCGGCCGCCCATGACAGGCGGGAGCCCGCGCCCCTGCGGAGGGGTGCGGGCTCCCGCGTCCTGGGTCAGAGGTTGCCCCGGCGCTCCTGTTCGCGCTCGATGGCCTCGAAGAGGGCCTTGAAGTTGCCCTTGCCGAAGCCCATCGAGCCGTGCCGCTCGATCATCTCGAAGAAGACGGTCGGCCGGTCCTGCACCGGCTTGGTGAAGATCTGCAGCAGGTAGCCGTCCTCGTCGCGGTCGACCAGGATCTTCAGTTCGCGCAGGGTCTCCACCGGGACCCGTGTCTCACCGGCCCACTCGCCGAGGGTGTCGTAGTACGAGTCGGGGGTGTCCAGGAACCGCACGCCGGCGGCGCGCATCGCACGGACGGAGGCGACGATGTCGTCGGTGGCGAGCGCGATGTGCTGGACACCGGCGCCGCCGTAGAACTCCAGGTACTCGTCGATCTGCGACTTCTTCTTCGCGACGGCCGGTTCGTTGATCGGGAACTTGACCTTCAGGGTGCCGTCCGCGACGACCTTCGACATCAGGGCGGAGTATTCGGTGGCGATGTCGTCGCCGACGAACTCCTTCATGTTGGTGAAGCCCATGACCTGGTTGTAGAAGGCCACCCACTCGTCCATCCGGCCGAGTTCGACGTTGCCGACGCAGTGGTCGACGGCCTGGAAGGTGCGCTTGGCCGAGGGCTCGACGATCGGCTCGGCGGCGGCGAAGCCCGGGAGGTAGGGGCCGTCGTAGCCGCCGCGTTCGACGAGGGTGTGGCGGGTGGTGCCGTACGTGGCGATGGCCGCGAGGACGACCGTGCCGTGCTCGTCCTTGATCTCGTGCGGCTCGGTGATGCCGCGCGCGCCGTGCGCGACGGCGTAGGCGTACGCGGCGCGGGCGTCGGGCACCTCGATGGCGAGGTCGATCACGCCGTCGCCGTGGGCCGCGACGTGCTCCTCCAGGAAGGTGCCCCAGTCGGTGGACGCCTTGACCACGGAGGTGAGGACGAAGCGGGCGGAGCCGTTGGTCAGGACGTAACTCGCGGTCTCGCGGCTGCCGTTCTCCGGTCCGGAGTAGGCGACCAGCTTCATGCCGAAGGCCGTCGAGTAGTAGTGCGCGGCCTGCTTGGCGTTGCCCACGGCGAAGACGACCGCGTCCATTCCCTTCACCGGGAAGGGGTCGGCCTGCCGGGCGGTGTCGGGCGTGGTGTGCAGAGTCTCTGTCATGTTCCGAGGCTCCCCTCGCGCGGCAAGGTGCGCAACAGTTCGTGATTTCGCTGCACAATCCGTCCAGTGACCGGCCAGTATGAGCGGGCTGTCTGTACATGATGACCATCACATCCGAAGGGCCGGGGCGCACCGTGGGAATCGACCGACTGGACGGGGAACTGATCGTGCTGCTGGCCCGGGAGCCCCGGATCGGGGTGCTGGAGGCGTCCCGGCGGCTGGGGGTGGCGCGCGGGACGGTGCAGGCGCGCCTCGACCGCCTTCAGTCGAATGGAGTCATCCGGGGGTTCGGGCCCGAGGTGGATCCGGCGGCGCTCGGGTACCCGGTCACCGCCTTCGCGACGCTGGAGATCAAACAGGGTCAAGGCGCCGATGTGCGGGCCCACTTGATGGGCGTACCGGAGGTGCTGGAGCTGCACACGACGACCGGGCACGGGGACATGCTGTGCCGGCTCGTGGCGCGGTCGAACGCCGATCTCCAGCGCGTCATCGACCGGGTTGTCGGTTTTGATGGCATCGTCCGGGCCTCCACGGCGATCGTCATGGAGAACCCCGTCCCGCTGCGCGTCATCCCGCTCGTGGAGCAGGCCGCGAGGGACACCGACTGATCCGAGGGAGTGCGTCGCTTGAGCTTCTGGGAGTACGTGACGACCCGGCACCAGCAACTGCTCACCGACGCCTTCCAGCACGTCAGCGCCGTCTTCCAGTGCATGGTCATCGCGACGGTGCTGGGGGTGGTGATCGGGGTGGTCAGCTACCGCAGCGGCTGGGGCGGTTCGTTCGCCATCACGTCGACGGCGACGATCCTGACCATCCCCTCGCTGGCGGCGATCGGTCTGCTGATCCCGCTGGTCGGGCTGGGTGTGGCGCCGACCGTGATCACGCTGACGATGTACGGGCTGCTGCCCATCGTGCGTAACTCCATCGTGGGGCTGCGCGGGGTGGACCCGTCGCTGGTGGACGCGGCGAAGGGCATCGGGATGTCGCGGATCGCGCGGCTGTGCCGGGTGGAGCTGCCGCTCGCCTGGCCGCCGATCCTCACCGGTATCCGGGTCGCCACGCAGATGCTGATGGGCATCGCCGCGATCGCCGCGTACGCCTCGGGGCCCGGGCTCGGCAACGAGATCTTCCGGGGCATCGCCTCGCTGGGCAGCGCCAACGCGATCAACCAGGTCCTCGCCGGCACGCTCGGCATCGTCATCCTCGCGCTTCTCTTCGACGCCGCGTACGTGCTGCTCGGGCGGCTGACCATTCCCAGGGGGATCCGTGTCTGAGACCGCTGCCGACGCCACCGCCGAGCCGGAGGCGGCGGCCGAGACCTCCGGGGCGACGATCCAGCTGGAGAACCTCACCAAGCTGTACCCGGGCAACCCGAACCCGGCCGTGGAGAACGTCTCCATGGACATCAGGGCGGGCGAGACGGTGATCTTCGTGGGCCCGTCCGGTTGCGGCAAGTCGACCACGCTGAAGATGATCAACCGGCTGATCGAGCCGACGTCCGGCCGGATCAGGATCGGCGACGAGGACGTCACCGACATGGACCCGGTGAAGCTGCGCCGGAAGATCGGGTACGCGATCCAGTCCTCGGGGCTCTTCCCGCACATGACGGTCGCCGACAACATCGCCCTCGTACCGAAGATGGTCGGCTGGTCGAAGCGGAAGGTGAAGGACCGGGTCGAGGAGATGCTCGACCTGGTCGGGCTCGACCCCCGGGAGTTCCACGGCCGCTACCCGCGCCAGCTCTCCGGCGGCCAGCAGCAGCGTGTGGGCGTGGCGCGGGCGCTCGCCGCCGACCCGCCGGTGCTGCTGATGGACGAGCCGTTCGGTGCCGTCGACCCGATCACCCGCGACCACCTCCAGGACGAGCTGATCCGGCTCCAGCACGAGCTGCACAAGACGATCGTGTTCGTCACCCACGACTTCGACGAGGCGATCAAGCTCGGCGACCGGATCGCGGTGCTGCGGGAGCGTTCGCACATCGCGCAGTTCGACACCCCGGAGGCGATCCTCACCAACCCGACCGACGACTTCGTCTCCGGGTTCGTCGGGGCGGGCGCGGCGCTGAAGCGGCTCAACCTCACCCGGGTCCGGGACGTGGTCGTCGCCGACTTCCCGACGGTGACGGTGGACGACCCGCTCCAGGACATCTTCAACAAGCTGCGCAGCGGCCCGCACAACGAGCTGCTGATGCTGGACCGCAAGAACCGCCCCTACAAGTGGCTGCGGCGCGGCGACCTGATGCGGGCACGCGGCTCGCTCGCGCGGGCGGGACAGCTGGTGCACGACACGGTGACCCGGGACGCGACGCTGCACGACGCGCTGGAGGCGGTGCTCACCGACAGCGGCGGGCGGGCCGCGGTGACGGGGCGGCGCGGGGAGTTCGTCGGGGTGGTGGACATGAGCACCCTGATGGACAACGTGCAGGAGCTGCTGGAGGCGGACCGGCTCACGGCGATGGAGCACCAGCACCAGCTGGAGGAGCTGCGCAGCCATCAGACGGAGCAGGAGCTGGAGGGGGGTGGCGGCGCATGAGCCCCAGCAGCCGCCAGGACCGCGACTCGTCCGGCCGGGACGCGATGCCGGACCGGCCGGCGGGCGAGCACGACGTCAAGGGGGTGGCGTTCCGGGACGAGGAGAGCGAGCCGCCCCCTCCCCCGGCGCGTCCGCCGCGCCGGATCACCTGGCAGAAGCTGGTGGTGCTGCCGCTGGTTCTGGCGGCGGTGCTGGTGGCGACGTACTTCTGGATCAACAACGTCACCCTGGACTCGATCGCGGAGAACTCGATCGCGGGTGACACGGTGGAGCTGCGCTGGTGGCAGCACGTACGGCTGACGGCGATCTCGACGTTCTGGGTGCTGATCATCGCGATTCCGCTGGGCATCGCGCTGACCCGCAGGGGTCTGTCGCGGTCCGCTCCCCTCTTCACCGCGATCGCCAACATCGGCCAGGCCACCCCGGCGATCGGCCTGCTGGCCCTGCTGGTGATCTGGCTGGGCATCGGCCCGTCGACGGCGATCACCGGCATGGTGATCTACGCGGTGCTGCCGGTGCTCTCCAACACGGTGGCGGGGCTCAAGTCGATCGATCCGACGCTGGTGGAGGCGGCGCGGGGCATCGGGATGTCGGGGACGGGGACGCTGGCGAAGGTGGAGCTGCCGCTCGCCGTCCCGCTGATCCTGGCCGGCGTCCGTACGGCCCTGGTGCTGAACGTGGGTACGGCGACGCTGGCCACGTTCGGCGGCGGTGGCGGGCTCGGCGACCTGATCACCTCGGGCATCCAGACGCAGCGCATGCCGGTGCTGGTGCTGGGATCGGTGCTGACGGTGGTGCTCGCGCTGCTGGTGGACTGGCTGGCCTCGCTGGTGGAACTGGCGCTGACGCCCCGCGGACTGGAGGCACCGTGAGGGCGCGGGCGGTGGGAGCGCGGGCGGGCGCGGCCCGGACGGTGACCGGCGTGGCCGGGGCCGTGGTGCTGGCGCTGGCGCTCGGCGGGTGCGGACTGAAGAGCGGCTCGGTGATGGCGGACGACGTGTCGCCGGGCTCGGTGGGCGCCGGGGAGCCCTTGAAGGGCGCCTCGCTGACGGTCACCTCGAAGAACTTCAGCGAGAACATCATCCTCGGCCAGATGATCGGCCTGGTCTTCCAGGCGGCCGGCGCGGAGGTGCTGGACCGCACCAACCTCCCCGGGTCGATCAGTGCCCGCGAGGCCATCGTGCAGGGCGACGCGGACGCGATGTACGAGTACACGGGCACCGGCTGGATCACCTACCTGGGCAACGCGGAGCCGATCGACGACCCCGAGGAGCAGTGGAAGGCGGTACGCGACGCCGACCGGCGGAACGGGGTGACCTGGCTCCCCCAGTCCAGCCTCAACAACACCTACGCGCTCGCCATCAGCAGTAAGAACAACGCGAAGTACAAGCTGAAGGACCTGTCCGACGTGGCGGCGCTGGCGAAGAAGGACCCGTCGGCGGTGACGGTCTGCGTGGAGAACGAGTTCGCCTCCCGCGACGACGGTCTGCCCGGCATGGAGAAGGCGTACGGGATGTCCCTGCCGGCCGCGAACATCCGAAAGATGGACGCGGGGATCATCTACACCCAGGTGTCCAAGTCCGACTCCTGTCTGCTGGGCGAGATCTTCACGACGGACGGCCGGATCAAGGCGATGAACCTGGACGTGCTCGCCGACAACAAGCACTTCTTCCCGAACTACAACGCGGCGCCGGTCATCCACACGGCGACCTTCGACAAGTACCCGGTGATCGCGGACCTGCTGGACCCGGTGAGCGCGAAGCTGACCACCGAGGTCGCCCAGGAGCTCAACGCCAAGGTGGACGTGGAGGGCGCGGACCCGCACACGGTGGCGTTGGAGTGGCTGGTGGAGGAGGGGTTCATCAAGGAGGAGTGAGGGGCGCCCCGTACGCACGAAGGCCTGTCGCAACACGGTTTGCGGCGGGTTGCGAACGGGGATCCTGCGGCCGGCGAGGCATCGCCCCCGGTCGCGCCCGCACCCCCGCCCGTGTCTCCGGTGTCCCCCGCGCTCAGCAGCTCGGGACGCTCGCGCCCCGGTCCAGGGCGTCGAGCGCGGACACCGCGCCCTTGAGGGTGGTGACGGGAATCAGCCGCAGGCCCTTCGGGAGTTCCGCCTCGGCCGCACCGCACTCGTCCTTCGGTACGAGGAAGACGGTCGCCCCGTCGCGCCGGGCGGCCTGGGTCTTCATCGAGACGCCGCCGACCGCGCCGACCGCGCCGTCCGCCGCGATGGTGCCCGTACCGGCGATGGTGCGGCCACCGGTGAGGTCGCCGCCGGAACCGTTGCCGTCGAGCTTGTCGATGATGCCGAGGGCGAGGAAGAGGCCGGCGCTCGGGCCGCCGATGTCGCCGAGATCGAGGGAGAAGGTCATCGAGCCCTGCTCGCGGTCGAGGTAGTTCAGGGCCGCGTCGACGGCGACGTCCTGGGACTCCTTCATGTCGTTCAGGTTGTGCTGTTCGATCTGCTTCTCGGAGCCCTGGGTCGGATAGACGGAGTCGCGGGACATGACCGCCCGGTCCGTACGGAACCAGCCGTCGACCACGTCACCGACGCGCACGTCGGCCTTGGGCCCGGTCGCGACGATCGTCGTCATCCGCAGCTGGCCCTCGGTGGTGCGGGTGGGTGCGCCGGTGATGGTGATCACCGGCTTGCCGTCCGCCGAGCCGAGGACGTTGGCCGTGGTGCCGGGCTGGGCCACGGTGAACGGCAGCGGGGCGAAGGCGGCGGTCCCGAACAGGGCGAGTACCGGCAGCGCGCAGAGAGCGAGGGTGCGGGGGCGCGAGAGACGAAGGGGCACCCGGCCAATCTATCTGCCGGTGGGCCCCGCCCCCGGCGCCGGGCCCGCGGGCCCGGCGGCGCGGGGCGGGCAGGCCGCCGCGCCCTGCGGACCGCAGGAGGCGCGGGACCGTACGGAACCGGACTGCGCGAGTCCGGAACGTACGATTCCGAAGGATCGTGAACCTGTCAGTAATGGGCGGTCGTCGGCTCCCGCTCAGCGCAGGGCGTCGGCCACCTCGCGGGCCGCGTCCAGGACGCGTGGGCCGACCCGGTCGGGAATGGAGTCCGCGAGCATGACCACGCCCACGCTCCCCTCCACTCCCGAGACACCGACCAGCGGCGCCGCGGCCCCGCTGGCGCCCGCCTCCAGCTCCCCCTGGGTGAGGGTGTAGCCGGGGTGGTCCACGACGGTGCGCTGCCGGGCGGAGAGGATGGCCCGCCCCGCGGCACCCTGGTCCAGCGGGTGGCGGAAACCGGGCCGGTACGCGACGTGGTAGTCGGTCCAGGTCGGCTCGACGACGGCGACGGCGAGCGCGTCCGCACCGTCGACGAGCGTCAGGTGGGCGGTGGCCCCGATGTCCTCGGCCAGCGAGCGGAGTGCGGGCAGCGCCGCCTCCCGCACGAGGGGGTGCACCTGGCGGCCCAAGCGGAGCACGCCGAGTCCGACCCTGGCCCGGCCGCCGAGATCGCGGCGCACGAGGGTGTGCTGTTCGAGTGTGGCGAGCAGCCGATAGACGACCGTGCGGTTGACGCCGAGCCGGTTGGACAGCTCGGTGACGGTCAGCCCGTGGTCGGTGTCGGCGAGCAGTTTGAGGACACGAAGTCCTCGGTCGAGTGTCTGGGAAGTCTCCGCGGTCACGACCCGTCCCCTCCGAGGGTGAGCGACGACGGCCGGCTCCACGCAGGCGCGACGCCGGTCCCAGCGGCGACGCACGGAGAGGCCGCCGGTCTGGTCCGGTCGCATCCGAGAGTTCCACCTTCGCCCCGGAAGGCATGGTGCGTACGGATACGGCCCGATACCGGCTGCGCTCCGCGGCGGCGTTGCCACGGGGCGTTCACATATGGACGGACAGTAGCGAGGCAGTCCGCTGAGCGGAAGCCCTCGTCCAGAATCCGGTCCTCGGGCGATCCTCCCCCGCATAACCGCCGGTCAGCGCGAGACCGTCCGGAACCCGGACGTCTACGCGCGTCCAGGTCGCACGACGCGGAGGGTGACGAAGGCCACCGTTGGCGAACCGGCGTTAACAGTACGTGACAAAAAATCATGGTTCTCACCCTGCCGGTGGGGCCCGTTCCGGCCCCTGTTCGACTCGATGCCGCCCGCACCGTCCGCTTGGTAGGTTTCGTGGCCAGACGGCCCCCAAGCCGGACGGCCGGACACACGGGGAGGCGATCCGCGCATGGCGTGGGACGAATGGGAACAACTCAAGGCCCAGGCGGCCGAACAGCACACCGCACGTATGCAGTTGAACCACATCCCGCCGGAACCCTCGGCGAACACCCAGGGAGACCTGAAGGTCAACCAGCAGGATCTGGCGGCCGTCGGTGACGCCGCCTTCCAACTGCACCAGGATTTCAGCCGGTTCAGCGACCACGCCCGTGCCGCCTCGCAGAAGGCGGCCGCGGGCCTGAAGTCCGAGGGCTACGCACTCGGCGGCGCCCTCGACCACGTGGCCTCGCGGTGGGTCGACCAGGTCCAGAGCCTGCTCGACGCGACGGCCCACATATCGAACCACCTGGACTACACGAAGGGCGCGCACGCCGGCGACGAGGTGTACATCGCGGGCACCCTCAGCAGCATCAGCACCCTCGACGACGGATTCGACGAGAGGAAGGCCCGCTGATGGACCTCGACGCGCTCCGCTTCGGAAACTTCTCCCAGCTCGACGCGGCGATAACCGACTGGGAGCAGATGGCGAAGAACCTCGCCACGCTCAAGTCGGACGCCCGGGACAACCTCCAGGCCAAGGCCGCCAAGGCCGACTGGGCGGGCGAGAACGCCACGGTCAGCCGGGAGTTCATCGACAAGACGGCGGGCGAGTTCGGTGACGCCCACACGCAGGCGCAGACCATCTCCAAGATCCTCGCCGACACCCGCGGCGAGCTGGTGGGGTACCGGGACCAGCTCAACGACGTGATCCACGAGGGCGCGAAGAAGAACCTGACGGTCGTGGAGACCGGCGAACACTCCTTCTCGGTGACGATGAACATCCACCCGGACCGCGCGGCGAAGGGCACCACGGTCCCCGAGCACAGCCAGGCGGACGTCGACCACCTCCGCGACCAGGTCCAGGACATCCTGCGCAAGGCGACGGAGAGCGACACCTCCGCGGCCGAGGCGCTGACGCTCATCGTCGACCAGGCCACGTACGGCTTCTCGGGCGCGAGCTACGCCGACCGCGACTCCGCGGCCAACGCGATCGCCGAGGCCGACAGGCTCTCCAAGATCCTCGCCAAGGACCCGCACAAGGTCACGCTGACCGAGCTGAACAGCCTCAACGAGGGTTTGGCCAAATACAAGAACGACCCGCTCTTCGCGGAGAAGTTCGCCACCGACGTCGGCCCGAAGAAGACCCTGGAGTTCTACGCGGGCATCGCCGACCCCTACCAGGGGTACGGCACCGACCCCAAGCGCCTGGAGCAGGCGAAGCTCCTCCAGAAGAACCTCGGCATCACCCTCGGCACCGCCACCCTCTCCGACAGCAAGGAGATGGAGGAGTGGGAGGACACGATGGTGAAGCTGGGCCCGGACCACCTGGGCATCGACGACGCCAACGACCCGACCGGCTTCGGCGTCATGAGCAACCTCATGCGTTTCGGCGACTACGACGACCAGTTCCTCAACGACTACGGCGACAAGCTCGTGGAGTACGACAAGGAACGCAACGTCAAGGACATGAACCCCTGGATCAACAACTGGAACCAGGGCGACCTCAACTTCTACGACAAGAACGACCGCGGCCGTGACCCCATGACGGGCTTCATGGAAGCCCTCGGGCACAACCCGGACGCCTCCGCCCAGTTCTTCGCGCAGCCCGACGGCACGGGGGCGAGCGTCGACAAGGACTCCGAGGTGAACGACCACCTCAAGTACCTCACCAAGGACCGGATCTGGCTCTCGGACGCCTACATGATGGGCGGTGACGACAAGGTCGTCGCCGGTCACGACGCCCTCGGCCACGCACTGGAGGCCGCCACCACCGGCTGGGCGTACGACGCCGACCCGATGGCCGCCAAGGACCCGCTGATCCCCGGCAGCCTGGACCACCGCACGGCCCTGACGGCCGGGGTGATGGAACAGGTGGCGTACCTGTACGGCAGCGAGGACGGCCCGAAGATGCTGCACGACCAACCCGAACTGGCGGACAGCCTGGGCAAGATGGGGGCGGCGTACATCGACGACATCGACTACAGCCTGTCGGGGATCGGCGAGACGGGCATGGACGACGAGGTTTTCCCGCCCAAGTACGCGGGCCGGGCCAACTTCACCAACGACGGCGCCATCAACTTCCTGAGCGTACTGGGGCAGGACGAGACCTCGTACAAGACGGTGACGGCGGCCCAGCACATTTACACGCTCAGCGCGCTGGACGCGTATCCGGCATCGGTCGACGGGAACTTCGACAAGGCGCACGACGCGATGACGACCGGGGCGGAAGCGCGCGGCATCCTGGACCACGCGCGCGTGCAGCAGGCGGAGACGACCTACACGGCCGACTCCGAGGAGGCCAACAAATCGCTCGGCCGGTCGGGCGACTGGGTCAAGCTCGGCGCCGGAGCGGTCGTGGCGGGCGGAATCGCCGCGATTCCGCTGCCCGGCTCCACCGCGGTGGCCCTCGTGGTGGCGCCGCTGGCGGCGGACACCATCGGCGAGGCGGTCAACACCTTCATCGGCCACGAGGTCGACAAGGGCATCGACGGCGCCGAGGACGACCCGACGCAGAAGGCGCAGATGACGAGCCACGACGTGTACACCGCCGGCACCGAACAGCTCGGGCAGGCGTATCAGACCTACCTGGACAGCAACCCCGGTGCGGCAGCGGAGAGCGACGACAGAAACTGGACCCAGGAGATCAACAACGCCTACAACACCGGTTCGGGCCATGACGACCAGCGTGGGCGTGCCCCGTACAAGGACTGAACGCCCGATGGAGAGCACCGACTCGCAGAACAGGAACGTCATGAGGAAAAAGGGCCACTGGGCCGTGTACGGGGTTCTGCTCGTCGCCGGCCTCACCGCGTGCGGCGACGGCGACGGCGGATCTGCGAACAAGCCCGATGTGCGGCCTGCGTCGCAGATCTGCGACGGCACTCTGAAGAGGGCAGGCGGGGCCGCCCTGCAAAAGCTCGGCGGCACGGACGAGTACTGGGAGTCGGAGGGGTCCGCCGAGAGCGGAGACCCGTACAAGTTCTCCGTGAAGGAGACCGCTGAGAAGCTCCGCGAGGGAGCCCGGGGTGTCGACTGCAGGATCTACCTGGGGGACAGCGATTCCGATCTCCCGCTGATCGACATCGGCTTCGTCGCGATCGCCGCCTCTCCCGACCCCGCGAAGCCTGCGGGATCCGGGGACGACCTCGACAGGATCATCTATCCCCTGGGGTCCTACGCCGCCGTCGGCAAGAACGAAGGCGCCCTGCTGTACTTCGCGTGTCCCTCGGCGAAGTCCCAGAAAGCCGGAGGATTCGTCAAGGCCGAGATGTATCTCGACGAGGGGATGGCCGACCCCGGCGGCACGGCCGAAGACCGGATGACCGTGCTCAACGCCGTGGCCCGCGGCCTCGCCGAGGAGCTGGGATGCGCGGCGGAGGCGAAGCTGCCCGCCGAGGTGCCCGAAGGGCACAAGGTGTCTCCCTGAGGCGGACCGCCTGACAGCGGCCCGGTACCGACGGAGGATTCCGCAGGTACCGGGCCGCGCGCACTGCGGTCACGCGAGGACCGCGAGGAGCCTCACGTCATGCGGGTGGCCCACTCCTGGACCTTCTTGATCCGGTCCTGGATCTGGCCCGCCGTCGCCTCGGCGCTCGGCGGTCCGCCGCAGACCCGGCGGAGCTCGTTGTGGAGCACGCCGTGCGGTTTGCCGCTCTGGTGGGTGTAGGCCGACACCATGGTGTTGAGCTGCTTGCGCAGGCTCAGCAGTTGCTTGTGGGTGACCACCGGGCGGGCTTCGGCCGGCTTCTCCAGGAGGTCGGCCTCGGCGGCGGGCTTCGTCCGGCTGTGCGCGATCTGCCGGGTCTGCCGCTTCTGGAGCAGCAGCTGCACCTGGTCGGGCTCCAGCAGGCCGGGGATGCCGAGGTAGTCCTGCTCCTCCTCGCTGCCCGGGTGGGCCTGCATGCCGAACTCGGCGCCGTCGTACAGCACCCGGTCGAAGACCGCGTCGGACTCCAGCGCCTCGAAGGGCAGCTGGTCCTCGGTCTCCTCGTCCTCCAGCCGTTCGGCGTCGGCGAGGAGCTTGTCCTCCTCCGCGAAGGGGTTCTCCTCGTCGCTGCCCTTCTTCGGCTTGTCGAGGACGTGGTCGCGTTCGACCTCCATCTCGTTGGCGAAGTCGAGCAGCATCGGGATGGTGGGGACGAAGACGGAGGCGGTCTCGCCGCGCCTGCGGGAGCGTACGAAACGGCCGACGGCCTGGGCGAAGAAGAGCGGGGTCGAGATCGTCGTCGCGTACACGCCGACCGCGAGCCGGGGTACGTCGACGCCCTCGGACACCATCCGGACGGCGACCATCCAGCGCGAGTCGTCCGCGCTGAACTTGTCGATGTTCTTGGACGCGGCTTTCTCGTCGGAGAGGACCACGGTCGGCTTCTCGCCGGTGACGGACTTGAGGATCTTCGCGTAGGCGCGGGCCGACTCCTGGTCGGTGGCGATGACCAGTCCGCCGGCGTCCGGGATGCCCTTGCGGACCTCGGTGAGCCGCTTGTCGGCGGCGGTGAGCACGTTGGGGATCCAGTCGCCGGTGGGCGACAGGGCGGTACGCCAGGCCTGCCCGATGGCGTCCTTGGTCATCGGCTCGCCGAGGCGGGCGGCGATCTCGTCGCCGGCCTTGGTGCGCCAGCGCATGTTGCCGCTGTAGCTGAGGAAGATCACCGGTCGGACGACGCCGTCGGCGAGGGCGTTGCCGTAGCCGTACGTGTAGTCGGCGGAGGAGCGCCGGATGCCGTCGTTGCCCTCCTCGTACGTCACGAAGGGGATCGGGTTGGTGTCGGAGCGGAACGGGGTGCCGGTCAGCGCGAGTCGGCGGGTGGCGGGATCGAACGCCTCCTGGCAGGCCTCGCCCCAGGACTTCGAGTCACCGGCGTGGTGGATCTCGTCGAGGATCACGAGGGTCTTGCGCTGCTCGCACCGGTTGCGGTGCAGCATCGGGCGCACGCCGACACCGGCGTAGGTCACGGCGACGCCGTGGTACTCCTTGCTCACCGGCCCGGCGCTGTACTCGGGGTCGAGCTTGATGCCTATCCGGGCTGCTGCCTCCGCCCACTGCTTCTTGAGGTGCTCGGTCGGCGCGACGACGGTGATCTGCTGGACGACGTGGTGGTGCAGCAGCCACGAGGCGAGCGTCAGCGCGAAGGTGGTCTTTCCGGCGCCGGGGGTGGCGACCGCGAGGAAGTCGCGCGGCTGCTCCTGGACGTACCTCTCCATGGCGCCCTGCTGCCAGGCTCGCAGCTTGCCCGCCGTGCCCCAGGGGGCGCGGCCGGGAAAGGCGGGTGAGAGGTGGTGGGAGGCGGTAGTAGTCACGGTCTCCGGTTCGGGTCTCTCGGGTACGTGGGGTGCTGCCGGTACCGCCCGGGGCACCCGGTACGCGATACGACAACCGGGCCACCTTACCGGGGAGCCGGACGGAACCCCGTACGGACGAGGCGTGGTTCGGGTCCGTTGAGACCCTCTTCACACACCGGCGCCCGCGCCCGCCGGGTCCCTCAGACGGCGTGCGGGGCCCGTACCCGGGTCGCCACCCAGGCCCCCACCAGGGCGACTCCCGCCATGGGCAGGAAGACCGCCGCGAAGGCCCCCGGATGGGCCGCCGAGGCGCCCGCCCGCACGGTCTCGTGGACGGCGCCCACCGCGCCACCGCCGAGCGCCGCGAAGGCCGCGCCGCCGATCGCGAGGAGCAGGACGTTGGAGAGGCCGTCGGAGATCTGGAGGGCCGCGGAGTTGGCGCCCGCCTCCTGCGGGGTGGAGAGCTTGAGCATCATCACACTGGTCGAGGCGATCACCATGCCCATGCCGAAACAACCGACCGCCCAGGCGGCGGCCACGGTCCAGGCGGGCACGGAGTGGATCAGCACGGAGGGGGCGGTCAGGATCGCCACGGTGACCATGAGCATGCCGACGAACATCAGTCGCTCCCGGTGCGGCTCCATCCGCGGCCGGGACTGGATGAACGATCCCAGCGCCCAGGTACCGCCGCCCGCCGCGAGCGACAGCCCGGCCATGGTCGGGCTCAGCCCGCGCTGGGTCACCAGCATCAGGGGCACGAAGGACTCGGCGGCGATGAAGGACCCGGCCGAGACCCCACGCAGCAGCACGACGGCGGGCAGCCCGCGCACGGCACGGACGGTTCCGGTGGGCAGCAGCCCCCGGACGGCGGGGACCAGCAGGGCGGCCCCGGCGAGGCCGGGCAGAGCTGCGAACCAGTTCAGTTCCTGCCCGGCGTACTGGAGCAGCCCGGCGCCCACCGAGATGGCCAGGGCGAGCCGGATGCGCCGGCGGTCGAAGGGCTTGGCGCCCGCGGCCTCGTCCGCCGGGCCCGAGGCCCTGCGGCGTATCGCGGGCAGTGCGAGCGCCAGCGGGAAGACGATGAGGACCGGGATGCCGGTGAAGACCCAGCGCCAGCCGAGGTGCTCGGTGACGGTGCCGGAGGCGAGCGGTCCGACCACGGAGGGGATGACCCAGCTCGCGGCGAAGGCGGCCATGATCGCGGGGCGCAGTCGCTCCGGGTAGGCGCGGCCGACGACGACGTACAAGGCGACGATCACCAGTCCCCCGCCGAGCCCCTGGACGGCCCGGCCCGCGATGAACATCCACATCCCGCTCGCGCCGCCGGAGAGCAGCAGCCCGGCGGCGAAGGCGCTGATCCCGGCCGCGAGGGGGCCGAGCGGCCCGCTGCGGTCGGCCCACTGCCCGGAGAACACCATGGCGAAGAGGCTGGTGGTGAAGTACGCGGAGAAGGCGAAGGCGTACAGCGGGACCCCGTGCAGCTCGCGTGCGGCCACCGGCATGGCGGTCCCCACGGCGGTCGCCTCGAAGGCGATGAGCAGCACGACGGAGACGATGCCGATGCTCAGGGCGCGGTAGGTCCGGCCGAGCACACCCTCGGTGGAGTCCCCGGCCTCCCCCGCCTCGCCGGCCCCTTCGGTCCGCGCGCCGGTGGCCCGGGCGTCGGCGGGTATGTCGTCGGCGGGCAGGGCGGCGGGCGCGACATCGGCGTCGCGCGGGTCCAGGGCGGTCATCGCACCAGGGTAAGGGGCAAACGCCCGGTTGATCCCTGTCGCGGGGTGGGGGTGCGGTGGTCCGATGGTCGTAGGTCTCTCGTTCGGATCGGGCTGGATCCCGTGGCGGCGCGGCGGGCTCACGGGGACGGCTCCGCGAGGACCCCGCGGACCGCGTCACGCAGCCAGCGCTGGGCGGGGTCGTCGTCGAGACGGGGGTGCCAGCTCATGTGGTAGCGCAGCGGGGGGATCTCCGGCGGCGCGGGCAGGATGCGCAGCGCGGGGTCAAAGGCGTGCTCGGCGGCGATGCGGCGGGGAAGGGTGGCGACGAGGCGGGTGCCCGGGACGGCCAGGGGCGCCACGGAGTGGTACGGCACGGAGAGACCGGCCGTGCGCGGTCTGCGGAGCTGGTCCAGCAGATCGTCGACCGCGGTCTGGCGGCCGCCGACGGTGGCGACGATCACGTGCCGGGAGTCGAGGTAGTCGTCCAGGGTCAGCCCCGGCCGGTGGGCCAGTGGGTGGTCGCGCGCCATGACGCACACGAACCGGTCGTCGAACAGGTGCTCGCTGCGCAGGCCGGGTGAGGGCTTCCTGGTGGCGTAGAAGAGCAGGTCCACGAGGCCGTGGTCGAGGTCGTCGAAGACGCCGTCGTGCCACCTGCCGAAGTCCAGGGTGGAGTGCGGAGAGTCCCGGAAGACGCGTCGGCAGAGCGCGGGGACGAAGACCGAGGCGTAGTCGGTCCCGGCGATCCGGAACGCCTCGGCCGCGTCCGCGGGCTCGAAGGTCTCCGGTGCGAACAGCGTCTCCAGTCGTGGCATGACCCCGCCGAGCTGACGTTGGATCCGTTCGGCGCGCGGGGTGAGCCGGTAGCCGCCCGGCGTGCGGACCAGCAGTTCGTCCCCGAAGGCGTCCCGCAGCCGTTGCAGGGCCCGGCTCATCGCCGGCTGGCTCGTCCCGGCCAGCTCGGCGGCGCGGGAGACGTGCCGCTCCGCCAGCAGAGCCGCCAGGGGACCGAGCAGGTTCAGGTCGGTTCGCTCGATATGCGTCACACGCATATTCTGTATGCCAATGATTCATTGGACAAATAACGCACGCGTGGCGAAGGGTGGAACCGACGAGAAGTCGTCGCGGTGTGCGACAGAACGCCGCGACGACTCGCACCCAGGGAGCAGAAGATGACGGATACGCGGCACGACGGGCGCGGGGTCGCCACAGTGACCGGCGGATCGAGCGGCGCGGCCGGCGGGACCACCATGGCCGCGTCCCCACTCGGCGCCGTCGTCGATCTGCTGCGCACCTCCCCGCTCGACCTGGGCGGTGACCCGGACACGATGCGGCTCGTCTTCGACGAGATGATCGCCTCCCACCCGGTCCCCGCGGACGTGCGCACCACGGCCGCCGAGCTCGGCGGTGTCCCCGCCCTCACGGTCACCGCGGGCGACGGCGAGCCGTCGGGGACGGTGCTGTTCTTCCACGGGGGCGGCTACGCCCTCGGCTCCGCCGCCGCGAGCGTCGGCCTGGCCTCCGACATCGCCCGTCGCTCCGGAACCACCGTCCACACGGTGGACTACCGGCTCGCACCGGAGAACCGGTTCCCGGCAGCCGTCGACGACGCTCTGGCCGCCTACCGCGGGCTGGTCGAAGGCGGTGTGCCGGCCGAGACGGTCGCCGTGGGCGGCGAGTCCGCCGGCGGAGGACTCGCCCTGGCCCTGCTGGTCGCGGTCAAGGAGGCCGGGCTGCCGCAGCCGGCGGCGGCCGCCGTTCTCTCCCCCTGGGTGGACCTCACCCAGTCCGGCCGCAGCCACGGGACCAAGGCCTCCCTCGACCCTGCCCTGACGCGGCAGGCGCTGACCATCCGTGCGGACCATTACCTCAAGGGCGCCGACCCCCGCTCGCCCCTCGCCAGCCCCCTCTTCGCCGACCTGCGCGGACTGCCCCCCTTGCTCATCCAGGCCGGAAGCTACGAGGTCCTCCTCGACGACGCACTCCGGCTGGCCGCCAAGGCCGCGGACGACGACGTGGCGGTCACCCTGCAGACGTTCCCGGGCGCGCCCCACGTCTTCCAGGGCTTCGCCGCCGTCCTCGCCGAAGGCGCGCGGGCGCTGGACGACGTCGCAGCCTTCCTGCGGGGTCACCTCGACGGCCGCTCGCGCTGACCGACGAGCCGGACACCGCCCGGGGCGGCAGGCCGGGACCGCGCCCCCGTAGCCCGGGCTCCCGGGTGCGGGGCGCCGAAAGGGCCGGACGGTGCCGGATGGGGCAGGCGGGCGACTGTGAACGGCGTATGGCAGTCGCATTGCGGGCCCGTCGAACCCCTTGAGCCGAGCCACCCCGGGCCGTACGGTCATGACAACACCGAGGCACCACACCTCGGCCGTGTGCCCGAGAGGCTCAGGGGCTCGACTGCAACTCGAGTTACACCGGTTCGAATCCGGTCACGGCCTCCAGCAGGAACGCGGCGCGCGCGCCGTACGAAACACGGCGGCGGCCGTCCCCATGGTGCGGGGACGGCCGCTTTCGCGTGTTCCGGGGACGCCGGCCCCGTCTCCGGGCCCCGCACAGGAGCGCGGAACCCGGACACGGCTCGGGCCTCAGCCCTTCGGGGCCGCCGCAACCGCCGCCTGGGGGCGGACCGGGAGCCGGTTGACCGGGCGGCCGGTCGCGGCGCGGACCGCGGCGGCCACCGCCGCCGGGGAGGTGACCACGGGGACCGCCGAGACGGGTTTGGCGCCGAAGGGGGCGACCACGTCGCGCTCCTCGACCAGCTTCACGATGCGGATGTCCGGGGCGTCCAGGGCCGTCGGCAGCGCGTACCCGGTGAGGTCGGGGTGGCGGACCAGGCCCTTGGCGGTGCGGAGGTTCTCGGTGAGCGCGGCGCCGATGCCCTGGGTGACGCCCGCCTCGATGCGGGCGGCGAGCTGGGCCGGGTTGAGGACCCGGCCGACGTCCTGGGCGACGGCCATCTCGACCACCCGGACCGAGCCGAGCTCGATGTCGACGTCGACCACCGCGCGGACCGCGCAGAAGGCGAGCCCGACGAAGGCGTCGCCCTGACCGGATTCGTCCAGCGGCTCGGTGGGGTGGGGGCGGCACTGGGCGGTCGCCCAGAGTTCCTTGCCGTCCAGTGCCTCCGCGACCGTGGTGGACAGCACCCCGTCGTACGAGGTGATCTTGCCGTCGGCGATCTGGAGCAGCTCCACGGACATGCCGAACTTGTGGGCCAGCGGCTGGAGCAGCTGGGTGCGCACCATCTTCGCGGCGCGCTCCACGGCCCCGCCGGAGACCCAGGTGTGCCGGCCGTGGGTGGCCGGTCCGGCCGGCGGCTGGTCGGTGTCGACGGCACCGACGTGGACCTCGTCGACGCCGAGGGTCTCCTGCACGATCTGGCGGGCGAGGGTGGTGAAGCCCTGGCCGGTCTCGACCGCCGCACAGAGCACGGTGGCGATGCCGTCGTGGACGCGCACGGTGGCCGTCGAGACCTCGTCGGTGCCCTCCGCCCCCAGCATGTGGACCATGCCCAGGGCGTACCCGACACCCCGGCGTACGGCTCCGGGCTCACCGGCGCCCTCCGGGCCGCCGGGCAGCAGCCACTCGTCCTCGGGGGTGTCCTTCGGCAGTACGGGGAGCGGGAAGTCCTTGACGGCTTCGAGGAGTTCGGCGACCGGGGCGGGGCAGGTGACGGTCTGGCCGGTCGGCAGGAGGTCGCCGGTGGACAGAGCGTTGCGGAGCCGGATCTCGGCGGGTTCGATGCCCAGCTTGGCCGCCAGCTTGTCCATCTGGCCCTCGTACGCGGCGCACACCTGCATCGCGCCCTCACCCCGGACGTGTCCGGAGGGCGGGTTGTTCGTGCGGACGGCCCAGCCCTCGATGAAGGCGTGCGGGACGACGTACGGGCCGCAGGCGAACGCGACCGCCGCGGCGAGGGAGTCGGAGGAGGAGTCGGCGTACGCCCCGGCGTCCAGCAGGATTTGGGCCTCGACCTTGACCAACCGGCCTTCCGCGTCCGCGTGGTGACGGTAGCGCAGCAGCGTCGGGTGGCGGTGGGCGTGGCCGAGGAAGGACTCCTCGCGGGTGGCGGCCAGCTTCACCGGGCAGCCGGTGCGCAGGGCCAGCAGGCCGAGCGGGATCTGGAAGCCGGGGTCCTCGCGGTCGCCGGTGGCGCCGGGGACGCCGGTCACCACGACCCGCACCCGGTCGGGTTCCAGGCCGAAGCAGGCGGCGGCGAGGTCGCGGTCGGTGTGCGGGTCGGTGGAGGCGGTGTACAGCTCGACGCCGCCGTCCGGCCGGGGTACGGCGAGCCCGGCCTCGGCGCCGATGGGCGCCGGATCCTGGCGGCCGATGCGGTAGAGGCCGTCCACGACGATCTCGCCGGTGACGTCGGGGTCTCCGTAGCGGAGCGGGATGTGGCGGACGAGGTTGCCGTCGGGGTGCAGCGGTTCGGCCTCGAACGCCTTCTCCGGGTCGGTGACCGGCTCCAGGACCTCGTACTCGACGGCGATGGCGGCGGCGGCGAGGCGCGCGGTGTCCGGGTGGTCGGCCGCGACGGCGGCGATGGCCTCGCCGTGGTGGCGCACGAGGTCGGAGGCGAAGACCGGGCGGTCCACGACCTGACGGCCGTAGAGGGTCTCGCCGGGGATGTCCTGGTGGGTGACGACCGCGCGCACGCCGGGCATCTCGGCGGCGGCCGTGGTGTCGACGGACACGATCCGGGCGTGCGGGTGCGGCGATCTGAGCACGGCCGCCCAGAGCAGCCCCTCGGCCCAGAGGTCCGCGGCGTACGGGAAGGTGCCCTCGGTCTTGGCGCGTGCGTCGGCGGGCGGCAGCGAGGCGCCGAGTCCGTGCGCGGGCGCCTCGGTGACGGGGGTGCCGGAAGGGCCGGACGCGCTGTCGGTCCGGGGCAGGGTGGTGCTGGTCGCGTTGGCCGCGGTGGCCGCGTCGCTGGTCACGCCGCCTCCTTGTCGTTCGCTCCGCCGCGGCGGCGGCTGGGGGTGCCGGTGACGTTGACCTGAGGGGTGGCGTCGCGGTGACGCCGGTGCGCCGGGCGCGCGTCCACCGAGGTGGACGCGCGGAGACCGGTGCGGACGGACGGGGAGGGGGCGGCGGGGCTCACCGCGCGTCTCCCTGGTGCGGCGGGCCCTGGACGCCGCCGGCGCCGGGCGGCGCCTGGTGCGGGATGCGCGCCTCGACGGCGTCCGGGGTTCCGGCGGGAGACGTGGCGGCGGTCTCGGCGTCCGCGGCACGGGAGGCCACGACGTCGCGCACCGCGTCGAGCACGCCCCGGTAGCCGGAACAGCGGCAGAGGTTCCCGCAGAGCGCCTGACGCGTCTGGAGCTCGCTGGGGGCGTGGTTGCCCTCCAGCAGGTCGTGGACGGTCATGGCCATGCCGGGGATGCAGAAGCCGCACTGGACGGCTCCGCACGCGGCGAGCGCGCGCTGCACGTCGGAGGGTTCGCCGTCGACGGCGAGCCCTTCGACCGTCCGGACCTCGCTGCCGGCGGTGGTGGCCGCCGGCACGAGGCAGGAGGCGACCAGGCGGCCGTCGACCTGGACGTTGCAGGCACCGCATTCACCCTGCGAGCAGCCGTCCTTGGCGCCGGCCAGGCCGAGCCGCTCACGGAGCACGTAGAGCAGCGACTCGCCGATCCAGGCGTCGGCGACCGGGCGGTCGACGCCGTTGACGTGCAGGACGTACGAGGCGCCGGGGTGCTCGCTCGGCAGCGGTACGGCCTCCGGCGCGAGCGGGGCGCCCTCGGCGACGAACTCCCCGGGTGCGAACTCACCGGGCGCGAGTTCTTCGGGCTCCGGCTCGGCCGGTGCGAACTCGGCCGGTGAGGCCGGGACTTCGCCCTCTCCGGGGGCCGGGTCCTGGCCGACGTCCGCCGGGTCCGCCGAGTTCGTCGGGTCCGCCGCCTCCGGGGCGTCGAGCGCGTCCGGGGCGTCGAGCGCGGCCGGGGCGTCGAGCGCGGCCTCCGCGTCCGGCGCGTGGCCGGGCTCGTCCCCGGGCGCCGAGGGTGCGACGGCGGCCGGCACCGGGTCGTCACCGGCTCCCACCGGCTGCTCGTCCGGCATTTCGGCCGCCGGTTCGGCCGGGGTGCCGGCCTCCGGGTCCACGGCCACCGCCCCGGACATGGGGCCGGGTTCCGGCTGGGACTCCGGCTCGGACTCCGCCTCCCGCTCGGCTTCCGCCTGCGGTTCCGGTTCCGGTACGACGAATTCCTGGGTCGCCCAGGGCGCGGGGGCACCGCCGGGCAGTGTGGCCGGCGGGGTGGCGCCGGTGTACCACTGCGAGAGGGCCGGGGAGGGGGCGAACTCCCCGGACTCGTCCGGCAGCTCCCCGTCGGCGACCGGGATCGTCCACTGGCCGCTGTGCCCGACGGGGTCGCCGTGGCCGGAGAGATCCACGTGACCGGTGTGGTCCGAGTGCCCGGTGTGGTCCGAGTGCCCGGCGTGGTCCTGGAGGCCCGCGTGGTCCTGGAGGCCTGAGGTGTCCGTGTGCCCGGTGTGCCCGGTGTGCCCGGTGTGGCCTTCGTGACCGAGGTGGTCCCCGGCACCGCGGGCGCCCTGGGTGCCGTGCTCGCCCTCGTAGGGCGGCTCGTAGGCCCCGGGCACCGTGTACGGCGGGTACCCCTCGTGGGCCGGGGCCGCTTCGTAGCCGGAGCCGGAGTCCGCCCCGTACACCGCGGTGTCGCGTCCGTACCCTCCCTGGTGGACGCCGGTGTCCGGGCCGTGGCCGGTGCCGTCCGTCGCGCCGGTTCCGTCGTAGCCCTCGGTGAAGTTCCACTGGGCGGCGTGGTGCCCGGCCGACTGCTCGTACGGGGCGTACGGGCTCTGCTGGTTGGGGTCCGGCCAGTGCACTGCACCGGACGGGCCGGAGCCGTCGGAGCCGTACCCGGGGGGCTGCTCGTCGGGCTGCGGCCGCGCGTTCCAGCCGCCCGCGGCGGCCGGATCGTGACCGGCGGCGGGCGTCAGCGGCAGGATCATCGGCGGTACGTAGCCGTGGCCGGGAGCCGCCAGCGGGGCGTCGGCCAGGTCTTCCGGCGGCAGTTGGACGAAGGCCGTCGCGTCCGCGTCGTACTCGCCGCTCTGCCGCGTCGGCTGCCAGGACCCGTAGCGCGGCTCGGGGTCGTACTCCCCCTGCTGTCCGTGCTGTTGGGGGTTGTTCTCGTTGCTCACGACAGTGCCCTCCCCAGCGCGCGCCGGGCCAGCGCGGCGACGGTGCGCCGCAGATGCAGAACGGCGGGTGGCAGCGGTGGTGGTGCCTCCCCTTCGGCCGACGGTACCTGGTCCGGGATGCAGGCCGCGGCGACGTACTCGCCGAAGGCGGCCAGGGCGTCGGGGGCCAGGCCCCGCGCGCCGTCCCAGTCGATGAGGGAGGCGATCCACTGCTCGGCTTCCAGCGGGCGCAGCGGCATCGGCGCGATGGCGCCGACCGCGCACCGCACCCCGCGGCGGGCCGGGTCGAGGACGATCGCGACGGAGGCCGTGGCCCGGCCCGGCCCGGTGCGTCCGGTGGCCTTGAGGAAGACCTGCGGGGCGTGCAGCAACGGGACCCGGACGAAGGCGATCAGCTCCGCCGGTTCGAGCAGTTCACGGCCCGCGAGCAGGTAGGAGACCGGCATCTCGCGGTGGCGGCCGCCGGGGCCGGCGATGACCAGCTCGGCCTCCAGGGCGGCCAGCACGGGCAGCGTGTCGCCGCTCGGTGCGGCGCTCGCGATGTTGCCGCCGAGGGTGCCGGCGTTGCGGATCTGGGGCGGGCCCGCGGCGCGGGCGGAGGCGGCGAGCGCGGGGATCAGGGCGGCGAAGTCGGGGCGGCCCATGCGGGCGTGGGTGAGGCCGGCGCCGAGCAGGGCGTGGCCGTCCTGGTAGTTCCAGCCACGCAGCTCGCTGATGCGGCCGAGTCCGACGAGTCCCGAGGGGCGGAGCAGGCCTTGGTTGACGGCTGCCATGAGGTCGGTGCCACCGGCCACCGGAACCGCGGCGGGCATGGCGCCGAGGGCCGCCACAGCCTCGTCGATCGATGCAGGCATTGTCACCGACTGCGTCGCCTGCGGTGCGTGCGTGGTCAACCCAGCTGCCCCTTCCCGGTGTCCAGGCCCTCCGGCCCGTTCCGCCGTACGGTACGTGCTCACAGCCCGGACGTGGCAACTCTGGCACATCTTCCGGCAGGTCCGGCGCGAGGGTCCACGAAGGTTGCATCCGTCACCGAACGGCCCGAAAATCCTGGTTCGTACTACTTCGGTACGGGGTGTGAATGGCCACTCCACGGCGCGTCGCCGAGAGCCGCGCGCGAGGTCGCGGAGAGCCGTTCGTCCCTGACGGCACGTGGTGCGGGGCGGTCCTGGTCCCTGAACCGACCCCGGGCCGAACGCAAAGTTTCGGCCAACTCACGCACCACACGGCCCGGCTCCGAAACGGCCTCCCGGCCCTCCCGCGCGGCCGGCCCGCCCCCCGATTCCGCCCGGCCGCGGGCACGATCGGGGGCGGGCGGAATCACACGACCGGGGGTGCGCCCTCCAGAGGATGGCCGCCGATTCCGGGGCGGCGCTGCCACGGCAGCGGGCCGCCCGGCGGGCGGTACTCGACGCCGAGCGCGTCCAGCCGGGCGTAGTGCGCCTCCATGCGGGTGGCGAAGGCGGCGAAGTCGCGGTCGGCGGGGGCGGGCAGCTCGGACCAGGCGACCTCGGCGAGGGCGGCCAGGCGCGGGTAGACCTGGTAGTCGACGCGGGCGCGGTTGTGCATGACCTCGGTCCAGGCGTTGCCCTGGGTGCCGAGGACGTGCCGGGCGGCCTCCTGGGAGAGGTCCGGCGGCACCGGCTCGAAGCGGTAGACGTCCTCCAGGGTGCGGACGTACCCGATGGGGATCGGTTCGTCCGGACCGCCGTCCTGCCGGTAGTCGAGGTAGACCTGCTGCACCGGGCACATCACCACGTCGTGGCCGGCCTCGGCGGCGGCGACGCCGCCCGCGTAACCGCGCCAGGAGGAGACGGCCGCGCCCTCGGCCAGCCCGCCCTCCAGGATCTCGTCCCATCCGATGAGCCGGCGGCCCCGGGCGGTGAGCCAGCGGTCGAAGTGGCGGACGAACCAGGACTGGAGGCCGTCCTCGTCACCGACGCCCAGTTCCGCGATCCGGGCCTGCGCGGCGGGGGATTCCTTCCACTCGTCCTTGGGGCACTCGTCGCCGCCGACGTGGACGAACGGCGAGACCTCGGCGGGGAACAGTGCCAGGATCTCCTCGAACACGCCCTCGTAGAACCGCAGCACGGCCTCGGTGGGGGCGAGCACATGGGTGCTGACGCCCCAGCGGTCCCACGGCGTGAGGGCGGCGGTGTCGGTGACGTCGGTGTTGCCGAGCTCCGGGTAGGCGGCGATGGCGGCCTGCGAGTGGCCGGGAATCTCGATCTCGGGGACGACCCGGATGTGCCGCTCGGCGGCGTACGCGACGATCTCGCGGATGTCGTCCTGGGTGTAGAAGCCGCCGTACGGGGTCTCGTCCCAGAGGTCGGAGGAGCGGTGGCCGTACTTGGTGCGCGAGCGCCAGGCGCCGGTCTCCGTGAGACGCGGGTACCGCTTGATCTCGACGCGCCAGCCCTGGTCGTCGGTGAGGTGGAAGTGGAAGACGTTCAGCTTGTGCGCGGCCAGCAGGTCGAGGTGGCGCAGCACGTCGTCCTTGGGCGTGAAGTGGCGGGCGACGTCGAGCATGAAGCCGCGCCAGGCGAAGCGCGGGGCGTCCTCGATCCCGACCGCAGGGACGGTGGGCCGGGCGCCGGGGGCGAGCGGGGCGCGGCGGAACGCCCCGGGGCCGAGGAGCTGGCGGAGCGTCTGGGCGCCGAGGAAGACTCCGGCGGGGCCGCCGCCCGTGATGCGTACGCCGGTCGTGGCCCCTGCCGTCAGCCGGTAGCCCTCGGGCTCCAGGCCGGGGTCGGTCAGCAGCTCGATCGCGCCGGGCCCGCCGGCCCGCCCCGCCGCGAGCGGGAGGCCGTAGGCCGCGCCGAGCGTGGACCGCAGCCACCGCTCGGTGGAGCCGGTACCGGGGCCCGCGGACAGGGTGGTGGCCGCGTCCAGGACGAACGGGGCGTCATCGCGGGTGCGGGCGCGGGCGGGCGCCGGTACGAGGCCGAGGGCGGTGACGGTGTCGGCGGGCTCGTGGATGCCTGCCGGGCTGAGCGTGTCCGTGTGCATGGGCCGCATCCTTCATCAGACCGGCCGGAAACGGAACCAATGGTCCGGACCGGGAGACGGCGAGGAGGACGGGCCCGGGAACGGGCCCGGACGCGGGCGGCCAGGGCACCGGACGCGGGCGGCGAGCACGCCGGGGACCGCCGGGCACAGCTGATCCCCGTGCCCGGCGGGACACGGGGACCGGTGTTCCGGGAAGGCCGGCTCCCCGACGGGGGAGGACCGCCCGCGACTACTTCTTGTCGTTGCCGCCCTTGTCCTTGCCGCCGCCGGCGCCCATGGACTCGTAGATCTCCTTGCACATCGGACAGACCGGGTACTTCTTGGGGTCGCGCCCCGGTACCCAGACCTTCCCGCAGAGTGCGACCACGGGCGTGCCCTCCAGGGCGCTCGCCATGATCTTGTCCTTCTGGACGTAATGGGCGTAGCGCTCGTGGTCGCCGTCGCCGTTCGACACCTGCGGTGTCGGCTCTACGAGGGTCCCCGTACCTGCCCCGCGCTCGGGCTCAAGAGTGCTCATGAGCGCCAAGGGTACTGAAGAGCGCGGCCGTCAGTTCAGCGAAGGGTCGTCGGGATACGTGGCGATCATGGCCAGTTCGCTGCGCTGGCGTCGCAGGACGGCACGCCAGAGTTTCTCCGGCTGCGGGGAGGCGACGTCGCCGGGCTCCGAATCGACCACGTACCAGGCGCCTCCCTCCAGCTCGGCCTCCAGTTGGCCGGGGCCCCAGCCGGCGTATCCGGCGAAGATCCGCAGCGAGCCGAGGGCCGCCGCGAGGAGTTGCGGCGGGGCCTCCAGGTCGACCAGGCCGATCGCGCCGTGCACCCGCCGCCAGCCGAGCGGGCCCTCGTCGCCGGGGATGACGGCCACGCCGAGGGCGGAGTCCAGCGACACCGGTCCGCCCTGGAAGACGACGTCCGGCGCGCCCGAGAGGCCGGCCCAGGGTTCGAGGATGTCGCCGACCTCCACCGGGGTGGGGCGGTTGAGGATCACGCCGAGCGAGCCCTCCTGGTCGTGGTCGAGGAGGAGCACCACCGCGCGGTCGAAGTTCGGGTCCGCGAGCGCGGGTGTGGCCACCAGCAGCCGGCCTGTGAGGGAGGACACCTCGGTCATGGGGAGATGATCCCGCATCCCGGGCCCGCGCGGGGGCCAACGGGCCGTCCCGCGGTACCGCCCGGGGGCCACGGTTCGGGCGCGCGGGAGCACGGGGGAGCGCACGCCCGGGAGGCCGGCAATGCGGTGACGCTGCGCGAGGGGCGGCGCGCGGAGCGTGTCCCGTCGGATTCCTTACACCGGTACACGCCGCATCGCCTGCCGGGCGGAGGGTAGGAGGCCATTACCCTTTTCATCGGCCCCCTGCCCGACCACTCCGGAACGCGAGATTCATGACCGGCACAGACGATGTCCTGCTTGTCCACGGCGGCACCCCGCTGGAGGGCGAAATCCGCGTCCGAGGCGCCAAGAACCTGGTGCCCAAGGCAATGGTCGCCGCTCTGCTCGGCAGCGGTCCCAGCAGGCTGCGCAACGTTCCCGACATCCGTGACGTGCGGGTCGTCCGGGGTCTGCTGCAGCTGCACGGCGTGACGGTGCGCCCGGGTGAGGAGCCGGGCGAGCTGGTCCTGGACCCGACGCACGTCGAGAGCGCCAATGTCGCCGACATCGACGCGCACGCGGGTTCGTCCCGCATCCCGATCCTCTTCTGCGGTCCGCTGCTCCACCGCCTCGGCCACGCCTTCATCCCCGGTCTCGGCGGCTGCGACATCGGCGGCCGGCCCATCGACTTCCACTTCGACGTGTTGCGCCGCTTCGGCGCGACGATCGAGAAGCGGGCGGACGGGCAGTACCTGGAGGCCCCGCAGCGGCTGCGCGGTACGAAGATCCGGCTGCCGTACCCCTCGGTGGGCTCCACCGAGCAGGTGCTGCTGACGGCGGTGCTCGCCGAGGGTGTCACCGAGCTGTCCAACGCGGCCGTGGAACCGGAGATCGAGGACCTCATCTGCGTACTGCAGAAGATGGGCGCGATCATCTCCATGGACACCGACCGGACCATCCGGATCACCGGTGTCGACAAGCTCGACGGGTACACCCACCGGGCGATCCCGGACCGCCTGGAGGCGGCTTCCTGGGCGTCGGCGGCGCTCGCGACCGGGGGCAACATCTACGTGCGCGGCGCCCAGCAGCGTTCGATGATGACCTTCCTCAACACCTTCCGCCGGGTCGGCGGTGCCTTCGAGATCGACGACGAGGGCATCCGCTTCTGGCACCCGGGCGGCCCGCTGAAGGCCATCGCGCTGGAGACGGACGTCCACCCGGGCTTCCAGACCGACTGGCAGCAGCCGCTGGTGGTGGCGCTGACGCAGGCGACCGGCCTGTCCATCGTCCACGAGACGGTGTACGAGTCCCGGCTCGGCTTCACCTCGGCGCTCAACCAGATGGGTGCGCACATCCAGCTGTACCGCGAGTGCCTGGGCGGCTCCGACTGCCGCTTCGGCCAGCGCAACTTCCTGCACTCCGCGGTCGTCTCCGGCCCGACGAAGCTCCAGGGCGCGGATCTGGTCATCCCCGACCTGCGCGGCGGCTTCTCGTACCTGATCGCGGCGCTGGCGGCCGAGGGCACCTCGCGGGTCCACGGCATCGACCTGATCAACCGGGGCTACGAGAACTTCATGGAGAAGCTCGAAAAGCTCGGCGCCAAGGTCGAGCTGCCCGGCGGCGCGCTGGTCTGACCGGCTCCCGGTCCCGTCCGGCCGAGAAGCCCGCCGCCCCGGCCCGCATCGCGCGGGACCGGGGCGGCGGGCTTCTCGCGTACGCGGGCGGGGCGGGCTCTTCACGCGTACGCGGCGTGGGCACCCCGCCCGGCACGCATGTGCGGCGGGGGCAGCCCGCCCGGCTACGCATGTGCGGCGGGGGCAGCCCGCCCGCGTACGCGTGTGCGGCGTGGGCACCCCGTCCGAACAGGTGAGCCATACACGCACCCGGCTCCAGGAGCGCCCTGGACGGCCCCTGCGCCGCGCGGGAGCCCTCGGGCGCCCACGGGGCCCCGAGAGGGGGCCGCAGGCCCTTACGGGCGAGCGTGGGCGGTTCCAGCCCACTCGCGTGAGCAGGCTGGGGGCATATGCCGGAGGGCGGCCACCCTGGTCCGGGTGACCGCCCTCCGACGCGCCTGTGGGACTTACTTGCCCTTGGCGGCTTCCTTGAGCTTGGAGCCCGCGGAGACCTTCACGCTGTAGCCGGCCGGGATGTTGATCGGGTCGCCGGTCTGCGGGTTGCGAGCGGTGCGAGCGGCACGGTGGGTGCGCTCGAAGGTCAGGAAGCCGGGGATGGTGACCTTCTCGTCGCCCTTGGCGACGATCTCACCGACGGTCTCGGCGAGCGCGGCCAGCACGGCGTCGGCGTCCTTGCGGGTCACCTCGGCGCGGTCGGCCAGGGCGGCCACCAGCTCACTGCGGTTCATGTTGTTACTCCCGTGTTCTTCTTGCCTGTGAGGCGTGAGATCGAAGCCGATGCTGCCAGGGCCCTCTGACAGTCCCCGGACCCGGGTCTGATGTCAGACCCTCGCGCCCGATTACGCATCCTGCCCCCACCTGCGGCGGGAAAGCCAATCCGGAACCCTCCGGTGTCACACGGAAAGCGTCACGGTCCGTCGATGGTCACGTTCCGTCGACTTCCTGGAGCGGTGCGCAGCGGATGCCGGGCCCCGGGCGCTGATCGACCGTGTACCCGCTGCCCGCCACCCTAAAGGCGCGTTTGGGACACGGCGACCCGCGACGCGCCGTACGGCGCGTCGCGCCGGGAGCGCGGCACCGCGCGCGGAACCCGGGCCCGGGCGCCGCGCGGGGGCCGGGGTCCGTCGCTCGGGTGTCCCGGGTCAGAGCTGTCCGGTGGGGGCGGCGTCGGCGCCCGCGGCCGCCTTGGCGGCGGCGCGCACGGCACCGGCGACGGCACCGGCCACCTTGTCGTTGAAGACGGACGGGATGATGTAGTTCGCGTTCAGCTCGTCCTCGGCGACGACGTCGGCGAGGGCACCGGCGGCGGCGAGCATCATCTCGGTGTTGACGGTGCGCGACTGGGCGTCGAGCAGACCGCGGAAGACGCCCGGGAAGACCAGCACGTTGTTGATCTGGTTCGGGAAGTCGGAGCGGCCGGTCGCGACGACCGCAGCCGTCTCGCGGGCGATCGTCGGGTCCACCTCGGGGTCCGGGTTGGCCAGCGCGAAGACGATCGCGCCGTCCGCCATGGCGGCCACGTCGTCGCCGTCCAGGACGTTGGGGGCGGAGACGCCGATGAAGACGTCCGCGCCGACGACGGCCTCCTTGAGGGTGCCGGTGACGCCCTCCGGGTTGGTGTTGTCGGCGATCCAGCGCAGCGGCGAGTCGGGCTGGGCGGCGACCAGGTCCTCGCGGCCCGCGTGCACCACGCCGTGGATGTCGGCGACGACCGCGTGCTTGACGCCCGCGGCGATGAGGAGCTTCAGGATGGCCGTACCGGCGGCTCCGGCGCCGGACATGACGACCCGTACGTCACCGACGGACTTGCCGACCACGCGCAGCGCGTTGGTGAGGGAGGCGAGCACGACGATGGCGGTGCCGTGCTGGTCGTCGTGGAAGACGGGGATGTCGAGGGCCTCGCGCAGCCGGGCCTCGATCTCGAAGCAGCGCGGCGCGGAGATGTCCTCCAGGTTGATGCCCGCGAAGCCGGGGGCGATGGCCTTGACGATCTCGACGATGGCGTCGGAGTCCTGGGTGTCCAGGCAGATCGGCCAGGCGTCGATGCCGGCGAAGCGCTTGAAGAGGGCGGCCTTGCCCTCCATGACCGGGAGCGCGGCCATCGGGCCGATGTTGCCGAGGCCGAGGACGGCGGAGCCGTCGGTGACGACCGCGACGGAGTTGCGCTTGATGGTCAGGCGGCGCGCGTCCTCGGGGTTCTCGGCGATCGCCATGCAGACGCGGGCCACACCGGGGGTGTAGATCATCGAGAGGTCGTCACGGTTGCGGATGGGGTGCTTGGACGCCATCTCGATCTTGCCGCCGAGGTGCATCAGGAACGTACGGTCGGAGACCTTGCCCAGCAGGACGCCGTCGATGGCGCGCAGGCCCTCCACGATCTCCTCGGCGTGCGCGGTGGAGGACGCCGCGATGGTGACGTCGATCCGCAGCTTCTCGTGGCCGGAGGCGGTCACGTCGAGGCCGGTCACCGAGCCGCCGGAGGACTCCACGGCCGTGGTGAGCTGGGAGACCGCGGTGCCGCTCGCGGGCACCTCCAGCCGGACCGTCATCGAGTACGAGACGCTGGGCGCCGTTGCCATGGCCGTGTCCTTCGCTTTCCTGAGCTTCATTGCTTAGACGGCGGGGCCGGGCCCCGCACGCGTCCACGATCGTCGCACCTACTGGCGAGTAGTCGGTAACCACTGCCGCAGTACGAAAGATCACTTCCGAGATGCGAGAGGGGGAATCCCGGGGCCGTGGACCGTGCCCGCCAAGCAGAACAGGCCCGCGCCACCGTGAGGTGACGCGGGCCTGTCCATGACGTGAGCGGCACCGACCCGCCATGCTCGCCTCGCGGCAAGAGGTCGCTCGTAGCGACGAAGGTTGGGCCCGGGGGCTTGGATCGAGCCGGTGCCGACACCAGGCTAACAAACACCCGTGAGAAGTGATTCCCCCGCAGCGGGTTGACTCTCGCGGTTCGCGTCCCGGCGGGTGTTCCCGAGGCCGTACGGGCCCCTGCGGCGACCCGGTGACCGGGCTGCCGCAGGGCGAAATCCCTTGCGGCGCCCGGCCCGTCAGTCCCGCAGCAGGTCCGGCACCCCGTCCTCGTCGGGCAGGTCGGCGGCGGCCGAGACCACCGTCAGCTGCTGCGTCGCCCGGGTGAGGGCCACGTACAGGACGCGCAGCCCGGCGGGGGACTCGTCGGCGATCTCCGCCGGGGAGACCACCACCGTGGCGTCGTACTCCAGTCCCTTGGCCTCCAGGCTGCCGAGCGCCACCACGCGCTCCCCCAGCTCGGACAGCCACGCGCGGGCCTGGACGCGGCGGTTCATGGCCACGACCACGCCGACGGTGCCGTCGACCCGGTCGAGCAGCCGGCGCGCCTCCTCGCGGACGCACGCGGCGAGCTCCTGGTCGCCCACGGTCGCGAAGCGCGGCTCGATGCCCGTGGAGCGGACGGCGGACGGCGACTCCATGCCGGGCATGGCGAGCGCCAGCACCTTCGACGCGAGCTCGGCGATCTCCGCCGGGTTGCGGTAGTTCACGGTGAGCGTGAAACGGCGGCGGGGGCGGTTGCCGAGCGCCTCGTCGCGCGCGGCGGCGGCCTCGTCCGGGTCGGACCAGGAGGACTGTGCCGGGTCACCGACGATGGTCCAGGTGGCGTGCCGGCCCCGGCGCCCGACCATCCGCCACTGCATGGGCGTCAGGTCCTGCGCCTCGTCGACGATGACGTGCGCGTACTCGGTGCGCTCCTCCGCCAGGCGTTCAGCCCGCTCGCGGCGGGTCTCCTCGCGCTGCGGCATCAGCTCTTCCAGGCCGGAGAGCTGGTCGAGCGGGTCCAGGTCGCGCTTCTTGCGGGGCCGCGCGGGTGCGCCCAGCAGGGCCTGGAGCTCGTCCAGGAGCGCCACGTCGTGCACGGAGAGGGGGCCCTTGCCGTCCGCGCCCAGCCGCTTGAGGGAGCGCGAGAGGCGGCGCACTTCGCCCTGGTTGAGGACGCGGCGGGACCAGCGGGCCAGCCGCTTCTCGTCGGCCATCGCGGCGAGCACCCCGCGCGGGGTCAGCTCCGGCCACCAGGCGTCCAGGAATTCGAGGAACGGGGTCTCGGTGGAGACGTCGTCGTCGAAGGAGGAGCGGAGTTCGGCGGCCAGCTCGGGATCGGTGTAGCGGCCCCGGCCGGACGACTTGCTCCACAGCGCGTCGAGCAGCAGCTTGCGGGCGCGCGGGCGCAGCAGGTTGACGGGGGCGGAGCCGCCCAGCGCGTTGTGGCGGATGCGCTGGAGCTCGTCGGCCTCCAGCTCGACGCGGGCGCCGAAGGCGACGACGCGCAGCCGCGTGGGGGTCGCGGATCTCGCGCCGCCGGGCGCGGTGCCGGCCGCGGGCTCCGGCTCGCCGAAGGAGAGCTGGCCGTCCTCGCGGGGCGCCGGAGCGGGCGCGGTGCGCGGGGCGGGCTGGTCCAGGGCGCCGCGGGAGGCCTTGCGCAGGACCTGGAGCATCCGGGAGGAACCCTTGATACGGGCCACGGCGGGCTCGTCGTAGGTGGTGGCGCCCTCGACGCCGGCCGCCTCGTCGGAGAGGGAGCCGACCGCGCGGATGGCGACCTGCCCCTCCTCGCCGAGGGAGGGCAGCACGCCCTCGGTGTAGGCGACGAGCAGCGGGGTCGGCGAGACGATCAGGATGCCGCCCGCGTAGCGCCGCCGGTCCTGGTAGAGGAGGTACGCGGCGCGGTGCAGGGCCACGGCGGTCTTGCCGGTGCCGGGGCCGCCGGTGACCTCGGTGACGGAGGCGGCGGGGGCGCGGATGACCAGGTCCTGCTCGGCCTGGATGGACGAGACGATGTCCCGCATGGTGTGGCTGCGGGCCTGGCCCAGCGCGGCCATCAGGGCGCCGTCGCCGATGACGGGCAGCTTCTCGCCGTCCAGGTACGCCGTCAGCTCGGGGCGCATCAGGTCGTCCTCGACGCCGAGGACGCGGCGGCCCCGGGAGCGGATGACGCGGCGGCGCACGACGCGCCCGGGTTCCTTGGGGGTGGAGCGGTAGAAGGGCGCGGCGGCGGGGGCACGCCAGTCGATCACCAGCGGCGAGTAGTCGGCCGCCAGCACGCCGATCCGGCCGATGTGCAGCGTCTCGGCGATGTCCGCGGTGTCGTCCGGACGTACGGCCTCGTCGGCGGGCTCGACCGAGGTGAAGGCGCCGTCGGGTCCGCGCTCGCCGTCCTTGCCGAGGAGCAGGTCGACGCGGCCGAAGAGGAAGTCCTCGAACTCGTTGTGCAGCCGGTTGAGGTGAATGCCCGCCCGGAACACCTGGGCGTCCCGTTCGGCGAGGGCGCCGGGGGTACCGACCTGGCCTCGCTTGACGGCGTCGTGCATGAGGAATTGAGCCTCGTCGATCTTCTCTTCGAGGCGGTCGTAGACCCGGTCCAGATGATCCTGTTCGACACCGATCTCGCGGTCCCGCAGAGAATCGACAGCGGCATCCTGCGCGGCCACCGAGGCCCCTTTCTGACGTGCGTTGGGCAGCCGTCAACCGTACGCGACGGGGGGCCGGTGCGCATCAGGCGGGGCGCCCCGATCGCGTACCGGGACCCGGTCGGACGCGGGGTGCCTGTGTCAGAGCTGCGGGGGCTCGTCGTGCAGGATGCGCTGGAAGAGCCGGTGGTCGCGCCATTCCCCGTCGATGTACAGGAACTTGGGGGCCAGGCCGAACTCCTCGAAGCCGCTCTTCTCCAGCACTCGCCGCGAGGCGGTGTTGTACAGCAGGACGCCGGCCTCGACCCGGTGCAGCCCGAGGTCGTCGCGGGCGAGCTCGCAGATCCGGCGGACGGACGCGGTGGCGAGGCCCCGGCCGGCCTGCTCGACCGCGACCCAGTAGCCGAAGACCGCGCTGCGGAACGCGCCGAGGGCCACCCCGGAGAGGGTGAAGGAGCCGACCGCCCGGTCCTCCTCGTCGACGGCGACCCAGGCGTGTCCTCCCGCGGCGAGGTGGCCGGCGAGGCGTTCTGCCTGGCCCTCGGGCGTGTAGAAGCTGTCGGGGCGCACCGGTTCGAAGGGGGCCATGTACGTACGGCTGCGCAGCAGCGCGCCGGCGAGCGCGGGGGCGTCGGAGGCGGTGGTCGGGCGCAGGAATCTGCCGGCGGAGAGCGGGTACGGTGCGTCGGTCATCCCGGCACGCTACCCCCGGCCTCCGCACGGCCTTTTGGCGCCCGGGCCCCCGTACGGGCTCCGCGCGCCGGGGTCGTGGGTGCTCGGCGCCGTGCCGCGCGGAGTCCGGGCTCAGTCGCCGTACTTGGTGTCCGCCACCGGGTCCAGGGCCAGCCGGTAGCCGCGCTTGACCACCGTCTGGATCAGTCGGGGCGAGCCGAGCGCGGAGCGCAGCCGGGCCATCGCGGTCTCCACGGCGTGCTCGTCGGAGCCGCTGCCGGGCAGCGCCCGCAGCAGGTCGGCGCGGGAGACCACCCAGCCGGGGCGGCGGGTCAGCGCGTGCAGCAGGGCCATCCCCGCGGGGGGCACCGGGCGCAGCGCCCCGTCGACGAGCGCCGCGTGGCCGCGCACGGTGATCTGGTGGCCCGCGACCGGCAGGGTGCGGGAGCGGGCGGGGAGCTGGGCGCAGAGGAGCTGGACGAGCGGGCCGAGCCGGAAGCGTTCGGGCTGGACGGTCTCGATGCCCCGGGCCTGGAGCGGCAGCGCGGTGACCGGGCCGACGCAGGCGACCAGCAGGTCGTCGTGGAGGGCGCCGAGCACCTCGGGGGCCATGCCGCGGGTCTGGGCGCGGTCGAGGAAGGAGGCCGCGGCGGGGGCGCTGGTGAAGGTGATCGCGTCGAGTCCGCGGGCGGCGGTGAGGTCGAGCATCCGGTCGAGGGGGGCGAGGTCCTGCGGGGGCATCCAGCGGTAGACGGGGAGGTCGATGACCTCGGCGCCTGCGGCGCGGAGGCTCTCGGCGAATCCGGGGAGCGGTTCGCCGTGCAGCTGGAGGGCGACGCGGCGGCCGTCCACGCCCTCGTCGAGGAGCCGTTCCAGCACCTCGGCCATGGACTCCGAGGCGGCCGACCAGGTTTCGGTGAGGCCGGCCGCCCGGATGGCGCCCTTCACCTTGGGTCCGCGCGCCAGGAGTTCGACGCCGCGCAGCCGGTCCAGCAGCTGTTCGCCGATGCCCCAGCCGTCGGCCGCCTCGACCCAGCCCCGGAAGCCGATGGCGGTGGTGGCGATCACGACGTCGGGGGCGTGGGCGATCAGTTCCTCGGTGGCGGCGAGCAGTTCTCTGTCGTCCGCGAGCTGCACGATCCGCAACGCGGGGGCTTGGACGACCTGGGCTCCGCGGCGCTGGAGCAGCGTGCCGAGCTCCGTGGCCCGCCGGGCCGCGGTCACTCCGACCGTGAAGCCCGCGAGGGGGCCTTGTGTGGCTTCGACTTCCTGCATGGCGTGATCTACCCGGCTCTCGTTCCCGCGGTCGCTGCCGCTGTGCGGTGGACCGAGACTGCCAACCCCGCGTGACAGGCTCGGTTCCCCCGTATTTCCCGCCCGTTACGTCCTTCGACGCCCGGGGCCCGTATCGAGTTGCCGCCCTGAGGGGCCGTCGGCGGCCCGCCGGGCGCCGTCAGACCTCCGCGAAGCCGAGCGGGGCCTTGGCGGGAGCGGTCACCGGACGGCGAAGGTATACCGCCCAGGTGAGGGCCGAGCACACCGCGTAGAAGGCGAGGAAGGACCAGAAGGCGGCCGTTCCGGCGCCAGAGGTCTGGAAGGACTGACGGAAGGCCAGGTTGATGGCGAGGCCGCCGATGGCGCCCACCGCACCGATGAGGCCCATGGCCGCCCCGGAGAGCCGCCGCCCCTCGGCCGCCGCCTCCTCGCCGCGCAGGCCGCGGCTGACGGCCTTGGCGTGGAAGATGCCCGGGATCATCTTGAACGTCGAGCCGTTGCCGAGGCCGGACAGGACGAACAGGGAGATGAAGCCGACGAGGAAGACCGGCAGCGATTCGGCGCCGGAGGCGTACACGACGACTCCGGTGGCCGCCGCCATGGCCGCGAAGTTCCAGAGGGTGATGCGGGCGCCCCCGTGCCGGTCGGCGAGCCTGCCGCCGAGGGGACGGATCAGCGAGCCGAGCAGCGGGCCGATGAAGGTGAGCGAGGCGGCCTGGAGCGGGGTGCGGCCGAACTGCGTCTGGAGGACCAGGCCGAAGGCGAAGCTGAAGCCGATGAAGGAGCCGAAGGTGCCGACGTAGAGGACGGCCATGATCCAGGTGTGCGCCTCGCGCACCGCCTGCTTGGCGGCCCCGGTGTCGTTCCGTACGGGCGCGAGGTTGTCCATGTACCGGGCGGCGCAGAGCGCGGCGACCACGATGAGCGGGACGTACACGCCGAGGACGATCCGGGGGTGGGTGGCGCCTGCGGTGCCGATGACCAGCAGGCCGATGAGCTGCACGACGGGGACGCCGATGTTGCCGCCGCCCGCGTTGAGTCCGAGCGCCCAGCCCTTCTCGCGCAGGGGGAAGAAGGCGTTGATGTTGGTCATCGAGGAGGCGAAGTTGCCGCCGCCGATGCCGGCGAGGGCCGCGACGGCCACGAAGGTGCCGTACGAGGTGCCGGGTTCCATCACCGCGAACGCGACGGCGGTCGGCACCAGCAGCGAAAGGGCGCTGAAGACCGTCCAGTTGCGGCCGCCGAACCGGGCGACGGCGAAGGTGTACGGGACGCGGACGATCGCCCCGACCAGGGTGGCGGTGGAGATCAGGAAGAACTTGCCCGCAGGGTCGATCCCGTACTCCGGGCCCATGAAGAGGACCATCACGGACCAGAGGGACCAGACGGAGAACCCGATGTGCTCGGAGAGGACGGAGAACCAGAGGTTCCGGCGGGCCACCGGGCGGCCCTTCTGCTGCCAGAAGGTCTCGTCCTCCGGGTCCCAGTGCTCGATCCAACGGCCAGCCATCACGCGCCTCCACGGGGGTCGGGGTGTTGTCTCCGACGCTAGGGAAGGCGGGTTACCGTGCCGTGCCCCGAGGTGACCGGTGCGCAACCTTGCTCTCACCGGGCCGGGGGCGGCCCGGTGAGAACGACGACATGTCGCGGGACGGTCCGCCGGGGGGGGCGCCGCGGCGGCCGGTCAGTGCCGGTGGCCACCACCGGCGGACGCGGGTACGGGCGTCGGCCGGGCGGGCTTGCCGGACGGCCAGAGCCGTGGCCTGCGTTTCGCCGCGACGTCCTCCACCCAGCCGAAGGCCAGGATCGCGAGCCCTATCAGCGGCCATATCAGGACCAGGCTCAGCCCGGTGTAGAGGCCGTCGGAGTAGGGGCCGAGGTGCTCGTCGACCCAGCCGATCCGCCACATCTGGTCTATCAACGGCACGGTCGCCATGAGCAGCAGGTTGTGCCATATGTAGATCGTCACGGCACGGTTGTTGGCGAGCGTGACGAGTCCGTCGTACGGGGCGAGGCGGCCGGGCAGCTTCTCCCACGACGGGGCGTACTGGAGCAGGATCAGGCAGAACCCGAAGGACCAGGTGGCCTGGGCGAGCGGGATCTCGTCGAGGTTCCAGCCCTCTTCGGTGAGGTGTCCGGAGGCCCACCAGATGCCGAAGCCCATGATGATCGCGGCCGAGGAGACGGCGAGATAGCGCGGGACCTGCTTCAGCAGACCGTCGTGGTGGGCGAAGCCGAGGATCCAGCAGGAGGCGAACACCGTGAAGTCCACGACTCCTTCGCCGGTCGCGCCCGGGATGGTGACCAGACCGGTGCCGAAGATCGCGGTGAGGCCGATCGGCGCGAGCATCGTCGCCCAGGGCATCTTGCGGAACGCCTTGAGCAGCAGCGGGGACGCGATCACGAACCACAGGTAGGCACGGATGTACCAGAGCGGGCCGGCCGCCTGGTCGGCCCAGGTGATTTCGAGCCAGCCGCCCTCGGAGCCGCTCTCCTCGGGGTAGGGCGGGGAACCGACCGGCAGGACGTAGCTCGCCAGGCGGACGAACCACCAGAGCCCCTCCTCCTTCACGGGCTTCCAGCCGAGCCAGAACATCATCGGCAGCGCGACGGCGGAGAACAGCCACATCGGAGGGAGCAGCCGCCGCACCCGGCTGCGGATGACGCTCCAGGCGGGGCGCGCCAGCGAGCGGGCCATCAGCGATCCGGCCAGCGTGAACATCACGCCCATGGACGGGAAGAGGACGGTCAGCCAGGCCCAGCCGAAGAGGTGGTACACCACCACGCGGACCAGGGCGACGGAACGCAGCACGTCCAGGTAGCGGTCGCGGACGGGCCGCTTCGGGGCCGCCGGGGCGGCGTCCGCCGGCTCGGGTGCCTCGGGTACGGCGGGGCCTCCGGCGTGCCGCCCGTGGTGCGGGGCGGGGGCCGGGTACCCGGAGCCGGTGCCGTCGCCGAGGTGGCTGCCGGGGCCGGTGGCGTAGGGCAGTGACGGCGCGGGGGCTCCGGGCGCCTGACGGGCCTGCGGGGCGCGGCGGTGCGCGGCGGGCGCGGGTACGCGCAGTCGCGCGGTGTCCTCGCCGCTCGGGGTGGGTTCGTTCCAGCTCATCCGACGGGCCTCCGGTGGTCGGCGCCTGCGGCGGCGCGTGCTCCCGGTGCCGCGCCGGGGGCGTCCAGGACGCCGGTGCGGCGCAGTTTCTGCCAGCGGAGCCGGCCGCCGGTGAGGGCGGTGATCCAGGACTGGAGCAGCACGACGTACATGAGCTGCCGGTAGAGGATCTGCTGGAGCGGCAGGGAGATCAGGTGGGTCATGCGTTCCTTGTCGAGCCGGAACGCGTAGGCGGCGCAGATGACCTGGACCAGCAGCACGCCGAACCACGCGGCGACGGTCTTGCCGGTGGGGCCGAAGATCAGCCCGTACACCAGGAAGACGTCGATGAGCGGGGCGAGCAGCGGGGCGACCACCATGAAGAGGGAGACGAACGGCAGGCCGACGCGGCCGAAACGGCCGGAGTGCCCCCGGTCGAAGACGGCGCCGCGGTGCTTCCAGATGGCCTGCATGGTGCCGTAGGACCAGCGGTAGCGCTGGGACCACAGCTGCTGCACGGACTCCGGTGCCTCGGTCCAGGCGCGGGCGTTCTCCGCGTAGACGACGTCCCAGCCGTCGCGGTGGAGGGCCATCGTGATGTCGGTGTCCTCGGCGAGGGTGTCCTCGCTCATGCCGCCGACCCGGTCCAGCGCGGTGCGGCGGAAGGCTCCGACCGCGCCGGGGATGGTGGGCATGCAGCGCAGGACGTCGTACATCCGGCGGTCCAGGTTGAAGCCCATCACGTACTCGATGTGCTGCCAGGCGCCGATGAGCGAGTCGCGGTTGCCGACCTTGGCGTTGCCCGCCACCGCGCCGACCTTGGGGTCGGCGAAGGGCTGGACGAGTTCGCGGACGGTGGACGGCTCGAAGACGGTGTCCCCGTCCATCATCACGACGATGTCGTACCGGGCGTGCGCGATGCCGTTGTTGAGCGCGGCGGGCTTGCCCGCGTTCTGCTGGCGCACCACGCGGACGCCTGGCAGCCGCATGGCTTCGACGACGTCGGCGGTGCCGTCGGTCGAGCCGTCGTCGATGACGATGATCTCGATCGGATGGTCGCTGGCCATGAGGGAACGGACGGTCGCCTCGATGCACTTGCGCTCGTTGTACGCGGGCACGAGCACGGACACCCGGCCGGAGACGGGGGCGTCGCCCCAGCGGAAGTTCCTGCGGCGGACCCGGCGGGCGTGCACGAAGGAGAGCAGCAGCATCAGGCCGAAGCGGCCGATGACGAGGACGCCGACCACGGAGAGACCGGCCACCAGGACGCCGGTGACGTCCTCGGAGAAGCCCACCGCGGTGACGAAGGTCTTGCCCTTCCAGAGCGCGGCCCCGCTGACCGGGGTGAGCGCGCTCGGGGCGCCGAGCGCGGTGGTCAGGTTGGTGAACTCGTACCCCTCCTCCTGCATGGAGGGCAGGAAGCGGTCGAGCGCGGCCAGTGTCTGGGAGCGGTCGCCGCCGGAGTCGTGCATCAGGATGATCGCGCCCTTGCCGTGCTTGGGCGTGGCGTTCTTGATGATCGTCCGGACGCCGGGGCGCTTCCAGTCCTCACTGTCGGTGTCGTTGACGACGGTGAGGTAGCCGCGGCTGCCGATGTACTGGGCGACGGGCCAGGACTTGTCGTCCATCGCGTCGGCGAACGAGGAGTACGGCGGCCGGAAGAGGGAACTGTGGACACCGGCGGCGCCCGCGAGGGCGAGCTGGTTCTCGGAGAGCTCCCAGTCGATCCGGCTGCTGGACTGGTAGGAGAGGTCGGGGTGGTTGAAGGTGTGCAGCCCGACCTCGTGGCCCTCGTCCACCATGCGCCGGACGAGTTCCGGGTAGCGGGAGGCCATGGTGCCTGTGACGAAGAACACGCCGTGGGCGTGGTACTCCTTCAGCTTGTCCAGCACCCGGGGCGTCCACTCCGGGTCCGGGCCGTCGTCGAAGGTCAGCACGATGTGGTGGTCGGGAATGCGCACCGAGGTGGCGGGCTCGGTCTTCGACCGGGCGTCGATGACGGGACCGCCGTCGAGGATGTGCTCGGGTACCTGGTCGGTCCCGACGGGGTTGCGGACGCGGTGGTCGGCGGCGATCTCGCTGTTCACGTAACCGCGCAGCACGAGCATGGCGAGCAGGGCCACCAGAAGCAGGAACGGCAGGAGGTAGCGCAGCGGCAACCTGCGCTTGGCCTTGGCCTTGCGGCGGTTCCTGACCAGCGGTGCGGGCTGAGTCATTTACGGGGTGCTGCTTTCTGGTGATACGACCGGCGGCTCGGTGGTGGGGGCTGTCGTCGGCGTGACGGGCGGGTCGACCGGGTCCGTCGGGGTGGTGTCGGTGGGCGGCGCGGACGCCGAGGCCGACGCGGAAGGCTTGGGGCTCGATCCGCCGCCGGTGGTCGCGGACGATCCGGCGGGCTTGCCCGCGGCGGGGCTTTCGGCCGGGTCGGAGGCGGACGCGCCGGTGGAGGCGTTCGCCGACGATCCGGTGGCGCCCGGGGAAGCCGCGCCCGTGGCTCCGGCGCCGGGCGTCGGGCCGTTGGTCGCGCCCGGGTCGGTGATGCCGGCGACATCGGTCGAGCTGGACGGGTCCGCGGCGGGCGTGTCCGCGCCCTTGTCCTCGTCGGCCTTCTTCTGCTCCTGGCTGGTGAGCGGGAGCCACGGCGCGACCGAGCTGCCGCCGAAGAGCGAGGAGACGAGGACGGCGGCGAAGACGGTGCAGGCCGCGGCCACCAGCCAGCCGGCCCTTCGGAAGTTCTTGCTCCGGCGTCCGCTCTCGTCCACGAAGACGGGGCCGTCCGAAGCCTCCGGAGTGCCGGGTTCGGTCTTGAGCTCGGAGAGTTGACGCCCCAGCCCGTCCAGCTGGATCGTCACGTCGTGCGGCTCGTGGCTGTGCCCGGTCCGGGTGCCTTCTCGCCAATTTTCCACAGGTGTTCGCACATCCCCCACTCAGTGTTTCCGGCACACATGAATGACTGGTTTCATGCCGTCGGACTGGGTCCCCACCCCGTCCGCGCACCACGTTCACCTTGTGCCCGGACTGATGAATGTAGCGCACGATGCTGACGCCAATGTCCCCGGATCGGGTTGTCCTTCACCCCTGGTACGCCATCGTCGCGGCATCCGTTTCGGGCAGCCAGGAACCAGGTGGGCGTACCATCCACCCTTCTGACGACTGAAGTTGAACGGCGGCCGTACGGAGTGCGTCCAGACCGGGGTGCCGCATCCCCTTCCGGTGGACCAGCAGGAGCGGAGAGAGTGGGACGGGGCGCACGAGGGGGCGGAGCACGGTACCCGGAAGCGGAGGAAAACCGACAACCGCGAGCACCGGGTGCCCTGCCTTCGCCATGATCCGTTGAAATTCGGCCACCCCTACGGCAAGCGGAGTGGGTGGTGCCAGATGGATGCCCCACTCTTCGAAAAGGAGTGCGGCGAGGTCGGTCCATTCCCGGGTGCGCGCATTGCCCGCCCCGGCGTAGACGGTTTCCCCGGCCAGATCGGCGAGGGCGACGACCTCGCGTGCGGCGAGAGGGTGAGTGGACGGCAGCAGGACGGCCATCGGCTCGTAGCGCACCGGCTGCACGTGGAGCCCGGCGAGCACCGCGGGATCGAGCCCGCCGGCGCGCCCGAAGGAGGCGTCCAGCCGTCCGGCGAGGATCTCCCCGGCGGCCCAGGTGAGCCCGGACTCGAAGCGCGCCATCAGCTCGCATTCCGGGGCGAGTTCGCGTGCCCGGTCCAGCACCCGGGCGGCCGTCATCCCGTCCGTGTTCAGGTCCACCAGGAGCGGCCGGGCCGCCTGGTCGGCGAAGGCGGCGCCCAGCGCGGCGTGCGCGTCGAGCACCCGGCGGGCGTGCGGGACGAGCCGTTCGCCGTCCGGGGTCAGGACGACCTGCCGGGTCGTACGGACGAACAGCGCGGCACCGAGCAGCCGCTCCAGCCTGCGGATGTCCCGGCTCAGCGCCTGCTGGGCCACGAAGAGGCGGGCGGCGGCCCGGGTGAAGTGCAGGTCCTCGGCGACGGCGAGGAAGGCGCGCAGCAGCCGGGGATCGAGGTCGGGGACGGTCACCGGGGAAATCTACAACACAGGTGCGTGAATCGGGCCGGAGCCGGTGTTGGACCGGACGACGGAGGGCGGCCGAGACTGCCAGGGTGCCGAATCCTGCCCCCGCCACCACTCCCGCCCCACCCTGCCCCTCCCCCTCTCCCGCCCCCTCCCCCTCCCCCTCCCCCTCTCCCGCCTCCCCCGGGTCCCCCGGGTCCCCCGGGGCCCCCGGGGCCCCCCGGGCCGCCGCGTCCGCCGCGTCTGCCGCGTCTGCCGCGCCCGCGATACCCGGGCGGCCCGCACCCGGCAGCGCGTATCTGCGACTGCTCCGCACCCCGGGCGCCCGCGCCTTCACGGCGGGGAACCTGCTCGCCCGGCTGCCGATGGGGATGTTCAGCGTCAGCGCGGTGCTGATGATCGCCGGGTCGCGGGGCTCGTACGCCCTGGCAGGAGCGGTGACCGCGACGGGCCTGGTCGCGACGGCGGTGGTGGCGCCCCTGACGGCCCGACTGGTCGACCGGTACGGCCAGGCCCGGATCGCGGTGCCCGCAACCGCTCTCGCCGCGTCCGGAGCCCTCGTCCTGGCGCTCTGCGTCCGCCTCGACGCCCCCGCCTGGACCCTCTTCGTCGCGTACTCCGCCACGGCCACCGCCCCCAACACGGGAGGGATGTCCCGGGCCCGCTGGTCGCATCTGCTCCGGAACGACCCGGCCGCCCTGCACACCGCCAACTCCTTCGAACAGGCCGCCGACGAACTCTGCTTCATGCTCGGCCCGGTCCTCGCCGCCACTGCCTGCGGCACCCTCTTCCCGGAGGCGGGCACGGTCACGGGGGCGGTGCTGATGACGACCGGCATCCTGATCTTCGCGGCCCAGCGCTCCACGGAGCCGCCGGTCGCTCCCCGTACGGTCCGGACGCGCTCCCCGTTCCGCTCCCCGGGCATGCCCGCCCTGCTCGCGGTCTTCCTGGCTACGGGTGCGGTCTTCGGCACGATGGAGGTCGTCTCGATCGCGCACGCCGGGGGCGCCGTCCTCGCCCTCCAGGCCACCGGCTCCTGCGTGGCCGGTCTGCTCTACGGAGCGCTGCGCCCGGCACGTAACCTCTCCGGACGACTGGTGGCCTGCCTCGCCGCGATGACCGCGCTGATGTGTCTGCCGCTGCTGGCGGTCGCCACCACCGGCTCGCTCCTCGCCCTCGGGCTCTGTCTGCTGGCGGCGGGGGCGGCCACCGCGCCGACCATGGTGACCGGCATGACGCTGGTCCAACGCCTCACCCCGGCGGCCCAGTTGAATGAGGGCATGACGCTCGCGGTGACCGCGCTGCTCGGCGGTGTCGCCGCGGGATCGGCCACCGGCGGGTGGCTGGTGGAGCACGGCGGCACGATCCCCGGGTACGCCGCTCCCGCCTGCGCCGCCGGACTCGCGCTCGTGGTCTCGGCCCTCGGGACGGGGCGGGCGGGCCGCAGGAAGCGGACCGACGTCCCCACCAGCTGAACTACCAGCCGACCCACACAGGGGCGATCGAGTTCACGTACATGAACATTGGCTGAGCTGGGGGTCTGTCGGGCGGTCTTGACGGCTTTCTGGTCTGTACCTATGGTCACCGGCCAGCAGGCGTGTTCAACCCCCAGTGCTTCGTTCACGTACGAGAACGGATGGCCCCCACATGCCAGTTCCCCCCGCACCCGTCCAGGCGGTCCGCCGCCGCCCCGGGCGTCCCGCCCTCCTCCTCACCGTGGCCGCCGCGACCGCCGCACTCGTCGTCGGCTTCCTCTCCGGTCCGGGCGCCCCGCGCGCCGAGGCCGCACCGGCCACCTTCACCCACCCCGGAGTCGCCGTCTCCCAGGATCAGCTGGACTTCGCCCGCGCCAAGGTCAACGCCGGCGCGCAGCCCTGGAAGGGCGCGTACGACCAGATGATGGCGAGCGGTTACGCGAGCCTGAGCCGCACCGCCAAGCCTCGCGCGACCGTCGAGTGCGGCTCGTACTCCAATCCCAACAACGGCTGTACGGACGAGCGCGAGGACGCCATCGCCGCGTACACCGACGCGCTCGCCTGGTACATCACCCGCGACGAGCGGTACGCGAAGAAGTCCATCGAGCTGATGGACGCCTGGTCGGCGACGATCACCAGCCACACCAACAGCAACGCCCCGCTGCAGACCGGCTGGGCGGGCTCCTCGTGGCCCAAGGCCGCCGAGATCATCACGTACACGTACACCGGGACGTGGCCCAACTCCGCCCGCTTCTCGACCATGTTGCGCAACGTCTACCTGCCGCAGGTCATCAACGGCTCGAACTCCAACGGCAACTGGGAGCTGTCGATGATGGAGGCGGCCGTCGGCATCTCCGTCTTCCTGGAGGACAAGACCTCCTACGACAAGGCGCTCGCGAAGTTCCGCACCCGCACGGCGGCGTACGTCTACCTCGCCTCGGACGGCACGGTGCCCAAGACCGTGCCGAGCCAGAACCTCGACACCACCGCGAAGATCGTCAGCTACTGGCAGGGCCAGTCCACTTTCGTCACCGGGCTCACCCAGGAAACGTGCCGCGACTTCACGCACACCGGATACGGCATCTCGGCCATCTCCCACATCGCGGAGACCAGCCGCATCCAGGGCCAGGACCTCTACGGCACGGACGTCGGCGAGCGGCTGCGCCAGGCCCTCGGTTTCCAGTCCAAGTACCAGCGCGGCGAGGCCGTCCCGAGCTGGCTCTGCGGCGGCTCGCTGAACCTGGGCCTCGGCCCCGTCACCGAGGTCGGCTACAACGCCCTGCACAACCGCCTGGGCATCGCGATGACCAACACGCAGGCCCTGACCGAGCAGAACCGCCCGGCCGGCAGCAACAACCTCTTCGTGGCCTGGGAGACCCTGACCCACGGGGACAACCCGAGCTGATCCACCGCCCGTCCGGTGCGGTGACCCGAAGGCGACAGGGTCTGCGGGCGTGGGCCTCATACCCACCGCCTACGCCCGCTCTCTGATCCGGGCCGCCGGTTCGCGGACCAGTTCGGCCGAGGCTCCACCGAGCTGCACCAGCGGCTTGTCGGTGATGGTGGGGAAGTCGCCCCGCGGCGAAGGAAGGGCGATGTGGGCGAGCTTCAGCGCCTCGGCCAGGTCACGGGCGGCGAGGTCGCCTTCCTTGAGCGCGTCGCCGTTCGTCGACGGGGTGAACGGGTCTGTCTGCTCCACACCCGCCACATCATCACGGCAGGTCCCGCGGTCCTCCCGCCCGGACACGCGGACTCGTTGATCGAGGTGCGGAGGGAGCGCCGGTCCATCCTGGACGGCGAACACCCGCCGAGGATCTGGGCGATCGTGACCGAGGGCGCTCTGCGGCGGATCGTCGGCGGACGCACGGTGATGCTCGACCAGCTCCACCATCTGACCCGGCTGACCCGGCTGACCCGGCTGGCCGAACGCCGCAACATCACGCTCCACGTGCTGCTGTTCGACGCGGGAGCGCATGCGGGAGTTCAAAGCCCCTTCGTGCTCTTCGACTTTCCGGCGGAACCCAGCATCGCCTGTGTGGAAATCCGACCGGAACACTGTTCATGGATCAGTCCGGGCAGCTCGACGCTTTCTCCGACGCCTTCGACAACCTCCGGGCGAGCGCCCTGAGCCCTGCCGATTCACTGACGCGCATCACCGAGATCATGCCGTTCATGCGCACCGAACAGGACAAGAGGAACACATCATGACCACCACTCCCACCGTCGTCGGCCCCTTCGTCAAGGCCACGGCAGAGGGGCCGGCAGGGCGACTGCGTGGAGGTGGCTCCGCTCTCCCACGGCGGCCGGGCGGCCCGCGACAACATGGACCAGCACGGCCCCCAGCTCCACTTCACCGCGCTCTCCCAGGGCCCGCCGGGCCTGGACGACCCGGTGGACGAGCTGTCCCGGCTCTGAATCCGACGTCCTGATCCGGATCTCCACGGAAGAAATCCGGATCTCCACGGAAAAAACCTCTGCCCCGCGAGCGAACTCGCGGGGCAGAGGTTTACATGGGGTTGTGGAGATGGCGGGAATCGAACCCGCGTCCAACGGTGCGGAACCAGGGCTTCTCCGAGTGCAGTTCGCTACGCTTTTCTCAGCCCCGGAGGTCACGCGAACAAGCCTCCGACAGGCTCAGTCACTGTTTGATTTCCTTCTAGGCCCCGTG